>NZ_JARUXE010000054.1 GCF_030433895.1 Arthrobacter sp. PsM3 | reverse complement strand
TGGTGAGCCCGCCCAGATACAGGAGTTTCTTGCGGGCTGTTTCGTCGGCCCCGAACGCGGGGTCGTTGAGGATCAGACGCTGGACGTAGTCGCAGAAATACGGTGCCGTGACCGCGCCGAAGCAGCCCTGGCTGCTCGGGTGGACGTTCAGTCCGATGGGCGCCTTCACGGCGGCGTCATGCTCGGGAGCGGTGATATGTCCTTGCTGGAGCATCTTGTCCAGGACTTCGTTCCTCCGGGCCACTACATGATCCGGTTCGGTGAGGGGATCGTAGTAGACGGGGCTGTTCACGACCCCGGCGAGGGCTGCGGCTTCCGGCAGAGTCAGGTCGCTGGCAGGGATGTTGAAATATTCTTCGGCGGCGGCGTCGATGCCGTAGGCGCCATTGCCGAAATAGACGATGTTCAGGTAGCCCTGCAGGATCTGGTCCTTGGAGTACTTCGTCTCCAGGGCAATCGCGAGCTTCATTTCCCGCAGCTTGTCGCCGATCGTTTTGGAGTAGCCGAGCTTGACCTCATCGCTTTTACCCTGGGCGACGAGGGATTCGATGATCATGTTGTTCACGTACTGCTGGGTGATGGTGGAGGCGCCCTGGCGCCCTCCCTGGGCCGTCGCCACGAGTGCCCTGAGGATCCCCGTGGTATCGATGCCGCCGTGCTGGTAGAAGCGTGCGTCCTCGATGGAGACGATCCCGTCCCGGATGAACGGAGACATCTTCTCCAGTGCCACGGGCGCGCGGTTTTCCGCATAAAAGGAAGCGATCACCGACCCGTCGCTGGCCAGCACGGTCGAGGATTGAGGTGCTGCATTCACGTCAAGATCGTCAGGCAGCCGGTCAAACATGCCGATGGAATTACTCAGGGCCGTTCCCGCCATGGCGGTCGCCGGGAGGAACAGTCCCGCCACCAGAACGCCGCTGAGGGTGCCGGCAACAACGAAGGACATTAACTTCCCCCATCGCGAGTCCTTACGGAGCATCCGTGTGTTCCTTCGATGCTCGCCCGGATTCCGGCGTCGGGCCGGACGCCGGGGGTTGCCGGGCGGCGTCGATATCAGCGCCTGCGGCGAAGCCGGGGGCGGCAGCATCCGGGATTGCGACCGAGCGTCCGCGGCGGAACAACAGCACAAATCCGATGACGCCGGCCAGGAAGATCAGCGCCGCGACCCAGGTGTTCACCCGCAGCCCAAGGATCAGGTTGGCGTAGTCCGAGCGCATCAATTCAAAGGCGAACCGCCCGGCCGTGTAGCCGGTGACATACAGAGCGAAAACGCTGCCGGCTCCGAGGCCGAAACGCCGGTCGAGGTAGAGGATCAGGAAGCCGACCGCCACGCACCAGAGGGACTCATAGAGGAACGTGGGCTGGAAATAGCCGAGCACGACCGGGGCGCCGGAGGAATCGGTGAGCGCAGACCCGGTGGCGGTGTCCATCTGGTGGATCTGAAGTTTCCACGGCAGCGTGGTCGGATCCCCGTAAAGCTCGTTGTTAAACCAGTTTCCCCACCGGCCCAGGGCCTGGGCAAAGAGCACGCCTGGTGCCACCGAGTCCAGGAAGGCTACCAGTGAGACGCCTGCCCTGCGGCAGCCGATCCATGCACCCAAACATCCCAAGGCGATCGCGCCCCAGATGCCCAGCCCGCCGTCCCAGATGGCGAAGGCGTTCCAGGGATTCGCCCCGGGAACGAAGTACAGTTCCGGATCGGTGACGACGTGATAGATCCGGCCGCCGATGATCCCGGCCGGGATCGCCCACAGGCAGATGTCCAGCACTTGCCCGGCCTGGCCGCCGCGGGCAACCCAGCGGCGGTTTCCCAGCCAGAGAGCCAACGCGATGCCGGCCATGATGCAGAGGGCATAGAAGTGGATGGTCAGCGGGCCCACATGGATGGCACTGAGGGTGGGCGATGGAATGAAGGAATCACTGGCAGTCATAGCGGAGAGGCATCCTGTCTGGAAGGTGTCGTGGCGCGGCCGCGCACTTGCACCCCAGGATCCCGGCCGGACCGATTACGGGGCCGGGATCAGCCCGGCTAAAGAGGCCAGGCACCGGGAAGAATAGCTCTGCCACAGAACTATTCTATAGGTGGGTGTATCGGGATAGGCTGAGATCATGAAAACGGCCGAGGGACCTGTGCTGGAATCCGGGCCGGACCAAGCCCGTGCCGATGCGTGGTCTTTGACCGGCGCAATCACCCGTCTACGCCGGGTTCTGCGTTCGAGCGTGCGGCAGGAATTTCCATGGGAATCACTGCCCATGGCCCAGGTCGAAGTCCTGCAACGCCTGGCTGATGAACCGGGTCTTGGTGTCAGCGGACTCGCGTCACGTCAGCGCCTGGCCACCAACACGGTAAGCAACCTCGTGCAGCAGATGGTGAGCTCAGGACTGGTGGAACGCCTGACCCGCCCGGGCGACCGGCGGTCCGTAAGCCTCAGCCTGACCGATAAGGGAACCACGGTACTCAGCGCGTGGCAGGCGGCGAACGACCAACGCCTCGGAAAGGCGCTGCAACGGCTACCGGAGGCATATCAGAGAGCCATCGAAGGCGCGGTCCCCGCCCTGGCCGCCCTTGCAGCCCTGCTGGAATCCGACGATCAGATCCGGGAGAACCACCCGGGAACAGAACCGGCACCCTGACAGCTCAGGCCAGTGAGCCCACGATCAAAAACGCTGGGGGCTTCCTTCTTGTCCCGCCACTATTAGCGGTTGCGGCGGCACCCTATGAAGCTATCAGTTGCCGCGACCATGGGACGGGGCTAGCGTGTGGTTTAGGAAGTGGCCCGAGGTAACTATTTATCGGGGGTGGGCCAGTTCCCTCGCACCCTCATAAGGACCTAACAAAAGGCCCTCAGCTGTCCGGGGATCTCCGGCCAGCTGGGGGCTCTTTTGCGACACAAAGGGGCCGGCGGCCGCATGGATCTGCAACATCATCGCAACCAACTCAAGCAAGTTCACGCTCAGCCCCCTCCACGTGGGTGACAGCACCGCTGCCTGGTACTCAGCCTTCTTTGAGCCGTCTGCACCCGGGAAGATTCTCACCCCACGACGGGTACATCACACCTTCGTAATGCTCAGCTTCCCGGCGCGCCGTCTCTGCTTCGATCGCCTTCGCCACGAAGTGGCTCCAAGTACTGTCCCCCTCGGCGTAACTGGTCGCCCGGTAGGGAGCCCGCGCCCGATTCCGCAGCGCGGCGGTGATACTCACCGTCAAGTTCGCTGTGTCGGCCTCTTTGGGTTCTGACTTCTTTGGCGTCTCCGGCCTGTGTCCGGGGAGCATCCTTGCCAGCGGCGCTTCAGCGGCCGGCGCGGCTGTGCGCCGTGGGGGCAATCCAAGTGCGGGGCGGCTGGGTGTCGGTTCGGCGCTCACGCGTTGACCTCGTGGGATTCGGCGACGGCGATGCGGCGGGTCACATCCATGGCGACTGCGTGGAGCTCTTCGGCCACGCTGGAGGCCGACTTTGACCCGGCATTGCCTGCCTTCGCTTAACCGCGCAGGACCTCCCACCATTTCGGTGCCTTGCTGAGCTCCAGCTCGAGCTCGTGGGCCAACAATCCACGCTCACGGCATGCCTGGGCCGTGGCCCCCGCGTGGTGGATGCTCATCGGGAACAACACTTCGTCTGTCCCAAAATCGGCGGTGGGGTGGTCGCGGGTGACCTTGTGAACCTGCTTGTAATTCCTACCGGTACCGGTACCGACGATGGCCCTCGTGGCCCAATACCTGCCCGACAGAAGCGCCATCATTTCCCGCGTCGACGCGGACACCCTCGACGTCCATGAGCAGTTCGAAGTCAAAGACCACTTCGGCGGCATCGTGATGGACAAGCAGACCGGGCACCTGGTCGGCAATACCTGGGGCTCACGCCGCTTCGCCGAACGGGATCTGCAGGGCAAAAAGCTCTCGACCAGGGCCAACCCGAACGACTTCATCGACTACCAGGACTGCCAGTATGTGCCCAGCTACAAGATGCTCTGCGCCGGAATCACCAACCCCCCGCAGACCCCAGCGGCCGGCCCTGCCTACCGACAGGCCAGGCTCAGCGACCAAATGATCTGCTCCGGAGCAGTTGCCATGTCATGCCGTCTCCCCCGCATTCCTGCATGAACAGGTATCAGGGCGGAAATGCTGGACCGGCCGCAACCCTCAGTTGATCTAAAGAATGATCAGCAAATCATGTTGTAAGCGGCCCTAGCCACCATGAAGTAGTGAAGGCGAAACCCTAGGGAAAGGACGAACGACGATGAACACCCAAAAGCGACCCCGCAGGGCGGTACCCGATCCCCCGTAGGCATCCGCTCCCCTACACAACCGAATAGGCCGTTTCCGGGACCCCACACACCCGGAACATCAGATCAGAGGCAAGAGTGTGGACACTGTCCACACGAAAAAACACAAAAAAGGTCCCTGACCTGCGGAAACACTGTGCCCGAGGTGGGACTCGAACCGGGTTCCGGCCATTGCAAACACTGGACTCCCGCCGAAACATACGGAATCCGGGCCAGTCCGGCACCGGTACGGCCCAGTCCGCGACCCAAAGTGTGGAAACTGTCCACACCCCCTAATTCTCCCCACCAAGGGCTCCCCCAAACAGCCGTACTCGGCGTTGACAGGGCGCGGCAGTTCTTCGCCGCCCTGAAAAACTTGATCCTGCTGGAGAAGGTCAACTTCAAGTGCAACCCGGTCCTGCCCGCGCTCGTTACGGACTACCCGCCATGCCCGCACGGCGCGCAGAGTCTCCAGGCTCTGCATAGCGATTCCTCCTTCCTTCACTCCCTTCATTGTCCGAACATCCGACAGCCGCATGACCGATTCTCTAGTTTTGCCGAATGGGCCAGATGCAATTCCGGCGCTAGAGACGCGCTGCCTATGCCGTGCAGATTTTGTGATTACTTCAGGAACTGTCAAAGAGGGCACAGCTCGAAAGTCTCGAAGAAAACCCCGAACCGACAGATTCTATGACGCCCGAAGGAATCGACCGATCTCTCCGTAGTGGCACTCGTGCTGGCTGTGGCCGGATGCAGCAATGCCGGGACCCGAACCGAGACGTCCTCGCATCCTTCTTTACCGCCAACTGTAGTCACGACTCCTACGCCGTCTGGGACACCAACCGCAACTCCCCCGCAGCAGCACCCACTACTCGGCCGGAGGGGCGGCTACCCAAGGCATCGTCATCCAGGAGTGCACTGCTAACGCTACCTACCTGAGAATCTACGATCCCGAGTCCGGTGATTCCATCGGTCCCACTCAAATTTTCCTGCGTGACCCGGCAACTATTCGTCCATCGTGCCCGAAGGTTCCGGTGCAGGTCGGCACTGAGCGGCCACTGCGCGATATGTTCAGCGCGGACTTCGGCAAGATAGCAGACGGCGAGCTGCACCGGCGGGACGACCAGACACATTGGTTATCTCTCCGCCGGTCAAACGTTCGCTGACCTCACGCCTCCGATGGGCTCCACGTACGGAGCCCTGACACCTGACCAGAGCTATCCGTTCTTCAACCCTGTGACAGATCGACCCAGGTACCACGACAATTCCACTCACCACCCCGGATCCGTCGGCCCGTCGAGCGGCCGGCAGGAGGCCGACCCGGCAGGCGGCGCGTCCGCGGTTCGGCCGTTTCATTTCGATCGAAGCTAGACGCCCGTCTATTGGGACAACGCCAATGTCATCACTCCCGACGACAAGCTGATTATTGGCTGTGGGGTCAGCGGAACGTGGACGGTTATGCCTTCCCGGAAATCGTGGCGGGGGGTGCGCCGTAGGAAGCGCCGACCATAAAACTCTGAGCCAGATAGCTATTCTCCCACCCAGTGAACTCGCCCAATCCGATGAAGTCGCAAGCCCTGACGGTACCCAGATTGCCTTCATTTCCGGTCGGAGTCTGTCCGTCACGAGTTCCACCAAGCAGCAAGAGCCCAGGAAGCTCTCCGACGGACCTGAGGACGATGGGTATCTGCGCTTCGCCGCGTGGCAAAAATGACTTCGACCACTAACGTTGCTGTTGTCAGCTAGCCAGGTTCAACTATGGCGACGATGGCATCGGCGGGTCATGGCGGCCGGGATTTCGCCTTTATCAGTTCGCCGGGGGACATGAAAGCCCCGGTCAGGCAAGGTCCTTCATTAGCAGGGGTGTAGCTGAACCCCGGGCCGGCCGTTGCCAGGTTCCCTCCTAACTAGAGTTTACGAGACGCGAGCACATTTTGTTCATGGCGGCCGCGAGCATACTGGTGCCATGGGCGACCGCGACGATTTCCTGGCCTGGGTGAAGTCCACTCTGCGGGATGCGGAGAAGGCACTTCACGACGGCGATCCCGGCCCGCGCCGTTTGATCTGGTCCCGTAAGGAGCCCGTGAGCGTTCTGGGGGCTTGGCGGAACGCTTTCGGGCTGGAGCAGCTGGACAGACTCTTCACCGTGCTCGGGCAGAGCTTCTCCCAGGTCATCTCCTTTGACTTCGAGGTCCAGGCCTTCGACGTCGTGGGCGACATGGCTTACACGGCCGGGTTGGAGCACATCTCCACGTCCGTAGACGGAGAGCCGCGTACCTTCACTCTTCGTGCCACACAGATATACCGCCGTGAAGACGGGCAGTGGAAAGTCGCCCACCGCCACGCCGACACTGTGGCGCCGGACCCCAGCAGCCTCACTTAGCTGCGCTAAGCAGCGCCGGCCGTTTCGAGGGCGTTGTGCTTCCCGGTGAGCAGCCGAGCTGGTGGCCGATGCGCACGGTGAGCCTCCGCTTGGACTGCCCACCAGTGGCCTCCCGGCGGTCCTGGGTCAAATCCGACCTTGCACAAGCCCAGTAGCGCGCGGAATCCAGTGCAGACGACTTCTGAACTGACAATCCAGATTTCCGGGACCTCCCTTCAACTAGAGTCTGTGAGACTCCGACAGTGCGGCTACGCTGGCAACACCGAAGCAAGCGTGGATCTGCCGTGAACATACAGCGAAGACACCATGAACTGCGGCGTGTGGGTTGGGGCCCGCTTCCCCCGACGCCTGTCATTTTCAGAAGACGTCTGCACGGAATGTCAGAAGTCCTCTGCACTCTGAACGGGCCGTCTCGACGGGAGACGAATATCTGGCGTTCTGGTTCCACTTGGTCCGGTTCAGCTATTGGCGGTCGGCCCGAGGCGGAACCAGCGGGGTCCTCGGGCGACGCTCTTCCGTCAGTTGGCCGGGCTGGGTTGGCTTCGGTAGATTCTGACGCCGTCACTCTGGAGAAAGAGCGCGCGTCCATTGCCGTCCGCCAGTTCGAGCCAGAGAACGCTTCCGTCAGCGGCCAGCACATCGATGCGGCCGGTGGCGACTACTTTCCCGTGGTGGTAAGGGTCGGCTATCGCACAGTTGTGAAGTGCTCAACGACCGGGAACGGGTCGTAGAAACGGTGAAGCAGCTCCTTCCACCGCTCATACTCGGCGGACTCGCGGAAGCCGTCGGTGTGGGCTTCGACCGAATCCCACTCAACGAGGAGGAGGTAAAGGTTTGGAGTCTCGATTGAGCGTGAAATAGAAAGACTCCGGAAGCCCGGCTGCTGGCTGATCAGAGGGCGCGCAATTCGGAATGCCTCTTCGAACTCGGACTCGCTGCCGGTACGGACGGGAAGGATCGCGTGCTCCAGAATCATTCGCTCAGCTTCTCACGGCCGTCCGGGTGAGGTCGGCTTGCGGGCGCCGGGGGGTGACATTTAGCGCTGCGAGAATGCCGCCACTTATCGCTGCGATTCACACGACGACGCGCGTCGTCGCCGCGAGGAAGCTCATAAAGGGTCGTTTTTGACAGCAGGCCGTCCAGGAGAACTGAGCAAAGGGGTGGGCTGGTCCGAGGACTGCGGACCAGCCCATCGGTGACCGAGCAATCATCCGCGCTGACCCCCAGAACATCGCATCACTCCGTGTGGCCGAACGCTGCGAGTTCCGCCTCATCGCAGAGATGACCTCGATGACTAACCGCCGTCCGGACGGCTCGCCCGCAGTACACGCAATCTACGCTCTCGACCTTCCCGCCAGGACAAATGCCCGGTGAGGGATGGGCCCGACGGTCAGGGCTAGGCTGGCGTAGTTAGCGGGGGTTGGAGCGGCGGGAGGCCCAGGCCTTGGGCCTGGGCCACTTGGTTGATCGGCTCTATCAGGCTGCGCTCGTTGAGCCAGAGCTCGGTCAGACGCGACTTGTATACCGAGTGCATGGGGGGCGCTGGTTCCGCGCGGTACAGGTGGTTGAGCATCGTTACAGCACGGTCCTGGTACCACTGACCCTCGGGGGTGGGGTTCGAGACGACTAGCGTGGCGAGGTTCTGGAGGTAGGCCAGCAACGCGGTGTAGTTGTGGTGCAGGCACTTGGCCTTATTTGCGCCGACCTGTGCGGACACCGCGAAACCGGCGGTGTCTCCATGTACGTGCATGGCCCCGTCATGAATTGCGGCCGAGCCGTCGGGAGTGGGGTTCGAGGGGAAGTGCCGCGCCAGTGTGGAAGCCAGGAGCAGCGGGTCGGTGTCGCGGTGCAGCGCAGAGATCACAGTGAACTGGCCGGCGTTCTGGAAGGCGATCGGCGTCTCGAGAACATCTTGAGTGGGCAATGACGGCAGCACTTGGTACGGGAACCCCCCGTCGACCGGCTGCATCACGCCCACGTTGCCTCGGGTCAGCGTGTTGAGGAGCAGGGCGGCCTGCTCATCGGAAGGCCAGGGGGTTACGTTCTTCAGCCGAAAGTGGGCGATAGTCGTCAGGGCGAACGGGTGGCGAATAGCCTCGATGTCGACCCGTGGGTGTGCTACCGGTGTGTTCGTATCTACGAAGAACCGCACGTATTGAAGCGGGAGCAGGACCGCGACGAGGTCGTTGGTGCCGGTCTCCCAGTATGACGGGCTGAGCATGTACCGCCAGAATCTGCTCCTGTACTGAGGCCATGGTAGGCGGAAGTCCGACTGGTCCTTCACGCCCTTTAGTCGGTTGATCTCCTTGGCGTAGCGATTCTTCGTGAGGTCAACCCCCGTCTGCCCGCCAGTATCAAACCGCCATGTCCGCCCGACCGACACCAGCACGTTCTCGAGTTTCATGTCGCACCCCGCTATCGTTGTTACTGATTGATCAGTGTCTACGACTCCAACCAAAGGTTGGAAGGTCGCCGACAGATCCGCGGGTCGCTCCTTCGTGGGGCGGCCCGCACATGTTTCGGGACTACTTCTGTCTGAGCAGTGCCGTTTTGTTGCCCAACGCTGGCAGCGATGCCGGGTCGTAAACTTCGAGACCGGTCTTGGTGCTCCAGTCCAGATCGACTTTGCCATCCTTGTGTATATCAAGGATGGCTGCGATGTCGTTCGTCCTGAGGGCATAGAAGAATCTCTTCTCCTCGTCATCTGATACCTCGTTGCTGAATTCGAATGTGATCTGCGGTGTGACGAACTCCTTGCCGTCCGTCTGGCCGAGGTGGAGGTAGATCACGTTATTGACTTGGTAAGAGGGGAAGAGGAGTCCGGCGCCGCGGTGCGCAAGGGTGCGCAGCACGTCTTCAGGCTCGGCGTTCACGCGGAACCGGCGACGTCCAACGAGTTGCCTGTAGAGCAACGCGACGACCATCCACGCCACCACGCCGATGAGGATGCCGAGCCCGAACAGCAGCCCAACCGAGAGCGTGCTCACCCTGCGGGTGAGGTCCTCGCGCCAGATGAACCACACCAGCAAATAGGCCAGCACACTGCCGAGCATGACGACGGGCATCTGATTTAGGTCTCTGGGGTCCACCTTGTCGGGGATGCCCGATCCTATCCGCGGGTATACCCATCGGATCGCCGCGAGGAACGCAGCGATGGCGAGCAACCCGGGCAGCAAGAACAGCGTGCCTATGCCGAACGGAGAGATCGCGTCGATGCCGAAGACGGTGAGCTCGACGTCGTGCGACGCGACCGCCAGGACCTCCGGAACCGGCGCGGCAGCGTTCTTGGCAACGCGGGTCCCCATTAGGACCACGCTCACCTGCTGCGTTCCCGTCCGGACGCTTGAATGAGCCCGTACCTCCAGATGGACCAGGTCGGATGCTCCCGGTGCGAGGTCACTTAGGCAGGTGAGAAGACGCTCGCCGGTCCCGGGAGAGCAGTCGGCCGTGGCCGAGGGTTGTGGCATTGCGAGATCGGCATCGTCGCTGTCGACGGCGAGCAATCGTAGGTTGGTGAACTTCATCGCCGTCGGGTTTGTCAGGCGCACGGTCGCGTGCCTGCCGTCGCCGTCGCCGAGCTTAGAGGGGAAGACTACGAAGGTCGCCTCGGGCATAGCGTCGCCCGCAGCGGGTTTGACAGACAACGAGGCAACGACCCGCCGAGCCGATGTGCCCTGGTTGAACTTCACGACGATACTGACTGAGTTTTCCCCCATCCCGGGGTCAGCGCTGACATCGAGATTGATGAGCTGTGACGACCCCGGGGCGAGGGTCCAGGGAAGACCGGAAACGGTACTCGCGGTCATGCGGGGCGGCACGGCCACGTTGACGTCATCAACCGTGACTGTGGCATCCGTCGGGTTGTTCAACACCACCGCGACCTTAACCACGTCTCCCGGAGCGAGAGTAACGGACGACGGGACGATCTGCACCGTGGGCTCTGACGCGTCGGCCGCGGAAACGGCGACCGGCTCTGAGAGTGCTCCGAAGGGACTAAATAATGCGATCACAGAAAAAGTGATGACAGCAGCGAGGACTCTCGGCCTTTTTAGTTCCCTGCTGGCAATCGCAATCTGTCGGCCGGTTCGAAGCCAATGCTTCGCCTTTTGGCCGATTCCCCCCAACCCTGGTTGCTTGTACTCCAATTGGCGGCCCTCCTCTTTGAAGAAGTTCCCAGCTCATCAGCAGTGTAAGCCGCTGGCCGCCCGGAGTCACCGTGCCTAAGCGTGGCAGCACCTCGGCGTCCGACAAGTACGCCAAGTCTCCCCCTGCCGCATGGCAACAAGCGTTACCCATGGCCTAGATACGGTTGAGAAACGGTCGTTAATGCTCGTGACGAGGATCACGCGCGATCGCTAACGTATTCGACTCCGCGCCGCACACAAACCGGCATGCAGCTGATCGAGATTGCCTTGTCCCTTGTCCATCCATCCGTTGCCACCACCGGGATATCGATCCCCTGGTTGTGTGGCTCCTGCCTCAACTTCGTGGTTGCCCACCTTCGCGCAATCCAGAGACCGTAATTCCGAATCGCTGTCGCGCTCCGCGAACCCCACCGTTGGTCGCGGAGCGGCTTCTCCCATCCCAGGACAGCGCGCCGCGAGCCTGCCTAGGGCGGCTCGCACATCGATGCCCCAGGAGACGCGAGTGCCGGGCTGGGGGCGACTTTAGTCTACTGGACGCCGCGCAGTTCCGCCTTGGTAGAAATGAGAGAATCTGGAACAGAGGGGCGAATCCGGCAGGTTGCCCTCGAATTCAGGATGGGGGGACGATGCCGAACGCTTCCGACATGCGAGTGGCTGATTTACTGGAGAAATACAAGGAATTACCTGCACCAAGGGCGTACTCGCGACTCTACGAGGACGTTGCCAATTTCGGGCACATGTTGGCTGTCCTTCACGGCCAGCTGAACAGTCATTTCCTGGCGATTAATGAGCGGGCTAAGGATAAGCAGAACTATTGGGCCCCGGCCAGCAGGGAGCTACTGGCTCTCATTGAGGAGCTACGACAGGACCTCCACAATGCGAACTTGGCCGGGTTCGAGGTGAACCTCATCGAGTCCTATGAGTTGGCCCTCGAGGATGCAGAAACGTGGCTCAGGAAGAGCAACGGAAGTCCCATCCCCGACGACTACAAGCCAGTCGAAATTTTGCGATACGCCCAGGCCTTCACCTTCGGCGACAAGTCAATCCGGTTGAAGAGGGAATCGACTCCACTAAAGCTGACGATGGTGGGCAGTGGATCGTATGCAGATGTCTACAGCTACGTCGACCCAGACTATGGAGTGAAGTACGCGGTCAAGAGGGCGAAACGTGAGATTGACGCTAGGGATCAACAACGATTCCGGCAGGAGTTTGAGGTTATGAAAAACCTGAGCTTCCCCTACGTGGTTCAGGTGTTCAAGTTCAATGAAAAGCGCAACGAATACGGCATGGAATACTGCGGTGAAACGCTGCGGCAGTATGTCCAGAGCCGAAACACCAAACTCAGTTTCTCCACACGGAAACGCATCGCCCTGCAGTTCCTCTACGGACTCAACTACATCCACACCAAGGGTCTACTACACCGAGATATCAGCCTCCAAAATGTACTGCTCAAGATCTATGACAATGAAGCTGTCCTCGTGAAGCTGTCCGACTTTGGGCTTGTGAAGGACAAATCCTCGGAGTTCACTCGCACCCAGACGGAAATGCGTGGAACCATACGGGACCCAATGCTTCACGACTTCAAGAGCTACGATCTCGTGAATGAGATGTACTCGGTTGGGTTTGTACTCTCATTCATCTTCTCCGGCCGGGAATCACTCCTCTCCGGCCACGGCGAAGCGGCGAAGCTCGTGCAGAAGTGCTCGTCTCATGACACGTCTCAGCGTTTTGCGAGCGTTCGAGAGGTCATAGCCGCGGTAGAAAAGCTTGACATCAAACCAGATCAGGCGCCCGCATAGCTTGCGTATCAGGAAGAAAGGCCGGCACATTGAACTGCTCCCCGAAAGTTGGACTGAAAATTCAGTTCTGACTTAAGGGGAGCAGTTTCATGTTTAAGGGCAGTTCGTTGTCTGAGGAGCAGCGCGAGGCCGCGGTGGCGCTGTTTGCGACTGGTTGGGGCTCCAGGGCCGTAGCGACCAGGCTTGGGGTGGGTAGGAAAGCAGTCCTCCGGTTGCACGACAGATGGCGCGTTCGCGGAGATACTGCTCTTGTGACCACACCCGTGAAGCGGCTGTATTCGTTCGAGCTCAAGCTCAACGCTGTGCAGCGATACATTGCCGGCGAGACTAGGGTCGCTCTGGCGAAGGAGCTCGACCTGTCGTCGCCACACCTGATAGCCGTGTGGGCGGGGCAGTATCGGGCTGAGGGCGAGGACGGCCTCCGTCCGAAACCTAAAGGCCGGCCGAGGAAGAACCCAGATGCCCGGCGCAGCAGGAACCGGAGCTGCAGCGGCTGCGGCGTGAGAACGAACGCCTGCGTGCGGAGGTGGCCTTCCTGGGAAAAGTAAAAGCCTTGAGGGACGAGGAACAGCGCTAAACGTCCGCGCTGTCATCGCACTCAAGGCTGAGCATCGGTTGGACGTTCTCCTGGACGTAGCCGGGTTACCTCGGTCCACGTTCTTCTACCACCAGTCCCGCCTCCAAGGCCCCGATCCAAGGGCGTCCCTGAAGGCCGCTATTACAGAGATATTCAAGAAAAACCACGGCCGGTACGGGCACCGTCGTATCCATCTTGAGCTGCTGAAGCAAGGCTGGACGGTCGCCAAGAAGACCGTTCTGAAACTGATGCGTTCCCTGCGCCTCGTCTGCAAGGTCCGAAGCAGGAAGCGATACAACTCCTACCGGGGCGAGCAGGGCATCGTGGCCCCCAACCTCCTGAAACGCCAGTTCGAAGCCGACGCCCCAAATCAGAAATGGGTCACCGATGTGACCGAGTTCAGCGTCGGTGACCGGAAGCTCTACCTCTCACCGATCATGGACCTTTTCGACCGGCAGATCATCTCCTACGCGATTGGGACGTCGCCCAATCTAGAGCTGGCCAACGCCCCCTTGCGGGGCGCCTTGGCCACGCTTGAGGACGGACAGAAACCCCTCGTGCACTCCGGCCAGGGATTCCAGTACCAGCACAACTCCTGGCGCACACTTTTGGAGAACGCCGGGGCAGTCCAATCGATGTCCCGTAAAGCAAACTGCTATGACAACGCCGTCATTGAGAACTTTTTCGGACACCTCAAGGAAGAGCTCTTCCACCGTGTCCGTTTCCTCAACACCGACGCCCTGGCAGCAGCGCTGCACGACTACATTCACTAGTACAACACCGAAAGAATCTCCACAAAGCTGAAGGGTCTCAGCCCTGTGCAGTACCGTGCTCAAACGCTCGCCGCGTAAGACCCCCAGCAAACAACGCAGCATTCGAGCGCCATATCGAAGCAAGGACCGCCGGGGCCGGGCGCTAATGATGAAGCCAGTATCGCTTGGGCCCGTCTAACGATCGGCACGTGAGGCATTGTCGGGACTGAGTGGCCTGCGAGCGAGAGAGGGGTACTTTCCTGGCATTAGGACGATTTGGCACCGTTCAGCGATCTGAATTGGCCGCCGAGTTCCTGAGCCAGTCCCTTGAGGTCTTTGCCGCTTAGAGGCTCACCAAGTGCTTCGGACATGTCTACGACCATCCAGTTCTTGCCCTCCACAATGGACAGAGGCTGAGCTGAATCACCGTACAGCTGGTGCACACCCGCCGATAAATGACAGCGCACGCAGGCACACGGCTGTCACGCCGGGCGCTGGAGGCACCTGCGGCTAACTGTGGCCGACACACATGGCCCAGCCGTCAAAATCCCTGCAGCTCACTTTTGACCGGCTTTCTTTCCGGAAACGAGTTCTGACCCCCGCTGTTGGGGCATACGGGTCCTTTTCGGATGTCATTTTTCGAAGTCGTCTGCACGAAATGTCCAAAGTCGCCTGCACGGAATGTCAGAAGTCGTCTGCACCGCTTATGGTTTTGGGCTCCGCGCGGGACCTGTACTGGTCGTGCAAGGGCTGGTACGAGCCCTACCCTGGCCGGTGTCCTTGGCGTTTTGCTGCGCCGATAAGGATCGGGCTCTCTTCGGGGCAGCACTGGACCCGGTGCGGGTCAGTCGTGGGCGGGTTCGCCGGTGACTTTGTGGTCGGCGTGGTTCAGGCCTTCCATGACGAGCCGGGTCAGGTGCCCGTCTGTGAGGCTGTAGATGACGTGGCGGCTGTGCTTCTGGGTGGTGACGAGGCCGCTGAAGCGTAGCTTGGCCAGGTGCTGGCTGACCGAGGTGCGCGAGGCTCCGGTCTGCTCCACCAGGGTTCCGACGTCGGAGGGTTCCTGGGCCAGGAGCCAGAGCAGGTGCAGCCGGGTGGGGTCCGAGAGCATCCGGAACGTGGCCGTGGCCGCGTCCAGCCGGCGGGCATCCGGTGCGTCGGGGTGGTTGAGGCTGGCGGCCGGAATGGGTTGTGCGTTTTCCACCGGCTCAGCCCTTCACGGTCTCCGGCACGGGGCCGGTCCTGGATGCTGCGGGCCAGAAGCGGAACGCCGCAACTGTACTGATTGTAGCCACGATGGCCAGCGCGGCGGCTGCTACCGGCTGGCCGGCTGCGGCGCCGATCCAGCCGGCGACGGGATAAGTGATGATAAAGCAGGCATGGGAGAGGGAGAACTGGGCGGTGAAGATGTAGGACCGGGTGCTCTCGGTGGCCGCCCGGCGCAGGAGGCGGGCGGAGGGTGTGTTGATCATCGAGGTTCCGGCTCCGAGAACCACCCACAGTCCCAGCAGCACCGGCCAGGTCCCCGGCACGGCGAGCAGAGCAAAAGCCCCGACGAGGCCGGCGGAAAGCAACACGGCGCCGGCACGCATGAGGACCCGGTCCGGCACCCGGTCCAGGATCCTGGGCGCGCTCAGCGCGACGAGCATCGACCCGGCACCGAAACAGGCCAGAGCGACCGCGACGTCGGCGTTGGAACCACCGAACATGTCCCGGGCATAGACGACGGTGTTCACCAGCACCAGGGCGGTCGCGGCCGCGACGGCAAGATTCAGAGCCATCAGGGCCCGCAGCTCAGGGTTGCGGGCAAAGATCCGCGTGCCCAGAGTGGTCCGGTGCCACAGCGTCCCTTCCTGCTTCACGGCAGCGGCTCGCGGCAGCCTGGTCGTGACCACGAGGGCTGCGGAGAACAGGAATCCGGCCACGGTCCCGAGGAAGAGATCGTGGAAGGACAATACGGTCAGCAGCCCTGCGGCGAGGGCTGGGCTGACCAGCGACTCCAGGTCATAGGCCAGGCGCGAGAGGGAAAGGGCGCGGGTGTACTGGCGTTCATCGGGGAGGATGACCGGGATCAGGGACTGGAACGCCGGGGTGAAAGTAGCCGAGGCGCTCTGCAGCAGGAAGACCAGGACATAGATCTGCCACGCCTGATCCACCATCGGCAGCATCAGTGCGATACCGGCACGTATCAGGTCCGCCCCAACCAGCACCGCCTTTTTCGGCAGCCGCTCCACCAGCGCCGCCATCCACGGGGCAACGAACACATACGCGAGCATCTTGATCGTCAGTGCCGTCCCCAGAACGGCGCCGGCCTGGCCGCCGGCCAGATCAAAGGCCAGCAGGCCCAGCGCCACCGTCAGCAGCCCGGTGCCCAGCAGGGCCACAACCTGGGCCGAAAACAGCTTCCGGTAGGCCGGAACGGCCAGAACTTCAATCAAAGGGACTCCTCGAAACCACCACCGATACACCAATATGTGCTTATATGCGCACTTATTAATGCTAGCGCATCTCATCCCTGGTCCAAAACAGCGCCGGCGCATCGCGTGAGGGGAACATCACGTCCGACCCTGCTTGTCAGACATACCCCCTAGGGGTATGTTTGGGGTGTTGTCAGTGAAGTGGTTTGTCCAGGCTCCGCGGAATTCGCCGGGCCGTCACGGCCGTTCAACCCCAGCACCCCATTACTCCTTCTCGAAAAGGACCCAGCTGACATGTGCGGAACAGACACCAGGACCGAACTTTCCCTCGAAGCGCCGGAGGAGTCCGGCTGCGGCTGCTGCTCGTCCGGCGCCCAAACGACGCCGCCAGCGGCAGACGGCTCCGTTTACTCGATTGAGGGACTCACCTGCGGGCACTGCGTCCAGACCGTCGAAAAGGCTGTCGCCTCCGTGGATGGGGTGGAATCGGAGGCCGTCGAGCTCGTCGCCGGGGGAACATCCCGCCTGTCGGTAGCCGGGACCGCCAGCGCAGACGCGGTTAGGGACGCCGCGACCGGCGCCGGATACAGCTTCACGCCCAGCCCGTAATCCCGGCGGCGCACCCGTCGCGGGCGGGCCCCGGGGCCGCCGGCACCGGCAAAATTCCTAAGGAGCACAGAAATGGACCAGGACCACCACAACGGACCTTCCGCCCGGCAGGACGCGCCAAGCGCTCCGCACGGCGGGTCCGCCGTCGCGCATGCACCTGACGCCCACGCCGTCCATGGCCATGGCATGGACGACGAGCACATGGTGCACACCCATGGCCAGCACGCCGGACACAGCGTTGCGATGTTCAAGAAGAGGTTCTGGGTCACGCTGGCCCTGTCCGTGCCGGTGGTCTACTTCAGCCCCATGTTCGCGGATCTGCTCGGCTACATGCCCCCGGTTTTCCCCGGCTCGGCCTGGATTCCGCCGGTGCTGGGCACCGTGATCTTCTTCTACGGCGGGCAGCCCTTCCTCAAGGGTGGCCTGGAGGAGCTGAAAAGCCGGAAACCGGCCATGATGCTGCTGATCGCCATGGCCATCAGTGTCGCTTTCATCGCGTCCTGGGTGACCAGTCTCGGGATCGGCGGTTTTGACCTGGACTTCTGGTGGGAGCTGGCCCTGCTGGTCGCGATCATGTTGCTGGGGCACTGGATCGAGATGCGCGCCCTCGGCTCCGCACGGGGCGCGCTCGACGCTCTGGCCGCACTGTTGCCCGACGAGGCGGACCGGATCACCGCTGAGGGCACGGAAACTGTCAAGGTCAGCGAACTCGTGGCAGGGGACACCGTTCTGGTCCGCTCCGGGGCCCGGATGCCGGCCGACGGCATGGTCGTCGACGGCCAGGCCGAGTTTGACGAGTCGATGATCACCGGCGAATCCAGGACCGTCCTCCGCTCACCCGGCGATAAGGTCATCGCCGGAACGGTCGCCACAGACAACACCGTCCGCGTGCTGGTCACCGCGGTCGGGGATGACACTGCCCTGGCCGGGATCCAGCGGCTGGTGGCCGAGGCGCAGGCCTCCTCCTCCAAGGCCCAGGCCCTTGCAGACCGGGCCGCTGCGTTCCTGTTCTACTTCGCCGCCGGCGCAGGCGTCATCACGTTCATCGTCTGGTCAATGCTGGGCAGCGTTCCCGACGCCGTCACCCGCACCGTCACCGTGCTCGTGATCGCCTGCCCCCATGCCCTGGGCCTGGCCATCCCCCTGGTGATCGCAATCTCCACGGAGCAGGCGGCCAGGGCCGGTGTCCTGATCAAGAACCGGATGGCCCTGGAGCGCATGCGCACCGTCGACGTCGTACTCTTCGACAAGACCGGGACCCTCACCAAGGGCGAACCCGCGCTCAAGGACGTCGCCGCCACCGAGGGTGTGGACCGGAACGATCTCCTGGCGCTGGCCGCAGCCGTTGAAGCGGACAGCGAGCACCCGGTGGCCCGGGCCATCGTCCGGGCCGCCCAAGAACAGACGCTGAAGATTCCGGTGGCTTCCGGATTTTCGTCCATGACCGGCCGCGGTGTCCGCGCCACGGTCGACGGCAGGACCGTTCAGGTCGGCGGCCCGGCTCTGCTCCGGGACCTCGACGTGGAAGAACCGCCGGCACTGGCAAGTACCACCCGGGCGTGGATGGACCGCGGCGCGGCCGTGCTGCACGTCATTGACGGGCAAAGGATCCTGGGGGCCGTGAGCCTCGAGGACGCCGTCCGCACCGAGTCCCGCCAGGCCGTCAAGGCCCTGCAGGGCCGTGGCATCAAGGTCGCCATGATCACCGGTGACGCCCAACAGGTCGCCCGCGCTGTCGCGGAAGAGCTCAACATCGATGAGGTGTTCGCCGAAGTCCTCCCGGCCGATAAGGACAAGAAGGTCGCCGAACTCCAGGCCCGCGGACTCAAGGTCGCCATGGTCGGGGACGGCGTCAACGACTCCCCCGCCCTGGCGAGGGCCGAAGTCGGCATTGCGATCGGCGCCGGCACCGACGTCGCGATGGAATCCGCCGGCGTGGTCCTGGCCGGCAACGATCCCCGGGCCGTCCTGTCGATGCTGGACCTGTCCCGGGCCAGCTACCGGAAAATGTGGCAGAACCTCATCTGGGCCACCGGCTACAACATCATCTCCGTCCCGCTCGCCGCCGGCGTGCTGGCCTTCGCCGGAGTCGTCCTCTCCCCTGCCGCCGGTGCCGTACTGATGTCCGTCTCCACCATCGTCGTCGCCCTGAACGCACAGCTCCTGCGCCGGCTGAAACTCAATCCCGCCCAGGTCCGCTGAACCCGTCAGCCACCCGGGCGCATCCCGGGCCGGTAACCTTGAAGCCAACCAGACCGCACGGAAGGAGGAACACCATGACCGCCATCTCAGCCCGGCGTGCCACGGCATTTCTCCGAGGTGCGGCCCTTCTCGCGGGAATGCTGGCGCTCGTCGCCGGCATTTTGGGCATGCACATCATGACCGGCACGCACGCCATGCCGGCGGCCACCGGTCATAACACCGGGGCGCTCCATGCCATGCCGGCGTCGGCCACCGGTCATGACACCGGGGCGGCGCTGCCCCACATGCAGGCCCCGGAGCACCCCGGCCACTTCGCGGACATCACCGCGGTCCCGGGGACCACCGCAGCTCCGGGTATCACGCACGCACCAGGACCGTCATGCGCCGATACGGGCGGGTGCACGATGATCTCCGCCATGGGCGGGAACTGCGTCCCCTCTCCCGGGACCACGACACTGGCAGCTCCGCCGCCGGGCACGACGCCCCTGCCTTCCAGCGGCGGGCCCATTACCGGCATTCCCGACAGCGGGTACGAGTTCATTCCGCGAAGTCCTTCTCCGGGCCAACTTTCCATCAGCCGGACGTAAACGGCCAAGCTGCGCCGTGTCCTGCCCGGCGCGCCCCGCTTACCCGATACGCACCTGCCGGCCGTTCAGCCGGGTTACTGGCGTATTCTCCGCCGTCGTGCAACAACGCCGATTTGATGATTGAAGGACTTGAACTCCATGAAGAAAACTCTGACTATTTCTGCCCTTACCCTTGCCTCCGTGATAGCCCTTGCGGGCTGTGCGGGGACCTCCGGAAGTGCACCTGCCAGCTCCATGCCGGGCATGGGCCAAAACGGGATGGGGATGTCCTCCAGCTCCGCCCCGTCCTCCTCGGACCACAACGCGGCGGACACCATGTTCACGCAGGGAATGATCCCGCACCACGCCCAGGCCGTGGAAATGAGCGACATGATGCTCAAGAAGCAGGGCATGGATGCCCGGATCACCGCTCTCGCCACCAAGATCAAAGCCGCGCAGGCGCCCGAAATCGAGCAGATGACGGGCTGGCTCACGACCTGGAACGAACCGACGCAGATGGCCTCCGGCCATGGCATGGGCGACGGGATGATGGGCGATGATGACTTGAAGAAGCTCGACACCGCCCAGGGTAGCGAAGCGGCCAAGCTCTTCCTGACCCGGATGATCGCCCACCACCAGGGTGCCGTGGCGATGGCCACGACTGAAATCAGCCAAGGCAGGAACCCCGACGCCATCCAGCTGAGCAAGGCAATCGTGACCTCCCAGACAGCCGAAA
>NZ_JARUXE010000053.1 GCF_030433895.1 Arthrobacter sp. PsM3 | reverse complement strand
CGTAGCTGCCGTCGAGTTCGACGACGTCGTAGCCGGCGCGGCGCAGCGCGCTGGCTGCGACGGAGTTCCGCACACCGCTCTGGCAGTAGCTGACGATGGTGCCTTCGGCGGGGAGCTGGTCCAGGTTCCACATCACGCGTCCGCCGCTGAGCTGGTGGGAGCCGGGGATGTGTCCGGCGGCGTGCTCGGTGCGGTTGCGGACGTCCAGGACCATGGCGGCGTCGAAGCCGGCGAGCTCCTCGGGGGCGATGAGCTTCGGGGTGCTGACGGGCAGGCCCTGAAGGCCGGTGAGGTAGCCGGCGACGTTGTCGATGCCGACGCGGACCAGGTGGTCCCACATGTCCTGAGCGGCGGCCTGGTCCGGGGCCAGGAGTACCAGCGGGTTCTTGTCGGTTTCGGGGTTGACAACCCAGGCGCCGAAGCTGGCGACGGATTTGCCGGCCGGTACGTTCAGCGATCCGGTCACGGTGCCCTGGTGGACCTGGTCGTTGGTGCGGGTGTCGATGAACGTGACCTTGTCCGCGGCGAGGTCTTCCGCGACGGTGGCGGGGTCGAGTTCGGCCAGCGGGGCGCGTTCGCCCATCACGGCCGGGCCCTGCCGGTTTTCACGCTTCATCCGGCCAAAATATGCGTGGGCATCGGGCTGGCCGTCGAGGAGTTCGTCGACGAAGCCCTGCTCATCGTTGGCGGCCAGGTACGGGGCCCACCAGGCGTAGAGCCGCTCGTAGCCCACGGTGGAGGAAGGGATCGCGCCCAGGGCCTTGCCGCAGGCGCTGCCCGCGCCATGGCCGGGGTGGACCTGGACATGGTCCGGAAGAGTCAGGAACTTATCGCGCAGGCTGGCGAAGAGCTGCTTGGCACCGCCGAAGCGCGTGTCCACCCCGCCGGCAGCCTCATCCAGCAGGTCCGGCCGGCCCAGGTCTCCGGAGAAGACGAAGTCGCCGGAGAGCAGGTAGCCGGGGGCGTCGGCGAACGCGCCGTCGGTGATCAGGAAGGACAGGTGCTCCGGGGTGTGGCCGGGGGTGTGCAGGGCCTTGACCGTGATGTTGCCCAGGTTGATCACATCGTTGTCGTTGAGGCGCTCCGCCTCGAAGCGGTACTGCCAGTCCGCTCCACCCTCGCCGGAGACATAGGCGGTGGCGCCGGTCGCGGCGGCCAGTTCACGGGTTCCGGAGAGGAAGTCGGCGTGGATGTGGGTTTCGGTGACGGCCACGATCTTCATCCCGTTCGCTGCGGCGAGGTTGCGGTAGACGTCGATGTCGCGGCGGGGGTCAACGACGAGTGCTTCGCCCTTGGCCTGGCAGCCGATGAAATAGCTGGCCTGGGCGAGGTCTTCGTCGTAAATGCGCTCAATAAGCATGGGGCTCTCCTTTGTTGGGCGGTGGGGGAGTTTCCGTAAGGGATTCTCCGTTCCTCTAACTACAACGGTAATACCCCTGGGGGTATCTTGCAAATGGTCCGTGCGCGGCGGGATACCGGAGACCCGCTGCTAGCCGTTATACCCTCCGGGGTATAGAATTAGCAAAAAGTACACACCACCTCTGGAGTCCGCCATGGAACTTGATTCGACAGAACTCACCCCCGTCATTAACCGGCTCAAGCGTGCCCAGGGACAGCTCGCCGGCGTTACGCGCATGCTGGAGGAGGGCAGGGACTGCAAGGACATCGTCACCCAGCTCGCCGCTGTTTCGAAGGCTTTGGACCGGGCAGGTTTCGCGATCATCGCCAGCGGCCTCGAGCAGTGCCTCGTCCGCGGGGACTCGAGCATGGACACCAAGGACCTGGAAAAACTCTTTCTGTCCCTCGCCTGAGGCACACCGCCACCACCACGCATGTCTAGCTCACCCCGGCGGCGTCCAGCACAGTAGTTGTACCCGAGAAACGGAGAAGGATCATGGAATTTGTAGCCTTTATGCGCGGCACGTCCGGCAGGGCTTTGCGGATAGCAGCTGGTCTGGTGCTGGCCGCGGTAGGAATTTTCGCCGCCGGCGGCCTTTGGGGCATTCTGCTGGCTGTCCTTGGCGCAGTCATGATCGCGGCTGGAGTGTTCAACTTTTGTCTGCTGGCCCCGCTGTTCCATGCCGATCTGTGGGGCAGGCCGAAGCGCGCCAGCCAATGACGCCGCTGTAAGCAGGCGCCGGCGCACGAAGGAAGCGGACCCTTTTGCGCTCCCGGGAGAACGCGTCGAAGCCGGTAGTGACGACCTGCGGGGGCCACCTGGCCGGCAGGGCTCGCGACGTCCGATGTGGTGCCGGAAGCTGCGGGGGGTCGCCAAGATACCCCTTGGCTGAGTTCGACTACACCCTCCAGCCCGCCCCCAGCATCCCCTTCATCGACACCACCAAGGAACGCAGCGACATGTGGCTGCTCAAGCGCTACGGCCTGCCGTTTATGTACTGGAACCTGATCCTCAAGGGCCGCGCCTGAGACTCGTGAGGCCGGCCCTGAAGACAGCACTCGTGTGGCACGGGACAGTTCACCGTCCCGGGGCACGCGACTCGGTGCCGGGATCGAGGACACGCCGAGCCGTATGTACCGGCCGCGCTTGGATCCATACTCTGAGCCCAAACACCGAGCGATACCGGAAGGACCATGATCGGCCCCCAAAAGACCGTCCTGTCGTTCTTGGCTCAGGTATCGGCCGCGCCAGCTGGATCGCAGATAGTCATCTCAGCGGGTGACTTTGTTCCCTGTTGCGTGCCCGCATGAGGGGATTAACTGGCGCTGTGCCCCGGGTCTCGAGGCGGGGGAACCATCCGGGACGCTCCTGCTTTCACAGCACATCTCCGGGTCGTTACGAAATTCCACAGGAGGAAACGAATGAGTGAGCAATCAGCGCAAGGTGCGGGCCCAAACGAATCAGCGGCCCCCGGCGGGAGCGCCGAATGTCCCTACTGCAAGGAGACGATCAAAGCCGGGGCCATAATCTGCAAACACTGCGGCTCCTTTCTCGGCTCGGAGTCACCGGAACATCAGGGACTTTGCCCGTTCTGCAAAGAGAGCATTAAACCAGGAGCGACTGTCTGCAAGCACTGCAGATCGCGGCTGGACCCGGGGGCCATGATGGGTCGGGGATGGGGGCCCGGCGGTGGATACGCCGGATGGCGCGGCCGTGGGCCTGGCTGGATGGGAGGGCATCACCAATGTGAGCATCACCGGCATTGGTAAGCGCGCCGGCAGAGGTTACGTGGCCCAGGAGAAGGTTGCTGGGGTAGAAACCAAGCGTGTGGCTTGAATGGCGCCTCGGTGGCCGGCCGTCGAAGCGGCTGCAGGCTAAGAAAGTCCCTGCCCGTGGCCGGCGGCCACTACGGCCCCTTGGAGTATTGGACCCTGCAACACTGAGGAGATGCGCACATGATGTACGGATGGGACGGCAGTTGGGGGACCGGGGGATGGATCCTGATGGCGCTGGTGATGCTGCTCTTCTGGGGCGGTGTCGTCTCCGTGGTGATCCTGTTGCTACGCCGCGGTCAGGGTCCGGCAGTACCGGGCCCCTACGGACCTTACCCACCCCACGACGAGGCCGAACGGATCCTCAATGAAAGGTTCGCCCGAGGGGAAATCGACGAAAGTGAACTCACGGCGCGCCGGGCAGCACTCAGGCGGAAGCAATGAGCTCCCGTTCCCGGGTCGAGTTGCTGGTCGGAATCCTCGCCGTACTGGCCCTGACGGCGCTCTCTCTGGTCGCAGTCGCGTTTTTGGGACCGCAACGGGACGGCGCCCTGACTTACCGCGCGGGTTGCGCGGCACCGGCCCTGGCCGGAACGGTGGTCAATGTCGCTGCAACGGACATGGGAGGGCCCATGATGGGCGGCCCCGGACGCCAGGGAGCCATGCGTCTTACAGCCGATAAGGCCACCGTCCCGCACGGAACGGTGGGCTTTGTCCTCGCCAACGCAGGGCGCTACGCCCATGAGCTGGTGATCCTGCCGCTTCCCGGAAACCAGATCGCCGGAACCCGGCCCGTTGGGGGGGACGGAAAAATCGACGAGGCCGGCAGCCTGGGCGAGGCCTCGTCCACTTGCGCCGAAGGCGCCGGCCAGGGGATCCTGCCCCGGAGTACCGGCTGGGTCACTGTGGACCTTCGGCCGGGACGCTACGAATTGGTCTGCAACTTCCCCGGCCACTACGCCGCAGGCATGTACACACAGCTCACCGTCACCTAATACCCCCGGAAGATGACCGGAAGGCTCAGAAGTCGAGCACCTTGCCTTGGTTCCGACGCCCTATAGTTCCCTGGTGGGCCGGCTGCCCATGACGTCGAGCCAGTTCCCGGCCGTGAGACGGAAGACGCCGGCCGGCTTGCCGAACCCGGTGGCGACCTTGGCTCGGACCAGGGTGTCGCCGATGCCCACGCTGCAGTGCAGCTGCGTTCGTTCCAGGACAGCGGCCTGCAGTTTTCAGGCGTAGGCCTCCGGTCTCTCTGTCTCAATGCCGACAAAGGCTTCATCCCATCCCAGTACCTGCACGGTGGCGCCGGGCTGCGCGCGCAGGGTAGCCATCACCGTTTCAGACGCCGCGAGGTAAGCCTCATGATCCACGGGCAGGACCACGGCGTCGGGCACTTTCCGGGCCGCAATGCGTAAAGGCATTCCGGAACCCACACCGAACGCCCTGGCCTCGTAGGATGCGGTCGACACCACAGCCTGTTCTATGGGGCCGCCCCGGCCGCCGACAACGATCGGCTTGCCCGCAAGCGGAGGCGGCGAGAGGTGTCCGGCGACGGCGTCGCATTTGCTTGCGCTGAGCCGCCGCCCTATGTCGGTGCCGTCGCTATCGTTCCCTGATTGGAGCATGACTCCGTCGAGTGCGCGGAAACGGGGTTCTGAGAGGCGCCGCCGGTCACGCGGCTCTCGACGATTGCAGCCATGAAGGCGAGGAACGGAGGTGAAATGATTTTGAAAAGCCTGGCGACCGACAGCCCTGCGGGGTCTGCCCAAGCGCCCGCATTAAGCGAGGGCATGATCAGGTTGCTGCCGCTCGTGGAGTCCTATGGCTTGTCTAACTTTTCAAGACCGAGAAATGCCGCACCCTGTCCATCCGGGGTGCGGCAGTTTGGGGTGTGGACAGTGTCCGCACCCTGGGCTTCGGATCGGGTAGTACTGGTGCCGGACTGGGCCGGAGTCCCTGTGTGTCAGGCTCTTGTGTGACAGGTTTGCTGTTGCCCGTGCCCGTGGCCGGTGCTCAGAGCGGGGAAAGGTCCATCATGGATTTTGTTATGCCTGTCCGTGCTTCGAACCGGAAGCACTTCACTACCGACCAGAAGCACGCGATTCTGGATGAGTACGAGAAATGCCTTGAGTGGGGTTCGAAAGCCGCATTCATCAGGGCGGTGGGCATCACCGAGGGCACCATGAACCATTGGTGCCGCCAGCGGGAGTCCGGGGAGCTGAAGTCCAGATCGGACGCATTAAGGGAGGACCAGCGATTGAACGCAGGCGATAAGCAGTTGCTCAAACGGGTCTTGAAGGAAAACGAAATCCTCAAGGCCAAGCTGGAGAGGTCAGAGGCTGCGGTGGACATTCTGGGAAAAGCTTCCGCGCTCTTGGACGCGATGGCCAAGAGCGCGGCGGCGACGGATCCAAAACTGGAAGAACAGGAGCCGCAGCGGCCGGAGTGGCTGACGCCAAAGCCTGGAAAGAAATCGCCCTGACCTTTGCCGGAAAACTGATCACAGCCGGCTGGTCCGCGGTGAAGGCCTGCGCCCTGGTGGGCGTTCACCGCACGGCCTGGTACCGGCATTTGAGCCCGTCTACGCCGCCGGGGATCCTGGTGCCCCATTCGGACCGGGCCTATCCGAACCGCATCACCGACGCCGAAGGTGGGGCGTTCATGGAGCTGCTGAACTCCAGGGAATACGCCAATCTCTCCGTCACCCAGGCCTACTACCGGATGCTCGACGCCGGGCACTGCTTCTTCTCCATCGCCGCCGCCCACCGCATCGTGGCCCGGAACGGACAGAACGGCGACCGCCGCGAACAGCGCACGGGAACCGGCCCCAAACGAGTCAAACCCATCGTGCACGCGACCGCCCCGAACCAGCTCTGGAGCTGGGACATCACGATGCTCCACGGCCCGGGGAAACACACCTACCGGCTCTACGCGATGATGGATATGTTCTCCCGCAAGGTCGTCGGGCACCGGGTCGAATACACCGAAACGGCCGCCCTGGCCGCCGCTCTCATCACGGACGCGGTGGCCGGAAACCAGCAGCGTCCCGCCGTCCTGCATGCCGACAACGGGGCCCCGATGAGGGCCGGCACCACCCTGGATTTGGCCCGGTCCCTGGGCATCGAGCTCTCCTACTCCCGCCCGCGGGTATCGGATGACAATCCGTACTCGGAATCCCTGTTCAAGACCGTGAAATACGATCTGGAGTTCCCCCGGAGGTTCCAGGACCTGGACCATGCCCGGGACCACATGGCGGCGTTCTTCGCGGACTACAACACCAACCACCGCCACAGCGGACTGAGCTACTACACCCCGGATACCGTCCACCACGGACTCGTCGAGCAAGTATGCCAGCGGCGGCAGGCAACCCTCGACGCCTGCCACGCACGCAACCCCCACCGCTACCGCCGCAGACCCACCGCACCCGGCGCCCCCAGCCACGCCGGCATCAACTACAAAGAAACCAACCAGCCGTCACCAACAGCTTGATATATACCGAAGTGCGGAGGTTTTCGGGGGAGTGGCGGAAATTCAGGGTCTGGAACCCGGTTCGAGTCCCACCTCGGGCACAGTGTTTCCGCAGGTCAGAGGCTTTTTAGGTATTTTTTCGTGTGGACAGTGTCCACACTCTTGCCTATGATCTGATGTTCCGGGTGTGCGGGGTCCCGGATAGACCTATTCGGTTGTGCGGGGGGCGGCTCTCTACGACGGACCGGGTACCTCCCCGTGGGGCCTCTTCTGGGGAATCATCCTCGTTCGTCCTTTCCGTTGGGTTTTCGCGTTCACCCCTTCATGGTGGCTAGGGCCGCTTACAACATGATTTGCTGCTTGTTCTTTGGATTGACCCAAGGGTTGCCGCCGTTCGGGAATTTCCGCTCTGATACCTGTTCATGAAGGAACACGAGGGGAACGGCATGACATGGCCACTGATCCGGAGCAGAGCATTTGGTCGCTGAGCCTGGCCAGATGGTGGCCGGGGGCAGGCCGCCAACGTCGTTGCCCCGCCGGTCGCAGCGGCATTGCTGGCCTAGGTTGCTGTCTAAACAGGTGAGGCAGGCAGCAGAGGGCCAGACCGCTGAGTAGCTAGGGAAGCGCAGCCCTCTGGTCAGAAACCCTGCGGGAGGCAGTTCTCGAACTGCTTGGGAGGAACGTGAAAGCCATCTGGCCAACGCGTCGCGCCATTGCAGGTGTTCTTCAGGTTGGCCTTGTCCAGGTTGCGGGCGCCTGAGAGATTGGCGCCACCCAGGTCGGAGTTTGAGAAGTTTGTCCCGTCGAGATCGGCGTCTGTAAAGTCTGCCCAGGACAAGTCCATAAGAGACATGTCTGCGTTCTTGAGGTTGGCGCCGGAGAAATCGGCAAAGTCGAAACACCTTTCCACGATTTGCCCGTCCTTGCAGCCGAATCTCAAGCCCTTCAAGCTCATGCCTTCAAGGTCAACCCCGTGAAAAGGCCTCGCGGTGGCACCCTGGATGTAGACGTCTCTGACGAACCGAAGATCATCAGCCCGTTGTTGTCGAGTCGCTATGTTGCTGTCATACGAGAGCGCCACGGCCGAAAGGACGGCGCCGCTCAGGAGCCCGCCGATAACCCCGGCAACGACATCGCGGAGCAGAGTGTCTACCTCGAGCCTTTTTCGAAAGCGCTGCAGTAACGAAAGGCGGGCAGGCTCATTCATGGCTCACCCAAGCTACGCTGGACCACAACTGGGAAGCCAAGCTGTATTAGGCCATCCATGATGTGATCGGTCATTGAACGCTCTCTCACCTTGTAGCCAACGAGATGGTTCATGCTCCCACCAACGGTGGAATGAGGTCGAGATTCGCAGCCTCCGCAATCAGGAAAAACTTGGCCAAGGGAGAATATCAACCTCTTTAGGTTGTCATAATCTCCACTATCAGTTGCCTGCCGCCAGCCAATTCAGCACGTCTTCGCCGGGGAGAAGGCGGTCGTTGCGGTCGGGTCCTCTGTGCTGTTGGATGTGCTCGCTTCGTAGCGGTCCAGCCGGGCCGTCGGTTGGTCATACCGGTTGCTGTTCGTTGCTCCATGAACTCTGGAAGGAGGAACGCGCCGCCATGATGTTCGTCGATTTCCAGCACAAGGGCCGCCCCGTAGCGCGGTGCGTGACCGAGGCCGGTCCGGTTCCGGAGGCCGACTCTCCATGGCAGGGCGAAACCGCGCGCAGGACGCAACTGCCCCTCCTGGCCTGTCGTTCGGCCCGCTTGGTTGAGGCACTGGAGTGGGCAGAAAAGGGGGTGTGCACATTGTGCACACCTTGGGCTCCGGATCGGGTCGTACTGGTACCGGACTGGCCCGGATTCCGTATGTTTGCGCGGGAATCCAGTGTTTGCGAGGGCTGGAACCCGGTTCGAGTCCCACCTCGGGCACGTGTTTTCCCTGTTCAGGGGCTTT
Source organism: Arthrobacter sp. PsM3 (assembly GCF_030433895.1). Classification (GTDB taxonomy): domain Bacteria; phylum Actinomycetota; class Actinomycetes; order Actinomycetales; family Micrococcaceae; genus Arthrobacter. The sequence goes on along the minus strand of NZ_JARUXE010000053.1, from coordinate 15,278 downwards.
TTCTTGTTTTTTCGTGTGCACATTGTGCACACTCGCGCCTCTGAACTGATGTTCCGGGTGTGTGGGGTCCCGGATAGATCTATTCGGTTGTGGGGGAGTGGCTGACTACGGCGGACCGCGTACCGCCCTGTGGGGTCTCTTCTGGGTGTTCATCCTCGTTCGTCCTTTCGTTGGGTTTTGGCGTTCACCAGTTCATGGTGGCCGGGGCCGCGTACAACATGACCTGCTGATTATTTTTTAGGTTGACCGAGGGTTGCCTCCGGTCCTGAATTTCCGCTCTGATACCTGTTCATATAGGAATGCGGGGGGAACGGCATGACACGGCAACTGATCCGGAGTCGATCATGAGCGCGCTGAGCCTGGCCGGGTGGTAGCCGGAGTTCCCCTACGCAGAGAACTATCTGGAAATGCCCATCCGGGATCCATCCGATGGGCGCGTCGACCTGCTGAGGTTCTCCGGGTCCAGGGCCCAGACGCCGGCTGAGCGGCGGCTGGAAGCCGAGCGCGAGCTCACCGACGCGCGCGGGGCCATCCACCGTGAATACGGTGCCGCCACGTGGGCCGTCGCAGCCAGCCGCCCCCAGCGACCTTGACGGCAGCTACGATGCAGGGCTGAAGGCCGCCCTCGATGTCGTCCGGAGCCTCGGGTTCCCTTACGCTGACAGCGGTTCGGACGATGGTGAGGGTATGAGCACGCATGAGTGAGCCGGAGCCGGACCTGTTCGCACGACCCGCGGAACCGAAGCGGATCCCGTTGTGGAAGCTCGAAGAAATGGTCGGGGGAGCGGCCGGGACCGAGGGCTGGCGCGGCAACGCGTCCCCGCTGCTTCCCGGCTGGGAGACCGGCCCGATCCACACCTCCTCCGCGATCAGGGATGTCCAGCCTCGCCGTGCACCTTGGCCGCTGCGCATTCTCCGAGCGATCGGGCGGATGCTGGCACTGCTGTTGAAGACGGCCGGGGTGCTGGCCGGCGTCGCCTACCTGGCCGGTGTCGGGATGTACTTGCACGGGGACCTGAAACCGTCGACGTTCCTGGGCTGCCCCGCGGTCAACCCGGCCCCGCCCTTCACCATCCCGAATCCCGTGCTGCCCCCGGGACGTGCCTCGCCGGCGGGTCCACACCCCATGCCGTCACCGACTTTCCCTCCCCGGGCCGCGAAGAGCAGCCGTTCCCGCTCGGCCGGCCCGCTCAGGCGCCTATGCCTTCCTGCGCGCCGGCGATGACGGGAAGCCGGTCACCTATGACCCGTGCCGGCCCATCCACTACGTCACCCGCGCGGCCAACTCACCGGCCGCCGGACCGGAACTCATCCAGGCCGCCGTCGCCGCGGTGTCCCGGGCGACAGGGCTGGTGTTCATCAACGACGGGGCCACCACGGAGGCGCTGTCCGCGCAGCACCAGTCCTACCAGCCGGCCCGGTACGGGGACCGGTGGGCGCCGGCGCTCATCGCGTGGGAAACCTCCGCCGAGGAGCCCCGCTTCACCAACAAACCGGTCGGCAGCAACATCATGGGCCTGGGCGGCAGCGAAGCGGTCAGCATCGACAACTCCGGATACACCTACGTCAGCGGCCAGTTGGAACTGAACGGCCCCGCCCTGCAGGCCATGATCGGCCGGAACGGACCGGCGCAGGCCCAAGGAGTCATCGAGCACGAACTCGGCCACGTCGTCGGGCTGGACCACGTCCAGGACCCGACCCAGCTGATGAACCCCTCCAACACCGCCGGCGTGACCACCTACCAAGCCGGGGATCTCAACGGCCTGGCCATCCTCGGCCAGGGGGCGTGCCGGCACGGGGATCTGACGGGGGAGCGGGGGCACCCCTGCCGCAAACATGCCACGGGTCCATATCCCTCATGCGTGGGCAGGACGCGGAAAGCTTCCCGGAAGTCTGGTGGCTACGTCGGCGTAGCAGTAGCATCGGTGCCTGGCCACCCACATTTGTGAGTCCTCGTGGCTTCACCAACGGGTGTCCCGATTGCACGGGCCCTCCGTCGTCGGCGGCTCTCGACGTGCAGATGGGCGACACCGTGAGGAGACGAGCATGACCAGGGTGCATGGGGCAGAAGCGGGAAACTTCGTCGACGGCGAACTCATCGTCGACTCCCAGGGAAGCGAGTCGCGGTCGCCGGCTGACGACTCACTTCTGGGAACCTACACAGAAGCCGATGCGTCGCAGGTGCAGGCCGCCCTTTCCGGCGCACGCAGGGCGTTTGAAGAGACTGACTGGGCATCCGACAGGCAGCTCCGGCACAAGGTGCTCAATCAGCTCGCCGACCGTATTGAGGGCCGCAGCCCAGAGCTAACAAAGCTGCTTTCGCGGGAGAACGGAAAGCTGGTCAGTGAGGCCCAAGGTGAGGTGGGAGGTGCCCCCGCCATGCTCCGCTACTGCGCCGCGCTGGCGCTGACATCGACAGGGCGCGCGGCAGAGGTCCGGGCGGGCGTGCACGTGACCTCGGTGCCTGAACCGATCGGCGTTGCAGGGATCATCGTGCCGTGGAATTCCCCGGTCATCCTCTCGGTCCGTTCAGTGGCCCCGGCGCTCTCCGCCGGCTGCACCGCAGTGGTGAAGATGCCCTTCCAGACAGGGCTCGTGAACGGCATCCTCCACGAGATTTATGCTGACGTGCCCGGTCTCCCCGCCGGTGTCCTCAGCTCGCTCACCGAGTCCGGAGACCTGCTAGCACGCGAGCTTGGCGCGTCGCCGCTCGTCGGCGCCCTCTCGTATACCGGAAGCACCCGCGTGGGTCGCGAGATCATGGCGGGCGCTGCGCCCACGCTCAAGCGGGTCTTGCTCGAGCTCGGCGGAAAGACACCCATGATCGTATTTGACGATGCTGATCTCGACGCGGCCGTGCCCGTACTGACGAAGGGCGTGACGGTCTTTGCCGGGCAGTTCTGCATGACAGGGAGCCGGGTCCTCGCGCAGCACGGCGTCAGCGGCAAGCTTCGGGAACGGCTCGCCGCGGCCCTCGAGGCCGTAGTGGTGGGCCCCGGCGACGACCCAGCCAGCGACATGGGTCCTATGATCGACGCGGCCAGCGCCCGCCGTGTCGACGGGTTCGTGCGCAGGGCCATCGACGCGGGAGCGAAGCCGCTGGTCCGTGGCGGCCTTGTCGCCGACGGCAGCGCCTACTACCGCCCGAGTCTCCTCCAAGTCGACAGCGTGGAGTTTGAACTCGTCCAGGAGGAGGTCTTTGGCCCTGTTGCGACCTTTGAGGTCTTCGACGACGAGGACGAGGCCGTCGCGTTGGCCAATGGCACGCGCTACGGGCTCTCCGCGGCGATCTGGAGCCGGGACATCGACCGGCCCCTCAGAGTGGCGCGACGGATCATGGCCGGAACCGTGTGGACCAACTCCTGGGTTGTCATGGCCGACCAGTTCGAGGAGGGCGGGTTCAAGCAAAGCGGCCTGGGCCGTCTCAGGGGACCGCGCGCCATCGAGGAGTTCCAGGAGTACAAGACGTATGTTCACTCCGTCGGTTAGGGCGGGGCAGTCCCAATCCTGCGATCCGACAAGCTGCTCATGGATCGTTTCCGTGTTGATCGGGACAGCTACTTTGGTGGGCGTCAAAAACCTAGTCGACGTGACTGTAGTCGCCCCCACTAACTGGAGCTGAGGCTCCGGAACTACGGTGCCGGGACAGGTACTACTGATTCCGGGTGTCTTGTGAGTTGACATCGAGTCTCTCAGGAAATTCCGGCCGAGACCGAATCGGTGAGACAAGCATGGGATGGCGGATGCCGCCGCAGCTAGCGCCCATACCCAAAGAACGGGAGCGACGCCGGTTGCCAGTGCAGGTGGCGCTACTTCTCCTACGCCTTTCGCTAGGGTGTCGAATATGGGCCGGCAGCCGTGCAAAATGTGGTGACAGTGGCGTTGCTTCTCTTGGACCGGGTTGTTTTCACTGGTGCCCTGTTGGGCGCGTGGGTCGGGGTGGCTCCCGAGCTGATGCTGCTCGTCGCCGTTCACCCCTGGGACATCCACGGTGCAGCGCAAGCCGGAATGGGCACGGCGTGGGTCAACCGGACCGGGGCAAAGCTACCCTGGCTATTTCACGGCCCCCGACTACGCCGTTACTTCCCCGGAAAAACCTCCCGGGAACTCTCCGGGGCGCCGGGAGCCTGAGCACCCCTGCCCGGCCGGTTGGAGGTTCGTCAGGTCAGCGCCTCCTCCGCCCCAAACCGGCCGAGCGCTGAGTCATCCCGAGCCATGAAATGCACCTGAACACGTCGCGGCGCCAGACCGCCCGCCGCATACTCAGGTAATGCCCGATATCGGAGGCACGCCCGAGGTTTCAGCGCTGCGTGGAACCTAGGGCAGGCCCGGTGCCGGCTTCAGGAGCCTTCCCCGGGCTGAATTGCGTCAAAGAACCGCAGTTCCGGCAGGGCCGGGGGTCCTTTCGCCCCGGCGTGGAGGAAGTCGAGGTCTTCCGAGGAGAGCGTTGCCTGGCCGTGCTGGTCACAGTCAGCGCGGGTGCCTGACTCCTGGCATATCGTTTCGGCCATCGTGCGGGGCAGAATTTGGCAGCCGGGGTTGTCGCTGAGCCACTGCTGTGTCGCGGGACTGAGCCGGTCCCAGTGGTCCCTGATATTCATCTCCATTGACGATGCCTTCCTGAGCTGGCCCGGAGAAATGGGGCAAATTCCGGGCAGATACGGTGTGCGAGTGTGCTCACGGTACGCCATCTGGCAGGTGAAGGACAGAGACCGGTTTGGCGGGGTCCGCGCTCCTGACCTGCACGTTCGTGGCCCTGCCGGCCATGCACGATCTTCGGACCGGCATGGTGGTCACGGGCATCGTGGTGTGCTCCATTAGGGCGGCCGTGCGGTTAGCTGGTGGTGGCGGGGTCTCGTACGGCTAGCTGCCTGTCGGCCTAGAGTTTCATCCCGGCGGTGACAGGGTTGCGGCGACGTGGTGGTGCCGCTTAGTTGTAACTGGCCGGGGTGAAGTGTTTGATGACCCTGACGAGAAGCGGATCCGTTGTTTGTTTCCAGGGGCAGGGCTTAAAATTTCATTGGCTGGGTAGGGTACGCGGTTTGCATGGATCGCGCCTCAGATCGGAGAGCATCATGCTCAGGACCCTGTTGTGCAAGTTGAACATGCGCCACGATTGACACCTGGAAATCACCGAGGACGGCAGCCGCTACAAGCGCTGCAGGCGTTGCGGCAAGGACGATGACCGTGGCGGTGGAGGGACCGGCGGGAGTAACACCTGGGCTGGCATTGCCGGGCTGGGATAGGCCCGCGTGCCAATCGGTCCCTGGCCAGGGTTGCCGCGTTCACAACCAGGGAGTTCCAACCAGGCCCGGCTCTGCAATCTGTTCAGTGGCAGAGGTTGTCGAGGGTTTCCTGGGCAGCCGATTCCATCTGCGTACCGAGCAGGTCGATGCGGCGTGCTGGGTCCTGCCAAGGCATCGGCCGAACTGCCATGGCCATCGTGACCTGGCTGCCGCCGTCGGCGCTCGTGACGGAAATGCTCATGTAACCGAATATCGCCCCGTGATGGCCGTAGCGGAATTCGCCGGAACATGCGTCAGGAAACCGGCTTAGACCGAGCCCGTATTCCGCGAAGCCGGCCTTCTTCTTCATTTCCTCCAGCATGGCGGGGGAAAGCAACTGGCCCTGGAGGAGGGCCCGGTAGAAGGTGTTGATGTCCTGCGTGGTGGAGATGACGCCGCCTGCGGGGGAGCCGACCCAAACCTCGGCCTGGGTGACATCGACCCGTTCGCTACCATCCATGCTGTAGGCGTGGATGTTGTCCGGAGCCCCGCGGTCTGGTTCGGCCAGCGACGTGTGCTGAAGCCCCAGAGGTGCAAAGATGTCTTGATTGAGCACGTCGCCGACGGGACGTCCGCGGAGCTTTTCGATCAGCTGACCAAGAGCCAGGTAATTGGAGTTCGAGTAAGCAAAGCGGTCCACATTCTTGGACTCCCAGGGGAGCGTGGCAGCCAGTTCGAGTCCCCGCTGCAGGCTGAGCCGCGTGTTCACAACCTGCTGCAGTGGTTCCGCCTCGTGTTCTGCGTCGCCGTAGTCGGGCAGGCCGGAGTTGTGGTTCAGCAGCTGGCGGACGGTGATCGGTCCGGGCGGCCGCAGCGTGGTCCGGAAGCTCTCAAGAACACCGTTCACCGGGTCATCAAGCCCAATGAGTCCCTGGTCGACGAGTTTCAGGACGGAGACGGCGACCATCGACTTCGTAATACTGGCTACCGATACCCGGTCCTGGGGCCGGGCCGGGTCCTTGGTATCGAGGTTTCGCACCCCGTAAGCCTTGGACCATTCCCCGCCAGGCCATCGCACCTGCACAACGAAGGCCGTCGCACCCCCATCCATGAAGTGCTGGACCCTTCCCTCCAGAGAATCCGTCGCTGCCTGGATCGCGGCGGCGCTCGGCGGCGCCGGCCGGGGAGGGGCCGGATCCGGAGGGGCTCCCACGCAACCGCTCACACCGACAATCAAAACCGCGGAGAAAGCTGCCGCACCGAGCAGACGGAAACGCATCCGCCACCAAGCAGCCAAGGCACCCATGCCATCGTTTTACGCCCAAACTCGTCCAGTGGATAGGTCGGGCTCGCAAAGTCCCCCGCAGAAAGCCCGCTGAGTCATCCAATCCCGGGCTGGGACCGCTTCCCGGTCAGGGGCTGCTGAGTACCATGGCGATCAGCGTTCTTCGCTCTTCTTGGAGAGAAGAAAGGCTGCGCGGGAGGCAGCCGCGATACGCGAACTGGCCAAATACTGTTCCGTCCCCACACCGGAACCAGTGGTTCGGAAGTCCTGGCAGCACTCGTTGCAAGAGTGTCTCGACCTCCGAGTCGATCTTGGCCTTCTGTTCCTGCAGGGTCAAGACTTGCCTTGCCAGCCTGCCAGTTTCGCGGCGGCAAGTTTGAGTTCCGAATTCTTAGCGGTCAGCCCAGGAACCCGCAATGATCGAGGGCATGACCAGGTTGCGGTCACGAGTGGAGTCCAACGGCTTGTTCAACTTTGTCGAGACAGAGAAATGCCGCACCCTTTCGAGGCGGGTGCGGCTGTTTGAGGGTCTTTGGTGGAGAGAAATGAGGTGTGGACAGTGTCCACACCCTGCGCTTTGGATTGGCTCGTAGTGCTGCCGAACTGGGCCGGATTCCGCATGTTTGGGCGGGAGCCCAGTGTTTGCAGGGGCTGGAGTCCGGTTCGAGTCCCACCTCGGGCACAGCATTCCCCCTCGTCAGAGGGGGTTTTTGCTTTAACGTGTGTACATTGACCCTGCTCGGGTCCCTCTGACGCTGTTCTGCGGCTGTTGCCTAGCCGCCGCGGTGGCCTATTCGGTTGTGTGAGTGGCGGGTTCAGGGCCCTGGCTGGTGGGCCCTCCGCCTGCTGGGATGTGGGGTCATTCGGGTCTCCTTTCAGGTTGGTTGTGCTGGGCGTGGATGGTCTTGTACCTATTCATGCGCTGGGGCTGTGGTGTCGACATGACCTGCGGGGATTGTTTGAAGATTTTGCGTCCCGGTTCGCTGCTTCTTGGGTCTGGGGGAGCACCTGGTGGCTGCTTGTCCGGCCAAAGGGGGTGTGTACAGTGTGCGCACCCTTGTCCGGTCATGCCGTTGCTCATCGGCGACGCGCCCTTTGCCTGTTTCTGCTGACACGAGTTCATGCAGCCACGAGGTCTGGATGACATGACTTTCCGGCTGGTTCTTACGTCCTTTTTCTTGCGCGTCTGGCCGGGCTGGCGGTCCGTGCGGTTACGGCGTGGCCCTGAACGCGTAGTTGGACGCGTACCGCACCACCTGGTTGCTATCACCGCTGTCCAGCACCTTGGACCCCGAGGTTGATGCATCCAGGACAACGGTATGCACCGTGATGGCTGACGCGGTGTTGTTGGTGGCGATGTAGTTGTTGTTTCCGGAAGCCACCAGGATGATGGTGGGCGTCTGCCCCGACGGCCTGACGGACCCGGAGGCAACGTCGTAGCTGAAGTGGTTTCCTGCGACGGTGTTGGAACGCGACTGGACCAACAATGACAACGTCATGGACGGCGGTAACCCTGAGGCCGTGGCCTCCATGTACCAGGCGCGCTGGATCGGTGACGACACAGCGTACGAGCGCATCGAGCTCCAGCTGGCCAGCGTGCCCACGTTGACTCGGGCCAAGATCATCGCCGCCGACAGCGCCGAGTTCTCCGGCCGTGTGCAGGACCTGCCGGATCTCCTGGAGCTACTGCGATTCCAAGGCATTACCACAGCGGCCCGGTTCGATGCCGCCTACCCGGACCCTTACGAGGAGTACCCGCAGCCCGCGAGGCCGTGCGCGAGCACTTCGCTATGAACCGGGCGGCAGCCTGAGACCCACCCAGAGCCCTGACGGAGATGTGCGGTCGCGCTCTTCGTCGGGGCTCTCTTTTCCCTCCTGCATTACTTCAGGCAGGCACCATCGGAGGGTGAAGGCATCAGCGCTGATCACCCGGACGCCAAAGGGCTCCGTCTTCGCCTCATCAACTAAAGGGCGCGTCGAGCGTCAATGAGGTTCCTCGCCTGGGCCACGTGAGACAGGGCCTGCTCAATCCGCTCTGCCGTAGGCGTACCCTTCCGACGGTCGCCGTCCACCAAGACCGTTTCGGCAAAGGGAAATGGAGCGTCTTCGCGAACCCGTTCCAAGACTTCGACGAAGCGCCTGTCTGCGGTCAGGAACAGGTCGCAGTCGACCAAGTAGGACGCGTGCTGAGCGTCCGCGGGGTTCCCCGAGCCGACCTTGACTGTCAGCTGCACGAAATCGACTGCCCAGTTCAGCCAATTTCGAGGGACCTCGGCAATGTGGACCTCATCCAGCCACATGTGTACAAAGCTCTCCGGGCTGGACCGCAGCTGCCCGAGGTCCACCCAAGGCTCGATCCAATCGGTCATGGTGCGGTCCTCGCCCGTGATGCGAGCTCGAGGGCCGACGACTCCCAGCTGGTGCCAAGTCAAGTGCGCGAGATTGAGTCGCCACAGGGCCCTGGGCGAGCCGTCCCATCCAGGCAGCTTCCCGAGAAGGGAGGGCCTGTCAGACTCCGGATCGTCCTTTCCGTGAAGCTCTGTGAGGTCGCCGAGCTTGAACTTCTCTTCCGACATCCCTTTGCGGTTCTGCTTCTGTCCGTCGACGATGTGATCTCTCATCGGGGACTGGCCCTGTTGATGCTCATGCAGGGCCGTCGAGTCCTCCAGAGCCTGCCTCCAGATCTTCTTCAACCAGAAGGTACGGAGACGTTCCACCTCGGCACGGTCAGGAATCCGGCGAAGCCACTCAGGACGAGTACGTCTGATGAGTTCTACGACTTCCTCAGCGAACAGATCCGCCTCGGTACGAACGCGCGTTCTCCTGGAACCCCTGGCAAGGCCGGCCACCAGTTTCCTGCGGACCTCCTCGAGCGGGATATCGACGATCTCCAGCAGTGTGCTGGGCAATACCTGCACCTGCAGGTCCTGTTCTTCGAGGAGGGTCTCCAACCGGGGAAGTGACCCATCATCCAGCGTGGACCACAAGTTCGTATCGAGGATGATCCGCGTGCTTTGAGTCGGCATGCTTCGACCATAGTGCCGCCAGTACAAGGCATGAAATCCTCCCATGCGGTGGAGATCCGAGTCGCGGGCCGGTCGTCGCGCAAGTGGTGTCCATGGTCGTCTGTCCGGTGCGGCCGGGGGAGGTGACAGCGGAGCCGTCACGGAGGAGTCATCGACGAAGGGCGGGCTGCAGCACAGGGCCGCGCACCCACCGGATTCCGAGGAGAACCGCCATGAGCATCATCGCCGCACCCGTGCAGGGCGCTGCCGTTCGACTGAGAGTGAGCGACTACATTACAGTCCGAGGCTGCGTGGGCCTCGGAGATCAGTAGCGTGACCACGCCAAGTGGCGTGGCAGCGGGCGTCCTTCGGCTCGGGGCCACCGACCGCCGCTACGACCGCGGATCCAGCACCTAGGTGGTGGCACCGACTGGCAAGTACTCCGGATAGTGCTTTCGGGTGGGCAGCCAATACTCTGAACTAACCACTTGTTGCGCCACACTGCTCCCATCCCGAGTTACGAGAACCTACGTGCCAGACTTTGTCAGAACAGCAGGATTGACAAGGAGTGACGCGATGCCGGTAGCCAGAGCCTCCATGTGGGACTACTGTCGTCGCTATGAGACTTCCGTCAGTTTTGGGGTCGTTATGCACCCAGGCGTATCAAGATCTACTGTTCCCGCAGGGTAGCCCGAGAAGCCAAAAGCGATTGGCTAACTACACGTTTCAAACAGGCCGGGCTGCCGCCGGTCACGTCGCAACCCAGACTGAGACAGAGGATGTGGACCATGAACATTATTAGCCGAGAAGACTTCATCAAGGCCCGGGTCACGGAGGCAGCTGCGCGTGCTGCAGCCATTGCTCCAAATGAAGACGCAGCGGCTCTCGCCAAGATAGCGGCCGAGCGCGCGGCAAGGCGTGAAGCTCTGGGTACTCTGAGACTATATGGGCGGGCCAGGCAGGTCCGTGGGGTTGTCCAGAAACAGCGTGCCTAAGTCTCGAAACATGTCGACGATCTGCTCCATGCGCTGAGAGATGCCAGAAGGCAAACCGGATGAATCGCGAGTGCGCGTACTTGCGAGAGTTACAACTCCAACAGGCACGACGTCGTCGTTTTTGATTGGGACTGAAAGATATGATTTCCACCGGCTTGTGACATCTGCTTTTCCTGATCGCAGGATGTCGGTGGCATCGACATGCAGTGGCCGGCCCTCCTGGAACGCCCGCACGGAAGCATTTGTCGACGTCACGCTAAGAGGCTCGCATCTTCGAACTGTTTTGTCGGTCAGGACCCCTAGGGAGCTTGCTATCAGGGATAGTTGGCGAGTGCCTCGACCCGTCCGAGCCCAAATTTCTAGCCTAAGTGACTCATCCTCGCCGTTGTCGTCCGTGTCGTAGTCGAAGTAAGAGGAACGCAATAGGGCGAGGCGCTTCTGGCTGTAGGCGAAAAACTTGGCCGAGAACTCCTCATGTTTTTCATTAGTCTTCTCCCAATCAGTAAACCATCGGCTGAGTCTCATTCCATAGCGCTCGTCGGACGTTGAATATGGTCGCTCAGCCGCAGCTAACGAGAGCTCATAGCCGAACTGCGCCACCTGAAAATGAAAGTCCGGAATGAGGATGTCCACCCCAAGGAGCCGGCCGCGTTTTGTGATGTGCCGCTTCATCTGACTCATCGCTTGGGGAGAGAGGCCGTGCCGAACGTAACCGGTAGAAGAAATTGGCAGGACGCAAACTCGAGAAATTTTATTACCAGGATCCTCAGCGTTTTTCCTCGTGACAGCCAAGGCCTCGATGAGTGGGGGATCCGTGAGGCTCGCACCTAGAATCACAACCGCTGATTGTTGGCGGCTGAACAGAAGACTTAGCAATTCCACGGAATACTGGCGGGTTCTCTGATAGTCCGCCTCGCTAAGTACTAGCGTGCCCCGATGCGTACCTGCTGCGTCGACCGACCCGTGCAAATATACGAACTGAACTCCGTCGGCAGAGTGATTCACCTCAAGAGGCTGCTCAAGCTGGTCGTTGCTTATGGCATTCACCGACACGGTGCGTTGGTTCGTTTGGACTATTTCATCGGCGCCGTCTGCTAAGACATCTTCTGGTTGTACGCTACTGAAGCCGGTGCACAGCTCCCTTATGCGCGTCTCTATGAAAGTGTCGTAGTTGGTCGTAACAATGGTCACGCTGCCGCCCGAACCCGCACTGACTTCGAAGGCTAACTGTGCGATAAACTCGCTTGTTAGCCCTCCGGCCCATGACGCGTTCTGGTAGAGAAGCGATGCCAGGCGGGCACCCAGATTCTCTTGCATCTTGACGTCCGTGGAAAAGTTCTCCAACGAGTACTGGGTCAGTATCGAAGCCAGTTGGAGAGGGCTCGCTTCAGTTTTCGCCATCAACTTGATTTCTTCGTCTGTGGGATATCCTTTAGACGTGCCGCCTGTGAAAATGCTCGTGATGAGGGCAGCCCATCCCAGGCCAGTCCTGTCGATGGTCGTTCCAGCGCCACAGTAGATGACAAGGTTTTTCTTCGACGCGAGCTTTTCGATGGCCGTTTTTGTTACGGTCGAATGAAAAAATTCGACGCTGCTGCAAGAGTACGTAGCTTCCGCCATCCCGGTCCCACTTCGTAGATCCACTTTCTCGGCCAAGTGAGAGCCTATATTGGACGATGCGCTGCATCTAGTAGCCGAGCTTAAATAGAGCTCCCTGCGTGTGCCGATCATGGTGGCACCCGGTTCAAACTCAGACAAGCTGTACTGCCGCCTGCCGGCCGTAGGGGTAGCTTTCTGCATATGGAAGTTCACGATATAAAAAGGTCAAGCCCTGCCATCCGCGGCTCTTGCTTGGTTTCGATGGTGTGGGCAAGGGGGAGGAGGCGTTGACAGTGTCAACGCCTCCTCCTTTGGTCCGGGTCGTATATCGGTTGGACTGGCTCGAATTCCGGAAGTCCTCCTGGGTTGCCAGTGTTTGCAGGTGCTGGAATGCAGTTCGAGTCCAACCTCGGGCACAGTGTTATCGCAGGTCAGAGGCCTTTTTGTCTTTTTAGTGTTGACAAGGCTTGACAAGCTGTAAATATCAGGGGCGGGACCCTGCGACTGACGAATCGCCGGAGCGGCTGGTTGGGGATCTGTCCAAAGTGATCCAAGCCGTCACGGCAGACAACTGGGGCTGGGAACAAAATGGGCAAGAAAGGAGGGTGTGCACAATGTGCACACCCTGGGCTTCGGATCGGGTCGTACTGGTGCCGGACCGGGCCGGATTGCGGAGGTTTGCGGGGGAGCAGCGGAAATTCAAGGGCTGGAACCCGGTTCGAGTCCCACCTCGGGCACGTGTTCTCCCTGTTCAGGGGCTTGTGGGCCTCCGAGCGTGCACAAACTGTTCACTGATGGGCCCCCGCGGGGGCCCATTTTTGTTCGTGGCGGGTGCTGTGGCTGGCTGCCTCCTTCCCTGTGTGGTCGACGGTTCGGGCAGTTGTTACGTCTCCATGGGTGCCTGCGGCGTCTACTGCATGACGCCGGATTTGGGGGCGGTGGGCCGAAGGGGGTTGCCTGCTGCGTGGCTGGTACTTCACATCCGTTCATTGCCTGCGTGGTCGAGGACGACATGGCGGAACGGCGGTCCGCCGCGGTTCTTATGGAGCGTCCGGTGTCAGGTCCGGGTAAATACTTCATGCCGTTCGCGTCATGAGCGTCGTTGAGATCTATTGCATATTCGACGCCGTCAAGGGCAAACAAAATTCTCTCCGTTGCCTTTGAGCCGTCGAAGTCCAACAAGGGTTACTACTCTTGGTGCCATGAGAGAAGCGTGGGCGTCTGCGCCCGTCTCGGATGGGGTTCCGGCCCGTGCTATCTCCTCCGCATTTCGGGTGCGTGGCTCCCTCTGGCGCGTTGGGGAACGTGGGGGAACAGTTCCGCGTGCGTTCCATGTTGGATGTCACGTTCTGAATGGGCTTCCCGCATCCCTTCGAAGAACCGTTGGGCTTCTGTTTTCAGGCTCTGGGGTCAATGCCCGGGGTCAGGCTGTCCGCATGACAAGGCGCCCTGCGACGACGCAATGAGTGGCCTGTCGTGCTGTTCCATTGCCGGCTGCCCGGAAGGCTGCGATCGAGCCAAGGGCCATGCCCTATCTGTATGGGATTTGGAGCGGCGGGCCTAAGATGTCGCGCTGGGGGACCAGCTTACGTGCAGGCGGTTAAGTCCGTGATTCCAACAAACCGCCTTCAGGTGGTTGGCTCCATCATCAGCGCCGGCGGGCGCTGAGACGCTCGAAGAGCCGGCGATTGAATTTGCGAGCGAGATACGCGCGATTACGAGCACCCCGGACTTTTTGACGGACATGCTTTTCCCCCAATAGGAACCAGTGTCCTGGAAGTCTGGCCGGTGCAAATCAATTCAGCGCCGAACGGGTAATAACCAAGCTCCAATTATCCCGACCACCAGCACCGCCGACACCGCCGACAGCGTAAAGGCATACGGCGTAGCGGTCGTAACCACCGCTGCCAGCGGAGGCCGACGACCAGGCCGCGCTGGGAAACTTCCATACTCAGAGCGTGAGGCATAGGGGAGTGGCAGGGCAATTAAACGAATCAGGGCCAGAACCTAAATGAGTTCCGGCCCTGATTTCGTTTTGGTTCTAGTGTGCGGCGTTGTACTTCTCCATGATGTCAGCCTGGATGCGGCCGCGAGTATTGACCTGCATACCCTGGTCCTGAGCCCACTGCCGAACTTCTTTGGCGTTGGAGGAACTCGACCGAACTGCCGTCCGGGCTCGCCCGCCTGTCTTGCGAGCGGCCTTGGTGAAGCGGGCGAATGCTTCACGCAGCTCGGCCGCGTGAGCTTCGTTGAGATCGATCGCGTATTCAACGCCATCTAGCCCCAGGTTTTCATGGCGGGGCCGGCGGGATGGCGTGTTAATCAGGGAAAGGGTGCTCTGAACTGGGAAAATAGTGGTTGTCGAGACCGTTACTTGCCGAGCGAGGGAGCACCCTTTCGATGCAAAAGTCTACCCGTGTTTTTCCGTCCGTTCCGGTCACTTTCACCGGCCAGTCGCTGATCTCCCACGCCGGGGTCACGGTCCTCACGAGCTTCATGGATGCCCTGGGTTTCGGCAGTCTGTGCGAGGACAGGCTGGGACAGTTTGTTCCCTCCGGCGCGCGGCATCGTTCGGGCAGACTCCTCGGTTCCCTGGCAGCGATACTCGCCGCCGGAGGCGAACACGCCTCGGATCTGGACATCCTGCGTTCCTCACCCGGGGGTCTTCGGTCAGCTGCCCTCGAACGCGACCGTCTCCCGGTTCTTCGAACGCACCGTGGCCAACCCGGAGCTGTTCAGCTACGGATTCGAGACCCTCACCCGGGCCCTGCGCACCCGGGCCTGGGACGCCGCCGGGGACCGGAACCCGGCACTGGCCGCGACAGCCGCGGACCCGCTTGTCATCGACCTCGACGCGACCCTGGTGACCTCGCACTCGGATAAGGAGAACGTGTCCGGAACCTACAAGGGTGGCTACGGGTTCGCCCCCTTCATCGCCAGCGTCGATTACGGCGGCGGCAACGGTTCCGGGGAGATCCTCGCCGCCGTGCTGAGGCCGGGCAACGCGGGAGCGAACAGCGCTGAGGACCACATCCGGGTCTTCCACACGGCCGCAGCCCAGCTGCCCGAGAGCTTCTTTGACGAGGCCGGGGGCCCTGGCCGGGGAGAAGGTTCTGGTCCGCACCGACAGTGCCGGGGCCTCACGGAAGTTCCTCTGGCACCTGCACAG
>NZ_JARUXE010000052.1 GCF_030433895.1 Arthrobacter sp. PsM3 | reverse complement strand
TGAAAAGCCGGCAGCACCACCCACAGACCCTGGAGCCGATCTCTTAGGCGTTCTGTTCCAGCCAGGGTTCGGCAAGGGACCGGAAGCCCGATACCCTGCCGTCCGGGGACGTCGACGATATCGGACAGGACCGCGGTGCTGCCACCGGCGACAGCACCCAGGGGGACAAACCGCACCCGCGGATCCCGGCGGAAACTGAATAGGAAACCGTCCCGGGCACTGGAGATCGGCGATGTTGGCTTGTCCCGGCAGCCCCGTGGGCCCAAAAGCAAGTACTCACCAAGTGTTACTCACGGGTACTCGAAACGCTATTGAGGTACACGTTACGCATGGGACAGATGAGCCTCGAGCTTAGTGTGAGTTCCACGGTGCTAAACCGGTGCAGGGACCGCTCCCCGCAAGCGTTCATGCCGGATACGCACCACCAGTGAATCACCGTTGATCGCACTGCGAAGGAGTGATCCATATGCCGAAAATCTCTTCCGGCCCGCCGTCATCCCGAATCCGGGACTGGCGTTTGTACGCGTTCCTCATCCAAACCATCTCCCGGGCACGCACGGTTTCCGTCCCCTACAGGCTCGGCGACGTGGTGGTCGGAGACGACCCGTTCAACGGGCGGACGCTTGGCTTGGTGGCGGTCATGAACGGCACCTCCGTCGGGCTGCAGACCGCCGACCGAACTTTCTACTACGACTACCGGCAGCTCACGCGGCCGGACTAGGCCGGGTCCGCGCCCCTGCCTGTCACTGTTCCGCTTCCTATTGTTCTGAGCAGCCCAAGGAGTCCGATCCGAATGCCCCTCGCAAGCATCCCCACCCCGTACCTGACCATCGCCGAAGTGGCCGGGAGCCTGCGCGTGTCCAAGATGACCGTCTACCGGCTCGTCCGGGCCCACGCACTGGCCTCGATTCGCTTCGGCAAGTCCTACCGCATCTCTGAAAAGGCCGTCGAAGACTACCTCAGGAAGACCACCCTTCCGGCCGAACCCTGAGGGGCCCCGTACGGTCTGGAGTACTCCCGCCCTGGCTGACGCTGCTGGTCCAGTACCTGTCCGAGCGTCCCCTGCCACTGCAACACCGCACTTCCGGCGGCCCGGCGCCCCACCCCGGGCGCCCGTGAAGAACCGCTGGCCCTGTTACAGGTGGGAAGGCCATGGCAGCAAAACCCACCAATTCCTACCACTCGCCCTCGAAGGCGGCCCCGCCTACCGACTGGCCAGGCTCGGCGAGCTCATTTTCAGTTCCGGATCAGTTGCCAGGTCATGCTGTTCCCCCCGCATTCCTGCATGAACAGGTATCAGAGCGGAAATTCCGGACCGGCCACAACCCTCGGTCGGTCTAAAGAATAATCAGCAAGTCATGTTGTAGGCGGCCCTGGCCGCAATGAATTGGTGAAAGCGAAAACCCGACGGAAGGACGAACGAGGATGAACACCCAGAAGAGGCCCCACAGGGCGGTACCCGGTCCGCCGTAGCCAGCCGCTCGCCCACCCAACCGAATAGGTCTATCCGGGACCCCACACACCCGGAACATCAGATCAGAGGCGGGAGTGTGCACAATGTGCACACGAAAAAACACCAAAAAGCCCCTGAACAGGGAAAACACGTGCCCGAGGTGGGACTCGAACCGGGTTCCAGCCCTTGAATTTCCGCCACTCCCCCGAAAACCTCCGCAATCCGGCCCAGTCCGGCACCGGTACGGCCCAGTCCGTGACCGAAAGTGTGGACACTGTCCACACCCCGCTTCTCCCCACCAAGGCCTCCCAAACTGCCGCACCCCGCATTGACAGGGTGCGGCATTTCTCCGTCTTGACAAAGTTGACCCAGCCGTAGGACTCCACGAGCGGCAGCAACTTGGTCATGCCCTCGCTCAATGCGGGCTCTTGGGCAGACCGCGCAGGGCTATCGGCCGCTAGGCTTTTAATAATCATTTCACCTCCGTTCCTGCCTTTCATGGCCGCAATCGTCGA
Organism: Arthrobacter sp. PsM3; assembly: GCF_030433895.1. Taxonomy (GTDB): domain Bacteria; phylum Actinomycetota; class Actinomycetes; order Actinomycetales; family Micrococcaceae; genus Arthrobacter. The sequence continues at coordinate 22,376 of NZ_JARUXE010000052.1, read as the reverse complement.
GAGCCGCATGACCGGCGGCGCCTCTCAGAACCCCGTTTCCGCGCACCTGCCGGAGTCATGATCCAATGCGGGAGTGACAGCGACGGCACCGGCCTCGGCCGGCGGCTCAGCGCAAGCAACTAACGACGCTGTCGCCCGACACCTCTCAGCGCCTCCGCCAGTCCGGTCCGGTCCGCGGTTATTCAGACACCCCCCGTTGCCGGGAATCCAGGTACCTCACGCACCCGGGCTGCGCTGCCCGGATGCGGGAGGTGTCGACGCGTTGGTCGGAGTTTTTGGGTCGGAAGGCACGGCGCTGGGACTCTGCAGCGACGTGAGTATGCCTTGGATCCTCTCTTTCAGGAATTGCTGTCCTTGGCTGCTGGGGTGTTCGCCGTCCGGGCCCAGCAGTGGAGAGTCGGGCCCGGGTATCCAGTTCTCCGCGATCGGATCAACGAATTCTGCGCCGGCGTCTAGGGCCGCCGACCTCTCCTGATCGCGGATGACGTCAAGGTCCGTCACAGCCGGATCGAAGGCTGTGAGGGGTCCGATGACTATCAAGGCCGCGTGGGGGGCCACGGTCTTGCTCTCCGCGAGTGCATCCTCGACGGCCGCTTTTACGTCCGCTGGATCCTGGCCTCCATCGTTGTCCGAGCCAAAGAACACGACAATGTCCGTCGAAGCGTCGAGCGTCGCGGCGACTTGTGACCCAAAGGTCTCTCCTTGCTCATCGGCGGCAACGTAGCCTGCCCCGTCTCTTGCCGCGTTGATGATCTCCACCGGCAGCTGTCCGGGCCGCAGATCCGGGTCCAACTGGCGGGGCCATGCTTCCTCTGCGGAGGTTCCATACCCCGTGCTGAGGGAATCACCGATGACCACCACGCGTTCGGGCGCCCGCGGCCCGGGGATCTGGAACGGAGCCGGGATGAGAGTCTTTTGCCGCGGGCTCTCTGGGGCCACTCCGTAGTCGGCAGCCGGGGCGCAACCGGCGAGGGCGCAGAGGACGGCCAAGCCACCAAGGACAGCCGGAATGGACCCGCGGTGGAAACCGTGGGTCACTGTAATTCCCCGGTCTCATCCCGACAATGTCGCTTTGCCATGCTTCTAGAATAGGCAGGGATCGACGAACGGTCGCTACCGGTCGCGTTACCTCACACGTTCGGGGTTCGCAGTACTTCCGAGAGCAGGCGTCGGAAGGCGTACGTGACGGCGACTGGATTCCGTGACGGAGCAGTTGTTCAGGCGCGCTCCGTCATCACAATGATCGGGCGTGCACCCCTGACGTGCGGGCTGCTCGTGCTGATGTGGGTTCTGGCCCTTGGCACGACGGGTGGCGGCGATCCTCGAGACCGCCTGGCCCGCGCCGCCACCGGCACCGCTGGGTCTGGCAGCTAAGGCCGATCCCTGCTCCTCTAACTCGTCGGCCGCAGAGAGGTGATCATCCTCCTGATATCCCGGTACTCGGCAGTGTCCGCGTACTTCTTCGCCTTCTCCAGATACGGCAGGGTTGCGTCTCCAGGCGTGACGTTGTTGGCGGGATCGTAGAACGCCCCGAACATGGCAGAGTTGGGCGGCCAGATGAAGAAGTGGAACATATAACACGCAGAATCCCCCGTTGGTACCGGACCGGTCACGATGCCGTAGGCAGCTCCCGGCGTATCCGCTGGACCTGGATCCTCGGCGTTGCCGCGGGTCTCGAACACGTACCGGGGCGCCGCACCGTTCTGCGTCAGCGCCGTCATCTCCTGCGAGTCCAGGATGGAGTACGGGTACCGCTCCGTGCAGGTGGAACCCGTGGCCATGTTGGTCCGGAGAGTAGCCAATGGCTTCCCGGCCTGATTCGTAACCTCCGCGAATGCGCCACCACCTTCAGCCAGCTCACCGGCGGGATCCCTGACGCTCCACGCGGCGGGCAAGTCGAATGTCAGCTGGCTGTCCGCCGTCGTGTAACTAGTCCAGGCCGACGACGCCGTGGGGACGCCAGTAGCGCCCGGTGCCCCACCCGACGAGGGTCCTTCTTTCGGTGCTGCGGTTGTCGTGACTGAGGCAACGGGTCCGCCCGAAATGTCCGATGCCGGCGGCGCTGCCTGCTGACCGCACCCCGAAAGCGACAAGGCGAATAGAAATGCCGCGGAAACCACAACGCCCGACGATAATGACCTGCTCACGTGACCCTCCCGGTGCCGACAATGGTCCCTTAAGTGTCGCTCCCTCCGGAACTGTGGGATCCCAGCTGGGGCGACTGGCACCGAACCGTCGCCGGGCATAACGATCAGTCCATTGCAGATGACCCCGCAAAGTCGGTAAATGCTACATCTCGACCGACGTCTCATCGCCGCGTTAATCACAGCGACCGCCGCCGAGCGGCGCTCTCGACTGCGCAATCGCGAGATCGCCCTGGCCAAACTCAACGGTTGTGTCTTCCTCGTCGCCCCCATCGTGGTTGCACAGGAGGAGAGTGCCCCGAGCCGGGGTCACCCCAGCCTCGTACTCGTACGTGTCTGCCCCGCGATTTCGATCCGAAACGGCTTGGGCGATTGACGCGAAGGTACACCCGCTATTCGATCGTCCCTATGAGCGTGGGGCGGAGTGGTTTCCGTGATCGACGAGTAACCCTGCCCCCTGACCGCTGAATCGTTTTCAGTACTAGGACTCCTTGCGGCGCCCGCCAAAGATCATCGAGGCCAGCGCCATGACCCCGGTGACGGTGAATACTGCCGGCCACGCGCCGATCTTCTTCGCCAGGGGGTGGGACGCGCCAAAGGCCGTAATATACGTGCCCGTGAGTGCGGCAGCCCGGGCCGCGCCGGCGTCGTTTTTCCACACCGCGAAGGCGGCCAAGCCGCAGGCTGCCAAAATGGCGCCGCCTGCCTGCCTGTTGCCTGTATCGCGGGCGACCTTGTAGCCGAGCAGGAGACCGGTCTTGGCCAAGCCGGTCGAAATGATGCGAGACATTCGATTTCTCCTTCGGCGGAATGGATAAGCGTTAACTTAAGCATAGGTCCGGCACTGGGAAACGTAGTCGAGCCGACCGCTGCTGCCAGCTGACGGCAGTCGGCTCGATGAGGGTCGCCGGGGGCGCGCCGGGACCCATGATCAGGCGGTGTGAACGCCGCCCCGCCGCGGGACTCGCGGCACATAGGAAAGCCCCTCAGCGGAGGGGCTTTCGTGGATGAAACAGTGGGTTGGTGGTGTTGGTCAGCGGTCATGTGCGCCCCTTCCCGGACGTCGTGTCTGTCTTCCTGCATTCGATACCGCAAGTCTGTAATAGCTGATCCGCGGATCGTCCAACCGCAGTGCAGCGCATCTTTCCGCACCCGGGTAAGAGCCTGTAGGAGGACACCGTGGATCGCCGGATATTGCTTGCCCTCTGGGGTCTGGTTCCGTCGCTGGCCAAGGACATCAAATCGGCGAAAGGCTGATCAACGCCCGCAGTTAGCCGCTGGTTATGCCCGGTCTGCTCAGTCCGACAGCGTGAGGGCTCTTGCGCGGTATTCTGCCGGCGTCTGGCCTGTCGCCTCCTTGAAGAGCTGACTGAAGTACGACTGGTTTTTGAAGCCGTTGCGGTGGCTCAGGACACTGACCGAAACATCAGCCAGGCGGGGGTCCCGCAGGTCCCGGGCGCAACGGTCCAGCCTTCGGGTGCGAATCCAGGACCCTGCTGTCTCGCCGGATTCGGAAAAGATGGCGTGCAGGTATCTGACCGAGATGTACTTGGCGGCGGCAATGCTCCGGGGAGAGAGGTCCGGGTCGCGGAGGTGCGCATCGATGTAGGCGGCGATGCCTTCGAATCGGACGCGCTTCTGCCCTGCGGGCTCGGGGCTGGTGGTCAGGGCCAATTCATGGCGCATCATCGTTGATGTCAGGTCCACGGCGTTGTGGAGGGTGAGCATCTGCAGTTCGGGAGACAGGTTGTCCACTACTGAATTCAGGCCACCCAGGAGCCCGGCCAGCGCGGGAGCCAGCCCGGAGCGGCTGTCCAGCCGCTCCGCCACCAGGTCGGCAATCTGGAGGCTCGAGAGCGTGACCAAGGACTGGGGAAACTTCAGGAACAGGATATTAAAGCCCGTGGGAACAACGATTTCGACCGGCCGACCGGTCTGGTAGAAGCCGAAGTCTCCGGGACCTAACTGCGCCTGCCGCCCGTCCTGGACAATGAAGCCTTCACCGCTGAGCACGTGGCAGAGGACCAGCGAGCCGCCGTCCGCGGCCACCCGCTCCGCCCCGCGCCGCGCGGCATGTCCGGAGGCTTCGATTTCCGCCAGATGGATTCCACCTTGGACGCGGTTCCGCATCCTGGCCGTAAACGATTCAGGATGATCGGTTTGCATGTCCAGGGCCAAAAGAGTGGACGAGACCATGGCGCCCCACGACCCTGGATCCTTTGCCTGCTCGGACACAACCACGGCAGCCGCCGTTGGGTCTTTCAGGGGGTTACTCATTCGACATCGCCTCCTGTGGCCCCGCACTGGGACAGCAATGTGTTCACTGTCACAACATTCGTGTGCACTCCATCGTATCCAACGTGAGACGGATCACGCATAAATTGCAACTACAGCACCGCACCAAGCTAGGAGCAAGAAATGTCCCAGACACTTTTGGAATCAACTGCCCGACTGCACGTCAGCGACGACGTCCCGGCCCTTCTCGCCCACATCGATGAAATTACCCCGCTGCTCAAGTCGCAGGCGGATGAGAATGAAGAACTCGGGCGCCTCACAGACAAAGCTGTCCATGCCCTTCACGACTCGGGGGTCTTCCGATTGGGTATCCCCCGCGAACTCGGCGGCTACGAAGCTTCCCCCCGCCAGGTTATCGAAGTCATCGAGAAGCTCTCCTACGCCGACGCCTCAACCGGCTGGGCCGTCATGGCCCTGCAGATGATCACGGGAACCACGGCCGCCTACCAGGGCAAAGACGCCACGGACGAACTGTTCGCCAACGGCTCCTACCATCTGATGGCCGGCCAGGGCACCCGGATGGGAACCGCAAAAAAGGTCGACGGCGGATACCTCCTGAGCGGGTCCTGGAGCTTCGCGTCAGGGCTGCCCCACGCCAGCCACATCCACACTGCCGCCGTGGTCCTGGAGACCGGCCAGCCCTTGGTCTTCACGCTGCCCAAGGAACAGGCCCGCATCGTTGACAACTGGGACGTCATGGGTTTGAAGGCCTCCGGCAGCATCGACTACAGCTGCGAAGGTCTGTTCGTGCCGGAGTCGTACACCTACGACGTCACCACCAAGCAGAGCGTATATGGTGGCGCCCTCTACCGGATGGGCCTGGCCAACATGTCCGGCATCAACCACGCCGGGTGGGCCCTCGGTGTGGGGCGCCGGATGCTCGATGAAATGCGGGCCCTCGCCCAGAAGAAGTCAGGTGCCCCAGGCGCCAGCGTGGACACTGACCAGTTCGCTGCCGAGTACGCCACCGCCGAAGCCAAACTGCGTTCGGCCCGGGCTTTTGTGTTCGAGGTCTGGCGGGACAACGAGGCAACGCTGGGCGGAGGCGAACTGCTGTCCGCCGAGCAGGAAACCCTGACCCGCCTCGCGCTGAATAACGCCACATGGTCCGCCCACGAGGTCTGCATGATCGTCTACAAGTGGGCGGCGACGGCGGCGCTCCGGCACGGAGACCTGCAGCGCTTCTTCCGGGACATGCATGCCGGAACACAGCACATGACCTCTGGTCCTGTGGTGTTGCAGTCCTGCGGCAGGATGCTTGCCGGCCTGGCCAAGGACGCCGAATGGGTCTTCTTCTCCCTCGCCGAAAAGGCCCCGTCGGAAACCCCGGCTCAGGCGGCAAAGCGATGAGCACGACCACCACTACAAGCGCGGTGAGCGCTGCACACTTCACCACGAGGGTTGGCAGTGTCGGCTCCGAAGACATGCTCTCTGCCGATGAGTTCAAGGCCGCGTTCCGAAACCATCCGGCCGGCGTCGCGGTGATCACAGCGGACGCCGGTGACGGCCCCGTCGGACTGACCGCCACGTCCGTCATCTCCGTTTCGGCCAGCCCGGCACTGCTGGTGTTCTCCCTCTCGGCCTTCTCCTCGACGGCCCCAGCACTGGCCAAGGCGGAAACGCTGGTGGTCCATCTCCTGGGCGCGGACCAGATGGGACTGGCCAGGACCTTCGCCACGAGCGGGATCGACCGCTTCGCCGACACCGCAACATGGTCGCGGCTGGTCACCGGAGAACCCGTTCTGCACAACGCCCCGACCTGGCTGCGCGGCCGGATCGTGGACCGTATGCAGGCCGGTGACTCCACCGTAGTGGCGGTGCAGGTCCTCCAGGCTTCGGTCACAGAACCGGCGCCGGACGCCGAAACCAGTCCGCTGGTCTACCACAACCGTGCCTGGCACCGGCTCAGCGAGTTGTCGGCAATCAGCTGACCGGGCGCTGTCATCCGTTCTGATCCAAACTCACCACGCCACATCTCAACGAGGAGAAACCCATGGCACTTGACGAAGCAACTACTGCGTTCCTGACAGGCATGGCACAGGCCGCCGGACCCGACGCCAAACCCATGTGGGAGCTGACCGCGACCGAAGCCCGCGCCGCCAGCAGCGGCCTGAAGAACCTCTACGGCCCCGGTCCCGACGTCCACGACACTGAAGACCAAACGCTTACCGGCTATGACGGCGGAACCTTCCAGGTCAGGGTCCTGGTACCCAACGAGAAGCCAAACGCCGTGCTCGTGTACCTGCACGGCGGCGGCTGGGTCCTCGAGGACATCGAGGGCTACGAAACCCTGGGCCGCCAGCTCGCCACGAAATCCGGCGCCGCCGTCGTCCTCGTGAACTATCGCAAGGCCCCCGAGCACCCGTTCCCGACGCCGGTCGAAGACGCCTGGACGGCACTGCAGTGGGCTGCCGAGAACGTTGATCGGATCGCCGGAGACCGCGTACCGCTGTTCGTCGGCGGCGACAGCGCCGGTGGAAACCTCGCAGCCGTCGCCACCATCCGCGCCCGGGACAACGGCGCTCCGGAGCTCGCCGGCCAGATTCTGCTTTACCCGGCCACGGACGCGGATTTCTCACGGGCTTCGTACCTTGAGCCGGAGAACCAGTCCTTCCTGACCACTGCTTTCATGAAGTGGTTCTGGAACCACTATGTGCCCGAACCGGCCCTCCGGACGCACCCCGAAGCATCCCCGCTAAAGACGGATTCGCTCGCCGACCTGGCACCTGCACTGGTGATCACCGCTGAGCACGACATTCTTCGCGACGAAGGCGAGGCCTACGCGGCACGCCTCGAAGGGTCCGGAGTCGACGTCGAACATCACCGTTGGCCGGGCCAGATGCACGCTTTCTTCTCCATGGTCAATCTCCTGCCGGCCAGCGCCGACGTGATGGACCTGGTGGCCGGTTCGATCAGGACCAGGGCCGCCGCCACTGAAAGCGTTGCGGGCTGATCATGTTTGGCAGCGTCAGGATCAGGATATGTTCAACAGCACGGGACGGTCATTGGGGCTGGACGCCCTCGAAGGCCGCGCCGGTAACCATCACGGCACAGTTCAGCACGTGGCCGTCCGAACCGGCGGCGATCTCGTGTTCCCCCTGGGAAGGCCTTTACGACAACAGTGCCCACGACAGCCCGGCACACGCCTAAGACCCCCAACTCCATCAGCATCAACTTCCGGCCCTCAGGCCGCACCAAAGGAAAACAATGGTTATTTTCGATGACGGGGTTACCGAAACGGCTCTCCCCGACGCGAACGTCGTCCACACGGACGTCCTGATCGTCGGGTCCGGCCCGGCCGGCTCCTCAGCCGCACTGTTCCTGTCCGAATTGGGCATACCGAACATCATGATCACCAAATACCGCTGGACGGCGAACACGCCCCGGGCGCACATCACCAACCAGCGCACCATGGAAATCTTCCGGGACATGGGAATCGAGGACCAGGTCCTGGCCGACGCCACACCCCACGAGATGATCGGCGACACCGTGTTCTGCACGTCGATTGCCGGCGAAGAAATCGGGCGGATCCTCAGCTGGGGAACGCATCCGGCACGACATGCCGACTACGAACTGGCATCCCCGTCACTAAACTGCGACATCCCCCAGACGTACCTCGAACCGATCCTGCTGAAGAACGCAACGGTGCGGGGCACACAGACACAGTTCTCCACCGAATACGTCTCGCACACCCAGGACGCCGACGGCGTCAGCGTACGGGTGCTGAACCGGCTCACCGGGACCGAATACACCATCCGGGCCAAGTACCTGATCGGCGCCGACGGCGCCCGCTCCAAAGTTGCCGCGGACATTGGACTGCCCTACGAGGGCCAGATGGACATCGCCGGCTCAATGAACATCACCTTCAAAGCGGACATCGCCGCGCTGGTGGGCCACCGGCCCTCGGTGCTGTACTGGGTGGTCCAGCCCGGATCCAACATCGGCGGAATCGGCGCCGGCCTGGTGCGCATGGTCCGGCCATGGAACGAATGGCTGATCGTCTGGGGCTTCGACATCAACGAGGAGCCACCCGCCGTGACCGACGAGTCCGCGACCCAGATCGTCCGGAACCTGATCGGCGTTCCGGACCTCGACGTCGAGATCACGGGAACCTCGCTGTGGGGCAACAACGAACAGCACGCCACCCGGCTGCAGTCCGGGCGCGTCTTCTGCGCCGGGGACGCCGTGCACAAGCACCCGCCGAGCAACGGTCTCGGCTCCAACACCTCCATCCAGGACTCCTATAATCTGGCCTGGAAGATTGCCGCGGTCCTCAAGGGCCAGGCCGGCGAGACACTCCTTGACACGTACACTGCCGAGCGGGCCCCTGTGGCGAAACAGATCGTCACCCGCGCCAACCAGTCCGGGCGGGAATTCGGCCAGCTCTTCGAAGCCCTCGGGATCGACAAGGCAGAGAGCGCCGAAGAGATGCACGCCCTGATCGAGGCCCGCAAAGACAACACCGCCGAAGGCGCCGCCAAACGCCAGGCCATCCAGGCCGCGATGGAGATCAAGAACTACGAGTTCAACGCCCACGGCGTGGAACTCGGCCAGCACTACGACTCCTCCGCGATCGTCGGCGACGGAACCACCAAGCCCGAGCCCACCCGGGATCCGGAGCTGTACTACGAAGCATCGACCCATCCGGGCGGCCGACTCCCCCACGCCTGGGTGGGCGACAGCAGCCGCAAGCTATCCACCCACGATCTCGCCCGCTACGGCCAGTTCACACTCTTCACCGGGAACACGGGTGAGGACTGGAGCACTGCGGCGCAGAAGGTCAGCGACCGGCTCGGCGTCACCGTCGGCTCCATTGTCATCGGCCCGGGCCAGGAAGTCACCGACCTGTACTTCGACTGGGCGAAACTGCGTGGAGTGGCCGAAGATGGTGCCGTGCTGGTCCGTCCGGACAAGCACGTCGGCTGGCGCGCAGACCGCCTGCCAGACGATCCGGAAGGCGCCCTCTACGGGGCCGTCGCCGCAATCCTGAACCGGGAGAACTGACCATGAGCCTAACTTTTGACCACGTGACATTGGGCCAGCGGGTGCTGTTCGGCACCGGGAAGGCCGCGGCGAACCTCGCCGCGGAAGCGGCCCGACTGGGCGCGCAGCGCGTCATGGTGATCGCCTCGGACCGCGAGACGGAAATGGCCCGCACCGTCGCGGCCGACATCGAGGTGGCACTCTGGCACCACGACGTGATCATGCACGTCCCGATAGAGGTCGCCGAGAAAGCCCGCGCCACCGCGGCGGCGGCCGACATCGACCTGCTGGTGTGTATCGGCGGCGGTTCGACGACGGGACTGGCCAAGGCGATAGCGATGACTTCCCGCCTGCCCATCGTCGCCGTGCCCACCACCTACGCCGGCTCAGAAGCGACCAACGTGTGGGGCCTGACCGAAGCATCCCGGAAAACCACCGGCGTGGACGACGCCGTCCTGCCCGTCACGGTCATCTACGACGCAGCACTGACACTGTCCCTGCCCGTGGACATGTCCGTGGCCTCCGGCCTGAACGGTGTGGCCCACTGCATCGACTCGATGTGGGGCCCCCGTATGGACCCAATCAACGCCGCCCTCGGTTCCGAAGGCATCCGCGCCCTCAGTTCCGGCCTGCCGCTCATCACCGCCGACCCCTCCGGAACCGAGGGCCGCGAACAGGCTCTCTACGGCGCCTACCTCGCCGCGGTCGCGTTCGCCTCCGCCGGATCCGGGCTGCACCACAAGATCTGCCACGTCCTGGGAGGCACCTTCAACCTCCCCCACGCCCAGACCCACGCCACCGTGCTCCCCTACGTCCTGGCGTTCAACGCCCCCGCAGCGCCCGACGCCGAAGCCCGCATCGCCGCAGCCTTCGGCACCATCGACGCACTGACCGGGCTCCAGGAACTCCGCAAACGTCTCGACGCCCCCACTGCACTGGCCGACTACGGCTTCACCGCCGACGGGATCGCCGAAGCCGTCGCCATCATCCTCCCCGCCGTCCCGGCGTCCAACCCGCGCCCCGCCACCCCCGAAATCCTCACCCGTCTCCTCCAGGCAGCCCTCACCGGCGGAGACCCCCGGGCCCTCCTGGACCTCTGACCCGGCCACTGCCCGTCCAACAACGCACGCATTTCCACAAGACGCAGGAGTACAGCGCATGTCTGAAACCACCACTGCCGGGGCCACCATCAGCCCGGAACAGGCCCTCGTAGAACAAGAACTCGTGGACACCGTCGTCGCGTCCTTCGACAAAACCGAAGACCCCCGCCTGAAGCAGCTCGTGCAGGCCCTGACCCGGCACCTGCACAACTTCGTCCGCGAAGTCCGCCTCACCGAGGACGAATGGAACACCGGGATCGAGTTCCTCACCGCGGCCGGCCACATCACCGACGACAAACGACAGGAATTCATCCTCCTCTCCGACGTCCTTGGCCTGTCCATGCAGACCATCGCCATCAACAACCAGGCCTACAAAGGCGCCACCGAAGCCACCGTCTTCGGGCCGTTCTTCGTCGACGATGCCCCCGAAATCCCCCGCGGCGGCGACATCGCCGGCGGCGCTGCCGGCCAGCCCTGCTGGGTCGAAGGCACCATCACCGACACCAGCGGAAACCCCGTCCCGGGCGCCCGGATCGAGGTCTGGGAAGCCGACGAGGACGGCTTCTACGATGTCCAATACACCGATGCCCGCGTCGCCGGACGTGCCCGCCTGTTCGCCGACGACAACGGTAGATACTCTTTCTGGGGACTCACGCCGACCCCGTACCCAATCCCACACGACGGGCCGGTAGGCAAGATGCTCGAGGCCGCCGGCCGCTCACCCGTCCGGGCCTCCCATCTGCACTTCATGGTCGACGCCCCCGGCCTGCGGACCCTGGTAACACACATCTTCGTCGAAGGAGACCCGCAGATCGAGATCGGTGACTCCGTGTTCGGGGTCAAGGACTCGCTGATCAAACGCTTTGAAACCCTGGCCGCCGGCACACCCACCCCCGACGGCCGCGACCTTGGCAACCAGGCCTGGGCCCGCACCCGCTTCGACGTCATCCTCGCCCCCGCCGAGGCCTGAGGAGCACCAAGTGACCCCACGGCCTGCCCTCACCCTGTTCTGCGCCATGGCCCTCAGGGGCGCGGTCAACGACTCCATCCTGCCCGCGTTCACCCGGGACACCGGAATATTCGTGGACGCCCATTTCGCGCCGACCAGGACGCTGATCCAGAAGATCACCGCGGACGCACACTTCGACGTGATCATCGGCATCGACGCCTCACTGACAGCGCTCAGCGACGCCAGGACCGTCGATGCCATGACGCTGACGCCACTGGCCGAGGCCGGGATTGGCATCGCTGTCGCCCCCGGCGCCAAGATTCCGGACGTTTCCACGGTCGAAGCACTCACCAATGCGCTGACGGCAGCCCGTTCCGTGGCCTACTCACGCAACAGTCCCAGCGGCATCTACTTTGCACAGCTGCTGCAGGACCTGGGCATCGCCGAACAGGTCAACGAACACGCCACCGTCGTCGATCAGGGCTTCACCGCCGATGCGCTGCTGGACGGCCGCGCCGACCTTGCACTGCAGCAGATGAGCGAACTCATCTTCTTCCCGGAGGCCAAAATTGCTGGCCCCCTTCCAGCCGAGGTCCAGCACTACACGGCTTTCTCCGCCGGGGTCGCTCTCCAGACTAAGAACAGTTCCGGTTCCGGCTCACTGATCAGGTTCTTGAGTACAAAGCTTGCGCATGCCGCCTACAGCGGCGCCGGCCTCGAACCAAGCTAATTCCGCGGTCATGGGTGCCGCCAAACGGCAGGTGTCTAAAACCATGCTGGCGATCTTGCCTGGATCCACATCGTTCCAGTCGTCAGCCGCATGAACCTCTCATTTATCAGGTGAAGACGCGAAGGCCGAGGTCGGCCCAGAGTGCGTTCCGGAAGTGTAGATGGATTGGTCGACATCTGATATCTCTTGTTCCTGTTCCAGTTGTACCTGAAACGGATCCACGGCCATACGCGCTCCAAGGAGCGGGTGCTCGACGCGGAGGACTAGAAAATCAGTTTAGGCCGTGGACAGCGACGCCGGATACCCATAAGCCGGATGCGGCGATGACGGGAAAATGATGACCGCGGCGGCCGGTTAACTGGTTGGAAGGCCATGGCAGCAGGACCACCAGTTCCTACGACTCGCACTCGTGGCCGATCCCGCCTACTCACTAGCCAGGCTCAGCGAGCTCATGATCTGCTCCGGATCAGTTGCCATGTCATGCCGTCTCCCATGCATTCCTACATGAACAGGTATCAGAGCGGAAATTCCGGACCGGGCCGCAACCCAAGGTCGATCAAAGAAATAATCTGCAAATCATGTTGCAAGCGGCCCTAGCCACCATGAAGTAGTGAACGCGAAAACCCAACGGAAGGACGAACGAGGATGAACACCCAGAAGAGGCCCCACGGGGAAGTACCCGGTCCGCCATAGTCAGCCACTCCCCCACACAACCAAATAGGTCAATCCGGGACCCCACACACCCGGAACATCAGATCAGAGGCGAGAGTGTGCGCAATGTGCACACGAAAAACCACCAAAAAGCCCCTGAACAGGGAAAACACTGTGCCCGAGGTGGGACTCGAACCGGGTTCCAGCCCTTGAATATCCGCCACTCCCCCGAAAACCTCCGCAATCCGGGCCAGACCGGCCTCAGTACGACCCGATCCGAAGCCCAGGGTGTGCACATTGTGCACACCCCCTCTTTTGCTCCTTTTGTTGCCGGTCCAGACGTCCGCGATGAGAGTTGCCACGGCAGTTTCACGTTTGGCATAACATCCTGCGAAGCGTCGGTGACGACCGCGATCGGAAACTAATCGAGGTGGCATTGGACAGGTTTGAACTGCTGCGGCATCACGCGTCCAGCTCGTTGACAAACCTTGTTCTGCGGCTCAGTGACACGCCAACCACTTCAGAGCACGAGAGCCCCTGACGGATCAGTTCAAAGTAACGGGGTTTCACCTTCTGCGGCATCATGGTCGACGCTTATCCTGGCACGCGCTGGGCGACGAAATGAATCCGGAGCAGCTTCACAGCCCCATCAGCGGCACTTTGCCGACGCTAACGCCAGGCCCTAAGGTTTACCACCAGGGAATCCCCCGCTGTACGGACGACGCGGTCGGCAGAGCTTTGGAGCCCGAACATCCTTCCCGCCTTTACCCACCAATCTCGCCGCCGACTCCGCGGCCTTGCGAGGCAACAGGCCGCCGATGCATCCGCGGACCAATTCTCCCTCCATGGCTGTTTCGGACGGCAAACGGCGCTGCTCCAGGATGCTGCTACTGGTGCTCCCGGATGTAGCTATCAGGATCAACGTCGTGTCCCTTGATCCCCCCGGCATGGGCGGCCTCGAAGGAACAGAACTTTACGGCTAGATTGTGGCGCAGTTCAAGGGCGGCGTGACGGCGGAAGTCGGTCAGTCCTTCGCGTTCTTCTTCCGCCATGTGATCGCCGTTGACTCCTGCCCGGTTCTCTGGCAGTCATTGCCGGCGGCCCGCTGGGCGGGAAACCGGCGCGTGGGTATCCGAGGCACGCTCTCCACGTCGGTCAACGCCGGAGAAGATAGGCGACGGTGAGCGCTCGCCTGATGCCCATATGGGGATCCGCTGTTGGCCCTCACTTAGGCAGCGAAGACCGTCGGGCCCGGGGCAGCCGTGGAACAGCTGACCCGGACGCCAGAGACATCGTCGATCAGGCGAGGTCGTACCGGTTCAGATTCATGACCTTGGTCCACGCGGCCACGAAGTCGCGCACGAACTTCTCCGTAGCGTCGTCGCTGGCGTAGACCTCGGCGATTGCCCGCAGCTCGGAGTTCGCCCCGAAGACCAAATCGGCTCGGGTGCCGGTCCAAACGTCGCCGGTGGCGCTGCGCCCTTCGAAGGTGATCGAGTCTTCATCCGCCGGCTTCCAGGTAGTGCCCAGGTCGAGCAGGTTCACGAAGAAATCGTTGGTTAGGGTGCCGGGTGCCTTGGTCAATACGCCGTGTGTCGAGCCGTCGTAGTTCCCGCCTAGGACACGCAGCCCGCCGACGAGCACCGTCGTCTCTGGCGCGCTTAGCGTCAGCAGGTTCGCCTTGTCGATGAGCAGGTGCTCGGCGGGCAGTTCGGTTCCCTTACCGAGGTAGTTCCGAAACCCGTCTGCGACCGGCTCGAGATAGGAGAAGGACTCAACGTCGGTCTGCTCCGCGGTGGCGTCGGCGCGCCCCGGAGTGAACGGCACCTCGATCGCGTTCCCTGCCGCCGTCGCGGCCTGCTCGACGCCGACGCCGCCGGCCAGGACCACCAGGTCCGCGAAGGAGACCTGCTTGCCGTCGGTGCGCCCGGAGTTGAACGCCTCCTGGATGCTCTCCAGCGTGCGAATGACGTGCGCGAGCTTGCCCGGCTCGTTGACCTCCCAGCCGCTCTGCGGATCGAGGCGGACCCGGCCGCCGTTGGCGCCACCGCGCTTGTCGCTCCCGCGGAACGTGGACGCGGCCGCCCAAGCGGTGCTAATGAGCTGGGACACGGTCAGCCCCGAGTCGGCGATGCGTGCCTTGAGGTCGGCGATCTCGGCGGCGCCGACGAACTGGTAGTCCGGGGCCGGGATCGGGTCCTGCCAGATCAGCACCTCGCTCGGGACCTCCGGGCCGAGGTAGCGCTGGATCGGGCCCATATCGCGGTGGGTCAACTTGTACCAGGCCCGGGCGAACGCGTCGGAGAACGCCTGCTGGTCGTCCTTGAAGCGGCGCGAGATCGGCTCGTAAATCGGGTCGAAGCGCAGCGCCAGGTCGGTGGTTAGCATCCGAGGCTCGCGCTTTCCGGCACCGAAGGCCTCGGGCACCAGGTCGGCGCCGCCGCCGTTCTTCGGCCGCCACTGGTGGGCGCCCGCGGGGGACTCCGCCAGCTCCCAGTCGTAGGCGAACAAGATGTGGAAGAACTCGTTGTCCCACCGTGTGGGGTGGTAGGTCCAGGTGACCTCAAGGCCGCTGGTGACGGTGTCCGGGCCGACCCCGATGCCGTAGCCGTTCTTCCAGCCCAAACCCTGGTTCTCCAGCGGCGCTGCCTCCGGGTCGGGGCCGAGCTTGTCGTCCGGGTGGGCGCCGTGCGTCTTGCCGAAGGTGTGGCCCCCGGCGATCAACGCGACGGTCTCCTCGTCATTCATCGCCATCCGGCCGAACGTCTCCCGGATATCGGTGCCAGCCGCGACCGGGTCCGGCACTCCCTCCGGCCCCTGTGGGTTGACATAGATCAGACCCATGGTCGTCGCGCCAAGCGGCTTTTCCAGATTCCGCTCACCGGAGTAGCGCTTGTCGGTGCCCAGCCACGCGGTCTCCGAGCCCCAGTAGACCTTCTCGGGCTCCCACACGTCCTCGCGGCCGCCCGCGAAACCGAAGGTCTCGAAGCCCATCGACTCCAGCGCCACGTTGCCAGCGAGGACCAGGAGGTCGGCCCAGGAGATCTTCCGGCCGTATTTCTTCTTCACCGGCCACATCAGCCGGCGGGCCTTGTCGAGGCTGACGTTGTCCGGCCAGCTGTTGATCGGCGCGAAGCGCTGCTGGCCGTGGCCGGCGCCACCGCGGCCGTCGGTCACCCGGTAGGTGCCGGCGCTGTGCCACGCCATCCGGATCATCAGCGGGCCGTAGTTGCCAAAATCGGCCGGCCACCAGTCCTGCGAAGTGGTCAGCAGCTGCCCAATATCCTGCTTCACCGCGGGCAGGTCGAGGGTGACAAACTCCTTAGCGTAGTTGAACGCCTCACCGTACGGATCCCTGACCGGCGGATTCGCGGCGAGAAGGTCCAGGTTGAGCCGGTTCGGCCACCAGATGCTGTTTGCGTCACCTTGTGTGGGACGCGACAACTGGTCCCGGATCACCGGGCAGCTCACGCCCGGCGCGGGGACCTCCTCATCGGTCGTGATCTGTCCGTGCTGGTCTTCAGACTGAGTCATGGGGATTCCTTCCGGTGGCCGATCGAATGATCAGGAACTCTGGGCGGGCGAACAGTCGGGGCACAGGCCCCAATAGACGACCGCGGCCTCGACGACCGCGCAGCCGCCGTCGTCGGACGCGGTCAGACAAGGCGCCTCGCCGACCGGGCAGCCGACGGGTATCTCGCAGGTGGCCATGAAGCGTCCTCTTCAGGACTTTTGACAGTCCCAACTCAGCTTCCTCGAACTAGCGCTCCTCGTTCCAGAGGAGAAAGACCCGAAGGAACAACCCAAAGCTGGCTTCCAGATCCTTGTGGCGCAGCGGCCGCCCGGCTTGATGATCCAAAGGAGTGCCCATGGCAGGCAAGTTCGAGGTTTACAAGGACAAGTCCGGCGGACACCGGTTCCGGCTCAAGGCAGGCAACGGCGAAACCATCGCCTCCTCGGAGTCCTATAAAACCAAGGCAGCGCCCTGAACGGTATCGAATCCTTTAAGAAGAACGCCGCATCCGACGTAGCTCCCGGGCCCGCCCGCCGCGAGTGCGCAAACGATTGGCGCCCGGCGGCAGGGTGCTGTAAACCGATCTCATGTTCTTCCGTCAACTTGAGTACATGGTGGCCTTGGCCCGCGAGCGTCACTTCCTGCGGGCGGCCCAATCCTGTTCGGTTTCCCAGCCGGCGTTGTCGGAGGGGATCCGGAAGCTGGAGGAGGAGCTGGACGTTCCCTTGATCCACCGGGGCAACAAATTTGAGGGCCTGACAGCCGAAGGGCAACAGATTGTAGTCTGGGCCCGGAGGATCCTCGCGGACCGTGACGGACTGAAAGAGGAGATCGGCGCGATGCGCGCCGGGCTCAGGGGCCGGCTGCGTTTTGGGTCCGTTCCGACGGCTTCGATCGCGGTGTCCCTGCTCACAGCTCCATTCTGCGCTAAGCACCCCCTGGCGCGGGTGCAGGTTGTGTCTGACCTGAAATCCGAGGATGTTCTTCGGAGGCTGCAGAATTACGAGATCGATGCCGGCATCACCTACATCCGTGATTCCATCCCTGGCGAGTTCCAGGTGGCCCACCTATACATGGAGAAGTACGTCCTGCTGATGGCCGCCGACACGGGGACTGGGGTCGAATCGGCAACTTGGGCGGCTGCCGCTGCCCTTCCGCTCTGCCTGCTGGATCCGGTGATGCAGGGCAGACGGCGTCTCGATGACGTGTTTGCCGAGGTGGGTGTTATGCCGTCACCCCGGGTAGAAACCGACTCGGTGTCATCGCTCTTCGCGCAAGTAGCGACGGGGTCGTGGGCAACCGTCGTGCCGTCCGCCTGGCTTCACGTCTTTGGCGTCCCAGCCGGGATGTGCGCGTTGCCCCTGGTGGAGCCGAAGCGCGCCATACCCGTCGGACTTGTCACCCTCGCCTCGGAACCGGGCTCCGTTATGGCCCGCGCCATGGCCGCTGTCAGTCAGGTAACGGACCTCACATTCCTAGAGCATCTCCCTCGCGAGCAGGCGCCATAGACATCGCCTACTGTGGGATCGTTTTTCCTTGTTTGATACCCATGATGCGTAGGCGGAAGGTGGATCTCAGGCGGCTACCGTCTCGGCCTGCCAGCCTTCCTACCATTGGAGATCCCGTGATAACCCAGAACCTAAATCCAGCCACTTCAGGGAGTCACTCCGCCACTTCCGGGACTGCTGAAACTCCACTGACAGGCCGCTACGCAGCATTCGGCTGTTACACCGACGTTGACACGCTCGTCCGGGGCGACGCCCGCCGCGCCGTCCGTCCGGGCAGCTTCACCGACGTGGATATCCTCACCCGCCCAAAGTCCGACATCGTCCGTCCGGGCAGCTACACCGACGTGGATACCCTCACCCGGCCAACGTCCGACATCGTCCGTCCGGGCAGCTACACGGACATGATGCTCCCCTAGGCCAGGTCTCCGGTCCCGGGCTTACCGGAAGATACACACAAACAAACTGCAGCGCAGGCTAAAAAGTCCCGCAGCATGCTCCCCAAAGGCGTTACCCAAGGACGTGTGTCGCAGCTGGCCGCTCCCCTCCATGCAGGCGTTCCGTCAACGCATGACTTTGGCGCTCTCGGCACCCTTTGACACCGGGGGCGTCTTGCAGCACCATGCTCATCCGCGAATAAACCTCCTCACCGCCCACGAGAAGTGGGTTCACGCCCAGCGGACGACACCGGGACCTCCCGCCGTCGTCCGCGTGCGTTGGGTGCCGGCCCCTGCAGCGCGGACCAGCCGCCGTCCGAGGCGAGGATCGAGCCGTTGACGTTGGTGCCGTCGTCGCTGAGCAGGAAGGTGGTGGACCCGGCGAGCTGCGCCGCGGTGGCGGGCGTGGCGACGGTGGCCTGCATGAGCGGGCCGAGGCGTTCGGCCGCGAGTTGGGATCCCCAGTTGGCCACGATGGTGGTGATGGTGGGGCCGGGGGCCGGGGCGGTGAATCACGGGCCCCTGGGCCCGTACATCTTTGCCGTGTGCATGAAGCACACGCGGCGGAAGCTGCGCAGCGGTCTGTCGGGGTTCGGATGGCGCGGGGGCCATCCAAACTCATATTAAGTTCTCCGTTGTCTCCCGTACTACTGGCCGACGGACGCAAAACCGCCACAGCCGTGAGGCAAACCAAGCCTCTGGACGGCACCAACCCGAAACGCGGTCAGGACAACTGGCGTAAGAAAACCAATCAATCTTCACCGATCCTGAGGCACGACAGGAGGGATGATCCGGCGTAGATGGTGCCGAAGTTCTGCAGCCGGCGTTTGGCTTCCGTCAGATCTCTTCCCCGTTGGAAGCCGGCCACGCCTGCGCACCGGCCTCGGCCAGCTGCGGGCCCTTGAGCCGTGTCTTGCTCGCACTGAAAGAATCCATCGCCAGCTGGAAGATGATCACTTTCCGGATCGAGCAGCGCCAGTCCGGCGCCAGCTGGCCCCGCCGCGCCCCGGATGAGGCCGAGCGATTCATCGCCGCGCACGGCGAGGCGATCCGGGATAAGGAGAAGCTGGCCCCTGCCGCACCGGACACCGCCAAACTCGACCCAACGACCCGACGGGTTGCCAAGGCAGACCGCCGCACCAAATCGAACGAAAGAAAGTAACTCCGATGCTGAATCTCCGCACGCTCACTTTCGCCTTCGTGCCCTAGACTTTTCTCCTCCTCGGGATCGTTTACGCCGTCGGCGGCCGGCCGGCCCTCCACCTGTATTCGCCGTACCGACAGAGCACGCCCCGTACGACCGCGCTGCCCGGATCCGGGCCCTGAGTATCTCCGAAGAACAGGAACACGAAATGCGCTGGCGCGGCGCGGCGCAGTGCAGCCACAGGCCATCCAGCTGGCGGCAGGGCAGGGCAGACGCACGTCGCGCGGCTCGCCGCCGAGGACTACCCGGGCGAATAGCTGCCGGCACGGGCCGCGGCTCCCGTGGCGCGTCCGCTGGCCCGGCGGCCGGCCATGGCGTAGACATGAGGCCTATGGAAACGACAAGCCGCGCCTCTGCACCCCGCTCCTCGGAAGAATCGACGGCCGGCGGCCACCGCGTGGTGTTCTCCGACCCGGAAGCTCTGAACGCTGCTGCCGTCCGCGACCAGGACCCGGCACCGGTGCCGGCCGTCTTCTCAAGCCATTACTGATCGATGCCCGCCCGGGAGTATCGTGACGTCCATGTCCGAGGTCCTGCCGGCGGCACTGCGTGCACCGTCCCTGGTGCTGACCAAACCCGTGGCACGCGTACCGGGCCCGGCGGTACTGCCCGGCGGCCGTATTTACGAGCCCAAATGGGACGGTTTCAGGGCGTCCGTGACGGTGGTAGATGCCGGTGTGACGTTCTGGTCCCGGCAGGGCAAAGACCTGACCCGGTACTTCCCGGATGTGGCGGCCGCGGCGCGGGAACACATCCCGGCAGGATGCGTCATCGACGGCGAAGCACTCGTCTGGACCGGTCACCGGCTCGACTTCAACGCCCTGCAGACCCGCCTGACCACGGCACGCCGGGCCCTCCCGGCCTTGGCTAGAGAACACCCCCCATCGTTCGCAGCCTTCGACTTTCTCTCCGCCGCCGGCCACGACACCCGCGCCCTGGCCCTGAAGGACCGCCGGGCCCTGCTGGAGGAACTCGCCGCCGGCTGGGCTCCACCGCTGAATCTCTCCCCAGCCACCTCTGACTACGCCACCGCACTGGAATGGTTTGAGGATTTTCCGCCTACCGGCATCGAGGGTCTCGTCATCAAAGGCGCCGACCAGCCCTACGAGGTCGGCGTCAGGCAGTGGCTGAAGGTCAAATACCGGGAGAACATCGACGTCGTCTGCGCGGCGGTCATCGGTCGCCGGGATTCCCCGTACGCCCTCGTCGTCGGCCTCCCCATGTTCGGCAGACTGTGGATCGTCGGGTCCACGACCGCGCTGAGGCGTTCCGCGTCCCGGCACGCACGTGCACACCCCCGGCCGGATCATCCCTGGCCGGAGGAGATCTCCCCGACCGTCATCGACGGGTTCACGTCCAGGAAAGACCCGATCCGGCTCACCCGGGTCTAACCCCTCGTCGTCGAGGTCAGTGCCGACGCCGCCTGGTCCGGACGGTCGTTCCGGCACCCGTTGCAGTACCTGCGGGCCCGGCCCGAGCTGGACCCGGCGGCCGTGACCGTCGCGGAGCACCTGGTCCGCCGGTATCGGCACGGCCCCTGCCGCACACATGGCAGGAATGAACTCACCCGCCTTTCGCTCCTGCGCTCGTCGAAATCCATGAGGCGACCTTCGACTACGGCCACACCACAGCAACCCGTTCCAGTCGACTTGGGTTTCTCGGCCATGCACCTGTCTTTTGTCGGGCGCGGACGGCTACTGGGGCTTGCGGGATGACCCTGACGCTGCCGTCACGGTGCCCTGACCGCCTGCGCCATGGCTCGGTGGCCGGCGTCGCCGCCAGCGGAACCGCGCGCCTGTGGCGGACATCGGCCGGTCGTTGCCAAGAGACTGGATGACCATGGCGGCCAGGATCAGCACGATGCCCAGAACAATGAGCGTCCAGGTGGGAACGGCCGCCGCGGCGATGGACCGGCTGCAGGCTGCTGCTGCACCCGTTCCACCGTGTGCGTCATAGTAGGTCGCGACGGTGTTGTCCGCCCGGAAGACGCTGCCGCACATGGTGCCGGCCTTCTGGGATCCGAGGAAGATGCCGCTGACAGCCGCCAGCGGGCCAAGGACGAGAAGCCAAGTCAGGACGCGGCGCAGTGGAGGGTGGTGTGTCCCGGACATGGTTTCCCCAATAAAGTTTTCGAATGGTGGTGGTGGAATCATATCGGTGCAATGTCCCCCGGCCGCACACAGAGGGTTATGACCTGCAAACCAGCAAACGAGTCCGCCGGCCAGCCCAACGGCAGCCACTTCGCCAATCGTACGGCCCTCGAACCGGGCATGGTCCTAGTCGGCCCCAACAGCCGGGGCCAGCCCCAAAAGGGTGCGGCAGGGGCGAAGATGACGAATCCGGCGCTGGCCAGACTCGCGGCGATCTTGGTGTTGCCGGCGCCGTTGTCGAAGCGCACAACGTCAGATTGCGTCAACCTGAGGTTGTCGGACCCAGAGGGCCCAGTCTTCGGGGTTCATGGTCGGGCGGCCGAGAAGATAGCCCTGGGCCGCATGCATGCCCAGCGTTGTGACCATGGAGAGTTCTCCTGCGGTTTCAATTCCTTCGGCCACGATGGAGGCCCCGACTCCCGACGCGAAGCCGACCATTGCTGTACCAAGGGCCTGCCGGGCGGGGTCCGTGTCGATCCCGGCAATGATATCCCGGTCGAGCTTGATGAGGTCAGGTGCGAGTTTGAGAATGTGTCGCATCGACGCGAACCCGGCGCCCGCATCATCGACCGCAATACGAAGTCCGCGGCCGCGCAGGGAGGCCAGTGCTTCTACCAGCGGGCAGTGGTCGTCGACGGCTTGACGCTCGGTGACCTCCTCCGATGTGGCGGTACAGCTCGGTCATGAAGGACTGGCAGAAGCGCATGATCTCGG
>NZ_JARUXE010000051.1 GCF_030433895.1 Arthrobacter sp. PsM3 | reverse complement strand
CGCTGGGCTCATAACCCAGAGGTCACAGGTTCAAATCCTGTCCCCGCAACTGAAGAAGAAAAGAAGGCCCGGATCTGTTGATCCGGGCCTTTCTTGTTGCCCCGGTCCCAGGGCCCCGGTCCCAGGGCCCGCCGGGGGTTTAGCCCCGGCGGCCCAAGGGCCCGGGGGCGGAAGGCGGCCCTAGCCGTCCTTGAGCCGCTGGTAGGTCTCCAGGGCCCGGGCACGGGACTCCGGCAGCCCGACGACCGGTTCCGGGTAGCCCGCCGCGGGGCCACCGGCCTTCCACGGTTCGTGGATGGCCTTATCGTCCAGCCCGGACAGCTCCGGAAGATACTCGCGCAGGTAGCGGGCGCCGGCGTCGAACTTCTTGCTCTGGGTGACCGGGTTGAAGATCCGGAAGTACGGCGAGGCGTCGGCGCCGGATCCGGCCACCCACTGCCAGTTCGCCGGGTTGCTCGCGGCGTCGGCGTCCACCAGTGTGTCCCAGAACCACGCCTCGCCGAGCCTCCAATCGGCGAGCAGGTTCTTGACCAGGAAACTCGCCGCGGCCATCCGGACACGGTTGTGCATCCAGCCGGTCTGCCAAAGCTGGCGCATTCCGGCATCGACAAGGGGATAGCCGGTGCGGCCCTGCTGCCAGGCCGTGAGCTCGGCGTCCGAGGGCTTCTGCCAGGCGAAGCGGTCAAACTCGGGCCGGTAGTTCCGGGTGGCCAGCTCCGGGTTCTCGTAGAGCAGCTGCCAGCAGAACTCCCGCCAGCCGAGTTCGGCACGGAAGATCCCGACATCGGCCGGGGCCGCCTGCGGAAAGCGTTCGCGGAGTGCGTGCCAGATCCGGAAGGGGCTGATTTCGCCGAACCGCAGATGGGCGGAGAGTCGGCTGGTTCCCTCGACCCCGGGGACGTTCCGGCCGGTGCCGTATTCTGCCGCCGGGCCGTCCAGGAAGTCCTCGAGCCGTTCCTGGGCGCCGGCTTCACCGGGCTGCCAGGTGCCGGCGAGGCCGGCGCTCCAGTCCGGCCTGCGGGGGAGCAGCCCCCAGCCGTCGAGCGGGTCGCCGGCCGGAAGGACTCCCTCCGCGTCCGTGGCAGGGCCAGGGAGGCGCTCGGGGGCGTCCAGGGGGAGCCGGGGCTCAGGAGCCTCCAGGCAGGCCCGCCAGAAGGGCGTGAAGACTTTGTAGGGACCGCCGGCTCCGGTCCGCACCGTCCACGGCTCAAACACCAGGTTCGCCTGGAAGCTTGCCGCCCTGAGGCCCTGGTCTGCGCCCCAGGCCTTGAGTCCGGCGTCCACCTCGCGTTCGGGGCCGCCATAGCGGCGGTTCCAGAGCAGCGTTGAGGCGCCGGTTTCCCCGACGAGGTCCTTAATGATCTCCGCGGCCGGGCCGCGGCGCAGCAGCAGGCGTGAGCCCGCGGCCTCAAGTCCCGCGGCGAGATCCGCCAGCGAATGGTGCAGCCACCACTTGGCGGCGGACCCGAGGGGCCGCACGCCGGGGGAGGACTCGTCGAGGACATAGACCACGGTCAGCGGCTGGCCCAGCGACGCCGCTTCGCTCAGGG
Organism: Arthrobacter sp. PsM3; assembly: GCF_030433895.1. Lineage (GTDB taxonomy): Bacteria > Actinomycetota > Actinomycetes > Actinomycetales > Micrococcaceae > Arthrobacter. The sequence continues at coordinate 23,585 of NZ_JARUXE010000051.1, read as the reverse complement.
CCGGGTTGTCGTCCAGCCGGAGGTCGTCGCGGAGCCAGACAAGGGTCGAAGACAGGGTTCCCGAAGACATGGATCAACGGTACACGCGGAGCTGCGAGCAAGCCCCACGGCAGTCCCGCGCAGGGCACAACAGAGGCCGGGCCCCGCAGACCGTCGGAGGACGGTCCGGGCCCGGCCTCGGCCGATCCGGTGCGGCAACGTCCGGCGGAACCCGCCGGGCGTGGTTAGAGCTTGTCGAAGTCCGCTTCGTCCACGGTGGATCCGGCCGGGCGGCTGTCGCCGGCGCCAATCGCGGCGGGGGAGCCGCCGGACTTCAGCGCGGCGAGCCGGGCCTCGATCTCGGTCTGCTCGCCGAGGTCCTCCAGCGAGTTGAACTGTGCGTCCAGGCTGGAGGCGGCAAGTTCCTGCTGGCCGCGGACCTTGGCTTCCTCGCGGCGGATCTTCTCTTCGAAGCGGCCCACCTCGGACGTGGGATCCATGAAGTCGATGCTCTTCAAGGCATCGTGCACCTGGGTCTGGGCCGCAGCAGTCTTGGAGCGGGCGACGAGTTCGTTGCGCTTGCTGGTGAGCTCGTTGAGCTTGCCCTTCATCTGCTCCAGGCCGTGCTTGAGCTTGTCCACGACCTCGGACTGGGATGCGATGCTCGGCTCGGCGGACTTTGCCTCGTTCTCCGCGGACATCTGGCGCTGCAGGGCCACCTTGGCGAGGTTGTCGAACTTCTCGGCGTCGGTGGAGTCGCCCTTGGCCCGGTACTCGTCAGCCTTGCGGGACGCGGCGAGGGCCTTCTTGCCCCAGTCCTGGGCGTTCTTGATGTCCTCGTTGTAGTCGTCCTGGAGCATCCGGAGGTTGCCGATGGTCTGGGCGACGGCGGACTCGGCCTCGGCGATGTTGTTGGTGTAATCCCGGACCATCTGGTCCAGCATCTTCTGCGGGTCCTCAGCCTGGTCCAGCAGGGAATTGATGTTGGCCTTCGCCAGCTGCGCCATGCGGCCGAAAATGGACTGCTTCATGGTGTTACCTTTCGTCCTGCTCAGTGGTTCCCACTGAATTTCGGTGAACAGTGAAATGTACCGCTTCTATCCGCCGGCCAGAGCGTTCCCGCCGGCGCCTAGTCTGTGTGGGCCGGGCCGCAGCCAGGCTCCCGGGCCAGCTAGAAGCTGCCCGAGTCGCCGCCGCCGAAGTCCCCTCCGCCGCCGCCGCCAAAGTCTCCGCCGCCCCAGCCGCCGCCGGAGTCACCCCCGCCGCCCCAGCCGCCGCCTCCGCCGCCGCCGTGCAGGATGGAGTTGATCAGGATGCCGCCGAGGATGGCGCCGCCCAGGCCGCCGCCGCCGCCGCTGCCGAACATTCCGCCGCGGCCGTAGCCCTGGTTGGAGTACCCGCCGAAGTGGTCGACGTCGGACTGGGCCAGCTGCGCGGCCTGCGCCGCCAGCGAGTGCGCCTGCTGGGCGTACTGCAGGGCGGTCACGGGATCCGTGCGCGAGATGGAAAGTGCGTAGTCCAGGTTGCGCTGGGCCTCAGCCAGGCGCGTCCGGGCCTCGGTGCCCACACCGCCACGGCGGGCGGTGATGTAGTCCGAGGTTGCGCTGATCTGCGCCTGCGCGGACATGATGGTCTGCTGCAGCGAGGCCTGCGCACGGCGGGCCTGCTCCTGCTGGTCGCGGATTCCGGAAAGGGACGCATCCAGTGACTGGTGTGCCGTCTCGACCCGCTCCAGGGTGGCGACCGGGTCGATCTTGCCGCCCTGGATTTCGGCCTTGACCTGCGCCAGGGCGGCTTCCACCCCGGCAACCGGTCCGGCCAGTTCGGGATGCGTCCCGGACTGGAGCAGGGCCCTGGCCTGGGCGAGGTCCTGGGAGGTGTCAACGACGGCGGACTCAAGGCCGCTGCGCGCCTCATCGAGGGTTCCGGCCACCTTGGTGATGGCGCCGATCAGCACGTTCGTCTGGTGCAGGCTCTCTTCCGCGGCCCGGACGGCGACGGCGGCGAGGCTGCTTTCGCCGGCACTGAGCTTTTCCTGGGCCGTGACGGAGGCGTTCTGCACGAAGGCAAGCCGCTCCTTGGCCTGGTTGATGTTGTCGCCGACCTGCACGAGGGCGCTCTCGGCATACTTGGCGCGCAGCTCCGAGAGCGACTGCTCGGCGCTTGCGATTTTGGCTTCTGCCTCGCTGGCGCCGGCGCTGACTGCGGCCAGCGCCTGGGGGGCGTTCTTCTCCAGCTCGCGCAGTGAATCGAAGTCGGCCTTCTGTTCCTGGAGCGAGGCAAGCGCGGCCTCGGAACGGCGGATGATCTCACCGAGCCAGGTCCGCTGCTGCTCTTCGGTGTCGGGGATGTGGTCGTCAAGCTGCTGCTGCAGTTTGAAGGACTCGGACATGTGCCCCTTGGCGTCCTCCAAGGCCTTCGTGAAGTTGCCGACGGCGGCGTCGCCGTATTGTGCCTGCGCGAAGCCAAGCTCCTGCTCACTGGACTTGATGGCGTCGTCCGCCTCAATCAGCAGCGAGCCGCTCCTGCGGCGCAGTTCCTCGACGGTGAGCCCGGCCAGCGGATCCAGCTCGGCGCCCTGGGTGCCGTTGCCTTCACCGGCGCCTGCGGCGGCTTTCTTCCGGCGGTTGCGGAGGTAGAGGTAGGCGCCCGCGCCGCCTGCCGCGACGACGCCCACGCCCACGAGCACGGCGTTGCCTGCAGTACCTCCCGAGGAGACCGCGCCGCTGCCCCCGCCGGCGGCGTCCCCGACCGCGGTGGCCGTGTCAATGGCCGCCTGGGCAAAGTCCCGCTTCCCGCCGGCCAGGTTGGGCACGATGGCGTTTTGGGTGATGTTGCTCGTCTTTGATGCGATGGCGCTGGTGGAGTACGGGGCGAAGTAGTACTTGCCGTCGTCGGACATCGTGAGGATGACATCGGCTTTGCCCATGCCCTTGGTGGTGGCTACGGCCTGGGCCCAGGCTTTAGGGTCTGCAGGGTTCTCAAAGGTCTTTGCAGTGATCACATAGAGGTTGTACTTGTGATCCTTGAGGAGCTTCTGGATGGCGTCCTGGACTTCTGCCTTGCGGTTTCCGAGCACGTTGCCGCTGTCCACGATGTTCTGGCCGGACGGTATGGTCACCGGATCCTCGGCGAGGGCCGGAGCGGCGGGAAGCGCCAGCAGCCCGGCGACGCCAAGGATGGCGAGGAGACGTTTATAGGTAGACCGCATGTGCAACCCTTCAGCACTTCTGCGACCAGTTCGGGCCGAACCGGTCGTCACAGAATGCAGCAGCGCCCCCACGCAGATGTAAAGCCGCAGGTCGCTGTGGCAATTCCATTTGATTCTATGGTGCACCCAAGTGACCGTCCACAGAGGGGAATATGCCACCAGCGAAAAGCGCTGAACCGAAGACGGCACCGCCGGAAGCAGCACTTTCCGGCGTTCAGCAACCTCCCAGCAAACGTGCGCTCTAGTATCAGTGAGAGCGTCCATAGTTAATGCAGACGAGGATGAAAGGAAGTCTTATGACTGAGAACCCAGCGCAGGGCGCGTCACCAGAGAACCGGGAGCCGGCCACGCCGAACGAGGGCACTTCAGGACACCCGCAGGCTGCCCCCGCGCCGGACTCAGCGCACGATAATCCCACCCTCCGGCTGGACCCGGCCGCAGACAACACCCCGCAGCCGGTCTACCCCGCGCGCCAGCCGTCCTACGGCCGTCCCCCGGCGCCGGAGACGCAGCAGTTCGGTGCCCCGCAGGAGCACGCCCAGCAGGGCTACGCCCCGGGCCAGCCCTCCCAGCAGCACAACGCAGGGTATGGCCAGGCCGCCGGCAGCCCTGCATTTGGCCAGCCGCAGCAGGCGCACAACCAGCAGCCGCACAACCCTGCCCCCTACGGCCAGCCGCAGCATGGCGGCTATGGCGGCAACCCGCCCGGCTCGCCGTATGCAGCCAACCCTGCCCACGCCCCCAAGCGCAAAGCAGCCTTCGGTGTACCCACCCTGGTGGCGAGCATCCTGGCCGCCGGCCTGGTCGGCGGCGGCGTGGTTGCGGGCACCAGCCAGTTGCTGGGGGGAAGGGCGCTCACGTCGACGGGATCCAGCACTAGCAGCCAGGCAGGCCCTGTCATTGTGAACAACAGGGATGACGTGAATGCCATCACCGCAGCCGCGCTGAAAGCCTCGCCCAGCGTCGTGACCATCAAGGCAACCAGCGGCAGCGACGGCGGCACGGGCTCGGGAATCATCCTGGACGCCGACGGCCACGTTCTCACCAACACCCACGTGGTCACGCTCGATGGCAAGACGGCCAAGGCCGCCGTCGAGGTCCGCACAAGTGACGGCAAGGTTTACAGTGCAAAGATCGTCGGCACCGATCCGCTCTCCGACCTTGCAGTCGTCAAGATCGACAACGCTTCCGGGCTCGTCCCCGCAACACTGGGCGACTCCGGCAAGCTCAACGTCGGGGACACCGCCGTCGCCATCGGATCCCCGCTGGGCCTCACGGGGACCGTTACCGACGGCATCGTGTCGACCCTCAACCGCACCATCAGCATTGCCTCCTCGGCCGCCCCCCAGGAAGGCACCGACAACTCGCAGGGTGGCGACCAGGGCTTCCAGTTCGCCCCTCCGGGCGGCGGACAGGGTCAGAGCACCGCGAACCAGGGATCCATCTCGCTCAACGTCATCCAGACCGACGCAGCCATCAACCCGGGTAACTCGGGCGGCGCGCTGGTCAACACCAAGGGTGAGATCATCGGCATTAACGTCGCCATCGCCTCCGCCGGGGGAGATTCAAGCAGCGGCAGCAGCAGCGGCAACATCGGCGTTGGCTTCAGCATCCCCATCAACCACGCCAGGCGCGTCGCCCAGGAGATCATCAGCAACGGCAAGGCCACGCACGGCCAGTTCGGCGTGAGCGTCAAGCCAAAGACGGCGGGCACGTCAGCATCCGGGTTCTCGGTGGGCGCGGAAGTGGCCACCGTAGAGTCCGGTTCCGCGGCCGACAAGGCCGGAATCAAGGTGGGCGACGTTGTGACGAAATTCCAGGATCTGGCCATTAGCGACCCCAACCAGTTGACTGCGGCGGTGCGCGAACAAGCCGCCGGCGCCACTGTCAAGGTCACGGTCCTCCGTGGCGGCCAGGAACAGCAGCTGGACGTGACCCTCGGCGCGGCCGCCTAGCAGTAGGAGCGGTGCCCAACGATGTCACCGGGAGGCCGGGCAGCACCACCAGGTGCCGTCCGGCCTTCCCCGTGCGGGGTGCCTTCCGCGTATCTTCCCCCTGCACAGCGCCTGCACAGCGCGGTCCGGTCACAGGCCTTAACCCAAGCCGCAGCGGCACCCCCCGATATGGTTAGCTAGGAGCAACCCGGCACCCCGGGTGTTCCGTGGCCACGACCCCACCCGGCTGGCTGTCCACCCGCATGGAAGGCTGCTGTAAACACAGTGGAAGAGACATTGAAGATCATCGTGCTGGTCAAGCACGTCCCTGACGCTCAGTTCGACCGACACCTCACCGGCGAGGGCAACACAACGGACCGCTCCGAGAGCATCCTGTCCGAACTGGATGAGTATGCCCTGGAAGCTGCGCTCCAGCTGATCGAGGCGCGGGGCGGGGAAGCGGCGGGACACCGGGTGATCGCCCTGAGCATGGGTCCCGCTGGCGCCGTCAACGCGGTGAAGAAGTCCCTGCAGATTGGCGCCAGCGAAGGCGTCCACCTCAGTGACGACGCGCTGGCCGGCTCCGACGCCGCCGCCACCTCGCTGGCACTCGCTGCTGCCATTCGCCACCTCGGCGCGGACACCCCGGCCGACCTCATCATCACCGGCATGGCCTCCACCGACGGCGAAACCTCCCTCGTCCCGGCCCAGCTCGCCGAACGCCTGAACCTGCCGCAGGTCACCTTCGCGTCCGCCCTGGAACTCGACGGCGGCAAGCTCTCCGCCCGCCGCGACGGCGACACCCACGCCGACACCGTCGAGGCCGCACTGCCCGCCCTCGTCTCGGTCACAGATCAGATCAATGACCCCCGGTACCCGAATTTCAAGGGCATCATGGCGGCCAAGAAGAAGACCATCACCACGCTGAGCCTTGCCGACATCGGGGTTGACCCGGCGCAGGTCGGACGCTCCGGCTCCTGGACCGCCGTCGAAACCGCCGAGCCGCGCCCGGCGCGCACCGCCGGCACCATCATCACCGACGAGGGCGACGCCGGCATCAAGCTGGTTGAGTTCCTGGCCGCCCAGAAGCTGCTCTAAGGGGATTTTCAGACATGGCAAAAGTACTGGTATTCATTGACAACCCCGGCCAGGCCCTGAAGAAGGCCAGCCTGGAGCTGCTCACCATTGCCCGGTCCCTGGGCGAGCCCGCGGTCGCCTTCAACGGTGAACTGCACGGCGGTGTTGCGGAAGCCCTGGCTGCCTACGGCGCCCAGGCGCTGTACCGGCCCTCCGCAGCGGACCTCGACGACTATCTCGTTGGCCCCAAGGCCGCCTACCTGGCCGCCGCGGTGCAGGCCGCCGGCGCCACCATCGTGCTGACCGAGAACTCGGCGGAGGCCAAGGAAATCGCCGCCAGGCTCGGCATCAGGCTCGGTGCCGGCGTCATCACCGACGTCGTCGCCGTGGAGCCGGGCGGCACCGCGCACAAGTCCGTGCTGGCCGGTTCCTACACCACCACGGCGAATGCCACGACGCCGGTCGCGGTCCTCACCGTCAAGCCCAACAGCATCACGCCGGAACCGGCCGTGACCGGCACGGCGCCGGCAACCGTCACCGTGGACGTGCCGGAGACGGCCGTCGCGGCTTCGGCCAGGATCACGTCCCGCACTGAAAAGGCCGCCAGCGGCCGCCCGGACCTCGGCGAGGCGCGGATCGTGGTGGCCGGCGGCCGCGGCGTCGACGGCAACTTCGGCCCGCTGGAAGACCTCGCCGACGCCCTCGGAGCAGCCGTCGGCGCGTCCCGCGCCGCAACGGACGCAGGCTGGATCGGCCACGACGCCCAGATCGGCCAGACCGGCAAGACCGTTGCGCCCCAGCTGTACATCTCGGCGGGCATCTCGGGGGCCATCCAGCAGAAGGCCGGCATGCAGACCGCCAAGGTGATCGTCGCGGTGAACAAGGATGCCGAGTCGCCCATCTTCGAGATTGCCGACTTCGGTATTGTGGGGGACCTCTTCAAGGTCCTGCCGCAGGCCACCGAGGAAATCAAGAAGCGCAGGGGCTGATTCCTTGAGCACCTTCGCAGCGCAGGCGCAAAGCCCGTTCGATCCGGAGCACCACCGGATCGAACGGGTGCTTTGTTTCACTGCACACCCGGACGACATCGATTTCGGCGCCGCCGGCACGATCGCCGCCTGGACCGCCGCCGGGATCCAGGTCAGCTACTGCATTATGACCGACGGCGACGCCGGCGGCTTCGACCCCGGGCGACGGGACGAGATCGTCCGGCTGCGCAACGAGGAGCAGCGCCGTGCCGCCGCCCTCGTCGGGGTCACCGACATCCACTACCTGCACGAACGCGACGGCTACCTCGAGCCCTCGCACGGCGTGATCCGCGAGGTGGTGCGGCTGATCCGGCAGCTCCGGCCCGACGTCGTGCTCTCGATGCACCCGGAACGGAACTGGACCCGGATCCAGAAGAGCCATCCCGACCACCTGGCGGTGGGGGAGGCCGTGACCCGCGCGGTGTATCCGGCGCTGGAGAACCCGTTTGCCTATCCGGAGCTGGCCGAGGCGGGGCTGGAGGCCTACAAGCTGCCGTGGCTGTGGTTCATCGCCGGGCCGGAAGAACGTGAAAACCACTTCGTCGACGTCACGGAACACGTCGAGGACAAACTGGCCGCGATCCACATCCACGTCAGCCAACACCCCGACATCACGGCGATGGAACGGACCGTCCGCGGCGGGATGCTGCGGGCTGCGGAGCGCGGCGGCCTCCCGGCCGGGCGCAGTGCCGAGGCATTCCACGTCGTCACAGTCAACGGCCCGGGGACCATCGCCGGATTCTAGTGTTGCCCCCCGCCGTCCGCTCCCATAAGCTGGCCTCTGTTTAAATCATATTTAATTGAGGAAGGCAGGCTTTAATGGCGAAGACTGCGCAGCACCCCGTACTCGTGATCATGGGCGTCTCGGGATCAGGAAAGTCAACCGTGGCCGGCCTGCTGGCCGGCCGGCTGGGCTGGGATTTTGCCGAAGGCGACGATCTTCACCCCGAAGCCAACGTGGCCAAGATGCACGCCGGCCAACCCCTGACCGACGAGGACCGCTGGCCGTGGCTGGAAAGCATCGCCGGGTGGATCCGGCAACACACCGAGTCCGGGACGCCGGGCGTCGTCACCTGCTCGGCGCTGAAGAAGCGCTACCGGGATGTCCTTCGGGGTGAGGGGGTGGTGTTCGTGTTCCTGGACGGCAGCAAGGACCGGATCTCGGACCGCCTGGCGGCACGGCACGGGCATTTCATGCCCCCGGCCCTGCTCGAGTCGCAGTTCGAGGCGCTCGAGGCCCCAACCGGGGACGAACACTTCATCACTCTGAGCGTCAGTTCGGCACCGTCCGACGAAGCGCAGGAAATTATCGACCGGCTCCATCTCGACGCCGGCGTGCGCAGGCCATAGCCAGCCCGCCAGTCCTTACCCCGCTATTCCAGCTAGGAACATCTTGTGAATTCTCTGTCAGTCATGCAGCTTCCCGCTGCCCTCGAGGCCTGGACCGGTTTTGACACCCGCCTCATGGTGGTCGCAGGCCTGGGCATCGCACTCATTGTGGTGCTTATCACCAAATTCAAGCTCCACCCCTTCCTGGCCCTCATTCTTGGTTCTGCCTTCGTCGGCCTTGCCGCCGGGGTTGAGCCGGCCCTGGTCATCAAGAACTTCGAAGACGGAGTCGGCGGCGTCCTGAAGGAAGTCGGCCTGCTGATCGCGCTCGGAGCCATGCTCGGCAAACTGCTGGCGGACTCCGGCGGAGCCAACCGGGTCGTGGACACCTTGCTGGCCAAAGCCACCGGCCAGAAACTCGTGTGGGCCATCACCCTCGTGGCGGTGATCATCGGCCTGCCGATGTTCTTCGAAATCGGTCTCGTGCTGCTGCTGCCCGTCATCGTACTGGTGACCCAGCGCTCCAAAATGCCCCTCATGCGCATTGCCATTCCGGCGCTGGCCGGCCTGTCCGTTCTGCACGGTCTGGTGCCTCCGCACCCGGGACCACTGATCGCGATCAGCGCCGTCAAGGCTGAACTCGGCACCACGCTGGCGCTGGGACTGCTCGTCGCCATCCCCACGGTCATCATCTGCGGTCCGCTGTTCTCCCGGCTGGCCGCGAAATGGGTTCCCGTCGGCGCCCCCGCCGTCGCGGGAGGCATCGACACCGTGCACGGCGCGGACCTGGAAGGCGTCAAGCGCCGGCCGAGCTTCCTCGTCACGCTGCTGACCATCATCTTCCCGGTGGTGCTGATGCTCCTCAAAGCGGTTATGGACATCATCTGGCCCGACGCCGCGACCGCCCCGTGGATCCGGACCTTCTTCGATTTCGTCGGCCAGCCGCTCGTCGCCATGACGCTGGCCGTGCTGCTCGCCATGTTCACTTTCGGCTACGCCGTGGGCTTCACGGGCAGCAAGATCACCTCCAAGATCGGCGCGAGTCTGGGTCCCATCGCCGGGATCATGCTGATCGTGGGCGCCGGAGGAGGCTTCAAGCAGACCCTGATCGGCGCCGGCGTCGGCGATTCCGTCAAGAAGTGGGCCGAGGGCAGCAACATGTCCGTCCTGCTGCTGGGCTTCATCGTGGCCGTCGCGCTGCGCCTGGCCACCGGGTCGGCCACCGTGGCGACGGTGACGGCCGCGGGAATCGTCGCACCGCTGGCCAGCTCGCTCAGCCCGACCCATGCTGCACTGCTGGCCCTCGCGATCGGCGCCGGCTCGCTGTTCCTCTCCCATGTGAACGACGCCGGGTTCTGGCTCGTCAAGGAATTGTTCGGATTGACGGTCGGCCAGACGTTCAAGACCTGGTCCGTGATGGAGACCCTGATTTCCGTGGTCAGCTTCGGCTTCATCATTCTCTTGTCGCTCGTCATCTGATCGGGCCTGGATCCGACCGGGGCTGGATCTAACCGGGCCCGCCGCCACGGCGTCAGTTCGGGCCTTAAAACCACAAGCCGCGCAGGCCTTGAACCTTTTGGGGGGTACAAGGCCTGCGCGGCTTCGTTGGTTCGCGGTTCCGGCGCTAGGCGCCCAGCGGGGCCTCGGCTACGGCCGGCGTGGTCGGCGAGGCCGAGCCGCCGGTTGGCTCCACGGTGATGCCCAGGGCTGCGGCGGTGCTGACGCCCTTGACGACAGCCGGCTTGGACAGCGCTTCGGCGTCCATCAGGCCCTGGGACACCGGTGCCGAGCCGTCCTTGGGGATCAGCCACATCTGGTACACCTTGCCGGGCGGCGGAGCCGGGACGTCATTCATCTTGACGACGATCGCATCCCTGGAGGTCGAGAGGGACACAGTGGCCGTGCCGCCGCCGGCAACATTGACTGTCGCCTGCTTCACGTCGCCGGCCTGCAGCACCTGGTTCAGCGGATCGTTCTGGTTTGCCACGTAGGCGCCGACGCCGACTCCGCCCAGGGCGATGATGGCAGCGGCAGCGACGCCGACCAGCCAGTTGCGCATTCCCTGCGGCCGGCGTCGTTCGTCCCGGCGCTTGCGGGCAGCGCCCAGGTCATCGGTGACGGAGAGCCCGGAGGGCTCACGGACAGGCCGGGCCACGACGGGCGGAACCGCCGCGGGCTCCTGTCCCGGGTGCACTCCCGGCGCGGCGGCCAAGTCCCGGGCAGGCAGGGACGCCATGATCCGGTCCAGCAGGCCTGCCGGCGGTTCCTCCTCAGCGGTGAAGCTGGTGGCGAGCGTCTCGCGAGCCTGGCGGACGCGGTCGTCAAAGGCGGCGTGTTCTGCCGCCGGAGCCGAGGCGAGGTACGCCTCGATGGCGGCCCGCTCGGCGTCGTCCACGGCGTTCAGGGCATAGACCTCGGCGAGGTCAGCAGCGCGCCCCGAAGCCAGGTCGGTGGCGATATCGGTTGCAAAGCCGCCGGGGACACGGGAGTTGTTCTGTGCGTTCATGTCGGTCATCTCAACTCACCCCCAGGCAGGTCTTCAGTCGGATCAGTCCGTCGCGGATGCGGGACTTAATGGTGGGTACCGCAGCATTGAGCTTCTCTGCGACTTCCCGGTAGGTCAGGCCGCCGTAGTAGGCAAGCCGCACGGATTCCTGCTGTGTATCGGTCAGGGTCTCCAGGCACCGCACTACAGCCTCGGCCTCAAGCCGGCTGCCGACCTCGTCGGAGACGGAATCATGGTCGATGTCCTGGCTGCTGGCACCATACTTCGCTTCCCGGTCAGTGGAGGACTGCGAGGAGCGGACCTTGTCCACGGCCCGGCGGTGCGAGATGGTCATCAGCCAGGCGAGCGGGCTGCCGGCGTCGGGGTTGAATTTGGAGGCGTTCTGCCAGACCTGGAGGAAGACTTCCTGGGTGGTGTCCTCGCTGAGTTCCACGTCGATCAGGACGCGCCGGGCCATGCCGAAGACGCGCCGGGACGTGAGTTCGTAGAATTCCGCGAAGGCCGTCTGGTCGCCGCGGGCAATCTGTTCGAGCAGCCCGCCGAGCCGGCGGTTCACGTCGGCTGGGGCGCCCGGGGGAGCAGCGGCCTCGGGGTTCGGGGCGTTGGGAGTTTCCATCACCTTCAAGCATAAGGTGCCCGCCGTCGAACAAGGGTCAGGAAAGGATGCTCCCGGGGCGTGGCCGACAGCAATCCGACCGGCTGGACGTCGGTCCACCTGCACTGTATTCACCTGCCGCTCCTTTCCCCGTTCCCGGCGCCCGCTTCCCGCATTGGGCTTCACAAGTGATTCGGGACAGCCGGGGAACCGGATGGGCGGGGCGCGCAAAAAGTTGCGGTGGCTACAGCCTGGCGCCGGCGAATCCGTTCTGGCGCCAGGCTTCATAGACCGCGATGGAGGCGGCGTTCGCAAGGTTCAGCGAGCGAAGCGCGGGCAGCATGGGCAACCGGACCCGGGACGTGACATGGGGGTCGTGTTTGAGTTCCTCGGGCAGCCCGTCGGATTCGCGGCCGAACAGCAGCACGTCGCCGGGCCGGTAGCTGATGTCCGTGTAGGAGGTTTCGCCGTCGGACGTGAAGGCGAAGACCCGCTCCGGGGCCAGGGCAGCCCATGCCGCGTCGATGTCGTGGTGCACGGTGACGACCGCGAGGTCGTGGTAGTCAAGCCCGGCCCGGCGCAGCTTGGCGTCGGAGAAATCGAAACCCAGGGGCTCGACCAGGTGCAGCTCGGCGCCGGTGATGGCAGCCAGCCGGATGGCATTGCCGGTATTGCCGGGGATTTCTGGGGTATGGAAGAGGATGCGGAACACTGTTCCATCCTAGCTAGCCGGCTAGTGCATCCCGCGCAGCAGCCGGGCGAGCACGGGAACAATGACGGTGTTGGGGGCCGGACCGGAACTCAGGAACTGCTTGAGTCCGCGCGCCAGCCCGGCGGCGTTGACCACCTGGACGGTCTCGTGCGCGGCGGAGCGGCGGTGCCGGTCGATCACCGGTTCGTGCAGGTTCCCGTCGGTGCTGTGGACTACGGTCCAGCCGGTGACGTTGAGTTCCGGGAAGATGTCCTGCATCCGCCGGACGACGTGGCCCAGCTGGGGCGGGGCGATTGACCGGCCGCCGTGGGTCAGGGCGCTGCCGTTCCAGGCGTAGGCGCCGGGCGGGAGGAGCATGGATCCGATGATTGCCATGCGGTAGCCGGAGAGCACCACATGGTCGATGTGGCTGTTGTCCGCCGGAGACTGCAGGCCGTTGATGAGCCGCGCCGCCGGGATGGCGGGGAGGATCTGCCTGCTGATGAGCTGAACTGTCCGCATCTCCCGCTGGATCCTGGCTTCGGCCCCGAAGATTCCCCGCTTGCGGGGCAGACCGTGGACCTGCTGGCGGGCCAGGTCCTCCGGGATCAGCGGCACCTCGCCCGTCAGGGCGTACTGCTCGAAGGGCGGGACGTAGACCGGGGCATCGGCCGCGGTATTGCGGGGCGTATTCGGACGCCGGACATTGGCGGACGCGCGGCTGCCGGCCGCCGGGGCATCAAAGTGGGCCCCCTCGTCGGCATCCGGACCGGCGAAGGCGCCGCGTCCGCTGCCGTACGACCGGTCGTAGTCCGCCCGGCTCTTGGCGTCGATCAGCGTCTCGTAGGCGAGTGTGACGCGGCGGAAGGCGGCGGGGTCGCCGCCGTGGTCGGGGTGCGCGGTGCGGGCGGCCTTACGGTAGGCCACCTTGATTTCCTTGTCCGTCGCCGTCACAGGGATCCGGAGGACCTGGTAATGCGAGCTGCTGCCCTGCGTCAAGCAAGAATCCTTTGCGTAGATGGTGCCAGCCCATCCTGGACGTCCGGCGTGGCCAGTTTAACCGGCTAGGGGAACAACGAGCGCACCGGCACTGATTGTTCCCGATGGCTGGCATAATTCAGCGCATGATTATCGCCGTTGCCGTCAATCCGCGGGCCTCCTTTGGCCGCGGGCGGCATGCCGGCAATGAGGCAGCGGACTTGTTCCGGGCGGCCGGGGCGGGCGTTGTCCTGCTCTGCGAGGAAAGCTATGCCGCGCTGGCGCGGGCAGCGGATGAGGCACTGGCCTCCGGGGTGGATGCCCTCGTCGTGGTGGGCGGTGACGGAATGGTCCACCTCGGCGTCAACGCGCTCGCCGGGTCGGGCATGCCGTACGGTGCGGTCCCGCTCGGGATTGTCCCGACCGGCACCGGAAACGATGTGGCCCGGGCGCTCGGCGTACCGGCACACGATCTGCCCGGCGCCTGCGCGGGGGTGCTCAGGGCCCTGGCCGCCGGCGGCAGGCTGATCGACGCCGGACGCGTCTCAGCCGAGGGGATGTCCTGCTGGTTTGCCGGGGTGCTGTCCGCCGGGTTCGACGCGGCTGTCAATGAACGGGCCAACGCCTGGCGGTGGCCCCGGGGCAAGGCCCGCTACAACCTCGCCATGCTCCGCGAACTCGCCTCGTTCCGGCCGATCAGCTACACCGTGACGGCCGACGGCGAGAGCTGGCGGCAGGGGGCCATGCTCATTTCCGTCGCCAACGGCCAATCGATCGGCGGCGGCATGAAGGTCACCCCTGACGCCGTGCTGGACGACGGCTACCTGGACCTTTTCATTGTCGGCCCGCTGTCCCGGGTGGGCCTGCTGAAAGTCTTTCCGAAGGTCTTCTCCGGCGGCCACCTCGGGCATCCGGCCGTGCAGATCCGGCGGGTCCGCAAGGTCGAACTGTCGGCGGACAAGGTGGTGGCCTACGCCGACGGTGAGCGGATCGGTCCGCTGCCCCTCACCATCGAGGTGGTTCCCGGGGCGGTCCGCGTCCTGGCCTGACCGGCGGGCCGGCAGGGTATGGCCGGCAGGGCGCGGCCGGATTTGGCCCGGTGAGAAGGCGGCATTGGGCGATGCCTTCACGGCGGGAGTCTAGAATCGTCCGGAGGCCCGGGCGGGAACGCGGAACGGCATGGCGGATTGGGGCGGGGCATGGGAAACAAACGGGAAACCGGCGCGACGCCAACGGCGGGTCCTTGCTGCCGTTCCCGCCAAGCCTGCCGTGTGCACCCGGCGGGCAACGCGTTCCTGGCCCTCGCCGTGGCCGCCACCCTGGCCGGGTGCAGCGTCGGCATTCCGGACCCCGCCGCACCCGCTGCAGCTCCGGCGACTCCGACGCTCGCCACCCCGACCGTCACCCCGGGCCACGACTCCGCGGCGGTCGCGGCGAAGGACATGCCCTTCGCCGCCGGCGACACCCTGGCGGCCGGCGTGCCCGTCCAGCTCTCCGATGGGCTCCGCGAGTCCCCGGGGTGGGAGCCCGGCAAACAGGACGTTGCCGGCGGAAGCGAATACGTCAAAACAGACGGCTGCGTTGCCTGGGCCAGGGTCCGGACGAACCAGGGCGCGCTCGCTGTCCGCGGGGATGACAGCGCCTCGACTGCGGCGCTGTTCCAGTACCTGGACCCGAGCATCCTGCCCTCCTACCTCACGACGGATACCCTGCCCTGGGGCGGCGCGGCCGGCCAGCCCGGTGCGCGTGTCGAGGTGCTGGTGCTCGTGAGTCGAGCTTCTGCGGGAGCACCGGCAAATGCCATCTACGCCCGGATGTTCAGCAAGGCAGGCTCCTCCGTCTATATCTCGGTCTCCTGCCCGGACGCCGCCACACTCGCGGCGGCGCGGGCCGACGTCGGAGCCCGCCTCGCCGCCGTACCGCCGGCGGACTGACTCCACCCGGCCGACTCCACCCGGCCGACTCCACCGGCGGGAGCCGCCGGCGGACTGACCCCGGCTCCAGCGGTTCCAGCCGCTGTCTCACGGCAACCGGTGCCGGGCCCCGGGCTGCAGCGGATCCTCCGGCTCAGCGGGCTTTCGCCGGCGAGAGCCGATTCAGCGCCAGCGCAGCTACCAGCAGGCCGAAATCGCGCAGGGCCACGTCGAAGAAGCCGCCCAGGATGAGGAGGTTGAGGATGATGCCAAGGAGCCAGGCCGCCACGAGCAGCGAGCCGAACCGCGGCCTCACCGCCACCGCCACACCGGCGACGATCTCCACCACGCCGACGACGTACATGAGCGTCTGCGCGGGCAGCGGCACAACGGCCGTGACCGCCGGCGCCAGGTACATGGTCCAGTCGGTGAGCAGGTTGGTGAACTTGTCGAGGCCAAAGATCACCGGTGCGACGGTGAAGACCGTCCGCAGCAGCAGGAAGGCCTGCCGCTGCGGAGCCAAAGCCAGGGGGCCGGCGGGGGTGCCGAGGACTGCAGAGGATTTCATGATGACTCCTTCTAAAAGTGGATATCTAGATTTTAGAAGGGTTTCGCCACTTAAGCAACGAATCTTGTTTTTAGAGATAGACTAATTTCATGATCCGAGCGCCCTGGAACCGCAGGATGGCGGCCGTCGCTTCACTGGGGGATGACAGCCGCCGGAAGTTGTTCGATTTCGTCGCCGCCTCCGGCTCCGCCGTCAGCCGCGACGACGCCGCAGGTGCCCTTGGGCTGCCCCGGAGTACGGCATCCTTCCATCTGGACCGGATGGTGCAGGACGGGCTCCTGGCCGTGGAATTCCGCAAACTTGGCGGCAGGAGCGGGCCGGGTTCGGGCCGCCCGGCCAAGCTGTATCTGGCCGCCGTCCGGGAGGTCGCCGCGTCCGTGCCGGACCGGAACTACGACCTTGCCGCAGAGCTGCTGGTTTCGGCCATCGAGGAGTCAGCGGCCGACGGCGGTTCTGCCCGTGATGCGCTGTTGCGCACCGCCCATGCCCGGGGGCAGGCGGAGGCCCGGGCCCAGCAGGAAGCGGCGGTGCGGGCGGACGCTCGGTCGGCAGTGGCGGGTGGCGGATTTGCGGAGTTCCTCGCCGCGGAGGGTTACCGTCCGGAAGCCGATGCCGAGGGAGGCCTCGTGCTGCTCAACTGTCCGTTCCACCGGATCGCCCAAGGCCACACCGAAGTGGTGTGCGCCATGAACGGCGCATTCCTCGCGGGGGCCGCGGCCGGCTGCGGCATCGATCCGGACCGGGTCCAGTCCCTCGCCATCGAGGATCTGCGCTCGCAGGGGGCCGCGCGGCCGGCGCAGTGCTGCGCGAGGATCGGCCCGCAGGGGCACCGCGCCTAAGGGGCCCGGTCCGGCCGGGCAGGTCCAGCAGCCTGGCACAGCAGACAGGTCCAGCAGCCTGGCACGGTGGCCCACCTAGGAGACCCGGCCCGGGGCTGCGGGCTCCGGGGCCTTGACCCGAACTTTCATCCCGGTCAGCAGCACGCCTGCGATCACCAGGATGCCGCCCACGATCTGGACGAGGGTGAGCGGGGTGCCCAGGGCCACCGTGATGACTGCGGTGAAGACGACGATCAGGTTCAGGTAATTCCCTGCGGTTCCCGGCGGGGTGGTCTTCAATGCCAGATTCCAGAACAGATAGGCGCCCAGGGAGGGAAAGGCCACGATGTACGCCAGCGACCAGCCCTCGGCCGGAGTCTCGGGCAGGCGCACATCCAGGGCGAGGGCGAACGGCGTCAGCGTGACGGACGCAATCAGGACCTGCATGGCGGTGGAGGTGATGGCGGGGATGTCGAGCCTGCGGGCGATGATCGTGTAACAGCCCCAGACGAAGATCGCACCGATCATCATGAGCTCGCCGGTGTTAATCGACAGTCTAAAGATGTGCTGCGGTGCTCCCCGGGTCAGCACCAGCAACACTCCGAGCAGGCCGAGGCAGATGCCCGCCCAGCCCAGGCGTGTGGTCTTTTCCCCGAGCAGCACGATCGCCATCACCACGATCAGGGCCGGGCTGGCCGCAGTGATCAGGGAGGCGTTGACGGCAGAGGTGTGGCCGAGCGCCGCGTACAGCAGGAGAGTGTAGGCGCTCATGCCCAGCGCACTCAGGAGCAGCAGCGCCGGCCAGCGGCTCAGCACCGCCCGCCAGTCCGGCTTTTCCGCGAAGTGGGCCAGCAGCAGCAGCGGCACGGCCGCGAAAGTCCAGCGCCAGTACGTCAGGTCCAGCGGGGACATCGAGGTGACAGCGGCCCGGCCGACGACGAAATTGCCGGACCAGAAGAGGGTGGCCAGGACCAGGTACACGGGCGCTTTCACCGCTCGAATCTACACCAGTGCCGCGGCACGCCCGCAGGTAGAATTGCCCTGTGCCCGTATACCTTGACCATGCCGCAACCACCACCCTTGCCCCGGAGGCCCTGGCTGCGCTGACCCGCGAACTGGCCCGGACCGGCAACCCCTCCTCGCTGCACGGATCGGGCCGCAGCGCCCGGCGCTCCGTCGAGGACGCCCGCGAGGCGCTGGCCGCGGCGGCGGGGGCGCACCCCTCTGAAGTCATCTTTACTTCGGGCGGAACCGAAGCCGACAATCTCGCGGTCAAGGGCCTGTACTGGGCCCGTCGGGCAGCGGACCCTGCCCGCACGCGCATCCTGTGTTCCGCCGTCGAACACCATGCCGTGCTGGACACCGCGGAGTGGCTCGAGCGGCACGAGGGCGCCGAGGTCTGCTGGCTGCCGGTGGATGCAGACGGCGTCGTGGACCTGGCAGCACTCGAGGCAGAGCTCTCCCGGGACCCGGCATCGATCGCCCTGGTCACGGTCATGTGGGCCAACAACGAAGTAGGCAGCATCCAGCCCGTCGCGCAGATCGTCGAACTGGCGCACCGGGCCGGCGTCCCGGTCCATTCCGATGCCGTGCAGGCGTTCGGCTCGCTGCCCGTGGATTTCCGGGCCAGCGGGCTCGACGCCATGTCCATCTCCGGGCACAAGATCGGCGGACCGGTCGGCGTCGGCGCTCTTCTGCTGGGGCGCGCCGTGAAACTGACCCCGGTCCAGCACGGCGGGGGACAGGAACGGGACGTCCGCTCCGGGACCCTGGACACCGCCTCCATCGCCGCCTTTGCCGCTGCGGCCGAAGCCGTCGCCGCCAAACTTCCGCAGGAGGCGGCGCGCATCACCGCGCTCCGGGACCGGATGATCGACGGCGTCCGGGCCGCGGTGCCGGACGCCGTGCTGCGCGGCGCTCCCGGCGCCGGACGGCTGCCCGGCAATGCGCACTTCACCTTTCGCGGCTGCGAAGGCGATTCGCTGCTCTTCCTGCTTGATCTGGCCGGGGTGGAATCCTCCACCGGTTCGGCCTGCACGGCGGGAGTTCCGCGGCCCTCCCACGTGCTGCTGGCGATGGGACTGGACGAGGCTACGGCCCGCGGCGCCCAGCGCTTCAGCCTGGGGCACGCCTCCACCGCGGCCGACGTCGACGCGCTCCTGGCTGCCCTGCCCGGCGCCTACACCCGCGCACGGCAGGCCGGCATGGCCGGACACGAGTCCAGCATCCAGACCGCCGGAACCGTCGCCCGTCACGCTGCCGGCGGCGCAAACTAGGCACGGGCCAGGGCGCAGGCAGCAGTCACCCGGCCGGCAGGAGCTGATCAAGCGGGACGTCCTGATCGGCCAGGGCACGGGGGTCCACCTCGGTCTTCGCGGAGATGAGCTGCTTAATGGTCCTTTGGGGCTTGCCGGAGCCCGGCCAGTTGACGCTCATTCCCGCGACCACAAAGCCGTCGCGCTGCCAGAACGCAAGGAATTCCTTTCCCTCCAGCGAGCCGCGTATCGTGGGCGGCCCCGCGACGAGTGACGGGAAGCCGGAATACTCCATGCTGACATCGAACTGGTCGGTGTAGAAGTAGGGGACCGCGCCCAGCACCGCATCCAGGCCGAGCATCGCCCGGGCCGCCACCTTCCCGCCGTTGAGGGCATTGGACCAGTGTTCGCTGCGGTGGTGCGCGCCGGTGAAGGGATGGAGGGCGTTGGCGACGTCCCCTGCTGCATAGATGCCGGCTGCAGAGGTCCGCAGTGACGCATCCGTGAGAACGCCGTTCCGCAGAGCGAGTCCCGCCGCTTCGGCCAGCGACACCTCGGGGACCACACCCACGGCGATGATCACGATATCCGCGGGCAGGACCTCCCCGGAATCCGTCACCACGCCGGTGACCCGGCCCGACTGGCCCCTGATCTCTGCAGCCGAGGACGGAAGCCGGAACCGGACGCCGTGCGACTCGTGCAGCGAACGGAAGAAGCCCCCCAGCTCGGGCCCGACCGCGGCGGTCAGCGGCACGTCCTCCAGCCCCAGCAGCGTGACGGAATTTCCATAGGCGCTCGCCGCCGCGGCCAGCTCCATCCCGATCCAGCCCGAACCGATCATGACGAGGTTCCGGCCGCCGCCGGCCAAAGCCCCGCGAAGGCGCCGGCTGTCGTCCACCGTGCGGAAGGTGCCCACCCCCGCCAGCTCGCTGCCGGGCAGTGGAAGCTGCCGGGGGCGTGCCCCGGTGGCCAGCAGCAGCGAGGCGTACTCCAGCCCCGGGCCGTCCCCGACCGCCACGGTGCGGGCGGCAGGATCTATCCCCGTCACGGGGGCGCCTAGTCGCACCTCGACGCTGTTTGCCTCCCACCAGTCGGCCGGAACCACGGGCAGGTCCTCCTCGGGGGCCTTGCCCAGCAGGTAGTCCTTGGACAGGGGCGGGCGCAGGTAGGGATGGTGCCGTTCCGCTGCCAGCAGGATCACCGGCCCGCCGTACCCCAGCGCCCGGAGCGTCTTGGCGGCGGTGGCGCCGGCCAGTCCGCCGCCCACGATCACGATGTTTTCGCTGGCCATGCTTTGCTCGATTCCTTGGGCTGCCGTCCCATCCGGACCCGCCTGCCACGGCAACCAATCTAAAACCATTACTTTTGACTTTAGAATTGCCCGGCCGGGCCGTCAAGGTCTTTTTGGGTGTGGAATCGGCGTGGCGATAGAATGGGGCGGCAGGCATTGTGCTATTTCCGCTGGTGATTGTTCCGCGGCCAGCGGCCGCCGGTGCCGTCCACAACCCCCGACCCCCAACGAAAGTCAGTATGCGAGTTCTTGCAGCCATGAGCGGCGGCGTCGATTCCGCCGTTGCCGCAGCCCGCGCCGTCGAGGCGGGACACGACGTCGTCGGCGTCCACCTCGCGCTCTCCCGGATGCCCGGAACCCTGCGCACCGGCAGCCGCGGCTGCTGCACCATCGAGGATTCCCGCGACGCCTGGCGGGCCTGCGACGTGCTCGGAATTCCGTACTACGTGTGGGACTTCTCAGAGCGCTTCAAGGAAGACGTGGTCCAGGACTTCATCGACGAATACGCCGCGGGGCGCACCCCCAACCCCTGCATGCGCTGCAACGAACGGATCAAGTTCGCCGCGCTGCTGGAAAAGGCGATCGCCCTCGGGTTCGACGCCGTCTGCACCGGCCACTACGCCAAGGTGATCACCGACGCCGAGGGCAACCCGGAACTGCACCGCGCCGCGGACTGGGCCAAGGACCAGAGCTACGTTCTGGGTGTGCTCACCCATGAGCAGCTCAAGCACTCCATGTTCCCGCTCGCTGACACGCCCTCCAAGGCCGAGGTCCGCGCGGAAGCCGAACGCCGCGGTCTCTCCGTCGCCAACAAGCCGGACAGCCATGACATCTGCTTCATCCCGGACGGTGACACGGCCGGCTGGCTGGCCGAGAAGATCGAGATGACCACCGGCGACATCGTGGACGAGTCCGGTGCGAAGGTCGGCGAGCACCCCGGCGCCAATGCCTTCACGGTGGGCCAGCGCCGCGGCCTGAAGCTGGGCACCCCGGCCGCCGACGGCAAGCCGCGCTTTGTGCTGGAAATCCGGCCGAAGGAAAACAAGGTGGTGGTGGGGCCGGAAGCGCTCCTGGCCATCGACGAGATCCGCGGCATCAAGGTCTCCTGGGCCGGCCTGCCCATCGCCGAGGTGCACACCGGCAGGGAATTCGACTGCTACGCCCAGGTCCGCGCCCACGGCGACCCCGTGCCCGCCACGGCACGCATGGAACGCCCCGGCGCAGGCGACGACGGCGGCAGTGACGGCGGCGGCGCCGGCACCGCCGGGCACGGCAACCTCGTGGTGACCCTGAAAGAGCCGCTGCGCGGAGTGGCCCCCGGGCAGACGGTGGTGCTGTACCAGGGGAGCCGGGTGCTGGGACAGGCCACGATCGACGCGGCGCGTTCGCTGCAGCGGGCCGCGCTCTAGGCAAGCGCCACAACCCAACCGATCAAAGGGTCCCGCCGGGAGGCGGGGCCCTTTGCCGTGTGCACGCCAAAGCCGGCGCCCGTGCGCCCGATCGCCGGGCATACGGCCGGAGCCGCCGTACCTGGCCGAAGATCCGGATGGAATGCTGAAGAAAATGGCAGAATCCTTCGGTTCGTGTAAATTTTGTGTCTCAACTCACAAAATTCAACGTTTCACCGGCTGATCGTCTGGTTGAATCTAGGAATCAGCAAAGCGTGCCGCCCGACGAGTCACCGTTTCACTTCGGGCTGCGCTGGAACGCATCGAACAGAAAGTTCACAGATGGCAATGAACAAAAAGGCCTGGCAGGGCGTTATCGCGCTGGCCGGGGTTTCCGCCTTTGCACTGACGGCCTGCACCGGGCCGTCAGGCGGCTCTGGCGGGTCATCAGCCGCCGCAAGCGGTCCAATCGCCTATGGCACCACCGACAAGGTCACCGCCTTGGACCCGGCGGGCTCGTACGATAACGGTTCGTTCATGGTGATGAACCAGATCTACTCCTTCCTGCTCAACTCCAAACCAGGCAGCGCGGAACCCGTCCCGGACCTGGCCGAGTCCGCGTCCTTCACCTCGCCGACCGAATACACGGTCAAGCTCAAGTCCGGGCTCAAGTGGGCCAACGGGCACACGCTCGACTCCAAGGACGTCAAGTTCTCCTTCGACCGGCAGACCAAGATCAACGATCCCGCCGGCCCGGCGAGCCTGCTGGCCAACGTGGAAAGCGTCAGCGCCCCGGACGCCAACACCGTTGTCTTCAAGCTGAAGCTTGCCAACGACCAGACCTTCGCGCAGATCCTCAGCAGCCCGGCCGCGCCGATCGTGGACGATGAAGTCTTCCCGGCGGACAAGCTGCTTGATGACGACTCGATCGTCGCGGCGAAGGCCTTCTACGGCCAGTACACGGTCGACACATACAAGAAGAACGAGCTGATCAGCTTCAAGGCCTTCGCCGACTACAAGGGAGTCCTCGGCAAGCCGGCCAACGACGGCGCCACGATCAAGTACTACGCGGATCCCACCAACATGAAGCTGGACATCCAGCAGGGCAACATCGACGTGGCCAACCGCAGCCTGAGCGCCACCGACATCGATGACCTGAAGAAGGACTCCAAGGTCAAGGTGAACGTGGGCCCCGGCGGCGAAATCCGCTACATCACGTTCAACTTCGACACCATGCCGTTCGGCGCCAAGGCTGCGGACGCCGATCCGGCCAAGGCAACGGCCGTCCGCCAGGCCATCGCCAACCTCGTTGACCGCCAGGCCATCGCGGACCAGGTCTACAAGGGCACCTACCTGCCCCTGTACTCCAACGTTCCGAACGGTTTCCTCGGTGCCAACGAATCCTTCAAGGACGCTTACGGCGACGCCGGCAAGCCCAGCCTGGACAAGGCCAAGAAGGTCATGACCGACGCCGGTGTGACTTCCCCCGTGTCGCTGAACCTGCAGTACAACCCGGACCACTACGGCAAGTCCTCCGGCGACGAATACGCCATGATCAAGGACCAGCTGGAGAAGTCCGGTTTGTTCAAGGTCAACCTGCAGTCCACGGAATGGGTCACCTACAGCAAGGCCAGCCGCGCCGACGAATACCCGCTGTTCCAGTTCGGCTGGTTCCCGGACTTCAGCGACGCCGACAACTACCTGACGCCGTTCTTCCCGGAGGGCGGCTTCCTGAAGAACCACTACAACAACCCCACCGTCAACGAGCTGATCAACAAGCAGCTCACCACTGTGGACAAGACTGAGCGCGAGGCCACGATCAAGGAAGCCCAGAATGCCCTCGCCAAGGACATCTCCACGCTTCCGCTGCTCCAGGGCGCGCAGGTTGCCATTTCCGGCAGCGGCGTCAAGGGTGTCGATACCACCCTCGATGCCTCCTTCAAGTTCCGTTTGGGAACTGTTTCCAAGTAAGGCTGCATTTCTGCGGTTCTGACCAGCCTGCGAGGGGGGGGGGGGGGGGGGGG
>NZ_JARUXE010000050.1 GCF_030433895.1 Arthrobacter sp. PsM3 | reverse complement strand
ACGACGCCCTGGGCCCGCTGCTGGAAAAGATCGCCGCACACGTCGACGGGAAGCCCTGCTGCGCCTGGATCGGCACCGACGGCGCCGGCCACTTCGTCAAGATGGTCCACAACGGCATCGAGTACGCCGACATGCAGGTCATCGGTGAAGCGTTCGACCTGCTGCGCTCCGGCGCGGGGATTGAACCGGCCGAGCAGGCGAAAATCTTCGAAGAGTGGAACAAGGGCGACCTCGCCTCCTTCCTGATCGAGATCTCCGCCGAGGTCCTCGGCCACGTGGACGCGAAGACCGGCAAGCCGTTCGTTGACGTCGTGGTGGACGCGGCCGGCCAGAAGGGCACCGGCCGCTGGACGGTCATCTCCGCCCTCGAGCTGGGCTCCCCGACGTCGGGCATCGCCGAATCGGTCTTCGCCCGGGCACTGTCGTCGCAGGCGGAGCAGCGGAAGCTGGCCCAGGAGCTGCTCGCCGGCGGCGAGGCCGACGTCGAGGTCCCCGAGAGCTTCGTTGAGGACGTCCGGCAGGCGCTGTATGCCTCCAAGCTGGTCTCGTACGCGCAGGGGCTGGACATGCTCACCTCGGCCGCCAAGGAATACGGCTGGGACCTGAAGCTGGACGAGATCGCCTCCCTGTGGCGCGGCGGGTGCATCATCCGCGCCGAACTGCTCAAGGAGATCACCAAGGCCTACGCCGCGGCGGAGAAGCCGGCCAACCTGCTGTTCGCCCCGGCGTTCACCAAGGCGATCGCCGACGTTCTCCCGGCCTGGCGCCGGGTGGTCTCGACCGCGGTCCAGCTCGGCATTCCGGTGCCGGTGTTTTCCTCCTCGCTGGCCTACTACGACGGCCTGCGCCGCAAGCGCCTGCCCGCCGCCGTGATCCAGGGCCAGCGCGACCTCTTCGGCGCGCACACCTACGGCCGGGTCGACGCCGAAGGTACCTTCCACACCCTCTGGGGCGAGGACAAGTCCGAGATCGAAGCCGTGGACACCCACTAGTCTTCCCGCCGACGCGAACGGCCGGTGCTCCCCGCTACTCTGGGAGCAGCGGCCGTTCGTGTTTCCCCGGGATCCCGTCCGGGCGTCCGTCCAGCCACCCGCCCACGTAAGCCAGGAGACCCGCAGATGTCCCAGCCCGTAGCATTCGTCACCGGTGCGTCCACCGGAATCGGTTATGAGACCGCCTGGAAGCTCGCGGCGCACGGGTTCACCGTCTATGCCGGGGCCCGTCGCGTCGAGAAGATGGAGCCCCTCAAGGCCCACGGGGTGACGGTCCTGGCGCTGGATGTCACCGACGAGGATTCCATGGCCGCCGCCGTGGATCAGGTGATTGCCGCCCACGGCCGGGTCGACGTGCTGGTCAACAATGCCGGGTATGGTTCCTACGGCTCGCTGGAGGAAGTGGAGCTGGCCGAGGGCCGGCGGCAGTTCGACGTCAACCTCTTCGGGCTGGCGCGGATGACCCAGCTGGTGCTGCCCGGAATGCGGGCCGCGGGGCGGGGGAGGATCATCAACGTGTCCTCCATCGGCGGAAAGATGTATGAACCGCTGGGTGCCTGGTACCACGCCACGAAGTTCGCCGTCGAGGGCCTGAGTGATTCGCTGCGGATCGAACTCAAGCCCCACGGCATCGACGTGTCGATCATCGAGCCGTCGGGGACCGAATCCGAATGGGGCGCCATCTCCGGCGACAGCCTGCTGGCCACGTCCGGCCACGGGCCCTACATGGACCAGGCGAAAGTGGTGGCGGCAGCGCTGGCCTCCACCGTGGGTTCCACCATGTCCACGCCGCCGCACGTCATTGCCGACGCCATCGTCCACGCCGCGACGTCCCCGAAGCCCAGGACCCGCTATCCGGTGGGCAAGGGGGCCCGGGCCATCCTGCTGCTGCGGCGGCTGCTGCCGGACCGTGCCTTCGACGTCGTGATCTGGAACATCTACAAGCGGTTTCCCGCGTAGCGTCCGCGCCGGGCCCGGGCAGGCGGCGGCCGGTTAGATCCGGTATTCGATCAGGTATTCGGCCGGGTCGACGGCGGGCTTGGTCTCACGCTGCGCATCCCGGTGCCGCCAGGTGGCTGGCACCCCGGTGAGGATCGATTCCGCCGGGGCGTCCTTGACCACCACGGCGTTGGCGCCCACGGCGCTGTCCCGGCCGATGGTGATGGGTCCCAGGATCTTGGCCCCGGCCCCGATCACGACGCGGTCCTCAAGGGTGGGGTGGCGCTTGACCTTGGCCAGGGAGCGGCCGCCGAGGGTCACGCCGTGGTAGATCATGACATCCTCGCCGATTTCGGCGGTCTCCCCGATGACCACCCCCATGCCGTGGTCGATGAAGAAGCGGCGGCCGATCGTGGCGCCGGGGTGAATCTCGATCCCGGTGAGAAACCGGGCCAGCTGGGAGATCAGCCGTGCCGGGAAGCGGAGCGCCGGGTTCTGCCACAGCCGGTGCGTCAGGCGGTGCGCCCAGATTGCGTGCAGGCCGGAGTAGGTGAAGAAGTTCTCGACAGACCCTCGAGCCGCCGGGTCGTGCGACCGGGCGGCATCGAGGTCTTCCTTCAGTCTTGCGAAGAAGCTCACAAAGACCTTTCTACGAAATCGGGGATGGCGGGCTGGACTCAGCCGCGGATGTCGTCGTACAGCACGGTGGAGATGTAACGCTCACCGAAGTCGCAGACAACAGCAACAATCAGCTTACCGGCGTTCTCCGGGCGCTTGGCGAGTTCCAGGGCTGCCCAGACGATCGCGCCGGAGGAGATGCCGCCGAGGATGCCTTCCTTGACGCCGAGCTCGCGGGCCACGCGGACCGAGTCCTCCAGGGTGGCGTCGATGACCTCGTCATAGACGTTGGTGTCCAGGATTTCCGGGACGAAGTTGGCGCCGAGGCCCTGGATCTTGTGCGGGCCCGGAGCGCCGCCGTTGAGGATGGGGGAGTCCTTGGGCTCGACGGCGATGATCTGCACCTCGGGCTTGCGCTCCTTGAGCACCTGTCCGACGCCGGTGACGGTTCCGCCGGTGCCGACGCCGGCGACGAAGATGTCGACCTTGCCGTCGGTGTCCGACCAGATTTCCTCGGCCGTGGTCTGGCGGTGGATCTCCGGGTTGGCCTCGTTGGCGAACTGCTGGGCCCAGATCGAATTCTCCGTGTTCGCGACGATCTCCTGGGCCTTCTCAACGGCGCCACGCATGCCCTCGGAGCCGGGAGTGAGCACAATCTCGGCGCCATAGGCACGGAGCATGACACGGCGTTCGGTGGACATGGTCTCCGGCATGGTCAGGATGACCTTGTAGCCGCGGGCAGCGCCGACCATGGCCAGGGCGATTCCGGTGTTGCCGGACGTGCCTTCGACGATGGTGCCGCCGGGCTTGAGCGCACCGGACTTCTCCGCGGCGTCAACGATCGCGACACCGATCCGGTCCTTGACGCTGTTGGCCGGGTTGTAGAACTCCAGCTTGACCGCCACGGTGGCGTCAAGGCCTTCGGTCAGCCGGTTGAGCCGGACCAGCGGGGTGCCGCCGACCAGCTGGGTAACGTCGTCATAGATCCGTGCCATGGGTGTCTGCGCCTGTCTGTTGAGGAGGGGATACTGAGGTCAGCCTAACGAGGGGCCGCGGGCCCCAGCTAAGCATTAAGCCATGCTGAGTAATATTTCCTGGCTTTGGCCAGCTTCGGATTGATGATCACCTGACAGTAGCCCTGCTCCGGGAACTTCGCGAAGTAGTCCTGATGGATTTCCTCGGCCCGGTGGAACACCGGCAGCCGGCTCACCTCCGTGACGATCGGATGAGCCCACAGCGACTGGTTCCGCTCGATCGCCTCCTCGAAAAGGATCTTCTCCTCGGTCGTCTCATAGAACATCGAGGAGCGGTACTGGGTCCCGACGTCGTATCCCTGACGGTTGAGCGTGGTGGGGTCATGGAGTGCGAAGAACATGTCCAGGATGACCTCTGCCGGGATGACCTCGTCGTCGAAAGTCACCGCCACCACCTCGGCATGGCCGGTGGTTCCGGAGCAGACGGCGTAGTAGTCGGGGTTGCGGTGATGGCCTCCGGTGTAGCCCGAAACTACAGCACTGACACCCTTGGTTTTCTGGTAAACGGCGTCGAGGCACCAGAAGCAGCCTCCGCCGAGGACAAAAGTTCTCATGCTCTCTTCAATGGTTGAAGGGCCCCGATGATTCCCGACGGCTGCGGGGCGGGCCCGCCGATAGGGTAAAAATGGGGGTATGGAACCTGTAAACACCGACGTTTCAGCTGGCCCCCCTGAGGGAACCAACGGTGCCGGCGACCGATCCGGGGAAACCCCCGGGGCGCCCACCCTGGGCATGATACTGCTGGCCGTGGAAGAACTCTGGCCCGAATCCCTCGCGGAGGACTGGGACGAGGTGGGACTCGTCGTCGGCCGCCCCACCGCCGAAGTGCACAGGATCCTCTTCGCCGTCGACCCGACCCTCGAGGTGATCGAGGAGGCCATCGACTATGGCGCCGAACTGCTGATCACCCACCATCCGCTGCTGCTCAAGGGGGTCACCTCGGTTGCGGCAACCACCGCCAAGGGCCGGGCCGTGCACCGGCTGATTGAATCGGGGACGGGGCTGCTGACGGTACACACCAACGGGGATTCAGCCGTCGGCGGCGTCTCGGATGTCCTGGCCGACGCCCTGGGCCTGCAGAACGTTGCCCCGCTGACCCCGGCCGCGAACGGCCTGCCGGAGGAAGGCATCGGACGGGTCGGTGACCTGGCCGAGGTCCAGACCCTGGGCGACTTCGCCGCGCGCGTCTTCGGCATCCTGCCCTCGGTTGCCGGCGGGGTGCGCGTGTCCGGGGACCGGGACGGGCTGGTCCGGCGCGTGGCCCTCTGCGGCGGCGCGGGTGATTCCCTCTTCGGCGAGGTCCGGGCCAGCAACGCCGATGTCTTCCTGACCGCCGATCTGCGGCACCATCCGGCGTCGGAGGCCCGCGAGGCGGCGGTCAATGACCGGCCCTACCTGATCGACGTTTCCCACTTCGCCAGCGAGTGGCTGTGGCTGCCCGCCGCGGCGGAGGCGCTGGGCAACGTGCTGAACGACCAGGGGCACGACGTCGACATCCGGGTCAGCACCACCAACAGCGATCCGTGGGACTTCATTCTGACTCCGGGCGGGGACTAGAGTCTAGGGAGCGCCGAATAGGTGCCCGGCTCCGGCCGGCAGGGAATAAGCGGAGGTAAATAGTGGCCAAGGCAGCACCGGCGGAACAGTTGAAGTTGCTCGAATTGCAGGGACTTGACGCGAAACTCAAATCCCTGTCCAACCGCCGCCGAAGCCTTGAAAGCGACTCCCGGATCACCGATCTTGAAGCGGCACTGAGCGTGGCCACCGGTGAACTCGGCGCGGCGAAGATGGCTGTCCACGACGCGGAACTCGAGCTCAAACGTGCCGAAGCGGACGTGGAGCAGGTTGCCACCCGGATCGAACGCGACGAGGCCAGGCTCAACAGCGGCACCGGCCTATCCAAGGACCTCGTGGCCCTGCAGCGCGATCTGGTGTCCCTCAACAAACGCCGCTCCGACCTCGAGGACGTCGAACTGGAAGTCCTGGAGCGGCTGGACTCCCTCCGCCTGCGCCAGGCCAGCCAGCAGCAGATGGTGGACGACATCCAGGGCTCCTTCGGCTCCATCCGCTCCGAACTGGACGAGCAGCTCGCCGAAATCGCCGCCGAAGCCACGGTGGTGCGCGGCAAGCGCGCCGAGTTCGCCGAGGGGCTGGACGCCGGCCTGCTGGCCATCTACGAGAAGACCCTGGCCAAGCGCGGAGTCGGAGCTGCCCGCCTGTTCCACGGGACATCCGAGGGCTCGGGCATGCAGCTGAGCCCCGGCGACCTCGCCGAAATCAAGGCCGCGGCCGAGGACGACGTGGTGTTCTGCCCGGATTCCGGCTGCATCCTGGTCCGCTCCGCCGAATGGGCCTAACCACCCATCAGGCTCGCAGCAGGGGCCCGTTTTGAACACTCAAAACGGGCCCCTGCTGCGAGTTAGTCGGGGAGGATGAGGTTGAGGGTGTGTGGCTTCCGGGCCGTGCCCGCGACTAGTTCGGCGGTCCACTTCTCGGCTGCCGCTTGTCTCAGCTGGGCGGGAGTCTGCAGCTCCTTGCCCCGGCGGGTCAGCAGATGCCGGGCGAGTTCGCCCCGGGTGTGCTTGGCGAAGTGGCTGACCACTTTCCGTACCCCATTGACCTCGGTGAACACGTTGACGGCAACGGTCTGCGCCGGCGGGGGCGTCCACGCCGCGGAGTAGGTGCTGGACCGGCAGTCCACCAGCAGTTCCCCTTCCGCGGCGACGGCGAGGGCCGCAGTGAGCTGCGGCTTCCAGAAGGACGCCAGGCGCCCGACGTCGGGCAGCGTGGTCGCCATCGACAGCCGGTAGGCGGGCACCCGGTCGCCGAACCGGATGGCGCCCCAGAGCGCGGAAATGACCAGCACGCACGCATCGGCCTTCCTCCGCTGCGCCGGGGTGAGGGAGTTGTAGTCCAGGGCGTCGTACAGCACGCCGGAGTAGACCTGATGGGCGGGGGCCGCCGGCTCGGCGTGCAGCCTAGTGTTGCGTTCGACGTCGGCCCGCAGCGAGGCGCCGACCCCAAGAAGCGCCAGGGCGTCCTCATGGGCGCTGACCGTGCCGAGCCCCTCCAGCACCTTGGCCCGGTACGCGTTCAGCCCGGGGAAGCTCAGGGTGGTCCAGTCGACGGCGTCGCCGGCCGTGGCGGGGGTCTTGCCTTCGGAGGGCGGCAGCAGAATCAGCACCATCCAATCCTAGTCGCGCCCGTGGTTCCGAAGGCGCCCGTCTCGACGGGGCCGGGGTGCCCGCAGGCTACGTGCCCGCAGGCTACGCCGCCTTGAACGGTGGAGCCTGCGCCGGGGGAGCCGGTGGAGCCTGTGCCCTGGAAGCCTGGGCTGCCTGGGCTGCCTGGTTTTCCCGGGCGAGGAAGGCGGACAGCTCCCCGATGGTGCTCATCAGCGGTGCCGGGAAGACGACTGTCGAGTTCTTGTCCACGGCGATTTCCACCAGGGACTGCAGGTTCCGCAACTGGAGCGCCAGCGGGTGGGCCATCATCGTGTCCGAGGCCTCGCCCAGGGCCGTAGCGGCTATCGACTCACCCTCGGCGGAAATAATCTTGGCCCGCTTCTCACGCTCGGCCTCGGCCTGGCGCGCCATGGCGCGCTTCATGGTCTCCGGCAGCTGGATGTCCTTGAGCTCCACGAGGGTAACCTCGACTCCCCACTCCAGTGTGAGGGCGTCGAGGATCTCGCGGATATCGCTGTTGATGCGCTCCGTTTCCGAGAGCGTCTGGTCAAGGCTGTGCCGTCCGACGACTTTCCGCAGCGTGGTCTGGGCGATCTGGTTGATGGCCGCCGACACGTTTTCGATCGCCACCACGGACTTCACCGCGTCAACGACCCGGTAGTAGGCCACCGCCGAGATGTCAACGCTGACATTGTCCTGGGTGATGATTCCCTGTGACTGGATGGGCATCGTTACGATCCGCAGGCTGACGAGGGTGAGCTTGTCGATAAACGGGATAATAAAACGCAAACCGGGCATCCGGACGCCGACCACCCGGCCAAGCCGGAACAGGACCCCCTGCTCGTACTGCCGCACAATCCGGATCGCCATTTTGGCCAGTATGAGTACCAGAGCCACGGCGATCAGCCACAAGATGATGGCGGTCCAGTCCATCGGAATCATTCCTTGCCTGGGAGGATACTTCCTGTCTAAATTCTCTCACCGGAGGCCCGAAAAGGATCCGGCGGGAGGGCAGTTGCCGGGGAGACCGTAGAATGAACAGCGGATGGGTTGACCAGGCGGCCGCGCGTCACGCAAGTGGCTCGAGGAACGTCCGGGCTCCGCAGGGCAGGGTGGTGGGTAACGCCCACTCGGGGTAACCCGCAGGCCAGTGCCACAGAGAACAGACCGCCTGCATGCGGCGCGTGCGTGCACGGGCTGCAGGGCAGGTAAGGGTGAAACGGTGGTGTAAGAGACCACCAGCTTCCCGGGTGACCGGGAAGGCTAGGTAAACCCCACCCGGAGCAAGGCCAGACAGGGCACGTTTGAGGGCTGCTCGCCCGAGTGTCCGGGTAGGCTGCTGGAGGGCGTCGGCAACGGCGTTCGTAGATGGATGGCCGCTACTCCCGCGTTGGCAACGGCGCGGGAACACAGAACCCGGCGTATCGGTCAACCCATCCATTCACACCGCAGGCAAACGATAGCGGCGCCCGGCACCGTGTGGTGCAGGACGCCGCCGAAAAGACCGGGCAGAGAACCAGGCCTAAGCCTTCCGCTTCACCCAGCCCCAAACCCCGGTTGCCACAAACAGGACCAGGCCAATGACCGCCAGCCAAAGCAGGCCCTTCACGGCGAAGCCAAGAATCGAAAGAACGAGCCAGATGATAAGTAGTGTGATTATTAGTCCCATACGAACATCCTACGGGGCAGGGCTCCCGATCCGCGGACTCTAAGCCGGGGGCTGGGGCCTCCCGCATCCTCCGATCCGGCACAGGCGCCGCTCATGGATCCGAACTACCCGCCGACGACCGCGGCCTCGAGGTGGCCATCGCCGGCGTGCAGCAGAGCCCCGAAGACCCCACCAGGGGCGCGCCGATCCTGAACATCCGCCCAGCGTATCCGGCCACGCGCTGTGTGAGTCATTTCACGCGTCACCGGGGACAAGACTGAGCCGGGCCGCCGGTAGAATGGATGCTGAACGTAGAAGTTCTGCCGCCGGGTCTGCGTTCGCAGCCGGTGGCTTTTCTTTGCTCGACACAGGCGCCCGGGGTGGACCGAATCCCCGCCGGCGCCGAGGTTCCGGACACCCTCCGGCGGCCGACTTCCGCATACGACGTCGTATGCAGTGGATTCTAGGAAGGTATTTCTGTGAGCCAGACGTCAGATTCTTGTCTTGATACGTGGATGGGCCGGGAGGCCCTCGCCGAGGCCATGATCCCGGTGATCGGCCGGCTGTACCGCGAGAACAACGTGGTCACCTCCATCCACGGTCGCAGCCTGATCAACAAGTCCACCATGAACATCCTTAAGGCGCACCGCTTCGCCCGCCGGATGAGCAAGGAAGAACTGCGCCTCGAGGAAACAGCTCCGCTGCTGGACGCCCTGACCAAGCTTGAGCTCGGGGCGGCTGCCATCGACATTGCCCGCCTCACCGAGAAGTACCGGGTCGAGGGAAATGGCGCCACCCTGGACGAGTTCCTCCGTGCGGAACTCGCCGAGGTTGTTGGCAAGCGCGGCGGCGACGACCGCACCAGCACCGACGTCGTCCTCTACGGCTTTGGCCGCATCGGCCGGCTGCTGGCCCGCCTCCTGATCGAAAAGGCCGGCGGCGGCCACGGCCTGCGCCTGCGCGCCATCGTGGTGCGCCGCGGCTCGGACAACGACCTCGCCAAGCGCGCCAGCCTGCTGCGCCGTGACTCGGTCCACGGCTCCTTCGAGGGCACCATCAAGGTGGACCTCGAGAACGACACCATCACGGCCAACGGCGTCCAGATCCAGGTCATCTACTCGGACAACCCCGCGACGGTTGACTACGCCGCCTACGGCATCCACGACGCTCTTGTCGTCGACAACACGGGACGCTGGCGCGACGCTGAGGGCCTGTCCCAGCACCTGCAGAGCAAGGGCGTTTCCCGCGTGCTGCTCACCGCTCCGGGCAAGGGCGACCTGAAGAACATCGTGCACGGCATCAACCACGGCACCATCACCGACTCGGACAGGATCGTGTCCGCGGCCTCCTGCACCACCAACGCCATCACCCCGGTTCTGAAGGCGATCAATGACCGCTACGGCGTGGTGCACGGGCACGTCGAGACGGTCCACTCCTTCACCAACGACCAGAACCTGATCGACAACTTCCACAAGGGTGACCGCCGCGGACGCTCCGCCGCGCTGAACATGGTGATCACCGAGACCGGTGCCGCCAAGGCCGTGGCGAAGGCCCTGCCGGAACTGCTGGGCAAGCTCACGGGCAGCTCCATCCGCGTCCCCACCCCTGACGTGTCCTTGGCCATCCTGAACCTGAGCCTGGAAAACGGCACGACCAAGGACGAGGTCAACGACTACCTGCGGGAAATGTCGCTGCACTCGGAACTGCGGAAGCAGGTCGACTACATCGACTCGCCCGAGGTTGTCTCCACGGACTTCGTCGGCTCCCGCCGCGCCGGGATCGTCGACGGCCTGGCCACCATCTCCAACGACAAGAACCTCGTGCTCTACGTCTGGTACGACAACGAGTTCGGCTACAGCTGCCAGGTGGTCCGCGTCATGGAGGAAATGGCCGGCGTGAACCCGCCGTCATTCCCGGCCAAGGATGCAGCAGCAACCCTGGAGGCGGCCGGCCTTCCAGTCGAGGTCACGGCCTGACGGCATGTAGCTGACTTTGTTCCGCCTTTCCCGGCCGGTCCTCTGGAATCGGCCGGGAAAGGGCACCACAATGGTGCAATGGAACAGAACTCTGCAGTAGAGCACGAGACCACCCTGGAACACGCGCTGGACGTCGCGCGGCGGAACGTCAAGGAAGCCAAACGACTCCTCGATGACGCCCGTGCCAAGCATGCGGCCGGTGAGGTCGACGAGGCGCGGGTCCGCCAACTTGAATCGCTGATGGCCCTCGCCAACGAAGACCTTCTGCGCGTGACGAAAGAGAACTAGCAGGGCACCTGTCCTCCACACTGTGGACAACGGCCCCGGCGGCGGGCGCCGGGCCTAAGCTTCGGGGGTGGAAAGAGTTCGCACCGCCCCGGAACGCCCCGGCCCCCACGGCGCGACCCGGAGAAGGCAGGCCGGAGAGCATTCTGCCGGGATGAGCGCGTGACCCTCACCTGGGCCGAATTCCGGCGGGCACGACGGCGGTCCCGCCAGGCGTGGGTACTGTTGACTTCCGCCGCAGTCGCGCTCGTCGCAGGGCTCGGCTGGTTCTTCACCGCCGGGCAGTTTGCCGCACTCGACGCGCCCGCCGACGGACCCCGAGAGGCGCCCGTGCTGGCAGCCGGCTGGATGAACGCCGTCCCATCCGTGCGGTCCGTTCCGCCAGGCCCGGCCGCGGGGCTGCTGGAAACGCTGGAAGTCAAGGGCCGCGCGGCCCAGGACAATTACGACCGGAGCGCCTTCGGCCAGGCCTGGCTGGATGCCGACCGCAACGGCTGCGATACCCGCAATGACATCCTCCGCCGTGACCTGCCGGACGCCGAGTTCACCGGGGGTTCCCGCTGCCTGGTGGCCGCCGGATCCTTCCGGGAGCCGTACACCGGCCGCCTGACCGCGTTCCGGCGGGGAGCCGCGAGCAGCAAGGCGGTGCAGGTGGATCACGTCGTGGCCCTGGGGGATGCCTGGCAAAAAGGTGCCCAGCAGTTGACCGGGGGGCAACGCGAACACCTCGCGAACGATCCGCTGAATCTGATCGCCGTTGACGGCCCGGCCAATCAGGACAAGGGCGCATCCGACGCCGCCACCTGGCTTCCGCCGAACAAGGCCTTCCGCTGCCACTACGTCGCCCGGCAGATCTCTGTCAAGGCGGCCTACCGGCTGTGGGTCACCCCTGGGGAGAAGGAAGCGATGAAGCGGGTCCTCGGCTCCTGTCCCGGGCAGCAGACGATCACCGCGACAGCTCAGTAACATTCAGCCATGGACACCTTCGAATACCTGGCACCGCTGCTGGGCGTTGCCACCGGGGCGGGGGAGTCGAAGGCGGGTGTGGGTGGATTCCTGGCACACCGGGCCGGCATGGATTAACCTGAGCGGCGGCGTTGGCGGGGACGGCGTCCTCCGGCTGAGCGGCTCCTACTCCGCCCCTGCCGGGACACCCGGGCCGGGTTTCACCGCGCTGTGCTCCCGTCCAGGGCGTGGGCGGCGAGTTCGGCTTCCAGGCGTTCGACGTCCTCGCGGTGGCAGAGCTCGGTGGCGAGGGTGGTCACGGTGGCGCTTCCGGCGGCGACGGCGGCCCGGAGCGCCTCCTCAAGGTTCCGGCCCTGGGCCAGGCGGAGCACGAAGGCGGCCAGGAAGCTGTCACCGGCCCCGACGGTGCTGGTCACCTTCACCCGCGGCACGGCCATCCGCAGAATCCCGGATTTTGAGGCGAGCACGGCTCCTTCGCCGCCGAGGGTCAGGGCGACGTGTTCCGCGGAGCCGTCCGCGACCAATGCCGCAGCCGCCTCGACCTGGCTTTCGTCACTTTCCAGGGTCGTGCCAAAGTGCAGCCCCAGCTCCCGCCGGCTCGGCTTCACCAGGAACACCCCTTCGGCGAGGGCTTCGGCCAGGGCCGGTCCGGACGCGTCCACGATGCAGCGCGCATCCTGCTGCCGCGCCAGCCTGGCCACCCGGGCGTAGAAGTCCTCCGGGACGCCCGGCGGAAGGCTTCCGCTGGCCACGACATAGCCCCCCACCGGAATCGAATCCGCCACGAGCGCCAGGAACAAACGCCACTCGGGCTCACTCAGCTCGGGGCCCTGCAGCACGAAGCGGAACTGCTTGCCCGTCGTCGTCTCATCGACTGTGAAATCCTGGCGGGTGCTCCCTTGGATCGGCACGGCCAGGGTGGGGACGCGTTCGGCTTCGATGAGCCGTCGGTACGCCTCGCCGGTGGGTCCCCCGGCGGTGTAGACCGCCAGGGTCCGGCCACCGAGGCGCTGCACCACCCGGGAGACGTTCACGCCGCCGCCGCCCGGGTCCAGGCGGCTGGTGCCGCAGCGCAGCTTGTGGCCGCTGATGACCTGCTCCGTTGTGGTGCTGACGTCAAGCGCGGGGTTTACGGTGAGCGTGAGGATGGGCTGCATCGCCATCGGTCGGGGGGCTTCCATGGCCCAAGCATAGGAGCATGGCGTCACCCGTGTCCCAGGCTGGACATCCCCTTGTGCCGCAGTCGCCCGCTCCGCGAGAATGGGCGCGGCAGGATAGGCGGCACGAACGTCCGCCGCAACGAGTGGATCGGGAACCATGGCACAACGCAAGGACGGCGACGGCAAGTCCGGATCCGTGAAGGCTGGCGACGGCAAGGTGAAGTCTGGCCGGAAGGGCGCGAAGGGGCGCGCGTCGGATCGGAACGGGCGGTTGCCCCTCAGCGTCTATGAGGCCGAACTCTTCCGGCTCCAGGCCGAGCTCGTCGCGCTGCAGGAATGGGTCCGCAGCACGGGCGCGCGCGTGCTGGTGATCTTCGAGGGACGCGACGCCGCCGGCAAGGGCAGCGCGATCAAGCGGGTCACGGAGTACCTGAACCCGCGCGTTGCCCGCATTGTGGCGCTGCCGGCCCCGACGGAGCGGGAGCGCGGTGAATGGTATTTCCAGCGCTACGTAAAGCATCTTCCCGCCGCCGGGGAAATCGTCCTGATGGACCGTTCCTGGTACAACCGGGCCGGCGTGGAACATGTGATGGGGTTCTGCACCCCGACAGAGCACAAGCGCTTCATGGCCCAATGCCCGGTCTTTGAACGCCTGCTGGTCCAGGACGGCATCCTGCTGTTCAAATACTGGTTCTCGATCAGCCACGCCGAACAGGAACGGCGCTTCAAGTCCCGGCTGGATGATCCGATGCGGCAATGGAAACTCTCGCCGATGGACCGGGAGGCGATCCTCCGCTGGGAGGACTACTCCCGCGCCAAAGACGACATGTTCATGCAGACAGATACCGCCGAATCGCCCTGGTATGTGGTCGAGGCGGAGGACAAGCGCCGGGCACGGATCAACATGATCGCCCATCTGCTCTCCAGCATCGACTACACCGAAGTCCGGCGTGAGCCGGTGACCCTGCCGGAACGGCCCAAGGCGATCAACTACACGCGGCCGCCGCGGGACCTGTTCCGATACGTCCCGGACCACGCCTCGATCCTGCAAAAACCGGACGAATAGCCTGCGGGCCAGGGAAATCCCCAACCGGCCGGGTGCCGTCGGCCGGCCCGGGCAGGTAGGGTACCGGCATGGACATCATCCTGGTACCCGGATTCTGGTTAGACGCCTCGTCGTGGGAGGAGGTGACCCCGCCGCTGGTCGCGGCCGGACATCAGGTCCACCCGCTCACGCTTCCCGGGCTGGAATCGGCCGACGCGCCGCGGGCCGGCATTGGACTGCGCACCCACATTGACGCCGTCGTGGCGAAGATCGACGAGTTCGATGCCCCGGTGGTCCTGGTGGGCCATTCGGGCGGGGGCGCCATCATCCACGGCGCCGTCGACGCCCGCCCGGGCCGGGTGGCCAGGGCCATCTACGTTGACAGCGGCCCGCTCGGCGACGGCGGCGTCATCAACGATGACCTGCCGGATGACGGCGACGAGATCCCGCTTCCGCCGTGGGAGTTGTTTGACGATGAAGACCTCACCGATCTTGACGGGGAGCTGCGGGCCATGTTCCGGGCCCGCGCCATCCCGCAGCCGAAGGGGGTTGCCCAGGACCGGCAGCGGCTGCACGACGAGCGCCGCTATGACGTCCCGGCGACCGTCATCGCCTGCGAGTTCCCCTCTGCCATGCTGATCGAAATGATCGGGGCCGGGCACCCGTACGTCGCGGAGCTTGGGCGGGTCCGCGAGGTCGACTACATGGACCTTCCCACCGGGCACTGGCCGCAGTTCACCAAGCCGGCGGAGCTGGGCGCGGCGATCCTGGCCGCCGTCGACCGGAGCGCGTGAGCCCGTTCCCTAGTGCCCGAACGGGTCCGGATCCACGCCGGGCATCCAGGTCAGCCCGGGGACGCCCCAGCCGCTCTTCTTCGCCTGCCTCATCGCCTTGCGGGCGTAGCGGTCGATCAGCCGGTTGACGTAGAGCTTGCCGTCGAGGTGGTCGTACTCGTGCTGGATCACCCGGGCAAACCAGCCCGTCGCCTCGAAATCGACCGGGTTGCCGTCCCCGTCGAAGCCCTGCACCCGGGCCCACTCCGCGCGCTGGAGCGGGTACTGGCCGCCGGGGAAGGACAGGCAGCCCTCCTCGTCCTCGTCCGGATCCGGCAGCGCGCCGGAAATCTTGGAAAGGGTCAGGACCGGGTTGACGACGACGCCGGACGGCGGGGCGCCGTCGTCGTTGTCGTACTTGTAGATGAACAGCCGTTTGCCGACTCCCACCTGGGGCGCGGCGAGACCGACGCCGTTGGCGGCGTCGTTGGTCTCGAACATGTCGGCGATCAGGGTCCGTAGCTCGTCGTCGAAGACTTCAACCTCGGCGGCCCTGCGGTGCAGTACGGGCTCGCCCCAGATCGTGATGGGCAGGACGGTCATATCAGGAGAGTTCCTCAGGTGCTGTGTTGAGCGGCGGGTCAGTCGGCAATGGTGCGGCCGACGACGTCGCGCATGATTTCGTTGGTGCCGCCGAAGATGGTCAGCAGCCGGGCAGCCAGGAAGGCCTGGGCCACGGGGTATTCCAGGATGTAGCCGTAGCCGCCGTGCAGCTGGAGGCACCGGTCGGTGACTGACTTGGCGCGCTCGGACGCCCACAGCTTCGCACGGGCGGCGGAGGCGGCGTCGAGTTCGCCGGCGTTGAAGGCCCGGATGGCCTGGTCGACGTAGGTTTCGGTGACCTCGACCTCGGTGAGGATGTCGGCGAGTTCGAAACGGCTGTTCTGGAAATCGATGATCCGCTCGCCGAAGGCGTTGCGGTCCTTCGTGTAGCGGACGGTCGCCTCGTAGATGGCGCGGACGACGGCGGAGCTCGCGACAGCGATCGCGAGCCGGCCCTGGGGGAGCTGCTCGGCGGCATACTGCAGGCCCTTGCCCTCGTCGCCGACGAGGTCCGCGTCCGGAACCCGGACATTGTCGAAGAACAGCTCGGCGGTGTCCGAAGCCTTGAGGCCCATCTTGTCCAGCTGCTGGCCGGTGGCGTAGCCCTCACCCTTGCGGACCATGAACAGGGAGAAGGAGTCCTGCTTGCCCCGGCCGGTGCCGCCGTCGGTGCGGGCCAGGACCAGCGAGGCGTCCCCGGAGATGCCGTTGCCGATGAAGGTCTTCTGGCCCGTGATCAGCCAGTCGTCGCCGTCGCGGACGGCCTTGGTGCGGACGCCGCGGAGGTCCGAACCCGCGCCGGGCTCGGTCCAGGCGATCGAGGTAACCGTCTCGCCGGAGACCATGCCGGGAAGCCAGCGGCCCTTGAACTCGTTGGAGCCGTAGGCCAGCAGGTGGGGGAGGACCATGTCATCTTGCAGGTGGAAAGCCAGTCCCACGGCGAGGTGGTTGCTCTTGGCGAATTCCTCGTCCAGCACGGCGCGGAAGCGGTAGTCGTCCATGCCCATGCCGCCGAACTCCTCCGGAACGGCCAGGCCCAGCAGGCCCTGCTCTCCGGCTGCTGTCCACAGGTCCCGGGACATCATGTGGTCCTGGTCCCACTGGGCGTAATGCGGCGCCACGGCCCGGGCGTTGAACTCGGTCGCCATCTCACGGAACATCTCGTGGTCTTCTTCAAAAAGCGTGCGCTTCATCGCGTTTCCTTCCGGTCACGATTCCATGGACAGACAACAAAGGCCGCACCGGATATCCGGTACGGCCTTCGTCTAAGGTCGGACAATTACTGCCGTCCTTCATGAGGGTGAGCGACGGGGGTTGAACCCGCGACCTCCTGGACCACAACCAGGCGCTCTGCCAACTGAGCTACGCCCACCATGTGCCCCGCCATGCCCTCCGGCTGACCGGCTGGCTGAAAAGGCAACGACAAATAGCTTACCTGCTCTTGGGGGCTTCTTTTGCCACTTTTCGGCATTTCGCCAAAATTTTCCTCAAACGTGGCGCAGATTACTAACAGGCAGCCCCCGGGGGTTACGTCCCCGGCGTCGCAGCGGGGGTATCGGCGGTGGTCTCGGCGGGGGCGTTGGAGGTCGCCTCGTCGGGGGCCGGTTCGTCCGCCGTTCCCATGACCTTCCTGGCGATCCGCTGCGCTGTGGCGCTGTCCGGCCCCGGTGCGGGGACGAACACGGCCTCGCGGTAGTAGCGCAACTCATCGATGGAATCCTGGATGTCGCCGAGGGCGCGGTGGCCGCCGAGCTTCGCGGGGGACTGGAAGTAGGCCCGCGCGTACCAGCGCCGGGAGAGTTCCTTGATAGTGCTCACATCGATAACCCGGTAGTGCAGGTGCTCCACCAGCTCGGGCATGTCTCGGACCAGGAAGACGCGGTCCGTTCCCACCGAGTTGCCGCCCAGCGGGGCCTTCTTCGGGTCCGGCACCCACTTCTTGATGTAGTCCAGGACGATTGTCTGGGCCTCCGCCATGGTCCTGCCGTGGGGGAGCTCGGCCAGGAGGCCCGAGCGGGTGTGCATGTCGCGGACGAAGTCGTTCATCTGCGCCAGGGCCGCGTCATCGGGTTTGATGACGACGTCCACGCCGTCCCCGAGGACATTGAGCTCCGAGTCCGTCACCAGCGCGGCCACCTCGATGAGGGCGTCGTTGATGCTGTCCAGGCCGGTCATTTCGCAGTCGATCCAGACGATGCGTTCATTAGATATAGGCACGCGCCCAGCCTACCGTTTCGTTGCCGCCGGGCGGTCCGGTGCTAGGATTTCGGGTACGCGGGCGTCGATAATTTTCGTCATCGCGGCGTGCCCCGGGCCGGTTCCCACGGCCGGCTGAGGGTGCAGAAGAGCCCCACAACAGATTGGACGATCCTGAGATGACGGTGCCTGTGCCTGCGGCGGGGAAAACGGCTGCCGGCACGTCCCCGACGGCGGCTGTTGCTGAAGTGGATAATGCCCGCTCACCGCTGCTCGCGGGATTCGTTGGCTCCGTGTTTATGGCGCTCGGTTCGCTCGGCGTGGGCTGGCTTGCGCCGGTTTCCGAGCTCCGCCGCGTTCCGCTGTTCATCTGGATGCGCACCGAAGCGGTCGGCGTCGCCCTGTGCATCGTGCTGCTGGCCGTCGGCGGCATGCTCCTCGTCCGTGCCTGGCTCAGGCTGGGCCAGCGCGTGCGGGTCTGGGGGGCGGAGGCCCGCAAGGCGACGCTGCAGGCCGTCGCCCTGTGGGGGCTGCCGCTGATGTTCTCCGTTCCCCTGTTCAGCCGCGACGTTTACGCCTATATCGGGCAGGGCCGCCTCATGGTGGAGGGCTTCAACCCCTACGAAAACGGCATCTCCGCGCTGTCGAACTATTTCCAGCTCGGGGCCGACAAGATGTGGACCGAAGCGCCGGTACCGTACGGCCAGCTCTTCCTCTGGATCGAGCAGTTCGTGGTCTGGTCCACCAACGTGCACCCGGAAGCCAGCATCATGCTGTTCCGTCTCGCCGCGCTGGTCGGGATCATCCTGTGCATCATCTACGTGCCGAAGCTCGCCGAACTGCACGGCGTCAACCCGCACCGCGCCCTGTGGCTGACCGCCGCCAACCCGCTGTTCCTCACCAACTTCATCGCCAGCGTCCACAACGACGCCCTGATGATCGGGCTGGCCCTGGCCGGGCTGTACTACTGCGCCACCCGCCGGGTCATCCTCGGACTGGTCCTGGTGACGCTGTCCATCTCGGTCAAGCCCATCACGATCGTCTTCCTGCCCTTCATCGGCCTGCTCTGGGCGGGAAAGAACGCCAGCTGGCCGCGGAAGTTTATGTTCTGGGCCCTCACTGCCGGCCTTAGCGTGGCCCTGCTGTACGCCATGAGCATGGTCAACGGCTTCGGCTTCGGCTGGATCAACGGGCTCTCCGCCCCTGGCAGCATCTGGATCTGGTACGCCCCGGTCGGGCTGCTGGGCCTGATGGTCGCGTCGATCTTCAACGCGTTCGGGCTCGACGGCTGGGGGCTGGCCAAGTGGGTTTACGACGCCGGGAAGCTGCTGGCGCTCGGCATCATCGCCTGGCAGATCTTCCGCGGCGACTATGACCGGCTGATCCGCCGCCTGACGCTCGCGTTCGCCGCCGTCGTCGTCCTGGCCCCGATGATCCAGTCCTGGTACGTCGTCTGGCTTATTCCGCTCTTCGCGGTCACCGGTATCCGTGACGACTGGCAGGTCAAGGCCCTGTACTTCATCGTCTCCTTCTTTATGGTGTACGCGATCTCGGACCAGCTCGAAGTCTTCCCCTACCTGCAGACCGCTGATCTCGGCCTGGCGCTGGCCCTCGCCCGGAACGCCGCCGCGATCATCGCCCTGCTCTTCGCCCTGTATCTGATCTTCCTCGATCCCAAGACCAAGCTGCTCTTCAGCAAGTCCGAGGAACCGGTCACCACCCGCCCGGTTATCTGAGCCCGGTCAGCTGAGGTTCCGCAGGGCCTCCCGGCGGGAGAGCGGGCTCAGCGCCTCGCCGTACCGCGCCGTGAAGTCGCGGACCCAGCCCGGGTCCGTGGCGGAATAATCACGCAGGGCCCAGCCGATCGCCTTCCGGATGAAGAACTCCGGGTCGGCCAGGTTGGGTTCGATGACCGCCGCCAGCAGGACGGGATCCGTGGCCGATTTGGCGCCCAGTTGTGCCGTAATGGCGGCCCGCCGGATCCAGAAGTCGGGGTCCGTGCTCCAGCGGCGGAGAGCCACGGACATGTCCTCCCGGTGCGTCTGCAGCAGCCCGCAGAGCCGGTGCGAGACCCCGTCCACCAGATCCCACCAGGCGCCGCTGCGGATGATCTCCTCGTAGAGCGGCAGCATGCTCAACTCGCCGGCGGCCAGCCTCAGCCCGGTGAGGTCGATGGCCGCATAGCGTTCCTCCCGCCAGCCTGCGTCCCGCCACAGCTCCAGCACGGTGGACTGCAGCTCCCCGAGGGAGCCGGGAGGCACTTCCTTCGCGGCAGCCTTGACGATCCGCCGCACCACCGGAACCCGCACGCCCAGCGAGGGCATCACGGACTTCAGATAGGCCTGCGCCCCTGCCGCCC
Organism: Arthrobacter sp. PsM3; assembly: GCF_030433895.1. Lineage (GTDB taxonomy): Bacteria > Actinomycetota > Actinomycetes > Actinomycetales > Micrococcaceae > Arthrobacter. The sequence continues at coordinate 6,620 of NZ_JARUXE010000050.1, read as the reverse complement.
TGGTGGGATCGGCGGCACCGCGCAGCTGTGACCGGATGGCGGAAATCAGTTCAGCGTTGGCCATGAGGCAACTTTAGCCATGCCCCGGCTGGCCCTACAGTGGAAGGCATGTCGATGATCAAGAGCCCAGCCGAGATTGCCCTGATGCGCGAAGCCGGCAGGGTGGTGGCAAACACGCTGGAACGCGTCCGGGCTGCCGCCGCCGTCGGCGTGTCCCTGAAGGAACTGGACGGGCTGGCCGCAGCGGCGATTGCCGACGCCGGGGCGACGCCGGCATTCCTGAACTACAAACCGCGGTGGGCTTCGGTGCCGTTCCCCGGGGTGATCTGCACCTCCGTGAACGACGCCGTGGTGCACGGCATCCCCAACGACTACCGGCTGCGGGACGGTGACCTGCTCAGTGTAGACTGCGGCGCGTTCCTTGACGGGTGGTGCGGCGACGCGGCGGTCAGCTTCATCGTGGGAACCGCCGACCCCGTGGACCAGGCCCTGATCGATGCCACCGACGCAGCCCTGGCACGCGGCATCGAGGCCGCCCGGATCGGGAACAAGATGGGGGACCTCGGCTACGCGATCGGCGGGGCGTCCCGCCGCGCGGGCTACGGCCTGCTGGCCGACCACGGCGGCCACGGCATCGGCACGACCATGCATGCCGAACCGCATGTCCCCAACGACGGCCGGCCCGGACGCGGCATCAAGCTGACCGAGGGGCTGGTGATCGCAATCGAGCCGATGCTGATCCTGGGCGGCAAGGACGACTACTTCCACGACGACGACGAATGGACCCTCCGCTCGGCCAACGGCAGCCGCGCGGCGCACAGCGAGCACACCGTGGCCATCACCAAGGACGGCCCGGTCATCCTGACGCTTCCATAGCGTCCGTGGGCTATCGGAGCTCTTTGGCCTCCTGGACGGCGCCGGGCCGGGGCGGAGCCAGGCGGACGACGGCACGTCCCGGCACCGCGTTGTTTACCACGTCAAAGCCGGCTGCCCGGAAAAGACACAGGGTGCCGGGATACAGATCGGCAGGGCCGGCCCTGGGCCGTTGCGAGGGATCCACAGGGTAACCCTCCACCACGTCCGCGCCGTGGGTGAAGGCGTGCACGACGGCGGCCGCCAGCAGCGCCCGCGCCACGCCGGTCCGGCGTTCGCCGGGGGCGACCACAAAGCAACTTACGGACCACACCTGGTCCCCGTCGGGATTCCCGGCTCCCTCAGGGCCTGCTGCTGCCAGCACCTTCGAGCGCAGGATCCTCGGATAGCAGCGGCGGGGTTCGACGGCGCACCAGCCCACGGGATTCCCGCCGCTGAAGGCCAGCACCCCCGGAGCCGGGGCGCCGCCGTCGAACTTGTCCCGCAACTGGACTTTCCGCTGCTCCGGGGTCGACGCTGACCACTGTGTTCCGGTCAGGGCGAAGAACCGGCACCAGCAGCGCGACGGCTCACCGCGGACGCCGAAGAGACGCTCGACGTCGGGCCAGTCCGCCGCGGCGGTGGTCAACGCTGCCTGCCGGCCGGGTTCTGCGTCGCCCATGGGTCAGCGCCTGGGGGTGTCAGCGCGTGCGGGTACCGTTGCCGGCCTGACGGCTGACGCGAGTGCGGTGGGCCGCGAGCCGCAGCTGGATGATGCGGGCGGCTCCGGCGATGGCGACCAGCACACCGCCGCCGACTGCCGCGATGAACAGGGCGATGCCGAGCGGGACCGACCCCTCGAGGCCAAAGAATTTTACCTGCACATATTCCTGGTTCTGCAGGATGAATGCGATCAGCAGGATCAGCACCACCAGCGCGCAGGCAACCGCGGCCCAGACCATACCCGCACGGGTGACCTGCCGCGTTTCAGGGGCCGGAGCCGGCGTTTCTGGCTCCGCTGCACGGGGAGCTTCCACACCAGGGGCTGCCGTTGCGGAAACCGGAGCGCCGGAAACAACATCGGTGCTGCCCGCAGGGGCCTCAGTGCTGTAGCCCTCCCCGGCGTACCCGGACGGGCCGTCAGCCGCTGCCGGGTACTGGGCGGGCACAGAACCGTTGGAACCGTTGGAATCGTGCGGATCGAATCCGCGGGGTGTCTGGGTCATGGCGGCCGTACCTTTCGCTTGCCGGCAGGGCGCGCGGGCTTTCCCTGGAGGTCCTGCCTGTCCACTCCATACTAAGTGTGCTGATGTCGGACGGGGGTATTCGGGAGAGGGCGCGTTGCAGGAAGGTGTGGGCCGCGGATGCGGCCCTGATGGGGAAGCGGTCCAGGCGGACCGCACCATGCCGATGATATGGCCAGGATGTCCGTGAAGAGCGCTGACGGGCGGGCAGCGGTACCGGAATCCTCGTGGAGCCGCCGGGGAAAGGGCGGGCGGTTGGCATGGGGCGGAGGACGGTATAGCGTCGCAGCCAAGGGGATGCCTGGAGGAGGCGGCCGTGAGCATTGTCGACAACGCGGTGTACGTGGACGGTCGCCGCACCGCGGACCCGGAAAGCCTCGACGAGACATATTTCATCCTGCGGCAGCGACAGGGGATGGCCTGGATCGGGCTCTACCGGCCGGATGCGGAAGAACTGCAGTCCGTGGCCGACGAATTCGATCTCAACCATTTGGCCGTGGAAGACGCCCTCGCCGGCCATCAGCGGGCCAAGCTGGAACACTACGGCGAAACGCTTTTCCTGGTCCTCCGCCCGGCGCGGTACCTGGATGCCCAGGAGAAGGTTGAGTTCGGCGAGATCCATGTCTTCCGCGGGGCCGACTTCGTGATTACTGTCCGCCGGGCCGAATCGCCGGACCTGGCCCGGGTCCGGCGACGGATGGAATCCGAGCCCGCGTTCCTGGCCCTGGGCCCGGACGCCGTGCTCTACGCGATCCTGGACCAGGTCGTGGATGAGTACGAGCCGGTTGCCGCCGGCCTGGAAAACGACGTGGATGAAATTGAGGACGATCTCTTCGCCGCGGATCCGGGCGTGTCGCGCCGGATCTACGAACTCTCCCGCCAGGTCATCATGTTCCAGCGGGCGACGGCGCCCCTGACCCTGATCCTGCAATCACTGATGGCCCAGACGCCGGACCATCGGCCCAATCCGGACCTGCTGGACCACTACCGGGACGTCCTTGATCATGTATTGCGGCTCAGTGAGCGGATCACTGCCTTCCGCGCCCTGCTGCAGAATGCGCTCGCGGTCAACACGGCGCTGGTGGCCCAACGGCAGAACGACGAAATGCGCTTGCTCACGGAGTCGAGCTACGCCCAGAACGAGCAGGTCAAACGCATCTCCTCGTGGGCGGCCATCCTGTTCGCGCCGACGCTGATCGGCACAATCTATGGCATGAATTTCCGCAGCATGCCGGAACTTGACTGGGCCTTCGGCTATCCGATGGCGCTGGGCCTGATGGTGGCCATGGGCCTGGTGCTCTACTGGACCTTCAAGCACAACAAGTGGATCTAGCGGTAAGGGCCGGCGTGCGCCTCCCGGCCGAGGCCGCGGCTCCGGCCCGCGGCAGGTTCCGCAGGCCGGAGCCGCTCTGTGTGCCCCAGGAGGGAATCGAACCCCCGACCGGCGGATTACAAGGTTGGCGATTCGGCTGAAGAAGAATCGAACGTCGTCGAGTTCCCGTTCCGCTGGCAGCCGGCCGCCGATCAGCCGCTTAGGAAGACGGCATGAGCCCGGCAATGGTGCCGATCGCCGTCGGGTCCACCGTCACAACAGTCGAAGAGCTCGATGCGCTGCCCCTCCTCACGGTTATTGTCGCGGACCCCGACGGACGTCAGGACCGGGAGGACCAGCGCTGTTTGATGCTTCAGAAGCGGGCCGATTACGGTGCGGATCCAAGCTGGTACGCAGCGAGAACGATCACCAAAAACGATTCCGCCGTTTCAGAGGAAGACTCCGCGGTCCATGGTGGACACTATGGTCCGTTCCTGGTCCTCTGGCTCCCATCTTTTGACTCTTCCACCGAGGGCGCCGCGTGAGCGCGCTGCACCTCGCCCCTGTCCCGGCCCAAGAGCCGGACAGTGAGGCGCTGACGTCCTTCCGCGAGTGGCGCGTCGCTGTTGACGCCGCCGCGGCCCTTCGCGACGCGATGAAGGGCCGGCGTATTCGCTTCGTCGGGATGTTCCGCAACGCCGCCCACCAGCCCACCGGCCGGATCAAGGACGTCACGTCTGCCGGCTTCAAGGTCCTCTGGGACGGGTCCACCCAAACCGAGTGGACCGACCCTGACAGCGTCCTCTTCATCCCCTGACTTAAAAGCGAGTGCCGGCCCAGATGTTCGAGCATCCGGCCGGCGAGGCAACCAGTTCCCGGCTACGGACCCTGGCTGCGTCATCAGTTTATCTGCTGACGCCCCCAAACTCCATAGCTTGAGCTGCGCCGCCTCCCACCCATACCGAGGCGGTACGGCTACCCCGCCTGGCAGCAGCCACACAACACGCTAAGCCCGCGACTCCATGGGCTACTTACTGGGTTAGAGCCAGTTCCAATGTCGCGTGTGCAGGCAGGGTGTTCACCCATGACGAGCAATCGCAGCCGGAGGAGTAATCCTCCCGGGAATCGAAGAAGTGCCAGCACCTACAGTGGGCCCAGCCGGGCCGCCAGATCTGCACACATACCGCCCGGCAGCCCTGAGCTGCCGGATGCCGCCACTGCCCAGGAGTAATGCCCTGAGCCTGATGACGATACGACCGACGACCGACGTGACCGACGCGGTGTCCTAAGTTCTGATTTCTGTCTGATAGTCCGTCCCACCAGCACCTTCGTGTGCTCATGGGGCGGATCTTCAGGCAGAAGTCTCTCCTCTCCCAACTCCCTCTGCTCTCTCCGCGGTATCAGCAAAACCAAAAGACAAGGCCTGCAAAGCAGGCCCAAAGAGCCCGAAAACTTCCAGACTACCGAGCGGCAGGAACGGTCGAACCCGTGTACAAACAGAGCGACAAAAACGAAAAACCACTGGGGGACACATTGAATACCGAGGACACACTTAGCTACTGGATCGCCTGCATGAAGGCAGCCGACCTGACACCGAAGACGATCCGCGAGCGCCTCATCTTCATCCGACAACTGGCCCGCGGTGTCGGGGATCTGGGGGCAGTGACCAGGAAAGAGCTGATCGTATGGACGGCAGAGCAGAACTGGTCCAATTCCACACGGGTTCACCGGCGTTCGGGGCTGCACACGTTCTTCGCCTGGTTGCAGGATGAGCAGCTTCGGATCGACAACCCCGCGTACCGGTTGCCCAGGGTGGCGACGCGGAAGCGGGAGCCGAACCCTTTCACGATCGCGGAGATCAACACGCTCGTGGCCGGCGGGATCTACCGGAAGACCCGGGCCATGGTCGCACTGCACTATTACCTCGGGTTACGGGTGTCGGAGATCGCGGCCGTGAATGGCTCTGACGTGGACTGGGATGTCCGGATGCTATCCACGGTGGGGAAGGGCCGCAAAGACGCGACGTTGCCCGTCCCTGCCGCCGTGTGGCCGTTGTTCCTGGAGATGCCGAGGACTGGGTACTGGTTTCCGAACCGGACAGCCAACAAGCTGTTCGCCGCGGGGGAAGGGCACATCATGGGCAACTCCGTCTCCGGCCTGATTGGGGATGCGATCAAGCGTGCCGGGCTCAAGCACCGGCCCCATGACCTGCGAGCCGCCCTGGCTACCGAGATGCACGAGGCCGGCGTGAGCGACTTCGTCGTCCAGCGCAGCATGCGCCATTCCAACATGGATACCACCACGATCTACCTCAAGCTCCGGCCCGAGGGCATCCGGCACGGGTTCGACCAGTTGCCGGCGATCACCTTGCCGGAACGCTCCGGCCGCCGTCGGCAGAGCTTGGCTGCCTGAGAACGAAAAAGGGCCGGCCACCTGAAGGTGACCGGCCCTGCTCGTGCCCCAGGAGGGAATCGAACCCCCGACCGGCGGATTAGAAAGCCGCTGCTCTATCCCCTGAGCTACTGGGGCCGGGCGGAACTCAGTGTATCGCCGCCTATGACCCAGCGACAAAATGGTTTGATGATACATTTCGATCAACATCTACCAGGGGGACCCGCATGTCAGATAAACCGCTCCACAGCTTCACCTCGCACATCTCCGGTAAGAATGCCAAGGTCTCCATCTACCCTGACCGGGTCGAATGGGAACGGTCCGGCAGCTACTCCGGTGCCGCTATGAAAACTCTTGGTTTGTCCATGGTCATGCCCGGCCTGCGCAAGAAGGACACGGAGATGATCCCCGTCCGGTCCATCACCAGCATCACATCCAAGAAGGGCATGGCGAACACCACCGTCAGCGTCATCGTCCCTGGCAACACTATCGACTTCCGCGTCTCCCACGGCGAAGCTAAAACCGTTAAGGAAACCCTGCAGCGTCTCATGCTCAGTAACTGATCCGTGGCCTGAAACGGCAGAGAACATCCTGAGCTTGCCTGCTGGCCGTGTTGGGCAGGGAATACCGCTAAGAGGCCCAGGAGGCCACAAAAAAGCCCCGCACTCATAAAGAGTGCGGGGCTTTTGTGCATCATCTTCAAGTCGGAGGGCCTTGGGCTTGAAGTGTCCTGGCGGTTTTCAAGTTTGCTTGATGACGCTGGGGAACTTAACCGGTCGAAAGGACCGTTGAAGTGGCCGTAGGATTGGCGCAGACTTTCA
>NZ_JARUXE010000004.1 GCF_030433895.1 Arthrobacter sp. PsM3 | reverse complement strand
TCGCGGTGGCCGATCGCTTCGAGGGTGCGGACGGTGGTCCAGTAGTCGTAGGCGATCTCGGAGGGGTGGACCTCGTGGGCGAAGCGGACGCCGCATTCGTCGAAGACGTCCAGGATGGGGTTCCAGCGGTCGGCGAAGTCCTGGTAGCCGGCCTCGATCACCTTCTCCGGGACGGGCGGGAACATCGCGACGTACTGCCAGATCGAGGAACCGGTGAAGCCGACCACGGTGTCCACGCCGAGGGCTTTGGCGAGCCGGGCGGTGTGCTGCATTTCCTCGGCGGCGCGCTGCCGGACGCCTTCGGGGTCGCCGTCGCCCCAGACCCTGGCCCCGACGATGGCCTCGTGCCGGAAGTCGATCGGGTCATCGCAGACGGCCTGGCCCTTGAGGTGGTTGGAGATGGCCCAGACCTTGAGGTTGTATTTCTCCAGCACGGCGAGTTTGGACTCGACATAGCCGGGTTCGTCCCAGCGCCAGGCGTCCAGGTGGTCCCCGGATACGGCGATTTCCAGTCCGTCGTAGCCCCAGCCGGAGGCAAGCTTGGCGACTTCCTCGAAGGGCAGGTCGGCCCACTGGCCGGTGAACAGGGTGTACGGGCGGGCCATGTCAGGCTCCTTCGGGGAAGGCGGTCGGTACGCGGGAAGCAAGGGCGGCGGCGGGGACGCCGGCCAACTGGATGATCGAACTCTTTGCCGCCGCGCTTTCCTCGACCGCGTCGAGAATACGCTGGACCGTCAGGCCGTCCTCGAACGACGGCGAGGGCGGGCTCCCGTTGCCGATCGCGACGAGGAAGTCACGGATTTCATGTGTAAACGTGTGCTCCCAGCCGATCACGTGCCCCTGCGGCCACCAGGCGGCGGCGTAGGGGTGCTCCGGCTCATTGACCAGGATGCGCCGGAAGCCCTGTTCCCGGACCGGGACGGTGGCGTCCAGGAAGCCCAGCTCGTTCAGGTCCTCAAGGTCGAACAGGATGGACCCCTTTTCCCCGTAGATCTCCAGTTTGAGTGAGTTCTTCCGGCCGGTGGCCACCCGGGAGACCTCCACCGAGGCAACGGCCCCGGAGGCGAGCGAGAGCGTGGCCCAGGCGGCGTCGTCGACCGTCACCTCTTCCGGGCCGTCCCGGCCCGGGCGGTGCGAGGTGAGGGTGTGCAGCCGGCCCGAGACCTCGGTGACCTGGTCCCCGAGCAGGAACAGCACCTGGTCGATGGCGTGGGAGGCAATGTCCCCCAGCGCCCCGGACCCGGCGGTGTCCCTGGTCAGCCGCCACGTCATGGGCGACTCAGGGTCCACGAGCCAGTCCTGCAGATACGCCGCCCGGACGTGCCGGATCGCACCCAGCCGGCCCTCGCTGATCAGTTCCCGGGCCAGGGCAAGGGCGGGGATGCGCCGGTAATTGAACCCGACCATGGACTGGACACCCTGGCTGCGGGCCGATTTCGCCGCGGCGGTCATCGACTCGGCTTCCGCCAGGGTGTTCGCCAGCGGCTTCTCCACCAGCACGTGCTTGCCGGCGGCGAGGGCTGCGACGGCGATCTCCGCGTGCATAAAGCCCGGGGCGCAGATGTCCACTATCTGGATGTCGTCGCGGTTGATCACCGAGCGCCAATCCGTGGAGGACTCCGCCCAGCCGTACTTGGCGGCGGCCTCGGCGACGCCGGCCGCGTCCCGTCCGACCAGGACACGCTGTTCGAAGGCCGGCACATCGAAGAAGCTGGCCACATTGCGCCAGGCGTTCGAGTGGGCCTTGCCCATAAACGCGTAGCCGATCATGGCCACGCCCAGCGGCGCTCCGGTGTTGGCTGGGGGCCCGGGCGGGGCAGGGTTGTCCGTGGATTCTTGGGAAGTCATGACGGGTTCCTAGAGGGTGGAAGCGGTGGGGTCCCAGTCCTCGGGGAGGGCTGCGGAGGCGGGGGCGGAGCTTTCGACGTCGATGAAGGTTCCGGATTCCATCGACTCCGAGATAGAGACCATGGTGTCCAGGACGTGGTAGGCGAGGTTGCCGGTGGCGCGGTGCGGAACCCCGGCGCGGAGGGAGCGTGCCATGTCCAGCACGCCCATGCCGCGGCCCTGGCTCGGGCCGGTGGCCGGGATGACCGTCCACTCTTCGTCGCCGGCCCGCCAGAGGCGCACCTCGCCGTCGAAGTGGTTGGGATCGGGAAGGGAGATGGTGGCTTCGGTGCCGGTGATCTCGACAAATCCCATCCGCTGCCGGGGGGACTCGAAGCTGAACACGCTGTGCGAGGACTGGCCGTTCTCGAACTGGGCCATCGCGCTGACGTGGGTGGGAACCTCGACCGTGAATTCCTCGCCGGCTTTCGGCCCGGACCCGATAACGCGGACTTCCTTGGACTTGGAGCCGACGGCGGCCACCTTGCGGATGGAGCCGAAGGTCTGCACCAGGGCGGTGAGGTAGTACGGTCCCATGTCGAACAGGGGTCCGGCGCCGTACTGGAAGAGGAAGGCCGGGTTGGGGTGCCAGGATTCCGGACCCGGCGTCTGGAACGTGGTCATCGCCGTCAGCGGGGTGCCGATGTCGCCGCGTTCAATCAGCCGCCGCGCGGTCTGGAGCCCCGCGCCGAGGAACGTGTCGGGGGCGCAGCCCAGCCGGATTCCGGCGGCGTCTGCGGCCTTGAGCAGCCCGAGCCCGGAGTCGCGGTCCAGGGAGAACGGCTTTTCGGTCCAGACGTGTTTGCCCGCGTTGACGGCGGCCGTGGCCACCTCCACATGGGCCGCGGGGATGGTCAGGTTGACGATGATTTCCACGTCGGGATGGTTCAGTGCCGCGTCCACCCCGCCTGATTCCGCGATGCCATACTCCTTGGCGCGTGCGGCGGCTGCATCCTCGAAGAGGTCGGCGATGACGTGGACCTTGAGGTCGGGGAAGACCGTCAGGTTGTCCAGGTACTGCTTGCTGATGTTACCGGCACCGATGACGGCGACCCCCACGGGGCCGCGGCGGGAAGCTGCGCCGCTCATGCGCGCGAGCCTTCGCTGGCTTCAGCGTTCAGGTACGCCAGGCTCTCGGCGATACCCTCGAAGATGTCGCCGGAGTAGTCGTCGAACTCCACGACGCCGACTTCCAGGGACTTGGCGGCGCCGATGACCTCCCAGACGGCGATTTTTCCCTGGCCCGCGGGCTGCTGGGCCTTGGTGTCCCTGTTGAGCGGGCCGTCCTTGATGTGGATGAACTTGACCCGGTCGCCGAGCTTGGTCAGGATGTCGACGGGGTCCTGGCCGCCCACGGCAACCCAGTAGGTGTCCACTTCAAGGACCAGTTCAGGGTCCAGTAGGCCGGCGAAGTACTCGAGCGCGGTCTGGCCCTCGATGGTGGACTCGAGCTCCCAGGCGTGGTTGTGGTACCCGACCCGGATGCCGTACTCGGCGCCCTTCTTCGCGGCGGCATTGAGCTTGGCGGCGGTGGCCTGGATATCACCGGCGGACTGCCAGTGCTCGGCCGGGAGGTAGGGGTCGATCACCGTGGTGATGCCAAGTTCCTTGGCCGCGGCGAAGATTTCGTCCTGGTCCTGGCTGAGCAGGGGGCGTGGCCGGACGGTGCGGTGAGGCCGTTCTCCTTGAGTGCCGCGCCCAGTTCCTTGGCCGTGGCCACGAAGTTGTAGGGCTCAACCTGGGTGAAGCCGATGTCGGCCACCCTCTTGATGGTGCCTGGCAGGTCTGCCTGGATGGCGTTGCGGAGGGTGTACAGCTGGAGTGAGTAAGACATGGCGTTCCTTTGCGGGAGTCGGTTTGTTCTCAAGTGGGTGGGCCGCCCGGCTGCCAGCCGGCCGCCGTCGGGGGCTGAAGGCCTAGCGGCCAGCGAGGGATCCGCCGATACCGCCGACGCTGAAGTACTTGTTCAGGGTTGCGAAGACGATCACCGGCGGGAGCATCATGATCACGGCCAGGGCCATCACCGAGGTCCAGTCTGTTTGGTTCTGCTGGAAGAAGGACTGGACGCCCATGGGGAGGGTGAAGACCTCGTTGGAGCGGAGGAATACGATGGCCACGAGGTAGTCGTTCCAGGCCAGCAGGAAGGCGAAGATCGCTGTGGAGAGGACTTCAAGGATGTCCCGGAGCCGTGCCAGGGAGGGCAAGTGGATAGCCTGCGTCACGGGTCCGGATCCCAGGATCCCGACGCCCAGGGGCGACGGTGCTGCTAGTGGCTGGCTCGACAACTTCGATACCCCTTTGTATTCGCTGAACTGCTGCATCCTCCTGAGACCGGCCGTGTCCAGTGATCTGCCTCACACCCAAAGCTAGAACCACTTTTGTCGATCGTCAAGCAAAAGTTGCAAACTATATTGCAAACTTTCTGCAGCGTGACATGCATAAGAACTTCGTGCTATCACTTACTCATGAGTACGATCCCCGGCACCGAACCCCTCGCCCCCGAGGCCGCCGGCAGTCTGTCCCGTGCCGGGGACCTGTTCCAGCTGTTGCGCGACGGCAAGGCGCGGACCCGTGCCGAGCTGGCCCTCACCACCGGACTGGCCCGCTCCACCGTCGCCTCACGCATCGATGCCCTGATGCACTCCGGACTGGTCGGACCGGCGGGGGAGGCCAGCTCCAGCGGCGGCAGGCCGCCGTCGCGCTTTGCCTTCAACCCCGCCGCCCGCGTTGTGCTGGCAGTCGACGTGGGAGCCACCCACCTGATCATCGCCGTCACGGACCTGAACGGAACCGTGCTGGCGGAGCGGCGGCTGACCCAGGACGTCGCCGATGGCCCGGTGACGGTGCTGGACCGGGTGGTGGCGGAAGGGACCCAGCTGCTCAGCCAGGCCGGCCGCGGCAAGGACGTCCTCGCCGGCATCGGCATCGGCCTGCCCGGCCCGGTGGAGCACGCCACCGGCATGCCGGTGAAGCCGCCGATCATGCCCGGGTGGGACGGGTTCGACGTCGTCCGGCACGTCCAGCGCTCGCTGCCGGTTCCTGTGCTGGTGGACAACGACGTCAACATCATGGCCCTGGGCGAGCAGAGTGCCTACTGGCCGGAACACGACAACTTCCTCTTCATCAAGGTCGCCACCGGCATCGGCGCCGGGATTATCAGCAGCGGACAGCTCCAGCGGGGCGCCAACGGCACCGCGGGCGATCTCGGCCACGTCCGGGTGCCGCGCGGCGACAACGTGCTCTGCCGCTGCGGCAACTACGGCTGCCTTGAGGCGCTTGCCTTCGGCCCCGCCGTCGCGCACGCCCTCACCCTCGAGGGCTTGAAGGCGGACAACGGCGGCGACGTGCTGCGCCTTGTGGCCGAGGGAAACCTGCAGGCGATCCAGGCCCTGCGCCAGGCAGGCCGGGACCTGGGGGACGTGCTGGCCACCGTGGTGAACCTGCTCAATCCGTCCGTCATCGTGATCGGCGGAAGCCTCGGCCAGGCCGGAGAACACCTCATGGCGGGGGTCCGCGAGGTGGTCTACCGGCGCTCGCTGCCGCTGGCCACCACCCATCTGCGGATCGGCCTGTCCATGGCGGGGGACCAGTCCGCCATCCTGGGCGCCAGCCAGATGGTCACGCAGTATGTGCTCTCGCCCGCCGCCATCGAGGCAACCCTGCAGGCCACAGGCTGACGCCGGCAGTTTCCGCGGGTGTCATAATCGCCGGATCCGGAGCGGACGCGTGATAGCAATGGGACTGATGAAAGCATATTTCTGCCCGCCGGCTGAGCCGCGGCACCCATGAGCGGCAGCGTCCTGGCGAAGGTCCCGCGCAGCTGGATCCTGCTGGCCGCGATCGGGCTCATCGCCTTGAACATGCGCGGTCCGTTCGTGGCCGTGGCGCCTGTGGTCGGCCTGATGCAGGCGGAACTCGGCTTTTCCCCGGTGGAACTCGGCCTGCTGACCGGCATCCCGGTGCTGTGCTTCGCCCTGGCCGCGCCCCTCGCCTCGTTCGCCGGGCGCAAGCTCGGCGCGGAAGTCGCCATCACCCTCACCCTGCTGGGCGTCCTGCTGGGCGTGATGGTGCGTTCGGCGGGCAACGGCGCCCTGGTCATGCTCGGCACGGTGATCCTCGGCATCGCCATCACGATCGGCAACATCGCCGTCCCGCTGATCATCCGGCGCGACTTCGCCCCGGCCCGGCAGGCCACGGCCATGGGCATCTACACCGCGGCCCTGAACATCGGCTCCTTTATCACCGCCATGGTGACGGCGCCGCTGGCCGAGCTGCTGGGGTGGCGGGTGGCCCTGGCCGCCAGCGGGCTCTTCGCCGTCGCGGCGTTCCTGGCCTGGGTGCTCGCCTTTGGCCGGCAGGCGTTCCGGCCCGAACCGGTTCCCGCCCCGGCTCCCGCTCGCGCCGGGATCAAGCCGGCGTCGCGCTGGATCACCGTCGGGCTGACCGCAGGCTTCGCCGGGCAGGCGTTCTCCTACTACGGCGTGACTGCGTGGCTGCCCAGCATCCTGGCGGACGAACTCGGCATGACGGCCGCGGGGGCCGGCGCCGGATCCTCGCTGTTCCAGATTTTCGCCATCGTGGGCGGGCTGGGCGTTCCGTTCGCGGCCCGTTTCGCCAGCACAACGACGGTGGGACTCACCCTGGGGCTGTTGTGGTTGACGGTTCCGCTGGGCCTGCTGCTGGCGCCGGTGCTGTGGTGGCTGTGGTCCTCGTTGGGCGGCGTCGCCCAGGGCGGCGGCATCACGCTGATCTTCATCGCCATCATCCGGCTGGCCCGGGACCAGGCCTCGGCCGGCAGGATGTCCGCCGTCGTGCAGGGTGCGGGCTACGCCTTCGGTGCGGCGGCCCCTACCCTGCTGGGCTACGTGCACGGCGTCTCGGGATCGTGGACCGGGCCGCTGCTGATGGTGTTCGGCTCCGTGTCGATGTTCATCCTCGGGACCGCGCTTTCCCTCCGGCACGTCCCCAAGCCGCACTGAGCCCCGCCGCCCCGCACTGCCCCGTCGCCCCTGCCCACCATGCCGAGGTGACAGTTAAGGCCCATGTTCGCGAGGAACATGGGCCTTAACTGTCACCTCGACGCCGTTGTCGAGTTGCTGAGGGGGTCTTCCGTCGCTGGGCCACCGCCCCGGATCTCGGGGGTGCCTGTTGCGAAGGGCATGGCGGCCCAGCAGACGGAAATCTATACCTTCCCTTGGTGCTCCTGTACCGGCCTTAGGCGGGGACGAGGGAGGGGTCGTCGCTGGGGACGTCGCCGCCGTCGCGCGCTTCATGCAGGAACCGGTCGTACGCGGGAAGCGTCAGGAAGGCCGGGAACGACGGGGTGAGGGTGACTTCCTCGAAGATGTCCCGCGCATCGGCGAAGCGGTCGCCTTCGAAGCGTTCCAGCCTGGCGAACTCCTCGTCCAGCATGTCCTCGACCCATTCGCGGGTGATGACGTCGCCCTGGTCCGTGATGGCGCGGGAGAAGATCCACTGCCACAGCTGCGAGCGGGAGATCTCCGCGGTGGCGGCGTCCTCCATCAGGTTGTGGATGGCGACGGCGCCGTTGCCGCGGAGCCAGGACTCGATGTAGCGGATGCCGACCTCGATGTTGTTCCGGATGCCCTGCTCGGTGATGGTGCCTGTGGTGGAGGCGATGTCGAGCAGTGCGCGGTCGTCCGGGATGACATCCTCGCGGAGCCGGTCCAGCTGGTTCGGGCGGTCGCCGAGGACGCCGTCGAACACTTCGCGGCAGACCGGAACCAGGTCCGGGTGGGCCACCCAGGAACCGTCGAAGCCGTCGGCGGCTTCGCGGGTCTTGTCCGCGCGGACCTTCTCGATGGCGATCGCGTTGGCTGCCGCGTTCTTGCGGTTGGGGACGGCTGCGGCCATCCCGCCGATCGCCATGGCGCCGCGCTTGTGGCAGGCCCGGACCAGCTGTTCGGTGTAGGCGCGCATGAACGGCTGGGTCATGGTGACCTGGCTGCGGTCCGGCAGGACGAAGCGCGGGCCGCGGGTGCGGAAGTTCTTGATCAGCGAGAAGATGTAGTCCCAGCGGCCGGCGTTGAGGCCCGCGGCGTGGTCGCGCAGTTCGTAGAGGATCTCCTCCATTTCGAAGGCGGCCGTAATGGTTTCGATCAGCACGGTGGCCCGGATGGTGCCCTGCGGGATGCCGAGGAGGTCCTGGGCGAGGATAAAGATGTCGTTCCACAGGCGGGCTTCGAGGTGGTTTTCGATCTTCGGCAGGTAGAAGTACGGGCCCTTGCCCTGGGCGATCAGGCGGCGGGCGTTGTGGAAGAAGTACAGGCCGAAGTCCACGATGCCGCCGGCAATCGGGGTGCCGTCAATGAGCATGTGCTTTTCGGGCAGGTGCCAGCCGCGGGGCCGGACCACGATCGTGGGCAGCTCGCCGGCGGGGCGGAGCTTGTACTCCTTGCCCTCGGGGGAGGTGAAGTCGATCCGGCGCTCCAGCGCGTCGGTGAGGTTGAGCTGGCCCTGGATGACGTTGCGCCACGACGGGGTGGAGGAGTCCTCCATGTCCGCGAGCCACACCTTGGCGCCGGAGTTCAGCGCGTTGATGGTCATCTTCTTGTCCACCGGGCCGGTGATCTCGACCCGGCGGTCCCTCAGGCCCGGAGCCGGGGGAGCAACGCGCCAGGACGGATCGTTCCGGACCGACTCGGTCTCGCGGAGAAACCGCGGGTCCTGGCCTTTGCCGATCTGCTGGCGGCGGTCCCGGCGGGCCTGCAACAGCTCCATCCGCCGTCCCTTGGTCGCCTTGTGCAGCTTGGCGACAAATGCCAAGGCGTCAGGAGTCAGGACCTCGCTCTGCCGGCAAATCGGCTGTGCGGTCAACGTAACCCCGTTGATGGTGAAGTTGTCAGTGAAGCTGTTCATGGGAGTTGCTCCTTGAATGTCCGCCGTTGCCCTATCACTTTTGGTCTCCAAAGAAGGCCGATGGGGACCAGAAGTGATAGGGCAACAGGCGGGAAAAGCTGGGGATTAGTGGAACTGGCCTTCTTCGGTGGATCCCACCAGAGCCAGGGTGGATGCGTTCGGGTTGAGCGCGGTTGCGATGTCGTCGAAGTAGCCGGTGCCGACTTCGCGCTGGTGCTTGGTCGCGGTGTAGCCGCGGGATTCGGAGGCGAATTCCTTCTCCTGCAGCTCGACGTAGGCGCTCATGCCTTCACGGGCGTAGCCGTGGGCGAGATCGAACATCGAGTAGTTCAGGGCGTGGAAGCCGGCCAGGGTGATGAACTGGAAGGTGAAGCCCATGGCGCCGAGTTCACGCTGGAACTTGGCGATCGTGGCGTCGTCGAGGTGCTTCTTCCAGTTGAACGACGGGGAGCAGTTGTAGGAGAGCATCTGGTCCGGGAAGTCGGCCTTGACCGATTCCGCGAACTTGCGGGCCAGCTCCAGGTCCGGGGTGCCCGTTTCCATCCAGATGAGGTCGGAGTACGGGGCGTAGGCCTTGGCACGGGCAATGCAGGGTTCGATCCCGTTGCGGACCTTGTAGAAGCCCTCAGCGGTGCGCTCGCCGGTGACGAATTCCTTGTCGCGGTCGTCGACGTCGGAGGTGATCAGGGTGGCTGCCTCGGCATCGGTGCGGGCGATGATGACGGAGGGGGTGCCTGCGACGTCTGCGGCCAGGCGGGCGGCGTTCAGGGTGCGGACGTGCTGCTGGCTGGGGATCAGGACCTTGCCGCCGAGGTGGCCGCACTTCTTCTCCGAGGCGAGCTGGTCTTCCCAGTGCACGCCCGAGGCGCCGGCCTGGATCATGGACTTCATCAGCTCGTAGGCGTTCAGCGGGCCGCCGAAGCCGGCCTCGGCGTCGGCGACGATCGGGACCATCCAGTCCTCGACGGTCTGGATGCCTTCGGAGAACTCGATCTGGTCGGCGCGGAGCAGGGCGTTGTTGATGCGGCGGACCACGGTGGGCACCGAGTTGGCCGGGTAGAGGGACTGGTCCGGGTAGGTGTGGCCGGAGTTGTTGGCATCCGCGGCGACCTGCCAGCCGGAGAGGTAGATGGCGCGGAGGCCTGCCTTGACCTGCTGCACGGCCTGGTTGCCGGTCAGTGCGCCCAGGGCGTTGGTGTACTTGCCTTCCTTGTGCTCCCCGGTGAGCTGCTTCCACAGCTTCTCCGAGCCGCGGCGGGCCAGGGTGTGCTCCTCGGAGACGCGGCCGCGGAGGCGGACGACGTCGGAGGCCTTGTAATCCCGAGTGACACCTTCCCAGCGCGGGTTGGCAGCCCACTCGAGCTCCAGTGCGGTGGCCTGCTCTTCGGGCGTCTGGGTGGGCTCAAATGCTGCAGTCATCTTTGTCTCCTTAGTGGGGCCCCGGGCCGGCTGAACTGCTTCCTCGCAGTGCGACTGGCGGATCCGGTGCGGTGTAACTTTTCCGTAAGTCCTACTTTTCTGTACTTTCAAGGAGCTTTCTAGACCAATTGGGTGGAAAGAAATGCACTTCTTCGCGTATCCTTAAGAAATGCACCCCGCCAGTTGGAATCGCCCCGCCTCCGTCGCCTCGCCCGCCGTCCCGGAGGTCGACGTCATCAGCATGGGCCGCCGGGTCCGCCACCTCCGCAAGGCCGCCGGACTCACGCTCGATGACCTGAGCGCCACAGTGGGAACGGCCCCCAGCCAGCTGAGCCTGATCGAGAACGGCAAGCGCGAACCCAAACTCGGCCTGCTCCAGCAGCTTGCCGCGGCCCTCGGCGTCAGTATCGACGAGCTGCTCGGCGCGGAACCGCCCAACCGCCGCGCCGCCCTGGAGATCGAGCTGGAACGCTATCAGCGCAGCCCCATCTATGAGTCCCTGAAACTGCCCAAGATCCGCATCAGTTCGCGGCTCCCGATGGACGTGCTGGAGTCCATGGTGGGGCTGCAGCACGAGCTGGAACGCCGGCTCAACGAGCAGGTCGCGACGCCGGAAGAGGCCCGCCGTGCGAACGGGGAGCTGCGCGCCATGATGCGCGAACGGAACAACTACTTCCCGGAGTACGAGGCGGAGGCGCAGAAGGTCCTCGCCTCGGTGGGGCACACCAGCGGCCCGCTGTCCCATCACGTGATCGCTGACATCGCCGGGCACCTCGGGTTCAGCCTCCACCACGTGGGCGACCTGCCGCATTCCACCCGCTCGGTGACCGACCTTAAGAACCGCCGGATTTACCTCACCCAGAACGCGCGCAGTGACCACGACCCGCGTTCAGTGCTGCTGCAGGCACTGGGCCACTACGTGCTGGGCCACCAGACCCCCACCAACTACGGTGACTTCCTGATGCAGCGGGTGGCCACGAACTACTTTGCCGCCGCGCTCCTGCTGCCGGAACAGGCCACCGTGGAGTTCCTGCAGAAGGCCAAACAGGCCAGGGAAATCGCCGTGGAGGACATTCGGGACGCCTTCGCCGTGTCGTACGAGACCGCCGCGCACCGTTTCACCAACCTCGCCACCCAGCACCTGGACCTGCGGACACACTTTCAGAAGACCCACAAGAGCGGCATCATCTACAAGGCCTACGAGAACGACGGCGTGACGTTCCCTCAGGACCACACGGGCGCCATTGAGGGCCAGCCGTCCTGCAAGAACTGGACCTCCCGGGTGGTGTTCGACGTGCCGGACAAGTTCAGCGCGTACAACCAGTACACCGATACCCCGGCCGGGACCTTCTGGTGCACGGCGCGGACCGAGCGCTCTGCCAACGGCGAGTTCTCGCTTTCCGTGGGGGTTCCCTACGCGCAGGTGAAGTGGTTTCGCGGCCGCGACACGACGGAGCGTTCCAAGTCGACGTGCCCGGATGAAAGCTGCTGCCGGCGCCCGCCGGCGGCCCTGACCTCGGAGTGGGCCGGCAACGCCTGGCCGTCGGCGCGGGCGCACTCGCACCTGCTCGCCGCGATGCCGCCGGGCGCCTTCCCCGGCGTGGACGAGACCGAGGTCTACTCGTTCCTGCAGGCGCATTCGGGGAGCTGATACGGGCGCGCACAGCCGGTGAGGCCGGCCAGTCCGGCCGGACGGACTGCGCGGGCCGGCGAACTGGGCGGGCGGGCCCCAAAGGGAAGCGCTCCAAGGTATCCGGACTATATTGGCCCTGTCAGCCCATCAATCTGATCCCGGGAGTGCCCAGCCATGGCCAAAGAACTTGCCACCCAGCTCGTTGAACAACTTCAGGCTGCCGGCGTGCAGCGCATCTACGGGATTGTCGGCGACAGCCTCAACCCGATTGTCGACGCCGTCCGGAAGACGGGGGGCGCCGCAAAGGGCGGCATCGATTGGATCCACGTCCGGCATGAAGAGGCCGCCGCGTTCGCGGCGGCCGCAGAGGCCCAGCTGACCGGCCGTCTGGCGGTCTGCGCCGGCTCCTGCGGGCCCGGAAACCTGCACCTGATCAACGGGCTGTATGACGCCAACCGCTCCGGAGCCCCCGTGCTGGCCATCGCCTCGCACATCCCCAGCAAACAGATTGGCAGCAGCTTCTTCCAGGAAACCCACCCGGACCGGCTGTTCAACGAATGCTCGGTCTATTCCGAGCTGATCAGCACCGCCGAACAGGCACCCCGGGTCATGCACAGCGCCATCCAGCACGCCGTCGCCCTCCGGGGCGTCGCCGTCGTCACCCTTCCCGGTGACATTGCCGGGCTGGAAGCAACCGCGGAGGCTCCGTTGCCGGCAACGTTCGTACCCGCCACCCTGACGCCGGCACCGGAAAGTGTCCGGGCGCTGGCCGAGGCGATCAACGCGGCGGACAAAGTGGCGATTTTCGCCGGCGCCGGTGTCCATGGCGCCCACGACGAGGTGATTGCCCTGGCGGAGGCCGTCAAGGCGCCGATCGGGCATTCCCTCCGCGGCAAGGACTTCATGCAGTACGAGAACCCGTACGACATCGGCATGACCGGGCTGCTCGGCTACGGCGCCGCGGCCGAGGGGATCGAGGACGCAGATCTGCTGATCCTGCTCGGCACCGATTTCCCCTATGACCAGTTCCTGCCCGGAACCCGCACGGCGCAGGTGGACCGGGCCGCGCAGAAACTGGGCCGGCGGACCGACGTCGACGTCGCGGTCCACGGTGACGTGCTGCCGACCCTGGCGGCGCTGATGCCCTTGCTCCAGCCGAAGAAGAGCCGCCGTTTCCTCGACTCGATGCTCAAGAAGCACGACCGGCTGATGAACAAAGCCGTCGGCGCCTACACCCGAAAGGTGGAAACCAAAGAGCCGATCCACCCCGAGTACGCGGCGTCGTTGCTGGACGAGGTCGCGGCGAAGAACGCGATCTTCACCGCCGATACCGGCATGTGCAATGTCTGGACCGCCCGGTACATCAACCCGCTCGGTACCCGCCGCCTGATCGGCTCGTATCTGCACGGCTCGATGGCGAACGCGCTTCCGCATGCGATCGGCGCCCAGCTGGCCTTCCCCGGGCGCCAGGTGGTGTCCGTATCGGGCGACGGCGGCCTGTCGATGCTGCTGGGAGAGCTGATCACCGTGGCCGCGCACCGGCTCCCGGTCAACGTGGTGGTGTTCAACAACTCCACCCTGGGCATGGTCAAGCTGGAAATGCTGGTGGACGGGCTCCAGGACTTCGGCGTCGACGTGCCCGACGCCAACTATGCCGCGGTGGCCCGGGCACTGGGATTCCACGCCGTCCGCGTCACTGACCCGTCCCGCATCGAGGCCGCTTACCGGGAGGCCTTTGCCCATCCGGGACCCTCCCTGGTGGAACTGATCACCGACCCCAAGGCGCTCTCCCTCCCGCCGAAGATCAAGGGCGCCCAGGTCCTGGGGTTCGCCACGGCGATGTCGAAGGTGGTCCTCAACCGGGGAGCCGGCGAGGCCGTCAGCATGGCGCGCAGCAACCTCCGCAACATCCCGCGGCGCTGAGGCAACCGGGACTTGCTGGCCTAGGCCGTTCCGCTCCGGCGTTCGGCCGCCAGCAGCGCCGCCGCCTGTCCGATGAGTTCGTACGGAACGGGCTTCGCGAGCGGGAACTTCAGCGTCCCCTTGGCCGCACGGTAGGGAGCGATCGACGCGCGGAACGCCTCGTCGCCGTTGGGCATGGGGTACACCGACACATGGTGCGCCCAGCCGGCGAAGTACACGACGAACTTTCCGCCGAGAGTGATGGTCGGGATGCCGTAGCTGATCATCTCGGAGGAATCAGGTACCGCGGCATGGCAGCGTCGCCGGATTTCCTGAAGGATCCCCTGGACTTCGGCCGGGTAGGAGGCTATGTACTCGTCCACGGTGTCAAAGTGCTGTGCCATCCGTTGTCCTCCAGCTGCCGAAAGGCGGGTTAGCGTGGACCGCCCTGCCAGAGCGCATCGAAGGGCGCTCCCGAGGCCACGCGGTTCCGGATTCCCGCGGTCACAAACGCCTTGGCGGTGCGTGCGGCCTCCAGCGGAGTTGCGCCCTTGGCCAGTTCGGCCGTGATGGCGGCGGCCAGCGAGCAGCCGGCGCCGGAGACAGCCACTTCGCCCACCTTCGGGGCGGACAGGACTTCCAGCGTCTCGCCGTCGTAGTAGACGTCGACGGCGTCGGGCCCGGCCAGGCGCACTCCGCCCTTGGCGAGCACCGTGGCGCCGCTGAGTTCGTGGATGCGGACGGCCGCGGCCTTGAGCGATGCGAGGTCGGTGATTTCCAGGCCGGAGAGGGACTCGGCTTCGAAATGGTTCGGCGTGACAAACGTGGCCAGCGGCAGGATCTGAGCCTTGAGGGCCTGGTCCGTGTCCAGGGCGTGCCCCGGTTCCTGGCCCTTGCAGATCAGCACCGGATCCAGTACCACGTTGGTGAAGGCGGCCGCGGCCAGCGTCGTGGCGACCGTCGAGATCGTGGCCGGGCTGCCCAGCATCCCGATCTTCACGGTGTCCAGCACGGACGGTGCGCCGGACGCGGCGCCGTAGGCCGCCGTCGTCGCCTCAAGCTGGTCCGCGATGACCTGCTGGTCGATCGGGACGAAGCGGTGGTTCCAGTTGTTCTGCGGATCGAAGGACACAATGCACGTCAGGTTGGCGATGCCGAAAACGCCCAGTTCCTGGAAGGTCTTCAGGTCAGCCTGCGCACCGGCGCCGCCGGTCGCTTCGGATCCGGCGATGGTCAGGGCGACGGCGGGAGTGGCGGCGTCGGAAGCCGCCAGGGCGGCGGGGTCAAAGGCGGTGGAAGTCATGGTCCCATCCTGCCACCCGCCGGAAACCGCCCGCATTGTGCGTATGACCAATATGAACAAAACCCGCGTGTTCCGGATCCCCTGGACTACGGTGGCGGACGGTGTTGCTTTCTTGCGGCGCCGGATCCAGGAAGGTTCATTGATGAGCACCCAACTGTCCGAATCGGCACAGACGAGAAAAGCCGTGAGCAACATCCTCAAAGGATCTGCCGGCAACCTCGTGGAGTGGTACGACGTCTACGTCTACACCGCTTTTGCGGCATATTTCCAGTCTCACTTCTTCAACGCCACTGACGATCTTCAGGCTGGCCTCGAGGCGATGGCCGTCTTCTCGACGTCGTTCCTGATGCGGCCGGTAGGCGCCTGGTTCTTCGGCCGCTACGCCGACCGCAAGGGACGCAAGGCAGCGCTGACACTCAGCGTGACAATGATGTCCGCGGGTTCCTTCGCGATCGCCATCCTGCCGACGCAGCAGCAGATCGGCATCTGGGCCATGATCCTGCTGGTCCTCGTGCGGCTGATCCAGGGCTTCTCCGTCGGCGGGGAATACGGCACCAGCGCCACCTACATGTCCGAGGCCGCCACCTCCAAGCGCCGCGGCTTCTTCTCGAGCTTCCAGTACGTCACGCTGATCGGCGGACAGATGCTGGCCCTGCTGGTCCTGGTCATCCTGCAGAACGCCATGCCCAAGGGAGAGCTGACCGAGTGGGGCTGGCGCATCCCGTTCGCGATCGGCGGCGCCGCCGCGCTCGTGGTCCTGTGGCTGCGGCGCTCCATGGAAGAGACCGTCTCGGCCGAACAGGTCGAGGCCGCAAAGGCTCCCGCCGTGGCAGGCGTTGCCCGGCCGGGCACCATGAAGCTGCTGTTCACCCAGTACTGGAAGCCGCTGCTCATCTGCATCGGCGTCACCCTGGGCGGCACCGTTGCTTTCTACACGTACACCAACTTCCTCCTGAAGTTCATGAACGATACCTCCGGCATCCCCAAGACCGACACCTCGGTGATCAACTTCTGGGCGCTCTTCATCTTCATGCTGATGCAGCCGGTCTACGGGATCATCTCGGACAGGGTCGGCCGCAAGCCGCTGCTCCTCTGGTTCGGCATCACCGGCGTCCTGTTCACCTGGCCGCTGCTCTCCACCCTGGCCGGCACCAAGGATCCCTTCACCGCGTTCCTGCTGATGATGGGCGGCCTGCTGATCGTCGGCGGCTACACCTCCATCAACGCCCTGGTGAAGGCCGAACTGTTCCCGGCCTCGATCCGTGCCCTGGGCGTCGGCCTGGGCTACGCGATCGCCAACTCGCTCTTCGGCGGCACCGTTCCGCTGATCGGCGCGGCGCTGCAGAAGTCCGACCAGGTGGAACTGTTCTTCACGTACGTCACCGTGGCGATCGGCATCTCCCTGCTGGTCTACATCTTCGCGCTGAAGAACAAGAAGTCAACGCACCTGGACCACGAACAGGGCCACGCCTGGGAGCCCGGTGCCACCCCGGCTGTGCCCGGCGACGGCCCCAGGGACGACGACAAGGACCTCATCGACGCCTCGCGCCGCTAGGAATACCGCGCGCTAAGAACCACGGCGCGTACGACGGCGGGTGCCGGCTGCGGGACTTCGGTCGCGGCAGCTGGCGGCCCGCCGTCGTCGTTCACCCCGGGGCCGCCGGCCGCCGGCCGGACAGCGGCGCACCCTCATGCTGAGCGGAGCCCGATCGGGCCGGGGCTACTGGGCATTGTCCGCGAAACGCAACTGCAGGATCGTGCCGGCGACGCCCACTGCGAAGGTCCCCGCGAGCACCGCGCAGCTGCCCGCCGGGAGCGTATCGACCGGGTCGGCCACCATGCCGACCAGCAGCGGGACGATCGAGTAGGGGAACCACTCGGCCCAGCCGGTCTTGCCGAACAGGTTGCCGAGGGCCAGCATCACGAGCGAGAACGCGATGGGTGCCACCTCGCCCCGGCTCCACACGGCGATCCAGGCGACCACCGGTGCGAGCAGGAACGAGATCCCCGCGGCCAGCAGCACGTGTCCGATTCCGGTCGCGGCCAGCCCCGCTGAGAATCCCGGGAGCTCCATCGCCAGCCCGATGGCCACGGCCTCGACGATGACGATAATGACGAGCGTCATCCACCAGGCCGCGGCGACGAACAGCTTGGCGACGGCGAACCAGTGACGGCCCACCGGCAGCGCGAGCATGTTCTTGGCCGTGGCGTCGCTGTACTCCCTGCCAAACAGGTAGGCGACGATGAACGCCAGCAGCAACATTCCGCCGATGCCAAAGATCACCGTGAGCATGTAGAAGTATTCGGGCCACGCCGCCTCAAGCCCGGCGAGGTTCGCTTTAGTGCCCAGAAGCCCCAGCTGGGCCGCCCGCCCCGGTTCGCGCACGATCCACATGAAAAGCGCGATCCCGAGCGGCATCATGGCGAGCACCGCCAGGGTGGCCCACGGCGCCTTCGAACGGTGGAGCTTCATGAACTCGGTGGCGAGGACCTGACCGAACATCAGGAATCGCCACTCTTCGAGCCGTCGCCTGTGCGTGAGCCCTCGCCTGTGTGTGGGCCCTCGCCCGTGCGCGCGAGGAAGTAGCGTTCCAGATCCAGCGTGAGCAGCGCCTGCTCGCGCTCTTCCGGGGTGTAGGCGCCGGCCGCGAAGGCCCGGGCTTTCGCGGCGAGTTCGTCGCGCGACGACTCCTCAATGAGGCGGCCGTCATGGACGATGCCGATCCGGTCGGCCAGGTGAGCGACCTCGGCGAGGATGTGGCTCGACATGAAGACGGTGACACCGCGCTCGTCGGCAAGCGAGCGGAGCAGCTCCCGGATCTCGACGATCCCGGCCGGATCGAACCCATTGGCGGGCTCGTCAAGCAGGAGGAGCTCGGGGGAGTGCAGCAGTGCGCGGGCGAGGGCGAGGCGCTGCTTGTTGCCGAGCGAAAGCTGGCCGGCGCGCCGGTCCGCGTAGGGATCCAGGCGCAGCAGCCCGATCGAGTCGGCGACTGATCGCGGCGCTGAACCGGTGAGGCGGCGCTGGATCTCGAGGTTTTCGCGCACGGTGAGGTTGGGGTAGGAGGTGGCGGTCTCGACGAGGAATCCGATGCGCGAAAACACGGTCGCCTCCCCGGGCCGGATGCGCCGGCCGAGGACGGTGATCTCCCCGCCGCTCGGACGGATGAGACCGAGCAACATGCGGATGGTCGTCGTTTTGCCCGCACCGTTCCTGCCGAGGAACCCGTAGATCTCGCCCCGGCGGACGTCGAGGTCCAGCGCGTCGACGGCGGTGATGCCGCGGTACCGCTTGATGAGGGCACGGGTGGAAATGGCGGTGTCAGGCACTTTCCTGCTCCATGGCCCCATCCTGCCACCAGACCCGAACCGTCGACAGTGCGGGGATGAATAGTCCGGGCGCCAGCGGCACCCCGCTTCACTGCGGCTCTTCCCTGCGGCCGCAGGATGAGACAATGGGGGGCGGTTCCGCCGGCCAGCCTGCCAGGAGCCATCCAGTGCTAATACAGCCGGCTGCCCGCGACCTCACTTGAGAATCCGGGCACCCGGCGAACCACTACGAATGGAATACCCATGACTTCCGCCAAGACATTCCCGGCCGCCGCGCCGCCGAAGTTCGCCTCGATCGGTTCGCCGTACTTCGGCATGATGCTGGCGGTCATGGCCGTGGTGCTGATCCTCTCCAACATTGGGGCGTCCAAAGGCGTGGCGATCGGCCCGGTCATCACCGACGGCGGCTTCTTCCTCTTCCCGCTGGCGTATATCCTGGGCGACGTCATCAGCGAGGTGTACGGCTTCAAGGTGGCGCGCAAGGCCATTATCACCAGCTTTGCGCTCTCCGTCTTTGCGTCCCTTTGCTACTGGATCATCATTGCCCTGCCGGGCTTCGGCGATGACTTTGGGATTGCCAAGCAGGCCGCGCTGGAAGATGCACTGGGCCCGGTTCCGCAGATTGTCCTCGCCTCGCTGCTGGCCTTCTTCGCGGGCCAGACGATCAACTCCTGGATCCTCGTGAAGATGAAGGCCCGCACCGGTGAGAAGTCACTGTGGGCCCGGCTGATGGGATCCTCAGGCGTGGGCGAATTCGTGGACACCCTGATCTTCTGCAGCATCGCTGCCTCCGTGATCGGGATTACCGATGCCGGGGCGTTCGTCAACTACGTCCTTGTGGGCTTCGTCTACAAGACCCTCGTGGAGTTCGCCTTCGTACCGCTGACCTCGCTCGCCATCGGCTGGGTGAAGAAGCGCGAACCAAGCTACGGGGCGTAGCCGCCTGCTGCGCCGTTCGCACCTGCCGTGTCGCGGTATTGGACAAGGGCGCTTGCACGCGTCAGACTCACCTGCGTTCATCAGACCTTTAGCGTCCGGCCAAGGAGGTCGTGGAGCTCCCGGAAGTGCCGTTCCGTCGGTTCCGCGTGGAACGCCGAGGTGTCCGCCATCGAATAGCCATGCGATGCCCCGGCGTAGATCTCGTTAGCGGACTCCAGACCTGCCGTGTCCAAGGCCTCGTCCAGGCGAGCAACGGCGTCGGGGCCCATGCTTTGATCATGATCGGCGTGGCCGAACACAAACCTGGCCCGGGCGTTGCCCAGTCCGAGATGGGGGCTGTCGGGGGCGTCGGTCGCGAGGCCACCGCCGTGGAAGCCACCGCAGGCCGCGACAACGTCCGGGTGGGCGGTCGCCGTGCGCACAGCAAGCCGTCCGCCCATGCAATAGCCGAAGACGCCGATCGGGCCGGGCGCGACGCCGTCGAGCCTGCCCAAACCGTCCACCCATGCATCGATGTCCGGCAGCGCTTTGTCCGTGGTGAGGCGTCCGACCCGCGGGAATGCATCAGAGCCGGCTGCCTCGCGGCCCTCCGGCGTGGTCATGTCCATTTCCGGAGCCAGCTCGGCCGCCGTTCCTTCCCGGTAGAAGACGTTCGGGGCCAGGACAACGTAACCCCAGTCGGCGAGGCGTTGCGCCATGTCCTGGATGCGGGGGCGCAACCCGAAGGCATCCATGTAGAGGATGACACCCGGAAATGGGCCGGGGCCGGTGGAGGGGCGGGCCACCAGGGCCTCGGCGTTGCCGTCTGCGGTAGGAATCTCGATGAGTATCCGGTCAGGATATCCGAAGGGTTCCGTCACCAGCCATTGTCGGCGTCGGGCGGCCGGGGCGGCGGAACCTAGGAGTAGTAACGGCCCAGGGTCTCGGCCTTGAACTCGAAGAAGTTGCCGGCCTCGATGGCGAGCCGGGCGTCGTCGACCATCTTCACCACAAAGCGCTCGTTGTGGATCGAGATCAGCGTTGCCGAGACCATCTCCTTGGCTTTGAACAGGTGGTGGATGTACGCCCGCGAATAGTTCAGGCAGGCGTAGCAGTCGCAGCCCTCCTGCAGTGGGCCGAAGTCGCGTTTGTACATGGCGCCGGAGAGGTTGTAGCGGCCGGTGGGGTGGTAGAACGCCGAATTCCGCGCCACCCGGGTCGGTGACACACAGTCGAAGGTGTCCGCGCCGTTCTCGATCGCGGTGAAGATGTCGTCCGGCTCGGAGATGCCGAGCAGGTGCCGGGGCTTGTTCTCGGGCAGTTCCTCGTTGCACCAGCGGACAATCGTGCCCAGGTTCTCCTTCTCCAGGGCCCCGCCGATGCCGAAGCCGTCGAAGTTCATGGCACCGAGGTCCCGGCAGGCCTTGCGGCGCAGATCCTCGTACTGGGCGCCCTGGATGACCCCGAAGAGCGCCTGGTACGGCTTGCCCGGGCGCTCGGACGTCAGCCGGAAGTGCTCGGTGATGCAGCGCTCGGCCCAGCGCCGGGTGCGTTCCAGGGATTCCTCCTGGTAGCCGCGGGAGTTCTGCAGGGTGGTCAGCTCGTCGAAGGCGAACATGATGTCCGCGCCGATCTGGTGCTGGACGTTCATGGAGATTTCGGGGCTGAACCGGTGCCGGTCCCCGTTGAGGTGGCTCTTGAACCACACGCCTTCCTCGTCCACATGGGCCAGGCGTTCCTTGCCGGGGGCCACGGCGTCGTCGGGTCCGGACTGGTCCACGGATCTCATGTCGATGACTTTTTTGAACCCCGAGCCCAGGCTCATTACCTGGAACCCGCCGGAGTCAGTGAAGGTCGGGCCGCGCCAGTTCATGAACGCGCCCAGCCCGCCCGCTTCATCGAGGATGTCCGCGCCGGGCTGCAGGTACAGGTGGTAGGCGTTGGCCAGCACGGCCTGCGCGCCCAGCTCGGCGACAGCCTCCGGGAGCACCGACTTGACCGTGGCCTTGGTGCCGACGGCGATGAACGCCGGGGTCTGGATCTCGCCGTGCGGTGTGGTGATGGTGCCGGTGCGGCCGAGGAACTCCCCGCCGTTCCCGCTGACCTGGGCTTCGGTCGGTGAGCAGCTCTCACTTAGGCGTTTGCCCACACGGAAGGAAAACTCGGACTGCTGGGCCGGCAGGAGCGATGACACAGGTGATTCAGGATTGGCTGGCACCGTTCAAGTGTGCCAGCTAACAGCGCCCAACCCTTAGTGCAAGGGATCCGATGTGGGGTAGTTCTCAGCCCGCCACTTGTCCCAGTAGTTGCGGATGGACTCCAGCTGGTGCGCCCCAAGGTCATAGGTGGATACGATCACAAGGGACCCGCCCTGGGGCCTGATGTCCTTGATGACCGGCTGGTCCGCCACAATCACCAGGCCCTCGCCGTGCTCCGCATAGTGGTGAACCGTCAGGCCCACCTGGTGGTTGCTGCGGAACCACACCTTGCCGGAGAGTTCCTCGCCGGTGGCCAGGGTGAGCGAGTACGGTTCGCCGGGCTTGGGGACCTCGCTGAGGCCCAGCTGTTCGATGGCGGACCCCTCATTCCCCGGCACGGAAAAGAAGAAGGTCTTGCGCTTGCCGTGCGGATGCCGTTCGAGGGCGAAACGGAGCTGCTGGAGGAAAGTCAGCCAGCCCTGGGTGATGTCCTCGTCCCAGGCCGCCCACTCGGAATTGTGGTCCACGGCGGCCCGGGTGACACTGACTTCCGTGCCGGTCGGGACCGGTTTCAGGGTGAAGACGTCCCCGCCATCGACCACCAGGGAGGTGTGGTCGGCGCCTTCAACCACCTTGGGGCCGAAGTAGATCTCGTCGATCTCGGCCGCCTGGTCGTCGGCTTCCCAGCCGTGCCACTGGGCAACTTTGGCGGGCTCGCGCAGCATTGTCCAAACCTGCTGTGCGTCGGAGTTGATCACAACGCTCAGATTGTTCGTCATGGGGTGAATCTACAACGCCCGGCCGCGAGGGGGTAGGGGCCTAACGCCTCAGGACCGGACGGACTCGAGTTCGTTGCCGATCCGGCGGTCCAGCTCCGGGGCGCCGATGGTCTCCGATCCGCCGTGGGCGCGCAGGAACAGCAGCGCCTCCAGCCGGAGCATCCGCCACTCGCGTTCCGCATCCGGATTCGAGTTGTCCATCGCGCGGAAGATTTCCTTGTCGTACAGGTTTGGTTCGTTCAGCGAGCGCTGGCGGACCTTGGCGTTGATGCGGGCCTTGAACGGGTCCGTTTCCATGCCGTCCGGGGTGCGCAGGAACTTTTCGTAGACGGCGGCCCGTTCCTCCTGCCCGAGCTGGCGGCAGATGTAACTGGACAGGGCGAGGGAGGCCTCGACCGACGCCCAGCGGCCGCGGTTGCCGTCGAAGGGAAGCACGTTGAGAAGGTCGGCGACGGCGAGGGCGTTTTCTGCGTCCTTGAGGATGATGAACAGTTCCTGCGCGAGGTCGCTGAGGTCCTTGAGGCAGCTGCCGGACTTCGTGTTGATGCCCTTGGCCAGCCGTTCGCTGAGCAGGAGCACCCCCGTCGAGCCCGGGTGGGCCTGCGCTACCGACTGCACCACGGACTCGGGCGTCCCCACGAGGGCGGGGATGAGCGCCAGGTCCTCCTCGCTGGGGCCGCTCACCGCAGGCGGCGCGGCCGGCAGCGGAGGGACGACGGCGGCGGGCGCCGCGGCGCCGTTCCCGGTCTCCTTGGCGCTGTCCTGCCCGCCGGCCCCGCCCTGGCCGTTGCCATCATTCCGGGCAGGTTCGACGGGCTGCGGCGATGCGCCGGCGTCAACGAACGAGGCGTCTTCAGCCTCGGCCCCGGCAGCCAGAATCAGGACAGTGGAGGCGGCTGCGATCCGGAGCCCGCCGCCGCCGGTGAGGGTCGCCAGGACCATGGCGGGAGTGCCGAAATCGTCAGTTTCGACGTCGACGCGCTGGATTTCGGCGGAACGGTTGCCATCGGGCAGGAGCAGGCGATCGCCGCTCTGCAGAGTCCCAGCCTGCTGTTCTATGTAGTTCGGGGCGGCTGGCGGGTGGGTCATCTGGAGTCCTTAAATTCTTTTGCGGTCCGCCCTACAGTCTACAAAGGCGCGCGGCGGAAGTCGGGGACGCAGTGCAAACCCCGGGCGTCCCGGGGCATCTTCCAGCTGGCCCGGCGCGGGTCAGTTCCCGACCCCGGCGAAGGCCAGGGCCTGCCGGATCAGGGCGCCGCGGCCGCCGCTGAACTCCAGCTGGACATCTGAGCTCATCACTTCCTGCGGCGTCATCCAGGTCAGCTCCAGGGCGTCCTGGCGGGGTGAGCATTCGCCGGTGACCGGGATGATGTAGGCCAGGGCGACGGCGTGCTGGCGGTCGTCGGTGAAACCGGTGTGGGACGGGGCCGGGAAGTATTCGGCCACCGTGAACGGCACCGGACTAATGGGCAGCTGGGGAAACGCCAGCGGTCCGAGGTCCTTCTCCATATGGCGCAGCAGGGCCGCCCGGATGGTCTCCCGGTACAGCACCCGTCCGGAAACCAGCGAGCGGATCATGTTGCCGTCCTCGTCCGCCTGCAGGAGCGTGCCAACCTCGTTCACAAACCCGAGCGGATCCAGCCGCACCGGGACGGCCTCGACGTAGACCATGGGCAAGCGGCCGCGCGCCTCGAACAAATCATCTGCGGAGAGCCAGCCGGGGTTCGGGTCAGGAGTGCGAACGTTCATGGTTAAGTTCTACCCCATCCCTGCCGCCGGGGCGTGGTCCCCCTCACCCGAGGGCCGGCGCCGCGGAAATCCAGAGGGGCGGGTGGGCGGCTAAACCGTCTGCATCCGGGTTGGCTACATGCAGGGTTGGGACGGCTGATTCCTCGATGACCGCAGCCTCGTGTCCGGCCTCGCCAAGACGTTCACGCAACGCGCCCAGGTCGCCGGCGTATTCAAAGCCCAGCCCGGCGCGTCCGGCCCCGGTGGCCGTGCCGACCATCAGGATCCCGCCGTTCTTCGCGGTGAACGCTTCGGATTCGACGGTGTCGACGTCGGTGTTTGTGTCGGCGTTGCCGACGGCGCTACTGCCCGGAATCGGGCGGGGCCGGGCACCGATGTCCCGGAGGGTCCTCGCCGCGGCCACCGCGTCCTCGGAGAACCAGACGGCGACGACGGCGAGGTCCGGGTCCGCTTCCGCTGACCCGGCCCAGCTGCCGTCCGTGGCGCGTGCGGCCTGGTCGGCCAGGAAACTGAACCCGTCCGCGGCGGTGATGCGGCAGGACTGGCCATGGTCCGCGTCGACGAGCTCCGCGGTGGTGCCGCCCTCGGCCGCGCCGGCCTCCTTGGTCCGCCTGGCGAATTCCTTCAGGTCGCCCACCTCGACGCCGAAGGAGCTGGTGCCGTCCTCCGCTGAGCCCACCTCGGCGAAGTGGAGGGCAAGGCGGCCGGAGCCGGCGTCGAACTCCCGCCAGGTGGGCGCGTCAACGGTCTTGATCATGCCCAGGTCGGTGAGCAGCCGCTCCCATGCGTCAATGCGGGAGGTGAAGTGGATCGGGCGGACACGCAGCATCGTTGCTCCTCGGGGTGTGACGGATTCCAGCTCTCAGGGACATCGTGCCACCAAAGCACTGCAAGTGGTCAGTGCGCGGCACAATAGTGCCATGGCTGTTGAACTTCAGGAACTGCTGGTGAAGGACGCCGCCGAGTGGCGCACCTGGCTGGAAGAGCACCACGCGGAGAGCCCCGGTGTATGGCTGGTGCTGCACAAAAAGGGCGGCACGGTCACGGAACTGGACTACGAGACCGCCCTGCAGGAAGCGCTGTGTTTCGGCTGGATCGACGGCCAAGGTAAGCGCCGCGACGAGGGAAGTTCCTTCCAGCGGATGACCCGTCGGGGACCGAAAAGTGTGTGGTCGGCCCGGAACGTGGAGCGGATCGGGCGCCTCGAGGCCGCGGGTAGGATGGCTCCTGCCGGCCGGACCGCCGTCGAGAGCGCCAAAGCCGACGGCCGGTGGGAGGCGGCTTACTCGGGCGCGGCCACGGCGGAGCTGCCCGGGGACCTCGCGGCGGCCATCGCGGCCGAGCCCCGCGCGCAGGCGATGTTCGACGTCCTGACCTCGGTGAACCGGTATGCCCTGATCTACCGCACCAACGGGGTCAAGCAGGCCGCCACCCGGGAGAAAAAGATCGCGGGATTCGTTGAGATGCTGGCCCGGTTCGAGACGCCGTACCCGCAGGCCAAGCGTCCGCCGGCCCCTGACGCCTAGGGGTTTCCCGGGAGGCCACGTCCGCCGGCCTCCTGACCGGCACGCCTAAAACCCGACGCCCATGGCCTGGGCAATGACCACGGCAGACGCTGAGGACCAGGCCTGCGGATGGCACGACGCCGGATACGGCACCGCGTGGCCCGCCTCCCCGGCTGTGATGCCGGCGAACAGTTCGGGCAGGCGGTGCCCGAAGGACCCGGACGCGGCCAGCAGGCCCTCCGCGATGGTGCGGGCTTCGGCGAGGAAACCCTCGGCGAGCAGCCCCCGCACCGCAATCGCGGTGTCGTGGCTCCAGACCGAACCGCAGTGGTAGCTGTACGGCCAGAAACCCGCCGCGCGGCGGGAAATCGTGTGCACGCCGTAGCCGGAGAACAGCTCGGGGCTCAGCAGCCGGTCCGCCACAAGCCGGGCCTCCGACGCGTCCAGGATTCCGGTGCCGAGCAGATGTCCCATATTGGAGCCCGGGATGTCCAGCGGATCGCCGTGCCCGTCGAGGGCCATGGCAGGGAACGGCCCGCCGTCGTCCTCGACCCAGAAGCGTTCGCGGAAGTTCTGTTGCAGCGCCTCGGCGAAGTCCCGCAGCGCCCGGCCTCCGGGTTCGCCGTAGGCGTCGAAGAGGTCGGCGGTGTCCACGGCGGCCTGGTACGCGTAGCCCTGCACCTCGGAGAGCGCGATCGGGCCGTCCGCCTGGCGGCCGTCGCGGAACTGCATGGCGTCGCGGGAATCCTTCCAGCCCTGGTTGCTGAGGCCGTGGCCGGTGGCGTCCTGATAGCTGAGGAACCCGCTGTTGGCGCTGCCGGGGGCGCCCGCGGCGGCCAGCAGCCATTCCACCGCCCGGGCCGCGTTGGGCAGGAGCGAGCGGACGGCGGCGTCGTCCAGTCCGGCCTGGCCGAGCTCGGCCAGCAGGCACAGCCAGAGCGGGGTGGAATCCACGGCGCCGTAGTACACCGGGGGCAGGCGCAGGCCCTGGCTCTCCAGCACCAGTTCCTTGGACCGGAGCTCGTGCAGGATCTTGCCGGGATCCTCGGCGGCGGCCGGGTCATTCTTCGTGCCCTGGAACGCCGCCAGGGAGCGCAGCGTTCCGGCGGCGAGGCCGGCGTCGAGCGGCAGGAGCAGCCGTGCGGCCCAGAGCGAGTCGCGGCCGAACAGGGTGAAATACCAGGGCGCCCCGGCGGCGAGGAACGGCGCGTCGGGCAGCTTCCGGGTAGCCAGGCGGAGACCGGCAAGATCATCGAGTGCGTTGTCCAGCAGCAGGCCCAGGGCGCCGGACGGCTCGGCCCGGACCCGGCGCGCTGCGGGCGGCCGGGCCGCGACCACAGCATCCTCGCTGTCGGCCAGCACGGCCTGCCATTCCGCCTCGAAGGGGCGTCCCCGCCCTGCCGTGCCGCGCCAGAGGAGCCGCTGTCCGGCGGCGACGCTGCCGGGGGCGGCGACGGTCAGGGTCCGTCCGCCGTCCCGCCAGCGCAGGGTGGAATCGTCGGCGGAGAACGGCTCGGAGGGGTCCCGGAACCGGCTCAGTCGGATGGCGGCCATGTCGGTGAAGTCCGCGGTGAGCTGGATTTCGATTTCCACCTCGACCGACTCGAGGGAGGTGCCCAGCTGCAGGGAGTGCCGGACAACGCCGGGTGTGACCGTCCAGGTCTGGAGCAGTTCGACTGCGGGATCCTCCGTGGGTCCGGGGATGCCGCGGACCAGGCCGCGCACGCGCAGCACGCCGCCGGCCTCCGCCTCGACCGTGGCGGGCTCCGGTTCGAGGCCGTTCACTCGCACCTCGGCCCGGCACAGCATCCGGGTGTCCCCGTGCAGCAGGCCGGTGAACCAGCCGCCGCCCGCGGCGCCAAAGAGCCCGGGGCGTCCGTGCCGGGGCCGCTGGCGAGCCGCCCGTCGGCGTCGAGCCACAACTGGGTGGGCGCGGCAACGGAGCAGTGCTGGCGGTGGAGCGCTGGCTGGACAGTCATGCGCCCCACCCTATGCCGGGGAGCGGGGCCCCCTCAACGGGCCCCGCAGGGCACGGCCGAGATACCCGTGATGCAGGAGGGGCTGCCGTGGCGGCAGCTAAGCCGGCGGGAGGTCCTCCATCGGGAAGGCCACTGCCTCGCCGACGACGCGGAGGCAGAGTTCGGTGCCGGGGCGGGCGATTGAGGCATTCCAGTGCCGGATGGTGATGACTTCGCCGCCGCCGGGGTACCGGTGGTCGGCCACGGCGCCTTCCGCGAGGACGGGCGGGACGGCGAGTTTGAGCCGGACGGTGGTTTCGGGCCCGAAGTAATCGGTGTCCACCACGACGCCGCGGATCGGGCCGTCCTCGGCGATCCGGATCTGCTCCGGGCGCAGCATGAGCTGGACCCGGCCCTGCGCGGGGGGGCGGCGCACGGGGATGCCGCCCAGGGAACAGGTGGCGAGGGAGCCTTCCATCCAGGCGTCGAGGATGACGGCGTCGCCCAGGAATTCAGCGGTGGCACGGTCGGCGGGGCGGGTGTAGACGATGAACGGGTTGCCGATCTGCGCCAGCCGTCCGCCGCGCATCACCGCCACCTGGTCCGCGAAGGACAGCGCCTCACCCTGGTCGTGGGTGACCAGGATGGTCGTGACGCCGGCGTCGTGCAGCACCTTGCCCACGGCGCGGCGGGTGGCCACCCGCAGGCCGGCGTCCAGGGCAGAGAACGGCTCGTCCAGGAGCATCAGTTCCGGCTCGCGGGCGAGGGCCCGGGCCAGGGCGACCCGCTGCTGCTGCCCGCCGGAGAGTTCGTGCGGGCGGCGCTTCGCCATGGCAGGGTCCAGCGACACCATTTCCAGCAGCTCGGCCACCCGGGCCTTCACGCCGCGGTGGCCGCCGGTGAGCTTGGCGGCGTCGAGCCCGAAGGAGATGTTCTGCCCGACGCTCAGGTGCGGGAAGAGGGCGCCGTCCTGCGCCACGTAGCCGACGTGGCGCTTGTGCGCCGGGACCCAGACGCCGTCGCCGGCCACCTTCGCGCCGTCGAGCGAGATGGTGCCGGTATCCGGATGCTCAAAACCGGCGATCAGCCGCAGCAGCGTGGTCTTGCCGGAGCCGGAGGGGCCCACGATCGCCGTCGTGCCGCCCTTCGCGACCGAGAGGTTGACACCCTTGAGGACCGCCTGGGAACCGAAGTTCTTGGTGACGGCGTCAATCTCCAGGTGGCTGTTGGTGCTGGTGGCCACGGACGCGGCGACCCGCGGTTCCGGGAGCCGGGAAGGGCTGTGTTGGGTCACTGTCCCGCTGCTTTCTTGGACTGCTGGAAGAGGAGGTAGGTCATCGGTGCCGAAATCACGATCATCAGCAGGGCGTACGGAGCGGCGCCGGCGTAATCGATCTCGCTGCTCTTGCTCCAGAATTCGGTCGCGAGCGTGCGGGTGCCGTTGGGCGAGAGCAGCAGGGTTGCCGTCAGTTCGTTCACGATCGCCAGGAACACCAGCGCTGCGCCGCCCGCGGCGGCCGGGGCGGTGAGCCGCAGCGTGACCCGGAGGAAGGCCAGCAGCGGCGGCTTGCCGAGCGCCTGGGCGGCCTCGTCGAGTTCCTTCGGCGCCTGGGCCAGGCCGGAGCGGATGTTGACCAGCGCACGCGGCAGGAACAACAGCACGTAGGCCGCGATCAGCAGTGCGGAGGTCTGGTAGAGGTCGGGGGCCGCCTTGATGCTGACCGTTACGAAGGCCAGCCCCACCACGATCCCCGGCATGGAGCTCGTGATGTAGTTGGACAGTTCCAGGGCCTTGCTGAACCAGCTGGGATGCCGCACGGCCAGGTACGCCATCGGGAACGCGACGACCGTGGTGGCCAGGGCGCCGGCGAGGCCGTATGTCAGCGTCAGCAGCAGGGCCGGCAGGAACTCCTCAGCGGCCCAGATGTCCGGTCCGCCGGCATAGATCCAGCGCAGCACGAAGGTCAGCGGCAGCCCGAAGGCCAGCGCGGTGAGCGCAATCAGGAACAGCTGGGCCGGCAGCTGGAAGGCGTGCAGCGGCAGGCGCAGTGCACGGGCCTGGGCGCCGGAGCCGATCCTGGCGTACCGGGCACTTCCGCGGCTCCGCACTTCCGCCAGCAGCAGGATCAGGCACAGGAACACCAGAACGCTGGCCAGCATGTTCCCTGCAGTGCCGTTGAAGGTGGACTGGTACTGCACCATGATCGCGGTGGTGAAGGTGTCGAAACGGATCATCGCGAAGGCGCCGTATTCGGCCAGCAGGTGCAGGGACACGAGCAGCGCGCCGCCGGTCATCGCGATCCGCAGCTGCGGCAGCACCACGCGGAAGAAAGCGCGCCAGGCGCCGAGGCCCAGGGATGCGGCGGATTGTTCGATGGCCGGGTCCAGCCGGCTGAGCGTGGCGGCGGCCGGGATGTAGACGAGCGGGAAATAGGACAGCGTGGCGATCAGCACCCCGGACCACAGGCCCTCGAGCGAGGGCACCGCGGAGACCCAGGCGTAGCTGTTGACGAACGCCGGGATGGCCAGCGGAGCCGCGAGCAGCACGGCCCACCATTTGTGCCCCTTGAGCTGGGTGCGTTCCACCAGCCACGCGCCGCCCACCCCGAGGATGAGGCACAGCGGCACGGTGACCAGCATCAGCAGCACCGTGTTCAGCAGCAGCTCGCCGACGCGCGCCCGGAAGATCAGGTCCACGGCGGTGTCCCACCCGGTGGCCACCGTCATGACGATGACGTAGGCCAGCGGAATCAGCGCGAAGAGCGCGATCAGGACCGCCAGGACCGCAATTACAGATACGCCGAAAGGCGGGCGGGGGCGTTTGCCCCTGCCCGCCGTCGTCGTGTTCCCGGATGTTCCGGGAGCCGCCAGCTTGGTTGTCACGTGGTTAGAGCAGTCCTGCCTTGGTCATCAGCTCGGTGACTTTCGCGGAGTTGAGCTTAGCCGGGTCCACAGTGGGTGCCTGCAGCTCCGGGAGCGGAACGAGCTTTTCGTTGGACGGGACGCCGGACGCGATGGCGTACTCGAAGGAGGTGCCCTTCTGCAGGACTTCCTGGCCCTTCTTGCCGGTGATGAACTTGACGAAGGCCTGGGCCGCCGCCGCGTTCTTCGAGGACTTCAGCACGCCGCCGCCGGAGACGGACACGAAGGCGCCCGGATCCTGGTTCTTGAAGTAGTACGGGGTGACGTTATTGGAGTTCTCGCCGGTCTTGGCCTGGTCGCCGTAGTAGTAATAGTGGTAGATCAGGGCGGCGTCGACTTCGCCGGCGTTGACCGCCTTCATCGCGGTGCTGTTGCCCTTGTAGGCCTTGGAGTTTTCCTTCATGCCCTGGAGCCATTCCTCGGTGGCGGCTTCGCCCTTGAGTTCCAGCAGGGCCGAGACAATCGCCTGGAAGTCGGCACCGGACGGCGAGGCCGCCCACTTGCCCTTCCACTCCGGCTTGGCCAGGTCCAGCATGGACTTCGGCAGTTGGTCTGCGGTGAGCTTGGCCTTGCCGTAGACCAGCACGGTGGAGCGGGCTGCGATGCCGGTCCACTTGTTGGTGGAGGGCCGGAATTCGGCGGGCACCTGCTCGATGGTGGCTTTGTCGACGTCGGCGAAGAGTCCGGCGTTTTCCACCTGGGCCATGGCCGGGGAGTTTTCGGTGAGGAAGACGTCGGCCGGGGAGGCCTGGCCCTCCTGGATGATCTGGTTGGACATCTCGGTGTCCGAGCCCTGGCGGAGGGTGACCTTGACGCCGGTTTCCGCGGTGAACGCGTCCACCCATTCCTTGGTCAGTGATTCGTGCTGGGCGTTGTAGACCGTGATCTCTCCGGAGATCTTGCCGTCAGCGGCGGCGCTGCCGCCGGGGGAGGTCGAGTTGCCGGAGCCACAGGCGGTGAGGCCGAGCGCGGCGGTGGCGGCAAGTGCGATACCTGCCAGCGCGTTGTTGCGGATCTTCATGGGGCTGCTTTCTGCAAGGAAGGTCTTGGGCCCCTAGCCCCCCTGTGAGCGGGGAAGTTAGGGCATGCTCACTAGGAAAAACTGTAGGTTAGCCAAACCTAAGCAACCAAGCCGAGGACCCATTAAGTGATAAGGATCACATCAATTACGAAACTATTGCATGACTTAATTATCGGCCGGTTGATTCGGCGGATCGTGCGGCGGGCGTCCGGGGGCCGGCCCCGCCGGTGACCGCCGCCGCGGCTTCCAGCACCATCCAGGCCTGCAGCTGGGTGGAAAGTTCGACGGCGGCGCCCTCCGGGTAGCTCTGGTCCGCCGTCTGTTCGGGGCGGGCGGAGAGGATGATCCTGCTGCCCTTGCCGGGAAGCCGCTCCCCGGCGGACACGGCCCTGCGGCCCTCCCAGAACGCCCCGGCAGTGTTGAGCACCAGTGCGGCGGCCATAGCACGGGTCCCGGCCGGCAGCCGCGCATCGACGGCGGCCAGCGCGAGGTAGCGGGCCAGGATTCCGGTGAAGAGGCCGCCGTCGCCGCTTCCCTCGCAGCGCAGCACCCGGGCGCTGCTGCCCGTCGGTGGGGCAGGGAGGGTGAGGTTCCGTGCCACGGCCGCCACGAGCGTGGCTGCGCGGGCCAGGTTCGTCCCGCCGCCGAGCTCCAGCAGGGCGCCCAGGACGGGGCCCTGGTTGTAGGAGTAGATGGCGTCTTCCAGGACCACCTCGCCGCCCGGTCCGATCCGGAGGCCGTCCCGGTACATCCCCTGTTCCGGGTCGAACAGCCGGGCATCCAACCAGTCCAGCAAGGCCTGGGCCTTGGCCGCCTGGCCGGTGCGGGCGTAGTAGAGCGCCACGGGGGCAGTGGCCGGAGTGTTCTTGAAATCGCGTTTCTTGCTCCAGAACGTGCCGCCGCCGAGGTCGTCCGTGGAGGCGGAATCGAACTGCAGGGTGAGGCTCCTGAGGACCCGGGCGTTGCGGAGCCGCCCGGCCGTGTGCCGGCTTTGCTCGGCGAGGTTCTCCAGCCGCAGCGTCGATAGCGCCAGCCAGGCCATGTCGTCGTAGTAGTTGTTGACGATGGTGAGGAAGTTCCGCAGCCGGATCCCGGTGACCAGCCGGGAGGCGAGCCGGCCGGCGCTGGGACGGTTCGCGCCGTCGAACCGTTTCCCGGGCCGACCTTCGGTGCCGAGTTCGCGGCGGCCGGTGTCCACCAGGCAGTCCACATAGTGCGCCTGCCACCAGTAGTGCCAGGGCCGGGCCAGGTTCCTGAGTCGGCCCGAGGGGCGCACGATTGCGGCGATGTGGGTTCCCGGCAGGAAGAACAGCCGCTGCCCGAACATCCGGGTCACCGAGCGTGCCGCTTCGTCCGCGCGGAGGGACCAGTCGGCGGCGGCGGAAATCTCTGCTGGGCTCATGGATCCAGCCTAGCGGCGGCAGCCTTTGGGGCCGGATCGTGGCTGGGCCGTGGGGTGAAAGGTGCGGAATGCCCGTATTCCAGTTAACATTCACTAACTAATGTTCCCTGCAAGTCCGTGACGCTGCACACAGTGTCGTGGCGGGTTCCGGTTCCACATCAAGGAGGATGCATGGACATCAAAGGTACAGTTGCGCTGATCACGGGCGGGGCCTCGGGGTTGGGTGCTGCCACGGCGCGCCGCCTGGTCGACGCCGGAGCCTCCGTGGTCCTGGTGGACCTGCCGGGCTCCGCCGGCGAGGCCTTGGCCGCCGAGCTGAACGCTGGCCGGGTCCGGGCCGGGGCGCCCGGCGCCGGACACCCGGCGGAGCCGGCCAACACGGCGGTCTTCGCCGCCGCCGACGTCACCAGCGAGGCGGAGGTGCAGGCTGCCGTCGACGCCGCCGTTGCCCTCGGCCCGCTGCGGATCGTGGTCAATTGTGCCGGGATCGCCACCCCCGGCAAGGTCCTGGGCCGCGACGGCGTGCTGCCGCTGGAGAACTTCAGCCGTGTCATCCAGATCAACCTCGTGGGCACCTTCAACGTCATCCGCCTCGCCGCGGCCGCGATGGCGGCGACCGAGCCGGCCGTGACCGAGCTGGGCGGGCCGGAGCGCGGCGTGATCATCAACACCGCCTCCGTGGCCGCCTTTGACGGCCAGATCGGCCAGCCGGCCTATGCCGCCTCCAAGGGCGCGGTGCACGCGATGACCCTGCCGATTGCGCGCGAGCTCGCCCGGTCGCTGATCCGGGTGGTCACCATCGCGCCGGGCATCTTCGAGACACCCATGATGGCCGGGCTGCCGCAGGAAGCGCAGGATTCCCTCGGGCACCAGGTGCCGCATCCGTCCCGGCTGGGCCGCCCCGCCGAGTACGCCAACCTCGCCGCGCACATCGTGGAGAACGCCATGCTCAACGGCGAGACCATCCGCCTCGACGGCGCCATCCGGATGGGGCCGAAATGACGCCCACCGGGCTCGCCGCGTCCTTCGCCCCTGCCGACTCCGTCGCGGGGCTGCCGACCGCGGATTTCTTCGACTTCGAGTCGATGCTCAACGCCGCGGAACAGGCAAAACTTGCCGAACTCCGGGAGTTCCTGGCCCGCGAGGTGGCACCCTTCGCCGGCGAATGGTGGAACAAGGCCGAGTTCCCCGCACACATCCTGCCCAAACTGGCGGCCCTTGAACTCAGCGCGCCGGCCCAGCGCGGCTACAGCCACCTGTTCGCCGGGCTGGTCATCGCCGAGATGACCCGGGTGGACACCTCGCTGGCAACCTTCTTCCTGGTCCACCACGACCTCTTTGTCGAATCGCTCTACGGCTTCGGTTCCGAGGAACAGAAGGCGCGCCTGCTCGATGACGCCGCGAACCTCCGGACCACCGGCGCGTTCGCGCTGACGGAACCGGAGCATGGCTCCGACGTGGCCGGCGGGATGGAGACCGTCGCCCGGCGCGTTTCCGGCGGGGCGCCCGACGGCGGGGACACCTGGGTGCTCAACGGCGCCAAGCGCTGGATCGGCAACGGGACGTTCTGCGACTACTTGCTTGTCTGGGCCCGGGACGAGGCCGGCGGCGGCATCCGCGGCTTCATCGTCGACGCGGCCCTTCCGGGTGTGAGCCGGAGCCGGATCGAGAACAAGATCGCGCTGCGCACCGTGCAGAACGCGGACATTGTCTTCACGGACGTGCAGGTGGCCGAGTCGGACCGCTTCGCCGGGATCAACAGCTTCGAGGACACCAACGAGCTCCTGCGCGGCTCGCGGATCATGGTGGCCTGGCAGGGTGTTGGCCAGCAGCTGGCCGCCTTCGACGTCGCCCGGCAGTATGCGGTCGAACGCCAGCAGTTCGGCCGTCCGCTGGCGAAATTCCAGCTGGTCCAGCAGCAGCTGGTGACGATGCTCGGCAACGCCGTGGCCAGCATGGGGATGATGGTGCGGATCGCGCAGCTGCAGGAGCACGGTGCCGCGGACATGCCGCAGGTGGCGCTGGCGAAGTCCTACGTGAGCGCCCGGATGCGTGAAACCGTGGCGATGGGCCGGTCCCTGCTCGGCGGCAACGGGATCGTCACCGACTACCGGATGGCAAAGATCTTCGCCGACGCCGAGGCGATCTACACCTATGAGGGCTCGTTCGAGATCAACACGCTGATTGTGGGCCGGGCCGTGACCGGGGTGTCCGCGATCGTCTAGAACGCGATCGTCTAAAACAGAGCCGGCTCTTTCTCCCCGGCCTCGATCCGGTAGTCCAGGCTGTTGTTCTTCACCGGCATGGGGCAGGTGCCGTACGGGGTGAAGGCGCTGGGGTAATTGATGGCCCGGTTGAAATCCAGGATGACCGTCCGGTTTCCCTCCGCATCGACGCGGGGCCGGGCGGTGGAGACCTTGCGCCACTCGGCTGTTGCCAGTTCCGGCGGGGCTGCTCCGTTGGTCTCGTCATGGAATGTGACGGTCAGCGCGCCGAGCTGTTCCTCCTCGGCCTGCAGGTGGAAGTCGTGGTCCTTGCCGGGGAGCCGGAACACGAGCTCGCCGACGGACCGGTGGACCCCGTCGACCAGGGGGTTGGCGGTGCCGATCGGCACGCCGACGGGCTCCGGGTACGGGTGGAAGCTGGCCTCGACCACGAGGTCCGGCCGGTAGTCGAAGGTGGGGACGCCGTCGAACTCGGTGAACACCGGCGACTTCGAATCGCGGGTGCGGACGGCGTACTTGTTGGCGCGCATGGCGAGTTCCACGACGACCTGCCGGCCGTCCGTGCCGCCATACCGGACCCACAGCAGCGACTCCTCGTTGGCCAGCGCCGCGCTGACGGTGCCGTCCACGGACTCGCCGGTCTCCACGAGGGTCAGTCCGTCGGAAGCTGCGGCCGTGAGGAACGCCGTCGTGCCGTCCGTGGACCAGAGTCCGGGGGAGAGCTCGACCGCGGCCGGCCGGCCGTCCAGCCACTGGAAGGAAGTCAGGGTCAGCCAGCCGTACTCGCTGGCCAGGGCCGCGTTGCGGCTCGTCCGGAAGCGATGCCAGCGGGCGAGCTGGGCCTCAGGATCAGTTTGGGGCATGGTCACGGGTTCCTCCCGAGGCTTGCGGAGACCAGTTGTGCTGCCGTGGTCCGCGCGGCGGTGGCCGCCGCCGGGTCGGCGTCGAGCACGCCGCTGGCCAGGCCGCCGTCGAGCACGAGGGTCAGGCTGCGGGCGAGCTGGTCCGGGTCCGGGACACCGGCCTGGGCGGCCAGGCCGCGGATCCAGGCCCTGATGTGGTCCTTGTGCGCCACCGTCCGTTCGTGGATACGGGTTCCGGAAGCGGACTCGGCCGCGGCGTTGATGAAGGCGCAGCCGCGGTAGCCGTCGCGGCGGCAGGCACTGGCCAGGGCATCGAACAACCCCACGAGCTGGGCC
Source organism: Arthrobacter sp. PsM3 (assembly GCF_030433895.1). Taxonomy (GTDB): domain Bacteria; phylum Actinomycetota; class Actinomycetes; order Actinomycetales; family Micrococcaceae; genus Arthrobacter. The sequence continues at coordinate 133,684 of NZ_JARUXE010000004.1, read as the reverse complement.
GCGGGGTCAGGGCCGGCGGCTTCCGCCGCGGCGTGGAGCTGCCCGGACCAGACGCCGTCGACTTTCGCCAGGTATGCCAGGATCAGGTCGTCCTTGGCCGGAAAATACTTGTAGAACGTGGCCTTCGCGACGCCGGATTCGGCGATGATCGTATCGATGCCGGCGGCCCTGAGTCCCTGGGCGTAGAAAAGCCGGAAGGCCGTGGCGAGAATTTTCTCCCTGGCCTGCCCGGCGGGCGGGCGGGCGGCCGGGGTCACTGTGGCTGCTGGCGGCGTCATGGCTCTATGGTACACAGACAAGTCTGTCTATGTCCGCCGGTGACGCGTCCCCTCCTTGCCGTAGACAGGTCTGTCTGATAGCGTCGGGGCCACATGTAGACGAACCTGTCTACCCCGCCCGTTGAGAAGTGAGGACACCATGAGGATTGCAGTAATGGGAACCGGGACCGTTGGCCCCACGATCGCCGGGGCGCTGTCGGAGCTGGGGCATGAGGTGGTGATCGGAACGCGCGATCCCAGGGTGACGCTGGCCCGGACCGAGCCCGGGGCGATGGGCGGTCCACCCTTCGCCGCGTGGCACGCGGCGCACAGCCGGATCGGCGTCGCCACTTTCGCGGACGCCGCTGCCGGTGCGGACATCATCGTCAACGCCACCAACGGCGCTGGCTCACTCGAAGCGCTCACCGCAGCGGGAGCGGGCAACCTGGCCGGCAAGGTGCTGGTGGACATCGCCAACCCGCTGGACTTCTCCCACGGGTTCCCTCCGTCGTTGGACCCGGTGAACACCGACAGCCTCGGGGAGCAGATCCAGCGGACCTTCCCGGAATCCCGCGTGGTCAAGACCCTCAATACGATGACCGCCAGCGTGATGGCGGATCCGCTGAGTGTCGCCGGGGGAGACCATTCGGTGTTCGTTTCCGGAAACGACGCGGCCGCCAAGGAAACCGTGACCGGCCTGCTCACGGGCCTCGGTCACCGGGACATCATCGATCTGGGCGACATCACCACAGCGCGCGGCGCCGAAATGATCATGCCGATCTGGCTGCGGATCTGGGGTGCGCTGGGCACCGGGGCGTTCAACTTCAAAATCGCCCGGTAAGGCCTTCACCACCCAACTCCACCCAGCGGCGGGATCCGTTTGCCCGCGGCGTCACCCCCGGAGCCCCACGTCAAGGGCCCGGACACTATCTGAGACGGATTCCCCTGCTGCCCGGCCGCCGGGTAGCATCCTGTAGGAAGAAAGTAACCCGGCTCACAGTATCCAGCGCAGTGTACGAGCCAAGTCCCCCTCGAGAGATAGTTTCCATGGCTGACACTGCAACGAATCCCGGCACCGATCTCGCCTCCGAACTGCGCGCCGATGTCCGCCGGGTGTCCACCCTCCTCGGCGAATCCCTGGTCCGCCAGCACGGGCCCGAACTCCTGGACCTGGTGGAGCAAGTGCGCCTGCTGACCAAGGAATCCAAGGAGGCCGCCCGCGGCGGTGCGGATGCCACCGGACCGTGGAGCTCGCACGACGTCGTCGCCCAGGTCCGCGAACTGCTCGGCTCCCTGCCCCTGGAGCAGGCGACTGACCTGGTTCGCGCCTTCGCCTTCTACTTCCACCTGGCCAACGCCGCCGAGCAAGTGCACCGGGTCCGCGGGCTGCGCACCCGGCAGGAAAAAGACGGCTGGCTGGCCAAGGCCGTCACCGACATCGCCGCCCAGGCCGGGCCCTCGGTGCTGCAGGAGGTCGTCAATGAACTCGACGTCCGACCCATCTTCACCGCGCACCCCACGGAGGCCTCCCGCCGCTCCGTGCTGGACAAGGTCCGCCGGCTCTCCGACATCCTGGCCCAGAGCACGGCGGAGGGCACCTCCGCACGCCGCCGCCAGGACCGCCAGCTCGCCGAGGTGATCGACCAGATGTGGCAGACGGATGAACTCCGCCAGGTCCGGCCCACCCCGGTGGACGAGGCCCGGAACGCGATCTACTACCTCACCGGCATCCTGGGCGACGCCATGCCGGAGATGCTCTCGGACCTCTCGGAACTGCTCGCCGAGCACGGCGTCAGCCTCCCCGCGGAGAAGGCCCCCATCCGCTTCGGCTCCTGGATCGGCGGGGACCGGGACGGCAACCCCAATGTCACCGCGGCCGTCACCCGCGAAATCCTGCAGATCCAGAACCAGCACGCCGTCCGGATCAGCATCGGCCTGATCGACGGGCTGATCTCCATCCTGTCCAACTCGACGGCGCTCGCCGGGGCGGACCAGGAGCTGCTGGACTCGATCGACGTCGACCTCAGGAACCTGCCGGGCCTGGACCGCCGGGTCCTGGAACTGAACGCCCAGGAGCCCTACCGGCTCAAGCTCACCTGCATTAAGGCCAAGCTGCTGAACACCGCGCGGCGGGTCTCGGCCGGATCGGCGCACGAGCCGGGCCGCGACTACACGTCCACCGCGGAGCTGATCGAGGAGCTGGGCCTGCTGGAGCGGTCGCTGCGCAACCACCATGCCGCGCTCGCCGCCGACGGTTCCCTGGCCCGGGTCCGCCGCGCCATCGCCTCCTTTGGCCTGCACCTGGCCACCCTCGACATCCGGGAACACGCCGACCACCACCATGACGCCGTCGGGCAGCTGATGGACCGCCTAGGCGGCCCCGGCCTCCGGTATGCGGAACTCAACCGTTCCGAGCGGCTCGAGGTGCTGGGGTCGGAGCTCGCCTCGCGCCGCCCGCTGTCCGGCCACCCGATCAAGCTCGACGGCGTCGCCGACGGCACCTATGACGTTTTCCGCGAGATCCGGCGGGCCCTGCGAACGTACGGCCCGGACGTCATCGAGACGTACATTATTTCGATGACCCGCGGCGCGGACGATGTCCTGGCCGCGGCGGTGCTGGCCCGCGAGGCGGGGCTGGTCAACCTGTTCGGCGAGGCCCCCTGCGCCAGGATCGGTTTCGCGCCGCTGCTGGAAACCGTGGAGGAGCTGCGGGCCTCGGCCGAAATCGTGGACCAGCTGCTCTCCGACTCCTCCTACCGCGAGCTGGTCCGGCTGCGCGGGGACGTGCAGGAAATCATGCTCGGCTACTCGGACTCCAACAAGGAATCCGGCGTCATGACCAGCCAGTGGGAAATCCACAAGACCCAGCGCAAACTCCGGGACATCGCGGCCAAACACGGGGTGCGGGTACGCCTGTTCCACGGCCGCGGCGGCTCTGTGGGGCGCGGCGGCGGCCCGACCTATGACGCCATCATGGCCCAGCCCAACGGGGTGCTGGAGGGCGAGATCAAGTTCACCGAACAGGGCGAGGTCATTTCGGACAAGTACTCGCTGCCCGAGCTCGCCCGCGAGAACCTCGAACTCTCGCTCGCGGCGGTCATGCAGGGTTCCGCGCTGCACCGCACCCCGCGCACCTCGGAGGACCAGCGTGAACGCTACGGCCACGTCATGGAGACCATTTCCGACGCCGCCTTCGCCCGGTACCGGACCCTGATCGATGATCCGGACCTGCCGGCCTACTTCATGGCCTCCACCCCGGTGGAACAGCTGGGGTCCCTCAATATCGGCTCCCGGCCGTCGAAGAGGCCCGATTCCGGCGCGGGGCTCGAGGGCCTGCGGGCGATCCCGTGGGTGTTCGGCTGGACGCAGTCGCGGCAGATCGTCCCGGGCTGGTTCGGTGTCGGCTCCGGGCTCAAAGCTGCCCGCGAAGCCGGCCACTCGGCCCAGCTGGTGGAGATGATGGACGGCTGGCACTTCTTCCGCTCCGTGCTCTCCAATGTGGAAATGACGCTGGCGAAGACGGACATGGACATCGCCGGCTATTACGTCTCCACACTGGTCCCGGAGGAACTGCACCATCTGTTCCGTGCCATCAGGGCCGAATACGAGCTGACCGTCGCCGAGGTCCAGCACCTGACCGGCGAGGACCTGCTGCTCGACGCACAGCCCACCTTGAAGCGCTCCCTGGAGATCCGGGACCAGTACCTCGACCCGATCAGCTACCTCCAGGTGGAACTGCTGCGCCGGATCCGCTCCGAGGCCGCGGCCGGGGAGAGCATGCCCAACGCCGAGATCGACGAACGCCTCCAGCGTGCCATGCTCATCACGGTCAACGGCGTGGCGGCGGGCCTGCGCAACACCGGCTAAATCCGGCGCCCGTTCACCTTTCGCTGCGGTCCCGGTGCCGCGGCGCTGGGCCCGCCCCCTCCCCGTAAGGGACCACGATGGTCCGGCGCGCTGTGCCGCCGTCGTAATACGGCAGGGTCCTCACCGGAACGCCGTAGAGCGCTGTGAGTGACGTGTCCGTGAGCAGCTCTTCCGCCGGTCCGGTCAGGGTTCCGCTCCGGCCCAGGAGGACAGCCCTGTCGGCCAGGTACAAGGCGTGGTCCGGGTGGTGCGTGCTCAGGAGCAGGGCCATGCCGTCCGCCATTAACTCGCGCAGGAGCGACAGGACCCGCACCTGGTTCTTTAAATCGAGCCCGGTGGCAGGCTCGTCAAGCACGAGGACAGGACAGCCTGCGGCGATGGCCCGGGCTATCAGGACGAGTTGCTGTTCGCCGCCGCTGAGGGTAGGAAAACGCCGGTCGCGCAGCCCGGGAACCCCTACCTTGTCCATCGCGTCCAGGGCTGCGGCCCGGTCCTTGGCGCCTGGCGTGCGGAAGACCCCGACCTGCCGGGCCCGCCCCATCAGGACCATGTCCAGGGCCGTGTACCCAAACGCGCTGCCGCGGGCCTGCGGCACGTACCCGGCACCGTCGGCCCGGTGGACCGTGCCCGCCGCCGGCGCCAGAAGTCCGGCAGCGCAGCGGACCAGCGTGGTCTTGCCGCTGCCGTTCGGACCCAGCACCGCGGTGGCCGTGCCTGGCAGCACCCGGAAGCTGACGTCCCGGAAGACCCAGTCCTGCCGGGCGTAGCCGAATCCCACACCGTCCAGTTCAAGCACTTTCCCAGATCCTGTCACGGTTCCGGCGCAGCAGCAGGAAGAAAACGGGGGCACCGATAAGGGCCGTGAGGACGCCCAGCGGAATCTCCCCGGCGGTAAGGGTGCGGGCCACGGTGTCCACCAGGATGATGTAGGCGCCGCCAAGAAGGAAGGACACAGGCAGGAGCACGCGGTGGTCCGGGCCCACCCACATTCGCGCCAGATGCGGCACCACCAGGCCCACCCAGCTGACCGCTCCGCTGACTGCCACCGCGCCGGCCACAATCAATGCCACCGCCACCAGCACCACCCAGCGCAGGGGGCGTGGTTTGACGCCCAGGGCCGCGGCATCCTCGTCGCCCAGGGAGAGCACGTTAATGCGCCAGCGCAGCAACACGAGCACGACGGTGCCGCCCAGCACAGGGACCAGCGCGACCGCGACCTTCGCGTACGTCGCGGTGGACACGCTGCCAAGCAGCCAGAAAACGATGGCAGGCAGGGTGGTGTTCGGGTCCGCGAGGTAGGTCACCAGCGCCACCAAGGCTGAGAAGAACGCACCCGTAACGACACCGCCGAGCACGATCATCAGCATTGAGGAGCCACCGCGGCCGGACGTGATCAGGATCAGCAACACGAGGGCTGCCATGCCGAAGAAAAATGAACCCGCGACCAGCATGAAAGTCCCCAGACCGAGCAGCAGGGCCAGCGCTCCGCCGAAGGAGGCCCCGGCGGATACTCCGATGATCTCCGGGCTGACCAGAGGGTTCCGGAAGATGGCCTGCAGAGCGGCACCGCCGATCGCCAGCCCGCCGCCCACCAGCAGGCCAAGCAGGATCCGGGGGAGCCGCACGAGCAGGACAACGTTCTGCTCCGTCTCACTGGCTTCGAGCGGGAAGGGCACGATTTGTGCCGCGAGAATCTGGACGACGTGCCCCACCGGCACATCGAAGCGTCCGAGCGCCAGCGCGAGCAGTCCGGCCGCGGTCAGCACGACGGCGGCGATGGAAATGGGCCCGAGAACAGCAAATGTCCGGGCGCGGACTCCCGGCCCAGGCTGGTCGTCCGTCCGGCCGGCCCGTGGGCCACGGCGCTTCAGCCGCGCTGCACTGGCCTCATCCAGCATTGAACTGTTGGTAATTGGCTGAGCCGCTGTTCTCCGTGACCCACAGCATCCGGTCCAGCGCGTCCTCCGAGGGCTCTTGGCCATAAAGGAACTGGAAATATTCACGAACTTTGCCGCGCACCGCGGACCGGTCCTGGGGAAAAGCGATGGCCGTGAGCCAGTGCCACATGAGCGGCGATTCCTGACCTGGGGGATCCCAGCGGTAGCCCCCGAGCGGAACCTTGTAGACGCGCCGCGAGCGGACCGCGGAAATGTTCTGCCACACCGGGTTCGAATAGATGTCCTGCGGCATGGCCTGGTCGAAATTACCCAGCAGGATCACCTCCGGATCCCAGCTCAGGACCTGTTCCACGTCCAGACCCACCATGCCCGAGCCGGGCAACGGGTGCTGACCGGTGGCGGGGTTGGTGCCGCCGACAAGTTTGATATAGAAGTCGTTGTACGTATCGGCTGCCGCGGCCTTGAGCCCGCCGGTGAACCGGTTGAAGTAAAGAATGCTGGGTCCCCCGGAGTCGCGGCCGGCCGCCAGTGACTTGATCTTGTCGAGTTCTTCATCGCTGTGGGCCTTGATTTCGGTGGCACGCTCAGGTTTGCCAAGCATGGCGGCAAACATCGTCACCCAGGCGTCCACGTCCTCCTGTTTGCCGGTGTTGGTCAGGCCGATTACCGTCAGCCCGGCGTTCTCGAGCGGGTCGATCAGTTGGGCGTCCGACCACTGGATCACGACGTCGGGGTTCAGGGCGCGCACGCTCTCCACGTTGGGGGTGAAGTCCTGCGTCGCTATGTCGTGAGGCAGTTCGAGCGTCCGCGGAAACATTGTTCCCATGACTCCGTCACGCATGGCGACCCAGGAGGCGTTATGCATGGCGCCCAGATGTTTGGCACTGCCGTCGACGGCGACCAGCAGCGACGCTGCCGGCATGGGTATGGTCACCACCTTGGTGACCGGCCTGGCGAACGTGACTGTTTTGCCGCGCTGATCCATGATGCTGATGCGGTCTGCTGCCGCGGAACCAGTCCCGCCGGCGGCCGGAGAGGCAGCGGGGGAAAGGCCGGAGGCTCCGCACCCGGTCAGCAGGGCTGCGGATCCTCCCGCCATCAACGCCTGAAGCACCGTGCGGCGGTTTGGATCGTCGACTCGCATGGCCTGACCCCCTGTGCGTAGGTTCTTCACAGGATCGCCCCGCAGACCAAGGCTGTCAACGGCCCCGCGGTACCGGGCTCTTGTCGGGGTTCGGGGCCGGTGCTACTTTCAGAGGACCTTGCGCGGAAGGTGGCCAGATCATGATTCCTGACGGTGCCCAGTTATTTGTCCGCTATGCCTACCCTCCCAATTCCAGGGGCAGCTGCGGTCCGCCGGATAGTGATGCGCTGCTGCATTACGGCCAGTCCGGCGTGACGGACCAAGGCCTCCGTGAGCTGGCAAAAGGCTTTGCCGGCGCCTGGCCGTACCTGGAACTGATTGCGGCCTCCAACGGAATCCGCGATCCCCTCGATTTCCGTGTTGTGGAGGCGTACTGGGTGGGGAACAGTCTCCTGGACTCCGTCGGCATAACCAACATCGGCAACTCAATGGAGGACCGGTTCCGGGCCCGCACGGGACGGCAGTTCCCGCACTTGGCGGAAGGTGTCCTGGCTGGCGGGGTTCCCCACCACAGTTTCCATGTCTTCGAGATCTACCCCTGGTTGGGCTTGCTCCACGATGACCGCCGCCATGCCACCGCCTTGAGTGTGCTCGACCGGTGCCGCATCCGGTGGGGCGTGGTGCTGGCGATTACCGGCGACGAGGCGACGGTCCGGTCCCGGTCCCTGGTTTGGGACGGAATCTCGCTGGCCTTGGGTGAGGCCGTAGTCGAGTCGGCGAAATACGCGGTGAACGGCTCCGGGTTCGTGGCCGGGCTGGCAGCGGGGGACGTGGTGTCGCTCCACTGGGACTGGGTCTGTGACCGGCTGTCCCCGCGTCAGCTGCAGCGGCTGGTGCACTTTACTGCGCGGCACCTGCGGATCGCCAACAACGGCGTCGAACACCGCGGCGCCGCGATCGCGCTGGAACACTAAGGCCGCCGGCGGGCTCCCTGGCGGCGGGCTAGTACGGCTAGCTTGCGTCGCCGTCGGCGTCCCTGGGCTGGCCCATGAGCTCCAGTCCACCCATGGCCCGTTCCGCGCCGTCGGAATCCACCCGTTCCAGGGCGAAGCCCATGTGGATGAGCACCCACGTTCCCGGCTCCAGCGGCCCCTCATCCAGCAGGCCGATGTTGATTTTCCGGCGCACTCCGGCCACGTCCACGAGAGCCAGCTGGTTGCCGTAGCCCTCGAGCAGTTCGATGACCTGACCTGGAATTCCAAGGCACATGGCGTGCACTCCTTGCTCTGCGCCGGTCTCGGCTCTTATCCGGACTTGGTTCTAAACAGGCGGATGTTGCGCGATCAGTTGTTCGACGGCGGCCAGCGCCCGCGGTACGGCTTCCGCCACGGGGCCGGTGAGTCCTATTCCTTCGGTCAAGTCAGCCGGGACGCAGCCTACGACGTAGATCAGGGGAAGTTCACCGCCGAGCGAGCGGAGCCGTCCCAGCACGGCAGCCGGGTCCATGCCGTGCGGGTCCAGGGAGGCGGCGCCGTCGAGGTCTTCGGGGCGCACCCGCAGTATCCGGATGCGCCCCGGTGCCGCGCCCGAGTCGGGGCCTGCGCCTGCGCTTGGGTTGGGGCCTGCGCCCGGGTCTGGGTCCGGGCGCGGGGGCACGGTATCCACCAGCACCAGAACGTCCACTCCGGCCAGCAGATCATAGGCCAGGTGCATGCCGCGGATTCCGTAGTCCACGGCCAGCACGCCGGGGGCCGCCGGGTCTATGGTCGCGGCCAGCCGGCGGGCGACCTCCGGGCCGAACCCGTCGTCGCGCAGAAACATGTTCCCCACGCCGGCGACCAGGACCCGGGGTCCGCGATCCGCGGTCCCGGTGGAGGGTTTGCCGGGCTGGACTGATGACGTCACATCCGCCGCATTTTCAGGTAGCGCTGGATATCGGGGACCGACCGTATCCCGGTGTACGCGGCCGCCAGTGCCAGCGCCACGAGCAGGCCGACCGTGGCCATTCCTACTGTTTTCATAGCGGGTTTTCCTCTCCATCCTCAAGCGGTTCAAGTTCTTCGGGTGCGTAGTAGAAGGACCGGCCGTAGCCTTCATGGAGGTCCGCGGCAGGGTCTGTTTCGAGCACCAGGCCGACGTGGGTGCTGCCATCGACGTCGAAGTGCACGCTGGTGACCCGCCCGGTCTGCCCGGCGAAGAAGAGGTCCTGCGCATCGGCGCGCCGGCTCGGGTTCACCCTGACCCGGCTGCCGCGGGCCACCGGAACGCCATTGATCAGAACGGCATCAGTGGACGGCTCGACGAGGGCTTCGGATTCCGGCGTCCACCATGCGGGCGCTTCCTCTCCAGTGCCGGCGAGGATTCCGCGGGAGTCCGGGAATTCCGCGGCGTGGGGATTGCGCAGGATCCCGTGCAGCTGCTGCAGCTCCTCCGGCGACATCGCCTCGCAATGGTCGATGATCGCGGCCGCGCGGGGATCGGTGGCGCGGGCCTCGGATTTTTCCTCCTCGGTCAGGGTCAGCACCCGCAGGGTGAGAATCTCGTCAATTTCGGTGGAATCATAGAGCGCCACCGGGCTTTCCGGGGCCACTGCGGGGTGGTCGTAGAGAATGATCGGCGAGACCAGCAGCACGTCCGCCTGCCCCTCCGGACCGGCGAGGACTGGCCAACAGCGGTGCTGCGAGCAGCCCGCAACGGCGTCCTGCGCCCAACCCGGCGGATCCAGCAGGGAGAGGAAATCCGCGTCCCGCAGGCTGAGGAGCACGTGCGCGCCGATGAAGGACGCGGCGATCGCGTCCTGCCGGTTCCCCGGCTCCGTAACGGCCTCCTCCGCGGTGTTGGCGACGGAAACCCGCAACCGGAGGGGCCCGTCGCTGACGGCGGCGGCGCTGAGGCCGACCTCGCCCCGGAGCGCCTGGCGACGCCGCACCAGCCTGCCTGCCGTGCGCCCGGTGCCGTCGGCGAGTTCCTCAATTTCCTCGGCCGCCGGGACCTCCACCGGCAGCCGCAGCGCTGCCCGGGCCAGTTGCGCCACCGGAAACGGCCCCAGGGTGATCTCCTGTTCAACCGCCTCGTCCCAGCTCAGCCAGCGCGACTTGCCGATGGCCAGTTCCGCCGCCGGGCTGAATCTGCCGTCGCCGTCGGCCTTCTCTACGGTGCGGGTCTGCAGCTGCAGGAAGCGCAGGTGCAGTTCCACATCCGCGTGCGGTCCCGGGCTCAGCAGGCAGTCGGCGGACATTCCCGGTTCCTCGCCGGCGCCGGCCTCCGCGGCCCCGGGCGGCCCGAGGATTCCGAACTGCCAGCGGGCCTGGTTCTTCTGCGAGGAGGCGCGGTAGGGGTACAGCAGGTAGCCCTCGTAGAGGACCGCGTCGGCGACCGCCCTGGCCAGGCTCAGGCTCATGCTCATGGGAGCGGCTCTCCGCCCACACCAGTCGCGGCATCCGCCAGCAGCGACTCCACGGTGGCCTCCCAGGACGTCAGGCCGCGCGCCGACCTGTACCGGGACAGGTCGGCCAGTGCCTCCCGGTCCAGCCGGATCCAGCCCGCATTGGGGAAGTACTGGTCCATCAGCCGGTGCCAGGCTGCCACCGGGAGCCGGTAGGAGGCTTCGAGATGCCAAGGGACCTGCTCCACCCCGAATCCCGTCGGCCCCTTCGTGAAGACCGTGCCGGAGAACAGCAGCTCCAGCGGGATTTCGCCGTCCCTGAGGGCGTGCAGGTACTTGGCCGCGGCGACGTCGAAGTCGAACGTGCAGGGCAGGGGCAGATCCGCCTCGGTGCTGCCCGTGAATCCCTGCACCATGGCGCTGCACTGCAGCCAGAGGAACGACCTGAGCGTGGTGGGCCAGCGGCCGCGCTCGCCGAACAGGTCCAGGAGCCCCCGTTCCTCCTCGTCCGCGTAGCCGCGGCGCTGCGGCAGGATCCGCACCTGGCAGCGCAGCGCGATTGCGTGGATGGTGGCGCCGGTGGACTCGGTGAGCTTGAGCCGGGCGGTCAGCTGCGGTGCCGCCGCGTAGGGCTCGGGCTGGATGTCGACGACGGCGAACGCCAGCTCGGTCATGGGGAGCCTCCCGCCAGGGACTCGCTGGTGTCTTCCGGCACGGGCCGGCTGCGGCGGTCCAGCCGCGCGAAGAAGGCGGCGAGTTGCTCGCGGGCCTCCTGGCCGCCGTCGAACCCGCGCCAGCGGCGGCGAAGCTGCCCCACGAGTTCGTAGCATGCGTCCACGGGAACGAGATGGCAGTCGGCGCGGGCCCGGTCGGGGCCCGGTCCGCGGATCAGCAGCGCCTCCGTATCCGGTGCGGCCAGGGCGAGCGCCGGGTTCCGGGCCAGCACGGTGCCCCAGGCGCCCAGCGGGAGCTCGGATTCGGTGGCGCCGGCGGGGCCCGGGTAGAAGGCGACGGTCCGGTCCAGTTTGGAACTGTGGAAGAAGAATGCCAGTCCCACCGGAATTTCCAGCTCGTCCCACTGGCCCGGGCCCAGTTCAAAATCGGGAAAGTGCAGATACCGGTCCGGCACCGAGCGGTAGCGCAGGTGGGCCGTGGCGTCGGTGAACAGGAGGTAGCACGGCCGGCACGTGCACATCATGGCGTGGCTCTCCAGGTCGACGACGTGCTGGTGTTCCCCGGGGATGGGTTCCCCGCACATCTCGCAGCGCTCGCCGGCGGGCGGCGCGGGCGGGCTGGACGCGATCCTGCGCAGCAGGGCGACCGGCAGCCCGCCGGGGGCGGCGGCGCCCCGGCCGGGTTCGGTGCTGCGTCCCTGGCTCACGTCAGGCGCCCTGTCCGGAAACGACCGGCACGGCCACGGACATCACGCCGGACCGGACCAGGAGAGGCAGGGGATCCAGATGCAGGTTCCGGTCCTCGAGGCAGATCCCGGCCTGCCGCACGTCGAAATGGCCGCGGCATGAGGGGCAGCGCAGCAGACCGCCGCCGACGGGTGCGGCGAGGGCACGCTGGAGGGTGGCGCCGGCCATCGATGCCGTGCACCGCGGGCAATAATCGCGGTAGGCATAGACGTCCTGCCCGGTCCGGCAGGCGAGCACCGGGTACCCGCCCACCAGGAAGCCGGCAACTTCGCCGGGCTCGAGTCCGGCAATCTCCGGCACGGGCTCCCACGATCCGGCGGCGTGCTCCTGCCAGCCGCCGGTGTCGCCCGGCCCGTGCCCTGCCGCGGCCTCGGCAGGGTGGTTCAGCCGGACCAGCAGCGCCTCCACCGGAATCACCGCCGGAACTGCCGGGCGGGAGTCCTCCTCGACCACCTCGATGGCGGTGACCTCGGGCGCCGCCGTCTCGATGGCTTCTTCGACGGCGAACTTGAGCGTGACCGACGACGACGGGCACCCCTGGCAGGTGCCGAGCAGCCGCAGCCGCACCACGCCCTCGGGGCTGACGTCCAGAAGTTCCACGTTGCCGCCGTGCGAGCCGAGGTACGGCCGGACACTCTCCAGCGCGGCTCTCACCCGTGTTTCCACGTCCTGGGGGTGCAGCCCGTGGATCACCAGGAGGCTGGAGACGAGCTCGTCCGCGGTCAGCGCGTCCAGCGTTCCGCCGTCCAATTGTCCGCGGTCGCCGAGGATTTCGAGGATCCTCGCCAGCCCTGAGCCGTAGAGTTCCGTCACCTGGCGGAGCAGTTCCTCGGCGCGCCCGCGGGCCACCGCCCCGCCTGCGCCGAGGGCGTCGAGGAGACTTTCGATCCGGTCGCCGGCCTGCCGCGGCCGGTCCTCGCCAGGCATGGCGGGGCTGCTATTCGCCGGTCAGGGTCTGGGTGGGGGAGTGCAGCTTCTCCAGGGTCTGGCCGTTACCCAGATACATGTGCACCCCACAGGGCAGGCAGGGGTCGAAGCTGCGGACCGTGCGCATGATGTCGATGCCTTTGAAGTGCTCGCGGTCGTTCTCCTCGAAAATCGGCTGACCCTGGACGGCGTCCTCGTAGGGGCCGGCGGTCCCGGCTGAATCCGTGGGGCTGGCGTTCCAGGGCGTTGGCGGATACGGATGGTAGTTGGCGATCTTCCCGTCGCGGATCACCATGTGGTGGGACAGGACACCCCGGACGGCCTCCGTGAAGCCGCAGCTGATGGCCTCATCCGGAACCTCGAAGCTCTCCCAGGTCTTGGTGCGGCCGGCGCGGATCTCCTCGAGTGCCTTCTCGGCGAAGTGCAGTGCGGCGGCGGCGGCGTAGGCCTGGAAGTAGGTGCGGGCCCGGTTGCGCTCCAGGGTGTTGCTCCACTGCGGGACGTTCCACTCGAAGGACACCGGACCCTTCAGTGCTGTCTTGGGCAGGTTGATCTGGACGCTCCGGCCGGTGGCCTTGATGTAGCCGATGTCCACTAGCCCGGCGAGCGCCGTGGCCCAGAGGCGCGCCAGCGGACCGCCGCCGGTGTCCAGCGCCAGGTTGTCCTGGCCGTCAAACCAGCGCGGCGACATGACCCAGCTGTATTTCTCCGCGAGGTCCCGCTTTTGCGGCCGCGGATTGGTGTGCTGGTTCCAGGGATGCCGGCGGTCCACGGGATTGCCCAGCGGATCGTGGGTGACAAACATTTCCTGGTCTTCCCAGTCCTCGTAGTAGGAGGACCCGAGCATGATCCGGATGCCCAGGTTGATCCGCACGAGGTCGGTGGTGACGAGTTTGCCGTCCACCACGACGCCCGGCGTGACGAACATCTTCCGGCCCCACTCGGTCATGTCCTTGTACTCGAAGTTGCAATAGTCGGGGTCCTGGAGCGAGCCCCAGCAGCCCAGCAGCGTGCGCCGCAGTCCCACCTGTTCGTAGCCCGGCAGCGCCTCGTAGAAGAAGTCGAAGAGGTCGTCATGCATGGGGACGACTTTCTTCATGAATTCCACGTACCGCATGAGCCGGGTGATGTAGTCCGTCATCAGCTGGATGGTGGCGACCGTTCCCACTCCGCCGGGGTACAGCGTGGACGGGTGCACGTGCCGGCCCTCCATGAGGCAGAACATTTCGCGGGTGGCCCGGCTGACCTGCAGCGCCTCCCGGTAGAACTCCCCCGTGAACGGGTTGAGCGAGCGCATGATGTCAGCGATGGTCCGGTAGCCGTGGTCGCCCTCGTGCGCTGCACGGGTGTTCTCCGCCTTTGCCAGCACCCCGGGGTTCGTTTCGGAGACCATCTTTTCGCAGTAGTCCACGCCAACGAGGTTTTCCTGGAAGATGTTGTGGTCGAACATGTACTCGGCGGCTTCGCCGAGGTTCACGATCCATTCGCCAAGGTGTGGCGGCTTCACACCGTAGGCCATGTTCTGGGCGTAGCAGGAGCACGTGGCGTGGTTGTCGCCGCAGATCCCGCAGATGCGGCTGGTAATGAAGTGCGCGTCCCGCGGGTCCTTGCCCTTCATGAAGATGGAGTAGCCGCGGAAGATCGAGGAGGTGCTCTTGCACTCCACCACCTGGTTGTTGGCAAAATCGATCTTCGTGTAGATGCCGAGGCTGCCGACGATCCTCGTAATCGGGTCCCACGCCATCTCCACCAGATTGTTGTTACCTGTTCCGCTTCCGGAAGGCATTGGAATCGTTGAGGTCATGTTCTTCACCTGTCTGGACGTGGGTGCTACCAGGTGCGCCGGGCACCGGTAAGGAGCTCAGTACCGGGCCGGCGCCACTTGGGCTCCTGGTCCAGGGTGTGGGTGGTGATTCCACGCAGCGCCCTGATGGCCGAGCCATACGGGCGGATGGTGTTGGTGGACAGTTTCCCGCCGGGAGGCTCATCCATAAAGGGCATGAACTTGTCCGGGAACCCCGGCATGGTGCAGCCGATGCAGATGCCGCCGACATTCGGGCAGCCGCCGACGCCGTTCATCCAGCCGCGCTTGGGGACGTTGCACTTGACCACCGGCCCCCAGCAGCCGAGCTTCACGATGCACTTAGGGGAGCCGTATTCGGTGGCGAAGTCACCCTGTTCGTAGTATCCGGCCCGGTCACACCCCTCGTGGACGGTCTGGCCGAATAGCCAGGTGGGCCGCAGTGCGTCGTCCAGCGGAATCATCGGAGCCTGGCCGGTGGCCTGATACAGCAAATACGTCATTGTTTCGGAAAGATTATCCGGCTGGATGGGGCACCCCGGGACGCACACGATGGGGATGCCGGCCTTGGACTTCCAGTTGTAGCCGAGGTAATCCGGCACGCCCATGGCGCCGGTGGGGTTTCCGGCCATCGCATGGATGCCGCCGTACGTGGCACAGGTCCCGGCCGCGATGATGGCGGTGGCCTTGGGGGCCAGACGGTCGAGCCATTCACTGGTCGTGATCGGCTGTCCGGTCTCGAGGTCGTTCCCGAACCCGCACCAGTAGCCGCCGGGGGCGTGGAGCTTTTCATTGGGGATGGACCCCTCCACCACCAGGACAAACGGTTCCAGCTCACCGCGGTCCGCTTTCCGGAACCATTCCAGGAAGTCGTCGGCCCCTTCCTGCGGTCCGCATTCGAAGTCGATCAGAGGCCAATGCATGGCAATGCGCGGCAGGCCGGGCAATGCGCCGAGGGCTATCTCCTCGACACTGGGCTGCGTGGCTGCCGTCAGGGCCACCGAATCGCCGTCGCAGCTGAGCCCTGCGTTGATCCACAGCACATGGATAAGGGTTTCTTCGGCCTTCAGAGAAGTTTCAGTAGGCATTGTTGCCTCTTTCGCAGGCCCTTACGGGCTCAGTGTGTCCGTCAAAGAGCCAGTCAGAGTGGCTGACCGGGAACTGGTTCCGCCGAGCCAGTCATACCAGTCGGCGAGGCCATCGCCGGTGGTGGCCGAAAGGACCAGGAAATCGGTGCGCGGATTGAGCTGACGGGCCCTGCGCCGGAACCCGTCGACGTCGAAGTCAACGTAGGGAAGCAGATCCGACTTGTTGATGATCACCAGATCGGCTGCCTTGAACATGTGCGGGTATTTCTGCGGCTTGTCATCACCTTCCGTCACGGAAACGACTACTATTTTGGCAGCTTCGCCCAGGTCAAACAGGGCGGGGCAGACCAGATTGCCCACATTTTCGATGAACACCGTGGACCCCGTCTCCGGATCCAGGGCGTCCAGCCCGCGCCGGAGCATGTCGGCGTCCAAATGGCAGCCGGCTCCGGTGTTGATCTGGACGACGTGCCGCCCGACCGCACGGATGCGGTCCGCGTCCAGCGACGTCTCCTGGTCGCCCTCGACGACGCCTGCCCGCAGGCGCTCGCCGAGGTCCGCGAGGGTGCGGACCAGCAGGGTGGTCTTCCCCGCGCCGGGGGAACTCATCAGGTTCAGCGCGCGGATTCCCCGGCCTTCCAGCCATCCCCGGTTCCTTGCCGCGAGCAGCTCGTTCTTCGCGAGCAGGTTCTGCTCCAGCTGGATGGTTACGTGGTCGTGGTCGTGGTCGTGCGGATGCGGGTGCTCGTGGTCCGCACCGTGGTCGTGCGGATGCCCGGGCAGGGGTGCACTGGAGGGTTCCTGAAGGGTGGAAACCCTGACGTTCGTCTCGTCGCCGCATCCGCATGTTGTACACACTTGCTACGCCACCTCCACCGACATCAGCAGGAGTTCGCGGCCGCTGAGGACTTCGACGTCGGCGCTTCCGCAGGGACACAGCAGGACCAGATCGGTTAGTTCGAATTCGTCGTGGCAGTTTCTGCACCGGGCCCGGCCGCGCGGTTCGTCGATCAACAGCTGGGCGCCGTCCAGTGGGGTGCCCGCGGAAGCGACGTCGAAGCAGAAGCGCATGGCATCCGGCAAGACACCGGAGAGCGGACCCACCTGCACATTGACCGCAATGACCTTCCGCTCGCCGATTCGGTCGAGGACGGCTTCGATAAGGCTCTGGGTAATGGAGAGTTCGTGCATGGCGGCGCTCCTTCCTGCCAAGATAGGCGCGAGCCGAAAAAAACACAACCACTCTCCGGCAATGCAAGGACACCACCGTCGGGTGTCGTTCGCGCCATCTCCGGCTCCAATGCGCCGGTGATCCTCAGCTGCTGCCCGGTGGGCTCCAGCGTTGTTCGATCCGGCCGAATTTCCAGACAGCGAGCGCAGCCAGCCACGTGACCACGAAGATGCCCACGATGATGTAGCCGACGTTTTCCAACTCCAGTGCCCCGACTGCGGCTGCCGGCCCTGACTCGATTCCGAGCTTGTCCACCAACAACCCGGACAGCACGATGACGCCGACCACCAGCGCCACAACAACCGAGAGAACCGTGACGGTCAGGTTGTAGAACAATTTCCGGACCGGCCGGAGGAATGCCCACCCGTAAGCCCTGGACATGAACACGCCGTCGGCGGTGTCAAAGATGCTCATTCCGGCGGCAAATAGAACCGGCAGGACCAGGATGGCGTACCAGGGCAGGGAGAAGGCCGCCGAACCAGCCGCGAGCACCAGCATGGCTATCTGGGAAGCGGTGTCGAATCCCAGACCCATCAGCAGGCCGACCGGATAGACGTGCCAGGGTTTGGCAATCCGCCGGATCGATCCACCGAGCAGCCGGGCCAGGAAGCCCCGGTTATTGAGCTGCTGCTCAAGCTCGGCTTCGCTGAAGTCCCCGGTCCGCATCCGGCGGATCACCCGGACAATGCCTATGACCGAGACGAGGTTCATCAGCCCGATCAGAATCAGAAACATGCCAGCCACCACGCTGCCGAGCATACCGAGGGCCTGGATCAGGGCCGAGTCCTCGTTCTGTACGGTGCCGGCCAGTGCCCTCACGCCGAGTGCCAGGAGCAGCGCCGCGCCGAAAACAACGCTCGAGTGGCCCAGCGAGAACCAGAAGCCCACCCCCAGCGAGGCCTTTCCCTCGCCGACCAGCTTCCGGGTGGTGTTGTCGATGACGGCGATGTGGTCGGCGTCGAATGCGTGCCGCACGCCGAGCAGAAAGGCGGTGACGCCGAGGCCGGCCCCAAACACACCGGCGCGGCCCAGGGAGAAATTTTGGGGGACCACGGCCAGGATCAGCACGCCCCAGCCAACGGTATTGAGCAGGATGACAAAGCCGGTGATGCCGGCGAGATGGACCTTGTCCCGGCGGTCCCAGCGGCTGCGTTTGGTCCGCTCCGGCTGAGCTACAGGCCACAGGTTGCTCATAGTGCGTAAGGGTAGGCGCAGGGGCCCCCGCTGCCAAGACCCTGCGGGGACGGCCGGCGCACGCAATGCATTTAGGCTTGAGCCTATGCCGTCGTTCCAGACCAGACTGAAGATCACCGGGCTCAAGCCGGGCAACCCGCCGGAGGCCGTCATGGCCGCGGCTGTCGAGGCGCTGGAGACGCGGCACCACGTAGAGGCGAACCAGCTCGACCTCGCCGGCGGGGTTCCGCAGCTGAACCTGCGCTTCCTCGTCGAGCCCACCTCCTACAGCTGCGAGAACCGCCAGGCGCTGGAATCGGCGGCGATGATGCGCGACGCCGTCGAACGCGTTGCGGTGACCGGTCACCTGATGGTGCTCCGCCGCAACCGCGGCCGCTGGGCGCCAGTCTAGGTTCCGGCCCGGCCGGTTCAGAAGTCCAGTTCCTCTTCGGGACCGTCCACAACAGGGGAGCGGCCGCGCCGCCGCGTGACAACGAGGCCGACGACAGCGCCGATCACGATTCCGAGGGCGCCGCCGATCAGGGAGCTCGCCCAGAACGGCAGCCCGGTGGCGGCACCGGTGACATAGCCCAGACCGACGGACCAGACGGCCCAGAGGAAGCCGCCGAGTGCGGCGCAGAGGCTGAATCCGCGGGTCGAGACGTTGGCGATGCCGGCCGCTGCAGTCGTCGCCAGGCGGCCACCGGGGATGAAACGGACCCCGATGATCGCCCCGTAGGTGGTGGACCGGCCGGCCTTCCCGATTGCCGTGTGCACGACCTCGTGGAACGTGCGGCCCCATCGCCAGCGGTCCAGGGCATGGCTCAGGCGTCGTTTGAAGAGCTGGAACACCAGGAGGTCGCTGAGCCAGGACGCCGCCGTGGCGAGAAGCACCACAAAGAAGGCGTTGGCCCTCCCGACAGCGGACAGGGCGCCGCCTGAGATGACGACCATTTCGGACGGTATGGGCGGGAAAATGGCGTCGCCCATGACCACCGGGATGATCCAGAAATAGATCGCGTCCCCCCAGCTTTGAGCGTTGCCGAAGTCCATGGGCACAAGGTATCGCACTTCCGGCCGGGCGCCCTTCCGTGACGGGGGTCGAGGCGGCCCTGCTGCGAGACGGGCGCCTGGGCGCCTGGGCGCTAGGACCGCTTGGCCGCTTGCGGGCCCGGAGGCCCCGTCGGCGCGGGAGCCTAGCGTGCCTCGCTGAGCTCCAGCCCGCTGCGGTACTCCGCCGGAACCCCGGAAATGGGGTCCACGAAACGGATCCCGCGTGCCAAGAGTTGGAGCGGCTTCGAGTAATCGTCCGGCGCCTTGTCCAGCAGTTCCGGGTAGAAGGCGTCGTTGACGATCCCGAGCCCCAGCGAGGCCATATGCACCCGGAGTTGGTGGGTCTTGCCCGAGTGCGGCTCCAGCCGGTACAGCGCTCGGCGCCGGGCGGCGCCGTCGGGGCCGTCAAAGGTCCGCAGCCGCTCGATCCGGGTCTCGGCGTTGGGCTCGCCGTCGATCACCTCGGCGAGCAGGTAGCTGCGGGACTTGGTCATCCGGTTCCGGACCACCGCGGGGAAACCGACGGCAGGGTGCCCGGGAGCGGGCTCGGCCGCGGCCACACACTCGTATTCCTTCTGGACCTGGCGCTTCTCGAACAGCACCTGGTACTTGCCCCGGGTCTCGGGATTCGTCGAGAGCAGCAGGATTCCGGCGGTCATGCGGTCCAGCCGGTGCATGGGAATGAGGTCCGGCAGGTCCAGCTGGTTCCGGAGCCGGACCAGCGCGGACTCCTGGATGTAGGTGCCGCCGGGGGTGGTGGGCAGGAAGTGCGGTTTGTCCACGACGAGGAGGTGCTCGTCCTGGTGCAGGATGTTCAGTTCCACCGGGATCCGGATCTCCGGTGGCAGCGTGCGGTAGTACCAGATGAAGGTGTGGTTCCGCAGCGGGGTGGCCCGGTCCAGTGAGATCCCGGCCTCGCCCACGATCTCGCCGGCGTCGAAGCGGTCCTCGATGCCCTGCGGGTCGATATGGCCCCAGCGGTCCATCATGTAGTCCATCGCAGTGTTCCACGGGCCCTCGTCCGGGAGGCGGAGACGGGTCGCGTTGACGCCGTCGCGCACGGGCAGGGGGGATTGCATCACCGGTCCATTCTACTTTGCCGGTTCAGCGCGCCGTTCGCGGGCCGGCCGCCGGCCGCGCGGGTGGGGGCGCTCCCCCGGGTCGGGGCAGCCTGCGGGGTTCGGGTCGGCGGCGTGACCCTTGCCGACGATAAAAAAGTTCTTGACAACTAAAACTGTCGGTAGCCACACTGGAAGCATGTTG
This sequence comes from Arthrobacter sp. PsM3, assembly GCF_030433895.1. Lineage (GTDB taxonomy): Bacteria > Actinomycetota > Actinomycetes > Actinomycetales > Micrococcaceae > Arthrobacter. The sequence continues at coordinate 113,236 of NZ_JARUXE010000004.1, read as the reverse complement.
GACATCGAAGTGATCGAAGACCCGGCCGCCGCGGAGGCGTCCCTGGACCCCATCCGGACCCGCATCCTGATGGAACTCGCCGAGCCCGGGTCGGCCACGCAGCTCGCCGCGAAAGTGGGCCTGCCCCGGCAGAAAGTGAACTACCATCTCAAGGCCCTGGAACGGCACGGGCTGGTGGAACTCGTGGAGGAACGCCGCAAGGGCAATGTCACGGAGCGGATCCTGCGGGCGAGCGCGGCCTCCTACCTGATTTCCCCGGCAGCACTGGCCTCGGTGGCCCCGGATCCGCACAAGTTCTCGGACCGCTATTCGGCCTTCTGGCTGCTGGCGCTCGCCAGCCGCATGGTCCAGGAAATGGGGCAGCTGATCGCTGGCGCGGCGGCGGCCCAACAGAAACTAGCCACTTTCGCGATCGACGGCGAGATCACCTTCCGCACCGCCGCGGACCGGGCCGCCTTCGCCGAAGAACTCGGCGTCGCTGTCACCCGGCTCGTGGACAAGTACCACGACGGCGGGACGGGAGCCCCGGGGCCACGAACCCCAGCGGGCAGCGGGCGCAAGCACCGGCTCGTCGTCGCGCTTCACCCTTCGCTCAAGGCAGCACCCAAAGCACAACCCACAAACCACTCAGCTAAGGAGCAGGACAATGACTGACAAGCGGGATTTCGAAATTACTGTCGACACCGAACTGCCCGCCACCCCGGAGCGCGTCTGGGAGGCGGTCACCGCGGGCACCGCGGCGTGGATGTTCCCGACCAACGAGTGGCCGGCGGTGCGGACCGTGGAGGAGTATCCGGCCCACCTGGTGTCCCGGATGGAGGGTCCGGACGGATGGTTCAACCAGCTGGAGCACGTGCTGGAACCGCTCGACGGCGGCCGCGCCCGGCTGCACTACGTCCACAGCGGCATCTTCGCCGAAGACTGGGACCAGCAGTATGACGGCGCCAGCAAGCACACCGAGTTCTACCTGCACACGCTTGGCCAGTACCTGAAGTACTTTGACGGCCGGCCGGTGGTCTTCACCGACGTCCAGGCCCCTCCCGCCTCGGCGGCGCCCGACGGCTTTGTAAGGCTCAAGAAGGCGCTCGGCGTTGACGGGTCAGCGCCGGGCAGCGCTGTGGAGCTGGAGCTCGACGGCGTGGGGAGACTCTCGGGTGAAGTCGACTTTGCCAACGAGAACTTCCTCGGCCTGCGGACCGCGGAAACGCTGTACCGGTTCTTCGGACGCAATGCCTTCGGCGCCAAGGTCGGCATGACGGTCCACGACTTCAGCGGCAGCGGTGATTCCGAAACCACGGCGAAGGCCTGGGGCGGCTTCCTCGACAAGGTGTACGCGTAGCCCAGCTATTTGGGGGATCGCACTGGCCGAGAGGGAGAATGCACTGGCCGGTAAGGGAGCACGCAATAGCCGCCCCCATGCGCCGGAGGCGTTGTCGGTTCCGGTGATGGGCGCCGCGGACTCCCGGCCCGCCGTACTGCGAGGCGCAGCCTGCCGTCCGACACCCAATATGGCTGTCGACACCCGGGGACGCTGGCGACGCCGGAATTCGGCCGCGCCAGGAATTTTGCGCCCCGTGGGGAACTGTCCGCGTCGCCGGACCCCCTGTCGCCGGGCTGTGTCGCCGGGTTGTGCCGCCCGGCCGGCGCATCCGTATGGCAGCGTCGCCGGATCAGGCGATGGCAGCGGCGGGCGGGGCTCCGAGGTTGCGCCGCAGCTGCGGGGACGCCTCCAGCCTGTCCTGGGCAGAACGCAGCGCCGCAACCGCGGTTTCGAGCTGCTCCGGGGGCAGGGTGAACGGCACCCGGAGGTGGTGTTCGAAGGCGCCGCCTGTGCCGAAGCGAGGCCCGGCCGCGAGCCGGATGCCGAAGTCCGGTGCCACCACGGCAAGTGCCGTGCTGATCGGGGCCGGAAGCCGGCACCATACGGAGAGGCCGCCGACGGGCCGTTCGCTCTGCCAGCCCGGCAATCTCGTGGCGATGAGGTCCAGCAGTGCGTCGCGGTTGTCCCGCAGGGAGGCCAGTCGCGCCGGCAGCGGTTCGTCTAGTGCGCCGACCAGGTGCGCCGCCGCGAGCTGTTCCACCACCGGGCCGCCGAGGTCCATGGTGGTGCGGGCGGCGGCGAAGCGCTGGATCAGGGATTCGTCGGCGCGGATCCAGCCGGTCCGCAGTCCGGCCCAGTGGGACTTGCTGAGGGAGCCGATGGAGACGACGGCGGGGCTGAAGGCCGCCAGCGGCGAGGACGCGGCGCCGTCGAGGTTCAGCTCCCGGAGCGTCTCATCGACGACGAGAACCGTGCCGGCTGCGGCGGCGGCGCGGACCAGCCGGCGCCGCTGGGAATCCGGCATCAGCCGCCCGGTGGGATTGTGGAAGTCCGGGACCACGTAGGCCATTACGGGACGCTGCTGCATCAGCGCGGTCTCAATCGCCTCCAGATCCCAGCCCGGACGCGCACCGGACCGGGCGTCCGGGTGGGCGGCGGGCATGGCCACCGGCACCAGCCGGCAGCCCGCTGCGCGGATGGCGTCGATGGCATTGGGATAGCTTGGATGCTCCACCATGACCTTGTCGGACCGGCCGGCCAGTGTACGCAGCACGATGTTCAGCGCGTGCTGCGCGCCGGAGGTCACAAGAATCTGCTGGGCAGTGGTGGGCACCCCGGCCGCCGCATAGTGCTCTGCGATGGCCTCCCTCAGGGCGTTCACACCGAGCGCTTCATAGCCGAATCCGGGCAGCAGCGCCGGCAGCTCGGTCAGGGCGGAGGCGAACGCCCGGTGCACCACCTCGCCGCTGGCCGGCAACGAGGCATAAGCCAGGTCGAGGATCCCGTCCGGGACGGCCAGACCCGGGGCGCCGCTAAGGTCCGCCCCGCCGCTGCCGCCCCGCGGACTGGCCTTCGGGATGCCCGTCCGGCCGCGGCTGCCCTGGCCGCTGCTGAGGAAGCCCTGCTCGCGCAGGAGCGAGTAGGCGGCCGTGATGGTGGTCCGGCTGATGCCGAGCGTCGCGGCCAGAGCCCGTTCGCTGGGCAGCGCAACCTCAAGCGGGACGCGGCCGTCGAGAACCAGAAGGCGGACGACGTCGGCGAGCTCCCGGTACGCGGGGGCGGCACCAAGGTTCCACTCGCCGAGCAACCGGGCGAGCGAACCGGGGTTCAGGGATCCTGGCATGTGGCCAGTATTTCAAACTGGCTATGGAATGCAAGGCCAGTTTTCCGGCAGGATGGGGACCATGATGACCCGCAGGCTCCTTCAGCTCCTCATTGGCCTCGCCATGTACGGCATATCCCTGGCCATGTTCATCCGCGCCGGTCTCGGCCTGGACCCGTGGGACGTGTTCCACCAGGGGCTCGCGGTCAAGACCGGGCTGAGCATCGGCACCATCGTGGTAATCGTCAGCTTCCTCGTGCTGCTCTTGTGGATCCCGCTGCGGCAGTGGCCGGGCATCGGCACGCTGTGCAATGCCGTGCTGGTGGGCGTCTTCGCCGACGTCGGGCTGGCGCTGATCCCTGAGTTCTCCCATCTCGGCGGGCAGGCCGGCATGCTCGCGGGGGCCATCGTGCTCAACGGAATCGCCTCCGCCTGTTACATCGGGGCGCGGCTGGGACCCGGCGCCCGGGACGGGCTGATGACCGGACTTGCCCACCGGACGGGCTGGTCCGTCCGGACGTCGCGGACCGGCATTGAAATCGTGGTGCTGGGCGCGGGCTGGCTGCTTGGAGGTTCCGTCGGCATCGGGACCGTGCTCTACGCCCTCGCGATCGGCCCGCTGGTGCAGCTGCTGCTGCCGCGGTTCACCGTGCCGGAGCTGAACAAGCCCGTCCCGGTGCCGTCAGTTGATCCAGCCGTCGCCGCGCCCTGAACCGCTGCACCCTAGCGACGCGGGAACTTGCAGGCGACGCATCGGTTGCCTGTCGACGCCGGAATTCGGCAGCCTCCGGTAATCATCGTGACGCAGGGTTTTTGCCGTGTCGTGGATCTGATCTTGACACCGGGCGTGACTAGCCCAGCCCTGAGTCGAAGCCCGGCGCGGTGTCGTCAGTTGATCCAGCCGTCGCCGCGCCCTGAACCGCCCCGCACTGGCCCGAAGCCTGTGCCCGTGCCCGAGGCTTTGGCCGGGGCGGTGCCCGAGTCCGCGAAAGTTCCCAAGCTCGAGCCCGCACCAGTGCCAGCGTCGGTGGGCGTGCCCGGCTCCGGTTGGCACGCCGGGCAGTAGTAAATGTCGCGCTCTTCGGTGCCGGTGGCCCGGGCGAGGACTCCGTGCCGCACCGGTGTTCCGCACTTCAGGCACGGCTGGTGTTCGCGCCGGTAGACCCAGTAGCCGGGCAGCCCCGAGGTCCGGCCGACGGCGACGCCACGAGGGTTCAGGACGGTGGTCCGGCGGCCTGGCCCCAGGTTGGCCTCCAGCAGCACCTTGGCATCGTTAATCAGGGCCGCCACGTCAGGTACGGCCGAGACGGGTGCCGCCGGGTGCACCCCGGAGAGGAAGCACGCCTCGCAACGGTAGATGTTGCCGATCCCCGCCAGGTTCCGCTGGTCCAGCAGGGCGAGGCCGATCGGGACCTCCGGCGCGGCACGGATCCGCCGCTCCGCCTCGGCCAGGTCCCAGTCCTGGCCGAGCAGATCCGGACCAAGACGGCCGACCACGGAATCCTCCTCGGAGGTGCGGACCACTTCGAGGATGCCAAGCGAGAACCCGACGGCGTCTGCCGCGGCGGTGCGCAGCACGCAGCGGGCGGTGAAGCCGGGCTTCCGCCAGCGGCCACCGGGTGGGTAGACCTGCCAGGTGCCTTCCATCTTGAGGTGTGAATGAATCGTCAGCCGGTCCGGTTCCGCGGGGCCGCCGCCACCTGGCCGTGCCGGGCCCTCCAGCCGCATGAGCAGGTGTTTGCCCCGCGGGACCACCTCGGTCACCGTCCAGCCGGCCAGCTTGAGCGTGGCGAACCGCGGCACCCGGAAGTCGGAGGAGATGAGCTGCTGGCCCGCCAGCGCGGCATGAAGCTGGGCGGCGGCGCGGAAGACCGAATCGCCCTCAGGCACGGATCCTCAGTCCCTTCGGCGTGGAGTAGGCCCCGGCGTGGGCCAGGGCGGCAGCGATGGGGGTGTCAAGGATGCCGTGGCCGTTGACCTTTTCCATGATCAGTTTGTCCACCCCGCCGCGGGTGACCACGCCGACCAGGGCCGCACCGGCCGCAGCCAGGACCTCCGGGTCCTCGCTGAAAGCCAGCAGGGTCTTGCCGCCGCGTTCCACGTAAAGGACGAGGGACCCGTCGACCAGCACCACCAGGGCGCCGGCCTTCCGGCCCGGACGGTGGCCTGTTCCGGCTTCGACGTTCAGTGCGGGCCACGGTAGGGCGGCACCATAGGGGTTGGCGGGATCCGTCGCGGCAAGGGCCAGGGCCACCGGTTCAGGCTTGTGGAGCTGGGTGTCCTCGGCGTAGGAGCGCAGCCGGTCCACCGTCGCGGGAACGGCGAACTGTGCCGCGCCAAGGTGCTCGATGAAGTAGCCCCGCCGGCACCGGCCGGCTTCCTCCAGCCGGGCCAGGACCTTGTACATCAGGCCGAAGCCGCCCAGGATATTCTCGGCCATGACCGAACCGCGGGTGACCACGCCGTACCGGTCCAGCAGGAGCTCCGCGGTGGCCCGGGCATGGATGGTGGCATCCAGTTCGGGGGCGGGGAGGGCAGACCAGCGGCCTGCGGCCAGCGGGGGAGTGGGCGCAGTCCCGGTGACGGAGCCGTACCGTCCTCCGGTCAGACCGGGGGATCCGAACAAACCAGTCCCGTGGGCGCGGCCCAGCCGGCTCAGCCTGGGGGCCCGGGCCCGCGGCGCGCGGGCGACCTGCCGGTGCGCGGTGTGGCCGCCGGCAATCATGGCCCGGACCGGGGCGAAGGTGTCGCCCGTGATCCGGCCCGCCCAGGCGAGGTCCCAGAGCGCTGAGACGACGTCCTGGTCGCTGAGCACCGAGTCCATGCCGCCGGCGACGTCTGTCAGTTGCCGGAAGAAGTAGCCGCCGCCGTTGTTGCGCAGGTGGTCCAGCAGCCGCTGCTGCGCGTCACCGGGCTCGAAGTCGATCGCCGGATTCAGGGTCAGCTCGGCCGAGTCGGCCAGATGCAGGCTGACCCAGCCGTCGTTGCCGGGCAGCGCCCCTGCACCGGACCAGAGCACCTCGCCGGCAGCCATGAGCTCATCGAGCATGGCCGGCTGGTAATCGGCCACCCTGCTGGCGAGGACCAGCGGTTCCCAGGCGGAGGCCGGAACAGGCACTCCGGACAGCTGGTCGACGGCGGTAATGATCCCGTCCAGCCCGCGCAGCGCCGACTGCCCGCGCTTGCCCGGGACACGGACGTTCTGCCAGGCCGGCAGGAAGCGGCCGTAGGCGGCGGCATCCACGGGCTCGACTTCGGCCCGCAGCGCGGCGAGTGAGCGGCGGCGGAGCTTGCGCAGGACTTCCGCATCGCACCATTCACTGACGCCGGCCAGCGACGGGGCTGTGGGGGCGGCTTGCGCCGCTGCCGCGCCGCCCGCGACCGCTTCGCCGCCGCTTTGGCCGCCGCCCGCGCCTTGGACCGTTTCGCCACCACCGGCGCCGGCGCCGTCGTCAGCTCCCGGAACCGGTGCTGCCGGCGGGGGTGCGGCGTGCGGGCGGAACTCACCCTCCACCACCCGGCCGTCCGCGGCGAGCCGCTTCAGCGCCGTGCCGACGACGGCGACGCCGAGTCCCAGCCGTGCGGCCGCCTCGGCGGAAGTGAAGGGCCCATGGGTGCGGGCGTAGCGCGAGACGAGATCGCCCAGCGGATCGGCGACCGGCTCGATGAAGGCCAGCGGCACCCCCATCGGCAACGGGACACCGATGGCATCGCGCAGGCGGGCGGCATCTTCCACCGCGGCGTAGCGCTCGGCTCCGCCGACGTTGACCTTGATGGCGCGGTTGGCACGCTGGAGGGCCACCAGATGTGCGGACGCATCGGCAACGGGGGCCGCGCTCGGATCCGCCGGTTCGGCGGCCGGGACATCCGCAAGCCCAGCCGCAGCCTCGGCGGCCCCCGGCATTGGGCCGGTCTCGGACGGGACGAGCTCAGCCGTGGCAGTCCCTGCCGGCGGCGCAGCCTCGGCCGCAAATTCGAGCCGGGCGGCGACTTCCTCCGGGGTCAGCGGGCCGAGCAGGCGGAGCAGGTCCGCGACCCCCTCGAGCCCGCGCACCTTCCGGTCCGGCGCGAGCCGCTGCAGCTCCCGCTCGGTGGCGTCAATGACTTTCGCATCGAGCAGTTCGCGCAGCTCGACCCGGCCCAGGAGTTCGTTGAGCAGGGTCGAATCCAGCGCCAGCGCGGCGGCCCGGCGCTCGGCCAGGGGGGAATCGCCCTCGTAGAGGAACTGCGCGGCGTAGCCAAAGAGCAGCGACTTGGCGAAGGGCGAGGGCTGCTGGGTGGTGGTCTGCAGAATCCGCAGCTCGCGGCGTTCGATGGACGCGGCGATGTCCTTGAGGGCCGGAAGGTCGTAGACATCCTGCAGGCATTCGCGGACGGTCTCGAGGATGATCGGGAAAGTGGGGTACTTCCGGGCGACGTCCAGCAGCTGGGCGGAGCGCTGGCGCTGCTGCCAGAGCGGCTGCCGTTTGCCGGGGGTCTGCCGCGGCAGCAGCAGGGCCCGGGCGGCGCACTCACGGAAACGCGAGGCGAACAGCGCGCTGCCGCCGACCTCCGCCGTCACGATCTGTTCGAGTTCCTCCGGATCGAACAGGAACAGCTCGGCCCCGGGCGGCTCGTCCTCCATCATGGGCACGCGCAGCACGATGCCGTCGTCGGCGGCCATCGCGGAGCCGTCCAGCCCATAGCGCTGATGCAGCCGCTGCCCGACGGCGAGAGCCCACGGCGCGTGCACCGGCATGCCGAACGGGCTGTGCAGCACCACCCGCCAGTCGCCAAGTTCGTCGTGGAAGCGCTCCACCACCAGGGTGGTGTCGCTGGGGACCACCTCGGTGGCCAGCTTCTGCTCGGCGAGGTACTGGATGAGGTTGTTGGCGGCGAAATCGTCCAGGCCGCTGGCCTTGCAGCGTTCCATCGCCGGGCCGACGTCGGACGCGGAGAGTTCGCGTACGAACGCGCCCAGGGCGCGGCCCAGGTCCACCGGCCGGCCCAGGGAGTCGCCCTTCCAGAACGGGAGCTTGCCCGGCTGGCCGAAGGCGGGGGTGACCAGGACCCGGTCGTGGGTGATGTCCTCGATCTTCCAGCTGGTGGCGCCGAGGGCGAACACGTCGCCGACCCGGGATTCGTAGACCATTTCCTCGTCGAGCTCGCCCACCCGGCGGCCGCCCTTCGCCGCGGCCGCGGCCGGGCTGGCCGCCCTGCCGTCGCCGCTGGCCGAGCCAGCGGCTCCGGAGGAACCGGTCCCTTCCGTCTCTGTGCCGATGATGTAGACGCCAAACAGTCCGCGGTCCGGGATGGTGCCGCCGGAGGTGACGGCCAGCCGCTGCGCGCCGGGGCGCCCCTCGATGGTGCCGGCATTCCGGTCCCAGATGATCCGGGGCCGCAGTTCGGCGAACTCGTCCGAGGGATAGCGGCCGGCCAGCAGATCCAGGGTGGCCTCGAAAGCGGAACGGGGGAGCGAAGCGAACGGCGCAGACCGCCGCACGGTCGAGAACCATTCCTCCACATCGATGGCGCCCAGCGCCGTGGCCGCAACGGTCTGCTGCGCAAGGATGTCCAGTGGGTTCGCGGGCACGTAGAGGCGTTCGATTTTGCCGGCGAGCATCCGTTCCACCGTGATGGCGGTGTGCACCAGATCCGCGCGGTGCTTCGGGAACAGCACACCCTGGGAAATCTCGCCGACCTGGTGGCCGGCACGGCCCACCCGCTGCAGCCCGCTGGCCACCGAGGGCGGGGATTCCACCTGCACCACGAGGTCCACGGCGCCCATATCGATGCCGAGTTCCAGCGAGGACGTGGCCACGACGCAGCGCAGCCGTCCGGATTTCAGGTCATCCTCGATCAGGGCCCGCTGGTCCTTGGAGACCGAGCCGTGGTGGGCGCGGGCCAGGACCGGGTCGGCGCCGGCGGTGCTGCCGGCCTGGGCCATCATGTGCGCCGGTGTCGCGGTGGAGGTGGGCAGCGCGGGGGCGCCGCCCGCCGGTGCCCCCGCACTCGCCGGCTCGAAGTCCGGCGCCCCGGTGCCAGACTCGCCCCAGCCGCCGCCTGCGGCCATCAGCTGCCGCTCGGCATAGATCTCGTTGAGCCGGGCGGTCAGACGTTCGGCGAGCCGGCGGGAATTGGCGAACACAATCGTGGACTGGTTGGCCAGCACCAGGTCCACGATCTTCTCCTCCACGTGCGGCCAGATCGATGCCTGCGGCTGCAGCCCGGATGCGGGTCCGGAGTCGAACGCGCCGGCGGCGCCCTGCAGGTCGGACATGTCCTCCACCGGGACAGAGACCGTCAGGTCCCAGGTCTTCTTCGAGGGCGGGGCCACGATTTCCACCGGTGCGGAGCCGGCCAGGAACTGCGCCACCAGCTCCTTCGGCTCGACGGTGGCCGAGAGCCCGATCCGCTGGGCGGGTTTCGGGAGCAGGGCGTCGAGGCGTTCCAGGGACACGGCCAGGTGGGCGCCGCGTTTGGTGCCCGCGACGGCGTGGACCTCATCCACGATGATGGTGTCAACCTCGCTCAGCGTTTCCCGCGCCTTGGACGTGAGCATGAGGAAGAGGGATTCGGGTGTGGTGATCAGGATGTCCGGCGGGTTGCTCAGCAGCGAGCGGCGGTCCGACGCCGGGGTGTCACCGGAGCGGACGCCCACGGTGATCAGCGGTGCGGGCAGGTCGAGGCGTTTGGCGGTCTGGGTGATCCCGATCAGCGGGGCGCGGAGGTTGCGTTCGACGTCGACGCCCAGCGCCTTGAGCGGGGAAATGTAGAGCACCCGGGTCTTGCGTTTGGGTGCCTTCCGCCGGGCGCCTTTCATGGCGTCCAGGCCGGGGAGCCCCTCGGGTTCGGCGGGGGCGGAGACGAGCAGCCGGTCCAGGGCCCAGAGGAAGGCCGCGAGGGTTTTGCCGGAGCCGGTGGGGGCGACGACGAGCGCGTGCGCGCCGGAGGAAATCGCGTTCCAGGCGCCGTTCTGGGCGGGGGTGGGCGCAGCGAATGCACCCAGGAACCAGTCCCGGGTCGGCCGGCTGAACCGGTCCATGGCGTCGGCCGCGAGTGTCCCGCCGGCGAGCTCCTGCCCCTTCATTCCTCCATCATGCCTTAAGCCGGCGACAGCAAACGGCGGCCGCTGATCCGGGCGGTATCACCCCCGCGAGGTGAGACTTTGCGCCCATGTGCCGGAGGCAAAGGGCGCGAAGTGACACCTCGGCGCCTGCGGGGTTACTTGGCCTGGAAGGCGCCAATGGTGAGCAGTTGCGTGCCGGTGTCGCTGCAGGCATCCCTGGGCTGGGCGATGAACAGCGAGGCGGTGTCCTCGGGAGGGTAGACGCGGAAGCCGGCGGCCGGGGCCATCATGCAGTCCGGGTGATTGGCTGCCTGGCTGTAGCGCAGCGTCGCGGCACCGGCCTGCCCCGGGGCGAGCAGGACGTCGGCAATCGGGGTGGTTTCGTCGCGGACCGCCGCGGCGCCGATCGGGTCGCCGTTGGCATCAGCGGTGAGGGAGACGCCGGGGAAGCCCTTCAACAGGCACGGCTCGGCGCCGGAGTTCGTAAGGATCAGCGTCATGTAGATGCTGCCGGCCGCGCCGCCGCCGGTGGAATCGATCGTGCCCGTCAGTCCGGAGGCCTTGCACAATCCGGGGCCGGCCGGCGTGGACACCGCCGGAGCGGCGGCCGGGGAGCTGGCGGTCGTGGCCGTCGCCGTGCCGGAGGCGGCGGGCTGGCTCGCGGAGCTTGTGGGGGAGGACGCCGGGGCGCTGGACGTCTGGGACTGCGGCGTGCCGGCGCCGCAGCCGGCGAGGAGGAACGCTGCCGCGGCCGTCATCGTCGTCGTGAGTAGCAGTTTGTTCTTGGTTCGCTGAGCCGTCATGGCACCACCTTCATGCCCTGCGCGGCCTGAGTCAACGACGCCACGACGGCGGCGCCCGATTGATGCCCGGATTGTGATTTCCGGGCATCAATCGAGGTCAGCTACTCCTTGGGCGCGGAGCCGGGTGCTGGCACGCGGACCGGTCGCGGCTGGCTGCCCCGGCTGCGGGCCAGCGCGAGGCCGCCGAGCGCCAGGCCGCCGACCCCAGCCACCAGTCCCGCCCAGCTGCGGGCCTGGGCACCGCCGTCGTTCACTGCAGCGGCCTGGACCGTCTCAGCTGCCGGGTCCGAAGCGCTGGCGGCGTGGGCGCTGTGTCCGTCGGCGGCAGCGTCGGCCGCGGCGGCGGTGACCGTGACTGACGGGGCCGGAGCCTTGAGCGAGTGCGGATCCTGTCCTTCGGCGGGGAGCTGCGACCAGTCGGTCTGGCCGACCTCGCAGTTCTGCAGCGTCGGGAAGTACAGGGTCTTCCCCGCAATGTCGGGCAGTTTCACCGAGAGCACCAGGGCATCCCTCAGGGCGGGTTCCAGAGGTGCCTTGGCGGTGTAGACGATCTGGCTGGTCCGCTTGGTGATGGAGCTGCCGTCGGGGAGTTTCTTCGGCTCGGCCAGCTGTTCTGTGACCTTTGCGGCGGTCCAGTTCGGGTTGACCGTGGGCTGCGCATCGTTGAGTTCGGCAGGCAGGGTGATGGTTACCTTGGTGGTCCCGGATTCCTCGCAGCCGTGCGGGATTCCGAAAGTCAGCAGGGCATAGGAGTTGGCAGTGGTCTTATCCGGGGTGACGCCGACGTGCGCCGAGGCGCCGGAAATGCCGGCGAGCATCAGGGCGGCGGTTCCGCCGGCCACAGCTGTGGCAGTGAGGGTGCGGCGCAGGACGGGGAGGGGTGAAGTCTTCACAGGGGTTGCCTTTCAGGCGTGCTGCTGCTCAGCGGCAGGAACACAAAAATGGGGGGGGTGGCGGGGCGGGGATGCCGATTTTCCGGGAGGCAGGAGACAGACGCGGCCGCGGCCGGGAAAGAGTCAGGAGCAGACGACGGCGGCCGGAGGCCCGCGGCGGCAATCTCGCCGGAGGTTCCGCCACGGCAGCGGCGCGGACTCGGTGCGCCAGCCGGCGGCTGCCGGTGCCACGACGGCGCCGGGCGTCACGGGAGCGGGGAGCCGGAACAGGGGGCGGAGCCAGGCCGCGAGGGACCACAGGGCCGCCTCGCCCTTGGCGAGGAGCAGGGCGCAGAGGAGCGTTGCGAGTGTGTGGCCGGCCAGCATCAGCAGCGAAAGTTGGGTGTCCAGACCCGAGCCCGTGAGGTGGTTGTCAACGTTGGCGGGGAGGGGAACCGCCGTGAGGTGGTGCCGGAGTCCGCCCTGCGCTCCGGAGGTGGAGCCGGCGGGGGACGGTCCGCTGAAGGCGGTGAAGGCCTCGTGCAGCACCAGTTGTCCGGTGCCCAGCAGCCCGGCCATGGCGGGGAGGTTGAGCCTCAGCCGGGTCGCGGTGGTGGAGGCCAGCCCGGTCAGTGCCAGCAGTGCCAGCAGGATGCCGGGGGTGGGCAGCTGTCCGCCGGCCAGGGTGTGGGCGCCGGCTGCCAGGGACAGGGCGGTGATTGCCACCATGGCCGCGCGCAGGGCGTGGAAGGGTGACCTCGCGGCTGTGCGCACGGAACACTCCCTTCACCAGCGGCGGCCATGGCTGCCCGCGGCCGTTTCCGGCTGCGGGGAGTCCCCCTGAGTATACCGGCGATTTCTCCCGGGCCGTGAAAAGCGTTCCCGGCGCGGAAGCCGGCTCGGGAAGCCGGCGCCGGGCGGCCCGGCGTCAGTCCGTTTCAGGACCCGAGCAGAAGTGGCAGTCGTCCGGGCACGGCGCCTCGGCAAGTGTGTCCTGGGGGCGGCCGACGGTCCGTGCGCCGGGCCAAAGGCCGGGGGCTCCATTGGCCCGATCTTGCTGCAAAGTCACGATGTGTCCTGAACGTCATTGGTGCGGAACGCTGATGGAACTCAGCTAACCGCGTGCCGGTGACCCGGCTCAATGGACCATCCGACGGCAAGACCGGCCCGGTGTTGTGCAGCCGTCCAGTGCCGGCGACGGTGCTTCTAGCTCAGGGCCCTCGACGTCGCCAGCTCTTTGAGTTCCTGAAGGATTTCGAGCTGCTGGCTGTTGATGGCCATCAGGAGTTCGATCTCTTCCTTGGCCTTCACATTCGTGTCGTAGTCGTGCTGCGCCATCGCCGCGGCGATGGCGTCCTGCCGTTTGGCGGCGATGAGAAGGATGGCGCCCTGCAGCCCGGCCAGCATCGACAACAGCAGGTTCAGCAGGATGTACGGGTAGGGGTCCCAGGAATTGGTGGCCAGGGCCAGGGTGTTGATGGCGGCCCAGATCAACATGAAACCGATGAAGCCTCCCACGAAGGGCCAGCTTCCCATTCCGTTCCGCATGAGGTCGGCGGCGCGCTGGCCGGTGCTGAGGGAAGCGGTGTGTGCTTCATGCCAGGTCTTCTGTTGATCGGTCATGACTCAGGGTAGCCGCGGGACAGGCGCGAACCTGTCCCGCGGCTACGGCACAGGAGCGTTAGCCCGCCGCGACGCCGGCGGCGGCCGTGGCGGCCGTGGCGGCCGCCGCGCCGGCGAGCCGGAGCCAGGTGTCCACCACGGTGTCGGGGTTCAGCGAGACGGAATCGATGCCTTCGTCGACCAGCCACTCGGCGAAGTCCGGGTGGTCGCTGGGACCCTGGCCGCAGATGCCCACGTACTTGCCGCGCGCCTTGCACGCCTTGATTGCCATGCTCAGGAGCTTCTTGACGGCGAGGTTTCGCTCGTCGAAGCTGCCGGCGACGATGGCGGAGTCGCGGTCCAGGCCCAGGGTCAGCTGGGTCATGTCGTTGGAGCCGATAGAGAATCCGTCGAAGTAATCCAGGAACTCGTCGGCCAGCAGCGCGTTGGACGGCAGCTCGCACATCATGATGACCTCGAGGCCGTTTTCGCCGCGGCGCAGGCCGTTTTCCGCAAGCAGGTCGATGACGCCGCTGGCCTCGTCCACGGTCCGCACGAACGGGATCATGAGCTTGACGTTGGTCAGGCCCATCTCGTTGCGGACGAAGGACAGGGCCTCGCACTCCAGATCGAAGCAGTCACGGAAGGACGGCTCCAGGTACCGCGAGGCGCCGCGGAAGCCGATCATCGGGTTCTCTTCGTGCGGCTCGTAGGCGGGTCCGCCGATGAGGTTGGCGTACTCGTTGGACTTGAAGTCGGACATCCGCACGATCACCGGTTCCGGCGCGAACGCGGCGGCGATGGTCGCCACCCCTTCGGCCAGGCGCTTGATGTAGTAGTCGCGCGGGCCGTCATAGGCGGCGATCCGCTCGCGGATTTCCGCTTTGACCTCCGCGGGCTGGTCGTCCAGGTTCAGCAGCGCCTTGGGGTGGATGCCGATCTGGCGGTTGATGATGAATTCCAGCCGGGCCAGGCCCACGCCGTGGTTGGGCAGCTGGGCGAAGGTGAAGGCCTGCTCGGGCGTGCCGACGTTCATCATGACCTTGACCGGGGCCTCGGGCAGCTGGGTGATCTCGGTTTCCTCGACGCTGAAGTCGATGAGTCCTTCGTAGATGACGCCGGTCTCGCCGTCGGCGCAGGACACGGTCACCTCGAGTCCGTCGGAGAGGACATCCGTGGCGTCGCCGGTGCCGACGACGGCGGGAATCCCCAGTTCGCGGGCGATGATGGCCGCGTGGCAGGTGCGTCCGCCGCGGTTGGTCACGATGGCGGAGGCACGCTTCATGATCGGTTCCCAGTCCGGGTCTGTCATGTCCGCGACGAGGACGTCGCCGGTCTTGAAGGCGGCCATCTGGTCGATCGCGGTGAGGATGCGGACGCTGCCGGCGCCGATGCGCTGGCCGATCGCGCGGCCTTCGACGAGCACCCGGCTGGTGCCGTTCAGGCGGAAACGGCTGAGGCTGCCGGAGGTTCGGCGGGACTGCACGGTCTCGGGGCGGGCCTGCAGAATGTACAGGCCGCCGTCGATCCCGTCCTTGCCCCACTCAATGTCCATCGGGCGTCCGTAGTGGTTTTCGATGGCGACGGCGTGCCGGGCCAGCTGCTCGACGTCGTCGTCGGTGAGGCTGAAGCGGTTCCGCAGCGAAGCCTCAACGGGGACGAAGTCAATCGTGTGGCCGATTTCGCGGTTGCTCGTGTACGTCATCTGGAGGGCCTTCTCGCCCAGTCCGCGCTTGAGGATGGCCGGACGGCCGGCCTCGAGCGCCGGCTTGTAGACGTAGAACTCATCCGGGTTGACGGCGCCCTGGACGACGGCCTCGCCGAGGCCGTAGGAGGAAGTGACGAAGACGGCGTTCTGGAAGCCGGATTCCGTGTCCATCGTGAACATCACGCCTGAGGCGCCGACGTCGGAACGGACCATGCGCTGGACGCCCGCCGAGAGTGCGACCTCGGCGTGCTCGAACTTGTGGTGCACGCGGTAGGCGATGGCCCGGTCGTTGTAGAGGGACGCGAAGACATCCTTGATGGCCACGAGGATGTTCTCGATGCCGCGGACGTTCAGGAAGGTCTCCTGCTGTCCGGCGAAGGAAGCATCGGGAAGGTCTTCCGCGGTCGCGCTGGAGCGGACGGCCCAGGAGAGGTCCTCGGAGCCGCCGTGCTTTTCCACCAGCTTCTGGTACGAGGCGCGGATCTGCGCCTCGAAATCCGGCAGGAAGGGCGTCTCGCGCATCAGCTTGCGGATCTCCTGGCCCGCAGCGGCCAGGGCGGTCACGTCATCGGTGTCCAGGCCGACCAGCCGGTCGGCAATTCTCTGGTCCAGGCCGGAGTCGGCCAGGAAGCTGCGGTAGGCGTCTGCTGTCGTGGCGAAGCCGTCCGGAACCTGGACGCCGGCAGACGTCAAATTCTGCACCATCTCGCCAAGGGAGGCGTTCTTACCGCCCACCCGATCCAGATCCTTGAGGCCGAGTTCTGAGAACCACAGGATGTCTGTCGTCATGTTTGCTGCTCCTTTGCAGATGGTGGCATGCGGAATAACCGCCCCGCGCGGGGCGTTCGCCGGTTAATGGGCGCGAGTCCTGTCCACACTGACAGGTCTACGCCGGTGTTTCCACATGATGTGGTCCACGCAACACTTGTGAACGAGGCGCCTCAGTGCTTGAGGTTCATCCGTTGCAGGATCGTGGCGGCCATTTCTTCCACGGAGACGCTGGCCGAGTTGAGGTACGGGATCCCGTGGGACACGTACAGCCGCTCGGCGCTGCGCAGCTCGAAGCCGCACTGCCGCAGCGACGCGTAGGGCGAGCCCCGGCGGCGTTCGGTGCGGACCTGGCTCAGGCGCAGGGGATTGGTGGTGAGGCCGAAACACTTCGAAACGAACGGCCGCAGCGGTTTGGGGAGTCCCTCCCGTTCAAAATCCTCGTCGACGAGCGGGAAGTTGGCGGCGAAGATGCCGTGCTGCAGGGCCAGATACATGGTGGTGGGCGTCTTGCCGCATCGGGACGGAGCCACCAGGATCACCTGGGCCTTTTCGAGCGCACGGAGGCTCTGGCCGTCGTCGTGCTCCATGGCGTATTCGACGGCGGCCATCCGGGACTGGTAGCGGGCGGCGTTGCCCAGGCCATGTGCCCGCCCCGGTTCCCCGCTGGCCGGCGTGCCCAGGGCGCTCTCCAGCACGCCGACGTGGGTCCCGATGAGGTCCACGATGATGCCCTTGCAGGTGCCCAGCGTCTGGCGGATGTCGCTGCCCACAGCCGTGGAAAAGACGATCGGCTGCAGACCGGTGGCCGCAAGACTGTCGATCACCTTAACGACCGCCCGTGCCTGGTCGACGGTGGTGATGAAGGGGATCGTGATGCGGTCAAATTCGTTCGCGGGGAACTGCGTCAGCAGGGTGTTGCCGAGCGTTTCTGCGGTGATGCCCGTACTGTCCGAAAGGAAGTAGACCGGGCGGGGAGCGTCATTGGTCATGAACGCATTGTGCACCAGTGCAGGCCGCTCGTTCTTCCATGACGCACTTGCCGTGCGTCCGGTCCGGGCTGGACCGTGAGGAGTAGGCTGTGTCCCACGTCACTAAAGGAGCCCGAATGAGCTACAAATACCGGACCGTCAAGGTCCGCGGTACGGACCTGATCGGAACCATTGCCCGCAGGCACGGGGGTGCGCCGGAAATCTATGAAACCTCGAAGGACCCCAGCACGTCTGTGGTTCCGGTGTTTTTTCCGGAAACCGGAGAGATCCGCTTCTTTGACCGGTCGGTGCTGGAGGACGTGGTGAGTCCCGCCGGTTAGGAATCCCCTGAAATGCGCACAGTCGAGGGAATCTGGAAGCGGACTGGTCACAATTACGCCGAACTTTCAAGTCAAATTGAAGCCTATTGCTAGCCAACACCAAGCCGTTTAGCGTGACGTTGGGATCTGGCCCGGGCATCTTTTGGGGAGAGACCATATCGGTGTTCCGATCGAGTCGGATTCCGCAAAGGCTGGCTCCATGGTCTCAAGACGATGGAGCCAGCTTGCCGGACTATCCGGGCTCAGCCCCGGGCGACTGGCGGATGGCCGACGCTTAAGCCGGGCTGCACCATTCCAAGCCGTGCTGGTGAGGATCGCTGTTGGGACACTGGGAGTCGCTGCACCTGGCCGGGACTGTTACAAATTGCTTCGCCCGATCACCCAGGGAGGTGGATTCCACCTCTCGGTTGAATGTCCTGGCGCCGCAGTGGTCGCACGTCCATGCATCTGGCATTTTACCCCCGTTGTTGATTAGGGGCGGCTGCCCCGGATTGAAAGCTTAGGGTGGCCATGCCCGGGACGGAAGGGCCGAATAGGGCTGGCGTAGGGTGGAAGTTAGACGAAAGGAACACTTCATGAAGAAAATCCTCATGGTACTGACCAGCGTTTCCGAGATCGGCGACACTGGAGAGAAGACCGGCTACAACGTGGCCGAAGCTGCACATCCCTGGAAGGTCTTCAAGGACTCCGGGCATTTCGTCGACTTTGCGTCCATCCAGGGCGGCCAGCCCCCGCGCGACGAGGTGGACACGGAAGATCCCATCCAGGTCGCCTTCACGGAGGACGAGACCACGCGCGCCGGCCTCTACAACACTGCCCGCGTCGACGTCGTTGATCCCGAACAGTACGACGCCGTCTTCCTTGTGGGCGGCCACGGCACCATGTGGGACTTCCCGGACAGCACAGGCTTGCAGAACCTCGTGGCCAGCGTCTACAACGCCGGCGGCCTGGTAGGGGCGGTCTGCCATGGACCGGCCGGCCTGCTGAACGTGGAATTGGAGAACGGGTTCCGCCTCGTCGAGGGCCGGAAGGTGGCCGCCTTCACCAACGACGAGGAAGTTGCCGCAGGGAAGGACAAGGTCATCCCGTTCTTCCTGGCAGACCGGCTTGAGGAACAGGGCGCCACCCACGTCTTCGCTGACGTCTTTGAGGAGAAGGTCGTCGTTGACGAGCGGCTGGTGACCGGCCAGAACCCGGCCTCAGCCGCCGGCGTGGCCAAGGAGATGGAGAAGCTCTTCGCAGAGGTCATCCACCAGGAAAAAGCCGAGGAACAGCACGACACGGAGGCTCTGCGCGCCGAGAAGGACGCCGAGAAGAACGCCAAGAAGGCTGCCGCAGAAGCGGAGCACTAACACCCGCAGCGCACTGAAACTGGCGGCCACCCCGACGACGGGGTGGCCGCCAGTTGTTGTAGGTACGTCGGCAGCCACACTGTCCAACGCAGCGCCGCCGTGGCGAGATGCGCGAGGGCGGGGGTGCACAATGAGTCCATGGCCCTCATGAACAATTTGACGGTCGACTCTCTGACGAGAGCGATGCGATCCCACCTGTACCCCGCCGCCGCGGTCGCTGCCCAACGCGCCCGTGAACTCTGGGATGGCGAGTTCGACGGCGAAGCCCCGAGGACGGACGACGACGTCGAGGCGTTCATCGACGCCCTCGTCATCGGATTCGATGAGAGCGTAAACGACACGATCGACGCGGAGGCGGTGCTCGTCCGTGTGCGCAGGCTCCTCGGCGAGTTCATGACCGCCACGGATGCCGACGCCGCGATCGTGTCCTTCCGGGAACGCCTCGAGTCCCACACCGACGAGGTACAACGGGTGCGGCGTGAATGGAACGCGAAGAACGCCGGGCGGGCACGAATGATCCGGGTGGTCTGGCGTACGTACTGGTCCGCGGCCGTTGTGCTCACAGCCGTCGCCGTCGGACTGGCGATCGCCTCGGGGAACGGCGGAAACCTGATCGTGGCCGCAATTCTTCCGCCGGGCCTCCTCGCCATCGTCGCCGGCATCATGGCCGCCACCTTCAGTTCCATCCGCGGTGAGCCCTCCTCGCCGGACCCCGTGTCCGCGTAACCCCATCTAGGTCCGAGCACTGAAACCTCCGAGTTCGAGGATTCCCGCTCATCGTGATGCGCGGCTTCGACCCGCCGCGGGCATGACTCAACCGAGCACAAGGACGTCCTCGAGGTTCCTGCGTCCGGCAGCATCGGTGTGGCAGGCTGTGCCTCCTGATGCTCAGCCCTGGTGCCGGGATCCTGCCTTGCTGCGATGGCAAGGTGCTACCGGAAGTTGCATAATCCCCTGCGGCGCCGGCGGTGATCTTCGCCGGGGGATGCCCCGCCGGTATATCAGCACCCCCTCAGAATCGGGAGCAGAACGCCTACGCGCCGCGATGGCTCCTGATGTCTCTTCGCGGGGACAAACTCCCAGCGGCCTTGAGCCGCCGCGCAATCGACGAGCCCGCTACGGTCATCAGCGCGAAAGCAACGCCGGCGAGGGCACCTATCCACGATCCAGCTATCAAGCCGATTCCCCGAAGGTCCAGTCCCTGACCTTCTGACAGGCCGGGGACGTAGGGAGGCGGAAACAGACCCCTGATCACGAGACCGGCAAACGCCGCGTAGATGAAGCACCCAAGGATGCCGAGGATCAGGTACCGAGGCACCCACGCTGTGGACAACCTCTTGTGGGCGAGAATTCCCGCAGTCGTCAGGAGAACGCCCGGGGCAAGCGACAGCACCCAGAACGCGACCAGCTCGAAGTTGTTGTAATCCACAGTTCTTTGTTCCGCCCTTTCGGCGCTGCTTGATCCCTACGACTGACCATCTAGTCGTGAAGGACTACCTGGTAAAGGTTGTGGTCTTGCCATTTTCCGGCAATCTGCAGGTATGGCGGTGCCATACCGATCTGCTGGAACCCGGCCTTCTGTAGGACCCGCTGCGAGCCAACGTTGTGCAGGAGAGTGCTCGCCTCGATGCGGTGTAGTCCGAGTTCGGCGCGTGCCATTTCGATTATCACCTTGACCGCAGCGGACGCCAGCCCACGGCCTGCAAACTTGCTATCCACCCAGTAGCCCAGCCCCGCGTTCTGGAAGGGGCCGCGGACAATGCAGGCCAAGTTGAATCGACCGACGAGTGTATCGCCTGCAAACAGGCCGAAGGGGTGCCCCTCGCCGGCTTCATGCGCAACGAGGCGGTTGGCAATGTCGGCGGTCTGCCAGATTTCGGTGTAAAACTCCTCGGACCGTATTGGCTCCCAGAGTGAGAGGTGCGCACGGTTGCGGACATATGCGGCGGTAAGTGCTGCCGCATCGCCCAGATGTAGTACACGCATGCTGACGCTCTCACTAAGTTGGCGCGCTTCAATCATCGGTCAACGTTAGTCCCGATCGCCGTTTCCAGTCAGACTGCCGGTCGATCAGCGGCCCCGTTGGGTCCTGGCTGATGGGGATCTTGAAGCGTGCCTGCGTCGAACCGCTTCTGGAAGTTTGAGAATGCGAAGTCTTTGAGCTTGCTGTCGTTGGTCAGTGACGGGTGGTCATGTGGCCGTGACAGCACTCAGGCCCTGGGCTGAAGCGCAAAGTTGGCGGCTGTGCGAGCAAGCCGTAGAAGGGTTCTTCCAATTCTTTGCCAACGAGTACCTTTCAGACTAAGCAAAAGGCCCTACTTTCCTTTGTTTACAAGGGAAGTAGGGCCTTTCTCATTCGCGGTGACGGTGGGATTTGAACCCACGTTGGCTTTCACCAAACAACATTTCGAGTGTTGCACCTTCGGCCGCTCGGACACGTCACCAACCTGAATAGGTTACCGGAGCAAAGCGCTCATCCACAAAACGGGGCCACAACACGCCGCAGTTGCCGCCGCCTGAACCGGCAGACGGCTCCCCGCGAGACGGCGTACCACCGCCCACCCGCGGCGCGCCCGGACCGGCCGTACTTCCCCGCGAATCGGCAGGGGACTAGATTCGTAAGGAAGATGAGCAACCCGAAGAAGCAGACACCCCCAATAGCACACCACACCACGGCCACCGCCTACTGGACCGTCGGCCCCGAGAAAGGGGAGCTCCGGCGCGAGGACCTGCCCGCCCCGGGCCCCGGCGAAGCGCTGGTCCGCACCCTTTTTTCGGGCATCAGCAAAGGCACCGAACTGGTCGTGCACAACGCCCGCGTGCCCGAATGCGTGGCGGAGGAGATGGCCGCCCCGAACCAGGAGGGCTCCTTCCCGTCCCCGGTGAAATTCGGCTACCTCTCCGTCGGCGTGGTCGAGGACGGCCCGGCCGACTGGCTGGGGAAGACGGTCTTCTGCCTGTACCCGCACCAGGACCGCTACGTCGTCGCGGTGGAATCACTCACCGTGGTTCCGGATGATGTCCCCGCCCGCCGCGCCGTCCTGACTGGCACCGTCGAGACCGCGATCAACGGGATATGGGAGGCCGGGCCCCGCCTCGGCGACCGCGTCGCCGTAATCGGCGGCGGCCTCGTCGGCGGCATGGTGGCCAAGCTCCTGGCCACCTTCCCGCTCGGACGGCTGCAGCTGGTCGACGTCGACCCGGCCAAGCGGGTGTTCGCCGAAACGCTCGGCGTCGAGTTCAGCCACCCCGACGACGCCCTGGGGGACTGCGACATCGTGATCCACTGCTCCGCGTCGGAGGCAGGCCTTGAACGGGCACTGCAGCTCGCGGGCGACGACGGCGACGTCATCGAAATGTCCTGGTACGCCGACCGCAAAGTCACCGTGCCGCTCGGCGAGGATTTCCACGCGCGCCGGCTGTCCATCCGCGCCAGCCAGGTCGGCGTCGTGGCCCGCGCGCGCCGCCACCGCCGCACCAACGCCGACCGGCTCCGTCTCGCCGTCTCGCTGCTGAGCGATCCCGGGTTCGACGCGTTCCTCACCGGATCGTCCACACTCACCGAGCTGCCCGACGTCGTCCAGCGGCTCTCCGACGGCGCACTGGACGCGCTCTGCCACGTCATCGAATACCCCGCCGGCGACGACTCCGCCCGTGACGACTCGGCCGGCAAAGTACCGGACCGTAAAGACCCCGCCACCGCATCAACCCCCACAGAAGCCACGAGGTAAATCCGTGTTCAGCCTGACCGTCCGCCGCAACTTCATGATCGCCCACAGCCTCCCGCGCCCCGCCTTCGGCCCCGCCCAGGGCATGCACGGCGCCACCTTCGTCACGGAGGTGACCTTTCGCCGCCGGAGCCTGAACGAGGACTCGATCGTGCTGGACATCGGCGAGGCCGGCGAGGTGCTGGATGCAATCCTCGCAGGCCTGAACTATAAGAACCTGGACGAGCACCCGGACTTTGCCGGCAGGCTCAGCACCACGGAGGCCCTGGCCCAGTACGTCGCCGACGCCGTGGCAGCGCAGATCCGTCCCGGCGCGGACGGGCGTGAGCTGGCCGGACTGGAGGTCACCCTGCGCGAAACCCCCGACGCCTGGGCCAGCTACTCGCTCGACTTTGAGGCCAGCTAGGACCTCGGTGCCAACCGGAAACAGCGTGCAGCAGGACGGCCTCCGAGTCCGCCTTGTGGTGCCCGGAAACGTGCGCCACAACTCGGGCGGCAACGTCTACAACGCGGCCCTCGCCCGGGAGCTTGCCGCGCTGGGAGTTGAAGTGGAGATCTGCCCGCTCGACGGCGGCTGGCCGGTGGGCAGCGCAGCGGACCGGCAGCGTCTGGCCGCCCTCCTGTGTGACGGCGTAGAACGCGACGGCCCCGCCGGTCTCGATGCCGGCGGCGACCGCACCGACGCCGGCGGCAAGGTCGCCGGCGCGGGGCGCACGGTCACCCTCGTCGACGGGCTCCTCGCGTGCGGGGCACCCGATGAACTGGAAGCCGCCGCGGCCGCGGGCCGGGCTGCCTGGATCCTGTTGCACATGCCGCTGGACGACGCCGGGCATGACGAGGCCGGGCAGGAACGCCGGGCACTGCAGGCGGCGGCCGGGGTGATCTGCGCCAGCGGCTCGGCCGCAGCCGGCATCCGGGCCCGGCACGGGCTGGACGGCGTCCGGGTTGCCCTGCCCGGTACCGACAGCGCCGCACTGGCCACCGGGTCGGAGCCGCCGCATTTCCTGGCCGTGGCCGCCCTGCTGCCGAACAAGGACCAGGCCCTGCTGCTCGCCGCACTGTCGGCCCTGCCGGACATACCGTGGACCGCCTCCCTGGTGGGCTCCGACACCGCCGATCCCCACTACGCCGCGATCCTCCGGGACACGGTAAAGCGGCTGGGGCTGCAGAACCGCATCCGGATACCGGGGGAACTGCGGGGGCCCGCCCTGGAGAGGGAATGGGCCGCGGCCGACCTCAGCCTGCTCATCTCGCAGGCCGAGACATACGGGCTCGTGGTCACGGAGTCGATAGCGCGGGGCGTGCCCGTGGTCGTCCGGGCCGGCACCGGCGCCGTCGAAGCACTCACAGCCGGCACCCCCGCGCCGGCGCCCGGCTCGCCTCATGCGATAAGCCCTGCAGCGAACCCCGCCCCAACGTCGGCGACGGAACGCGCCCCAGCCTTGCCGGGCACCGCCGTCGCCCTTGGCACGGACCCGGCACCCCTCACGGAGGTGCTGCGGCGCTGGCTGAGCGAACCCGGGCTCCGCACCCGCTGGCGGGCCGCCGCGGTTGACGCCCGGGAGCGTCTGCCGGGCTGGGACGCCACGGCCCGGACCGTGCTGGCAGCCCTGGACCCGGACTCTTCCGCTGCGCAGCAGCCGGATGCCGCGCCGGAAAAGCCTGCCGGGGAAGATTCCCCTGCCGCGCCGGCTGGTGGACAATGACCCCATGACACCCGAGCCCCTGACCACGCAGCCCCTGACGGCGAACGCGCCGCCGGCCCGGACCCTGACCCGGGAGCGGCTCCGCGCCTGGGCCTGGCACAAACAGGGCCTGGACGGCTCGCTGGCCGGCTGCACCCCGGAACAGGTGTTCGCCCGGGCGGGCTGGGCGCGCTCCGTGGGCGGCGCCAACCCCTACCTCACGCTCTTCGCCCGCGCCGGCATCCGCCGCACCCAGGTGGACGCCGACGTCGATGCGCGCCGGATCCTCGAACTCCCGACCGCGCGGGGCTGCACCTACGTCCTGGGCCGGGACGACTTCGCCTGGGCACTGCGGCTCGGGCGGGACGCCGCCGAGGCGGCCGTCAAAGTGGTCGGCAGGCTCGGCGTGGACCGCGGCGAAATCACCCTGCTCGAGGAGCAGGTGCTGCACACACTCGCCGAAGCCGCCGTCCCGATGGACCCGCGGCAGCTCAAGGAGGAACTCGGCGAATCCGTGCGGAACCTCGGCGAGGAAGGCAAGAAAAAAGGCGCCACCACCACTCTGCCCACGGCCCTCGGCATCCTGCAGTCCCAAGGCCGGATCCGCCGGGTCCCGGCCAACGGCCGGCTGGACCAGCAGCGCTACGCCTACGAACTGTGGGACCTGCCGCCGAGCCCGCTCGACGACGACGAGGCCCGCACCGAGCTGGTCCGCCGCTACCTTGGCTGGACCGGAGGCGCCACCTTCAAACAGTCGCAGTGGTTCACCGCCTTCACCGTGGCCCAGAGCAAGGCATCGCTGGCCGCGGCCGGCGCCGTGGAGGTTCCCACCGCCGCCGGGGAGACGCTCTGGATGCTGCCCGACGACGTCGAACGGCTCGCCGCGTTCCGGGAGCCGGCCGGCGAGCAGATCCAGCTGCTCGCCGGAACCGACTCGCTCGCGCTGCTGCGTCGCAACGCCGCCGACATGCTGGCCGAGGAGGACCGGCACACGAAAGCTCTGGGCTCGCTGGCACTGCAGGCGGACCTCCCGGACCATCCCATCTTCGACCGGGGCCGGATCATCGGGCTGTGGCAGTACGATCCCGGCAGGGAGCGGATCGTTCCCTGGGTGTTCCACGCAGCCACGCCCGCCGTGACCCGGCGGATCGCCGAAGTCGAGGAATGGATCCGCGAGGACCTGGGCGACTTCCGCGCCTTCGGCCTCGACTCACCGGCCACCCGGCAACAACGGATTGACGGCCTGGCGGCAGCCGCAGCGGGCCCGGCAGCCGGCAGCTAGCGCTCCCGCCCGCCTCAGGCACGGGGAACGGTACAGGGAATCGCGTTGGCGAGGGCTCAGGCGCCGCGGTGCCCGGCAAAAAAGTCGCGCAGCAACGCCGCGCATTCCTGCTCCCTGACCCCGCCGTACACTTCCACCCAGTGGTTGAGCCGGCGTTCGCGGAGGACATCGAACACGGAGCCCGCGGCCCCGGCCTTCTCGTCCCAGGCGCCGAAGACCACGCGGGGGATCCGGGCCAGCACCACGGCCCCCGCGCACATGGCGCAGGGCTCCAGCGTCACCACGAGCGTGCAGTCCGCCAGGCGCCAGCCGTCGCCGGCACTCCCGCCCCCGCCCGGTTCCTGCAGCCGCGCGGCCGCCGCGCGGATGGCCACCATCTCCGCGTGCGCCGTCGGGTCCCCAAGGGCCTCCCGTTCGTTGCGCCCGGTGCCGAGCACGGTGCCGTCGGGACCGATGACGACGGCGCCGATCGGCACGTCGGCCGTGTCCAGCGCGGCACGCGCCTCGGTGAGGGCAAGGCCCATCCATTCGGCATGGCGCGGCTCAGGGGAAGTCATGGCTCAATGATAGTTTCGGTACTAAGCACGCTGTGCAGCACGGCTGCCGGCAACAACATTCGGGAGATACCGTGAACACCGGGATAGAGAGCTGGCTGACACAGCGCTGGGGCAAATGGGTGGTGCCGTACGCGGCCCTGTGGGTCACCATGCTCATCGGCGGCGCGATGGTCCTGGTCCTGGCGCTGGTCAGTGCAGAGGTCTACGACAACGTCGTGGACGACGCCGGCCTGGCCAACCTGGACAAGCCCACCCTCGGGATGATGGAACAGCTCCGCAGCCCCGGCCTTGACGCGTTCGTGACGGGGTTCACCAACATCGGGGGCGGGATCGGGATGCCCATCCTGGGCAGCATCCTCACGGCCTGGCTCATCTGGGCCGGCCGGACCTGGCGGCCGCTGATCCTCGTCGGGGGTGCTGCCGCCGTGTCCATCACCGCGACGGCCGTGGGCAAGAAACTGATCGGCCGGTCCCGCCCGGACCACGCCGACGCCGTGCCGCCCTACGAAAACTCGCCCTCCTTCCCCAGCGGCCACACGCTGAACACCACGGTGGTGATCGGACTCGTGGTGTACCTCGCCTGCCTGCAGATCAAACGCACCATGGCCCGGATCAGCCTGATCGCGGCAGGGGCGATCTTCATCTTCGCAATGGGCATGAGCCGCGTGTACCTGGGCCACCACTGGATGACCGATGTGATCATCGGATGGGTGCTGGGGCTGGCCTGGGTCGGAATCGTCATACTGGCCCACCGGCTCTTCCATGTCCTGCTGCACCGCGAACACGCCGGACCCGCACCGACTTTCGACCACCCCGCCCACCTGAGCGACGGCTCCACCGGCAGCGCCGCTGACGGCGACGCTGACGGTGACACGGACGACGTCGGGGCCCGCGGTCCCGCGGGCCGGCCCCCGGCCGCCGGGTGATAGTTTTGACCCATGCGCACTCTCGTTGTGGACCACCCGCTGGTCGCCCATAAGCTCACCGTTCTGCGGGACAAAAACACCCCGTCCCCGGTCTTCCGCCAGCTCACCGAAGAACTTGTCACGCTCCTGGCGTATGAGGCCACCCGCGAAGTACGCACCGAACCGGTGACCATTGAGACTCCGGTCAGCACCACCATTGGCACCGCCTTCACCAAACCCACCCCGCTGGTGGTCCCGATTCTGCGCGCCGGACTCGGCATGCTCGAGGGCATGACCAAGCTGGTCCCGACGGCCGAGGTCGGCTTCCTGGGCATGGCCCGCGATGAAGAGACCCTGGACATCATCACGTACGCCGAGCGGCTCCCCGAGGACCTC
Source organism: Arthrobacter sp. PsM3 (assembly GCF_030433895.1). Lineage (GTDB taxonomy): Bacteria > Actinomycetota > Actinomycetes > Actinomycetales > Micrococcaceae > Arthrobacter. The sequence goes on along the minus strand of NZ_JARUXE010000004.1, from coordinate 86,075 downwards.
ACCGACCGTCAGATCTTCGTCCTGGATCCCATGCTCGCCACCGGCGGCACGCTGCGCGAAGCCATTAAGTTCCTCTTCAAGCGGGGCGCCTCCGACGTCACCTGCATCTGCCTGCTCGCCGCCCCGGAAGGCCTGGCCAAGCTGGAGGAAGAGCTGGCCGACGCCAACGTGACGATCGTGCTCGCCTCGATTGACGAGAAGCTCAACGAAAAGTCCTACATCGTTCCGGGCCTGGGCGACGCCGGCGACCGGCTCTACGGCGTGGCCGGCTAAACCAGCCGCCCTGCCTGGCACCGCCGGTGCGGCGGGTGCCGCAACCTTGGGATTTCCGCTTCCGGTAACGGCAGTCCCGGACTACCCTGAGCCGCATGGACTGGAAACTTGAACTCGTGTTTGTCCCGGTATCCGACGTGGACCGCGCCAAGGACTTCTACGTCAACCAGGTGGGCTTCAATGCCGACTACGACGAGCGGCCCATGGACGGTATCCGTTTCGTCCAGCTGACCCCGCCGGGCTCCGGCTGCTCGATCGCCATTGGCGAGGGCCTCAATGATGCCCCGCCGGGCACCGCCCCCAGCCTGCAGCTTGTGGTCAGCGACATCCAGGCCGCCCGCAAGCAGCTCAAGGGCAACGGCGTGGATGTCAGCGACGTCGACGTCCAGGACTGGGGGCATTTCGTCTATTTCGCCGACCCGGACGGCAACAAGTGGGCGGTGCAGTACCTCCCCAACCGGTCCAGCGGCTAGGCGCGGGTCCGTCGGGAAGGCCGCGCCGGCTGTCTAGTACCAGTTGTGGGCCAGATGGAAGTTCAGGGCGCCGCACGGTGAGCCGTAGCGATCCTTGACGTACTTCAGGCCCCAGTTGATCTGGGTGCGGTAGTTGGTCCGGTAGTCCGCGCCCGCGCTGGCCATTTTCTCGGCCGGCAGGGACTGGACCACGCCGTAGGCGCCGCTGCTCGGATTGGTGGCAGTCGTCTCCCAGTCCGATTCCTTGGTCCAGAGCTTCATCAGGCACTGCATCTCGCCCGGCGCCCAGCCGTAGGAGCCCAGTTGGCCCGCGGCATAAGCCTGCGCGCCGGCAGGGTCATCGACGGCAACGGCAACGGGAGCGGGAGCAGGGGCCGGGGCGGGAGCAGGGGCCGGGGCGGGAGCCGGGGCCGGCTCGGGCGCCGGAACGGGGGCAGGGGCGGGTGCTTCGGCGGGCTTCACCTCGGCTGACTGGGCCGCGACGACACCGGCGGGGATCACGGCCTGGTTAGCGACCCGGACGCGTTCAAAATCGAGGTGCGTCAGCGGATCCGCCGTGGCGGCTGCCTCTGTGGAACTGCCCGCACTGGCATTGCGGGCGGCTGTCTCGGACGCGTGGCCGGCCGCGCCGACCCCCACGATCACCGCACACGCGGCGGCAACGACGGCCGCGCGGCGCCCGGTTGCGCCGAGGCCGTTGCCAAACCGGGCCAGGGCTGAAGCGGGCTTGGCGGGTTCAGCGCGGTGGCGCGACAGATTGGAGCGGGTCGTCTGTTCAGCGTCGTCAGGGCGTGATTGTGCCTGGAATTCAGTCATGAGTGCCTCTCAACGCCTGCGGAGTTAGCTGTCGGGTTCGGATGAGGTCATCCGGCCGCACGGAATTTCACGTGTCGGCTTCACCCCAAGGGCGCAAAGATGCAAAATGCCCGGGAACTCTGGGTCCCCCGCCTCTGCCTGGTCCAGCGGAATCCGGGAGGCGGCAGAGTTTGGCGTGCATCCGGATGTGCGGCCCAAGTGATGGCCGCACCTAAAGACCGTACAGGATTTGGGTGGCTAAGTCACATTTTGGTAACAGGAATCACGGCAACGGTGTGGCGTCTTGCGCCGCCTTCAGCGGCCGGCTGTCTTTCTTCGCAACCGCGGCTTTAGCCTCACCCGTGGCTTCAGCCGCAGGCGGAGCGTCCGGCAACCGCACGGTGAACTCCGTCCGTCCAGGGACCGATGTGACGCTGACAGTCCCGCCATGGGCCTCAACAATTGACTGCACGATGGACAGGCCCAGCCCGCTGGTTCCTTCGGCGGACGCGCTGGTGATGGAGGCAGCGGCGGCATCGGCGGCCCGGGAGCCCGGAAGCGTCCGGGGCGGGTGAACCGGAAGGCTGTGAAGGTGCGTCTGCCCGGGTGCCGGCGTCGTATTGGCCACCGGATTCTTCCGGGAGGAGTCGGCGCGCGTGAAGCGCGCAAAGACGCGGTCCACGAACCCGGGGGCGATCCCTGGGCCGTTGTCCGTTACGGTCATCACGGCGCTCCCGTCCGGCGCGCGTCTCACCCCGGTCACCACCATGGTGCCTGGTCCGGTGTGCTTTCGCGCGTTGGAGAGCAGGTTGGCCAGCACCTGGTGGAGCTGGGTCGCGTCGCCGCGGACCACCACTGGCTCTTCCGGGAGCTCCAGGTGCCAGATCCGGTCCGGGGCGATGACTTTTTCGTCGCTCACCGTCTCGATGGCCAGTTGGGTGAGGTCCACCTCGCTGAGCTTGAGGGGCTGGCCCTCGTCCAGCCGGGCGAGCAGGAGCAGGTCCTCCACCAGGGTGGTCATCCGTTCGGACTGGCTCTGCACGCGGGCGAGGGACCTCTGCCCGTCGGGCGTGAAGTGTTCGGTCATCCGCATCAGCTCGGTGTATCCGCGGATGGCAGTCAGGGGGGTGCGCAGCTCATGCGAGGCATCTGCCACGAACTGCCGGACCTTCATCTCACTCTTCTGCCGGGCTTCCAGCGCATTGGAGACGTTGTCCAGCATCAGGTTCAGGGCATGGCCCACGCTGCCGACCTCAGTTCCCGGATGGGCTGCGGCGTCCGGCACCCGCACGGCAAGTCCCACTTCCCCGGCGTCGAGCGGCAGGCGGGAGACCTGTGTAGCCACCTCCGAGAGCTGGTCGAGTGGCTTCATGGTCCGGCGGATCAGTGCCGTCCCGGCAAGACCGATCACAACGAGTCCGCCGGCGGAGACGAGCATCATGGTCCAGACCAGGGAGGCAAGGGTGTTCTGCTTCTCGGCGAGCGGCAGCCCGGTTACGATCATTCCGCCGTCGGGGGTCTCGGCGGCGACAAGCCGGTAGGCTCCGGCGGACAGGGTCCTGTCCACGGACCCGTTCCGGGGGGTGAGTTTAAGGAGAATCTCGTCGTCGGCGGTGGTAAGGGACTTGCGGGTGGCGTCCTCGGCGAGGAAACCGGCGCTGCGGACCGAATCGTCCACGATCCTCGCGTTCAGGGTGCCGATTCCCTGGCCCCGCGCGTCAAGGGGATCGGCGCGGCCGCCGGTGCGGCCAAATTCGCGGGCACGGGCCGCGGCCTGCACCAGTTGGTTGTCGAGCTGCTTGCTCAGGAATGAGTCCATCGAGGCATAGCTGACGACGCCGACAGCACCGCAGATCGCCACGAGCAGGGCCATGGTAACGAGGACCAGCCGGGTGCGCAGGTGCCAGGTGGACGGGTTGCGCCAATGGAGCCCGGAGGGGCGGGTCCTGGCGGGGCGTTCAGCCACGGATCAGTCCGCCGGTTTCAGGACATAGCCGGCACCGCGCACCGTGTGGATCATGGGCGGGTAGTTGGCGTCGACCTTCTTGCGCAGGTAGGAGATGTAGAGTTCCACGATGTTGGCCTGGCCGCCAAAGTCGTAGTCCCAGACCCGGTCCAGGATCTGGGCTTTGCTGACAACCCGTTTCGGGTTCTCCATGAGGTAGCGCAGCAGCTCGAACTGGGTCGCCGTGAGGTGGAGTTCCTCGCCCGCGCGCCGCACTTCCCGCGTGTCGACGTTCAGGACGAGATCGCCGACGACGAGTTCGGCGGTGTCCATGGCGGCCACGCCGGAGCGCTGGACCAGCCGGTGCAGCCGCAGCAGCACTTCCTCCATGCTGAACGGTTTGGTCACGTAGTCGTCGCCGCCCGCGGCCAGCCCGGTGATCCGGTCCTGGACGGCGTCCTTGGCTGTCAGGAAGAGGGCTGGCACCTCCGGAGCGAAGGCGCGGATCCTGCCCAGCAGCTCAACGCCGTCGAACCCGGGAAGCATCACGTCGAGCACCAGCACGTCGGGGCGGAATTCCTTGGCAAGCTTCACTGCTTCGGGGCCGTCGGCGGCGACGGTGACGGACCAGCCCGCCATTCGCAGGCCCATGCTCATCAGCTCGGAGAGGCTGGGTTCGTCGTCCACGACCAGGGCGCGGATGGGGGAGCCATCCGGGTGGGTGAGCTGGGGGAGATTGTTGGTCATGGAGTGCGAGGTGGCCATGGGACAACTCTCCGATCTGACGGTTAGGCGCGGCTTTGGGGATCCTGTGCGGCACCTGTGAATCCCAGCCTAGCGAGCTGGGCATCCTTTAAAGTCGGTGGTGAGGGCATGTTTTCCCGAAGATCGGGTGACCACTCTGTGGAACGCTGGACATCTAAAGGTAAGTAGGCGAACGGTTTTGTTGATTCCCGTTACAGTGAATAATTTCAGGAACATGATGGGCATGGGCGAACATTCTTCGATTAAGGGCCCCAAGACTGCCTCGGGCGGTCGGAACTGTGGTTGTTCTGATGCCGCGTCAGAATTGTGATCTGCGCTACAATTCCCCGGTTCGTCTCACATCGTGGACTTCAGAGTCCATTGTTACTTGCAAGTTTTCATTGTTACGTTGCACACTTCAATTGTGAACAAGAACTCAACAGCACCTGCAGCCGCAGTTTTTTGGATCAGCCCACCCGCTGATACCGAGAAGCGCTGTTGTCGAATGTACGCCTAACTTTTACACCCCAAAGGTTTCTAGGCATTCGCCCCCAGCCCAGCGTCGGGCGCCCCTCCCCAGTTTTCATTGCGGGGAAAAGTAGCATTCGAGCCGCGATGACGGCCATTCACATTGAGGTAAGCAATCCATGTCAGTTGCATCCGGATACGTCCACATCTCCGTCCGTAACGCCAGCAAGGCCGGCCAGGCCTCCGGTATCCGTCAGGGTTTCGGCAGCCGCGCCTCCTTCGCCCCCGCCGGATCCGGCAACAGCTTCCCCGCCCCGGGCTATGCGCCGCAGGGCTACAACCCGAACTCCTACGGACAGCTCCGCGCTGTTCCGCCCACGCCGGCCACGGCCCCGACTCCCGTGATTGCGCCGGGCAACGGCAGCCCTGTCCGTCCCGTCCCGAGCGACAACGTTGCCCGTGGCTTCGTGCTCTACATGGGTATCGACGAGGAAACCGCGGCGGCCGCCGGCACTTCCATTGCCAAGCTGGCCCAGGAAATCAGGGCCTACGCCCAGTCCCTGGTTTCCGGCGCCGAGAGCTACGCCGCAGTCGCCGTCGCCCCGGCCAGCGCGCCGGGCTCCGCGCTCGACGTCGTCCGTTCCACCTTTGGTGACCCCACGGTCGGCGCACGCCAGCGTTCCGAGACTGCCCGCCTGCAGCAGCCGCAGGACCCCCGTCCGGCCGGCGTGCTGATTGACCTTGCCCGCCGCGAGGTGGCGCTCGACGGCGAATCCCTGAACCTTACGTTCAAGGAGTTCGAGCTCCTCAACTACCTCGTCGAGAACGGCACCCGCACCGTCGGCCGTGACGAGCTGCTTGAGGGACTGTGGCGGAATGCCGAAGAGGTGCCCAACGAGCGCACCATCGACGTCCACATCCGCCGTCTGCGCTCCAAGCTGGGCCGCCTCGCCAACACCGTGCGTACGGTCCGCGGCCAGGGCTACCGCTTCTACGAGCACCCGGAAGTTGTTGTCTGGGCGGCTCCGGAATACTCCATCTAGGTTCCAGCCCACGCCAAGCGTCCGTCCCTGAACCGGGGCGGGCGCTTTTGCTTTTCCCCCTGTTCTCCGTCGCTCTTGCTCGTACCTGATGACGGGTTTGGCCTTCGCGCTGTTGGGCCCTGTTGCGCTTCGGGGGTGCGGCGTAGTCTCGGACCGTTGAGCCGACTATTGGGAGGAAGAAATGTCTGTTGCACGGATTACTACCCTGAGCGCGAACTCCAAGACCTCGTTCGATGCCGCCATCAAGGAGGGGGTCGACCGGGCCAACAAAACCCTGCGCAATGTCACCGGGGCGTGGGTGAAGGAACAGAAGGTTGAAATCAGCGACGGCGTCGTCGTGGCCTGGCACGTCGTTCTGGAAGTGACCTTCGTCCTTGACGACTGAGCAAACGCTGGTGGGATGCGCGCCCGGGATCAGCCGCCGCACTAGGATTGGTCCATGAGCGCGCATCACATCAAACGGCTGGTGCTTATGCGGCATGCCAAGTCGGACTGGCCGGGTGGGGTCGCGGATCACGACCGCCCGCTTGAAGAGCGCGGCCACCGCGATGCCCCGCAGGCCGGAAAATGGCTGTTGAAGCATGGCGTGGTCCCCGATTTCATCCTTTGCTCCAGCTCGCTGCGCACTCGGCAGACCTGCACGTGGGTCTGCAGCGAACTCGGCGACAAAGCTCCGACGCCGAAACTTGAGGACGGGCTCTACGCCGCCTCGGCGGCGCGGATGCTGACGGTCATCAACCACGTCCCGGATACCGTGACCACCCTCATGGTGATCTCGCACATGCCCGGCGTGCAGGACCTCGCCATGCACCTCGCCTCCCGCGATTCCAACCATGATGCCTACATGGACGCCGCCACGCGGTACCCCACCAGCGCGCTGACTGTCATGGAGACGGAGAAGTCCTGGGCCGAACTGGACGGCCAGGACGCCAGGCTCACGCATTTCAAGGTTCCCCGGGCCAAGTAGCGCCCGGCGCTGCGGGCTGCCTCAGTCCCGGATGCATAGTCATGCAGGCGATTCTGCGGTTTACTGATGCTGTCTACTCGTGGACTACTGGCGATCGGGAGAAAAGGCGGAATCATCGTGGATTCAGGACAGCTTTTAGGGATCATTATCGGCGTCGTTGTCGTGCTCGCAATTGTCGTCGTGGTAATCATGCTCAACCGCAGGCGCAAGGTCGAAGCGGACCGCAACAAGGCCGTTGAAATGCGAGAACAGGCCCGGACCGAGGAGATTGGTGCCAGGGAGCGCGAGGCGCAGGCTGCCCGGGCTGAGGCCGATGCGAAGCAGGCAGAAGTCGAGGCCGAGCGCCTGCGGGAGGAAGCCCGCGATCGCCAGCGGGAAGCGGAGCATGTTCGTGCCGGGGCGCAGGACCAGCTGCGGAAGGCGGACGAACTGGACCCCGACGTCGTCACCACCGAACGTAAGGCTACCGACGGGGAGCAGGCGCCCGGCGAAGCGGCAGGCCATGAAGAGCTGCGCCGGAACCGCAGCGCCCGGAACGCCGCCCCCGCGGACCAGGCACCAAGCCCGGAGAGCGGCCGGGGTCCCAACAGCCAGGGTCCCAACAGCCAGGTTCCCAACAAAGAGGTTCCCAACAACCGAGTTCCCCAGGAGCCGGTCCGCGGAGACGAGCCCCGCACTGACAATCCCCGCAACCTCTGATCATTAGCACTCCACCAATCTCCGGCACGCAGGACGTATCCGGCTGCCCGAGAACGTCCGGAACTGGCATAGTGGCAGGGTGACCCCCCGCCACTCCGCCCTGGCCTTGCTCGTCGCTGTGCTCTGGGGCGTCAACTTCGTCGCGATCGACCTTGGCCTGCACCCGGGCGGGGCGGAGATGCCGCCGCTGTTGTTCGTGGCGATGCGGTTTACCCTCGTGGTGGTTCCCTGCATCTTCTTCATCCGGAAGCCGGACGTGGGCTGGAAGGCGATCATCGGCGTCGGGCTGCTGATGAGCGCCGGGCAGTTCGGCCTCCTGTATCTGGCCATGGCCCTTGGCATGCCCGCAGGCCTGGCGTCGCTGGTGCTGCAGGCGCAGGTGCTGCTGACGGTGCTCCTGGCGGCGGGCTTGCTCGGCGAGCGGCCGAGCCGGCGGCAGCTCGCGGGAGTTGTGCTGGGCGTGGCCGGTCTCGCTGTGGTGGCGGTCGGCCGCAGCCTGGTCGCCCCGGTGCTACCGCTCATGATCGTGCTCGCCGCGGCGCTGTCCTGGGCCGCCGGCAACATCGTCGCCCGCAAGGCGAAGGCTGCGTCCGGGCTGGGACTGGTGGTGTGGTCCGGGGCGGTGGTTCCGCTGCCCCTGCTGGGACTGTCGCTGCTGGTCGACGGGCCTTCTGCGGTGGCGCAGGAACTGCTGGACATCCAGCCCGTTACCCTGCTGAGCGCCCTCTATACGGCCGTTTTCGGTTCCCTGGTGGGCTACGGGATCTGGAACCGGCTGCTCGGGATGTACCCGTCCTCGGCCGTGGTGCCAGTTACCCTGCTGGTACCTGTGGTGGGGATGTCTGCGGCGTGGCTCGTCCTCGGTGAGGTGCCCACCCCCGCCGAGGTGGCCGGCGGACTCCTGCTGCTCGCCGGGGTGGCGACGGCCGTGCTGCGCCCTTGGAATCGTCGGCGGCCGGACCCGCGGAGGGACCCGCAGCCGGTTGCCCGGCGGCCGGGTATTCAGCAGGCGCTACCGCGGCCGCAGGCTCAGCGGCGGGTGGAGGTACGAGCGTCGGGACGTGCCGGGGACTTCGCTGCGGATTTGGCAGCGGACGGAGCCCCGCCGGAGGACGCCGGCCGTTTGAGCCTGGGGGAACCCGCCCGCGGGGCGGAACCGCGCGCCGACTGAGACTGCGCCGGCTGGGATCTGGCCGGCTGGGCCGTTGCCGGCCTGCCGGTAGTGGTCCTCGGTACCGGGCGCGGAGCGGCGGTCCGTGACGGCGCGCGGCGGGTGGCCGCCGCCCGGGGTGCCGGGCGCCGTCCGGCCGCCGGCCGTCGCTGCAGTGCGCGGCCGGCGCGCGGACGCCTGCCCCGGCCCGGCAGGACTGTGCCGGCAACCAGCAACAGCAGCGTGGCGGCGCCGCATGCTGCGGCGAGGTAGAAATACAGGTCCGGATGTTCGGCGTCCACCGGGGCCGACAATGCGTCCGGATCAGCGTTGAAAGCCAGGCCCCACTGCCGCAGGAACGCGATGCTGAAGGCGATGAACAGGATACTCCCGATCCCGCTGGCGGCTAGGGTGCGGTGCCGCCGGCGGATGACCACCTCTGAGACGCACGCCACGTAGGCTGCCGCGGCGGCGGCCAGGAACCACAGGAACACTGTTTCGTGCAGGGTGATGACGGTCAGCGCCAACAGCGCCAGCGCGGCAAGGAACGCTCCGATGGCAATCCTGCCGCTGTTACCCATGTGGCCCATGTGAATAATCATCCCCGAGCGGGGGCTACTTCACGACGTAGCCGCGCATGGAGGCCATAATCGCCGTGACACTTTGCTCCCGGGTCCGCTCCGGATTGTAGGTCTGCCGGTCCAGGCCCACTACGAAGCACGCCCCGAAAATGGCTGTCTCGAGGCTGCCCCGCGACACGGCCGGATCAACCGGGTAGACAGCGGCCACCGCGTCGATCGCCGCGCCGACCACGGCGAGCAGGAGGCCGCGGAGCTCCGTGAAGGTGTCCTGCCACTCGCTGGGAGTCCGCCAGTTCTCGCTGACCCAGAGCCGGGCAAAGGAGGGGTACTCGTCCATGAAATCCATGGCCTGGCCGATCATTTCGTTCATTGCCGCGAGCGGGTCGGCCGAGTCGTCCCGGACGCTCAGCAGCCGTGCCAGCAGGATGTCCACCCCGTGGCGCAGCAGTTGGGCGATCAGGTCCGACTTGCTGCCGAAGTTGTAATAGACCGTGCCCTTGGACACCCCGGCGGCCGCCGCGATCTCATCGACCGTCACCCCGGCCACCCCGCGCTCGCCGATCAGTTCCATCGAGGCCTCGAACAGTTTCTGTTTGGTCGCGTTGGTGCGGGCCGGCCGGAGCCGCTTCGCTGCCCCGGCCGGCGTCTCCGCGTCGCCGGGAGACGCCATGCTGCTGTCCGTGCGGCTGGTCATACGGTGATCTCCGGTTTCAGGGTCTTCAGGGTCCAGTATTTGTGCTTCCGGACGGCCAGAGTGGACATGGCCGTTCCCAGCACAGTGTAGCCAAGCAGCCCCAGCATCGTGGGCAGGATGACGGCAAGGTCCGCGCCGTAGATCAGGTGCCGCATGCCGTTGACCACGTACCCCATCGGCAGGAGCTGGTGCACCACGTGGAGGGGCTGGGGCGTTGTCTGCCACGGGAAGGTGCCCCCCGAAGACACCAGCTGCAGGACCAGCAGGATCAGCACCACGAGCTTGCCGGGGGATCCCAGCAAGGCGACGACGCCCTGGATGATCGCACTGAACGCCATGGCGGCGGCCAGCATGAGGAACCACATCAGCCAGGGATGGGCGGGATTGAGCCCCAGCCCCACGTCGACCACCAGGGTGAGCAGGCTCGCCTGGACGGCCGAGACGGCCAGGAACGGAAGCCAGCCGCCGACGGCGATCTTCCACGCAGGGGCGTTCGACGCCAGCGCCCGTTGGGTAACGGGCCGCATCGCCTGGATCAGCATAAAGACGCCGATCCAAAGGGCCAGGGTGAGGAAGAACGGTGCCAGGCCTGCGCCGTAGGAGCCTGCCTTGGCCTGTGAGATGTTGCTGACGGCCACCGGGTCCGCCATCACCTTGGCGAGGCTGTCCTTCTGGGTGTCGTCGGGGTTGGGGACCTGGCCGGCGCCCTTGGCGAGATCAGTTGCTAGGGTTCCGGCGCCGTCGGAGGCCGATGCCGCACCGCTTTCCAGCCGGGCCGCACCGTCGTCGAGTTTCTGCGCGCCCTCGGAGAGTTTCGCGGCGCCGTCGAGGGCACTCTGCTGCCCGGCGGCGAGGGTGGCGGCCCCGCCGGCCAGCTGGTCCGCCCCGGTGGACGCCTGGCTGATGGCACCGGCGAGGGCAGGGGTGGCTCCGGCCAGCTTGGCCGCCCCCGAGCTGACGGCGGCGGAGCCGTCCGCCAGCTGCCGGATCTGCGCTGCCGCGCTCGTGAGGGAGGCGGCCGGGCCGGTGGATGCCGGCGCGGCAGGGTGGGCGTCGAAGTCGGCCAGGATTGCCTCCGCCTGGGCCGGGGTGAGGGTACCGGCAGCGACGAGCCGGCTGTTGGCGGCGACGACCCGGCTGCGCTGAGCCTGGGCGGCTGCCTGTTCGGAGGCGGCCAGCTGTCCGGCGAGGCCCTGCACCTTGGAATTGAGGGCGGCGTTCCCGGCTGCCACCTGCGCGGCGCCGTCCGCGAGTGCCCGGGTATCGGCAGGCAGTGTGGCGGTTTTGTCCTTGAGCTGGGTCAGTCCGCCGCTGAGCTGGGCTGCCCCGGTGTTCAGGGAGTTGGCGCCGTCCCGGAGCTTGAGCTGGCCGTTATAGAGCTCGGCGGAGCCGTTCCTGAGATCGCCCGTGCCCTGGTGGAGGGTGGCCGTCCCGTCGTGAAGGCTGGCGACGCCGTCGGCGAGTTTGCCGGCGCCGTCCGAAGCTTTGAGCATCTGGGAGTGGATGGTCCCGAACCCGGTGAGGAGCTGGTTGGCGGTTTCCTCGCCGACCTCCGTGGCCACCGTGGTGTGCACGGCGGTGGTGAGTTTGTCGACGATGGTGCTCAGCAGGTAATTGTTCGCGTCATTGGTGGTGACGTTGAGCATGGCCTGGTTGGCGGCGTCGAAGCTGCCGGGGGAGGCGAGGTTCGCCGAGAAATCCTTGGGGATCTTCAGGGCGAAGGCGTATTTGCCCGTGCTCACGCCCTGGTCCGCTTCCTCGGTCCCGGCGACCGTCTGCCAGTTGAAGACATGGCCATCCGTGAGGCTCTCAGCGACTTTCCGGCCGGCCTCGAGCCGGGTGCCGTCGGCGGAGGTGGCGCCGGTGTCCTCGACGACGAGTGCCGCGTCGATCTGGTTCAGCTTGCCGTAGGGGTCCCAGTTGGCGTAAAGGTACACGGCGCCATAGAGCAGCGGCACCATGGTCAGCGCCAGGATGGTGAGCTTGGGCAGCAGACCGCCAGTCATGCGCTTGAGTTCGGAGCGGGCCAGCCGCAGCACAGTCACTTCATTGCCTCAGTTTCGAGTGTGTTGGACGCGTGAAGTCGTTCGGGGGCAGGCTTGCCGGGGGCCGGGGACGCCGCGTTGCCGATCGTTGCGGTGGGTCCGGTCCAGCCGGCCGGGATGCTCATCACGGTGGCGACGACGGCGAGCGGACGCCCGGCGTCGTAAGCCAGTTCCTCAAGCCTCGGCAGCCAGTCGTCCGGATCGCCATGGCGGTCCGGGGAGTCCACCACGAGCAGGTCCGTGTGCGGGTTGGTCAGGGCAAGAGCCGTGAGCAGTTCGAGCCGCCGGGCGGCCGGAAGTTGCTCGGTCCACAGCCCGGCGATGTCCTCGAAGCGGTTGACCTTGAGCCAGGGCTTGCTGAGCAGGGAACCCCGGTAGCGGCGGGGGATCAGAGCCAGGTCCTCGGTGACGAGGTCGCGGACGCTGAGGTGCTGCTCGGGCTCGTTCACCCCGGGGGAGTCCACCACGGCGCTCGCCTGCCGCAGGCTCTTGATCCGGGCGCTTCCGTCCCATTCTTCGCCGTCCCATTCGAAGTGGCCGGCGGAGGGCTTGAGGCGCCCGCTGAGGGCCAGGGCCAGGGCGGTGCGCTGGGTCTGGCGTTTGTCGCAGGCCAGCAGGAGTTCGCCGCGCCGGACGTGCAGGGAGGTGGCCGGCAGCAACTCGTCCCGTCTGCCGTTCACGGAGAGCTGTTGCACGCGGAGCAAGGGGGGCCTTTCGCAGATGAATGTCTACGACAAGGCTAACTGAACTGACCGGTCAGTTCAAATAGAGCGGCTACGGAATGACGGGCCGCCAGTTCTGTCCGCGCCGCGGGCCCCTCCCGCCCGCGTGGCCCCTCACGCCGCGCGAACTCCCCGCCGAGGTGAGACTTGGCGCCGATGTTCGTGAAAAACATGGGCGCGAAATGTCACCTCGGCCGCTCAGAGGCCGTACTCCTCGAGCAGCCGGAGCCAGACCTCGCTGATCGTGGGATAGGACGGCACGGCGTGCCACAGCCGGTCCAGCGGCACTTCGCCGACGATCGCGATGGTGGCCGCGTGCAGCAGTTCGGCCACATCGGGGCCGGCGAAAGTGGCGCCCAGCAGCACCTGCCGGTCCTCGTCGACCACGAGCTGGGCCCAGCCCTCGTACCGTTCAGCGTGCAGTGAGGATCCGGCCACCTGGATGGGCAGTTCCACGGAGGACGCCCTGAGCCCGTCCTGTTCCGCCTGCCGCACAGTCCGGCCCACGTTGGCCAGTTCCGGGTCGGTGAACACGACGTTGGGAACGGCGTGGTCGTTGGCGGTCCGGGCGTAGCGGCTCCAGGGGGCGGCCGGGCCGCTGAGCGCGCCCTTGGCCCGGGCGGCAATGGCATCGCCCGTGGCGCGGGCCTCGTACTTGCCCTGGTGGGTCAGCATGACATTCCCGGCGGCGTCGCCGGCGGCGTACAGCCACGGGTCGACGTCGTTCCCGGTACCGCCCGCAACCAGGCCCGTGGAGTCGGTGCTGAGCCGCAGTTCCTTCCCCTCCTCCGGGGCGAGGCCGACGGACTCCAGCCCGATCCCTTCGAGCGCGGGATGCCGGCCGGTGGTGACCAGGAGTTTGTCCGCCGTCACCGTGGTGCCGCCCTCCAACTCGAGGCTGAGGGAGCCGTCGTCGTTCTCGCGGACGCTGGTGGTTCCGGTGTGGAGATGGAGACCGACGCCGTCCGCACGCAGCCCAGCGGTGACCAGCTTCGCCGCCTCCTCCGGGAAGGCGCCCAGCAGGCCGCGGCGCGCCACCAGGGTCACCGTGGCGCCCAGCCGGGCGAAGGCCTGGGCGAGTTCGGTGCCGGCCACCCCGCCGCCCAGGACCGCCAGCCGGTCCGGGATCTCCCGCGCGGAGGTCGCCTCCCTCGTGGTCCAGTACTCCACGTCGGCCAGTCCGTCGATGGGCGGTGCCGTTGGAGAGGATCCAGTGGCCACCACAACGGCGTGCCGCGCCGAGAGCGCGTAACTGTTGCCGTCCAGTCCCGCGACCTCGACTTTCCGGATGCCAGTGATCCAGCCGTGGCCGCGGATCAGATCTATCCCGGTGTCCGCGACCCACTTCGCCTGGCCGTCGTCCTGCCAGTTCGAGGTGAAGTAGTCGCGGCGTTTAAGCACCGCCGCAGCGTCCAGGGTCCGGGTGACGGCTTCTGCGGCGCCGGGCACGGCCTGTGCGCCGTGGAGGGCGGTGCCCGGGCGCAGCAGCGCCTTGGAGGGCATGCAGGCCCAGTAGGAGCACTCGCCGCCCACCAGTTCGGCCTCGATCAGTACTGCGGTCAGCCCGCCGCGCACCGCGCGGTCCGCCACATTTTCGCCCACGGCGCCCGCGCCGATCACGATGACATCGAATTCCCGTTCAAGCTGTGCCGTCATGGCAAGATCCTACGCCCGGAGCCGCGCCGGTCAGCCTCGCGGGGAACCCTTTGCAGGACGTGGGACCACAGCTACTCTGGGGAACATAGTTGGGGGAGGGCAGGGCGATGACGGCAGGCAGCGTTGGTGCGGGCGGGGTGGGTGCAGACAGCGTGGGTGCGGGCGGGGCCTTGCCACACGCGAGGTTCAGTGCGCAGGCAAGGCTGCGGGCGCTTCAGGCGGACATCATGGACCTGATCCTCGAGCGGGAGCTGGAGGCCGGGGATCCACTGCCGACCGAGCATGAGCTGTCGGCCGTGCTCGGCGTTGGCCGTAACACCCTGCGGGAATCCCTGAAGGTGCTCCAGGCCCTGGGTGTGATTGAAATCCGTCATGGCTTCGGCATGTTCGTGGCGCCCATCAATTTCGATGCCCTCACCGATGGACTCACGTTCCGTGGCCGGTTGTCCCTGCGGCACCACGGGCAGGAGGCCCTGCAGCTCGTGGATGTCCGCCAGTCGCTGGAGGCCGGGCTGATTGCGGGGGCCATGGACCTGATGACCCCGGAGCACCTGATGGCGGTCGAGGAAGCCGTCCTCCGGATGGAGGCCCTGGCCGGTGCGGGGGAAACCTTCGTCGAAGCGGACGCCCAGTTCCACCGCCGGCTGTTCGAACCGCTCAACAACGAGCTGCTTCTCAGTTTGCTGGACGTTTTCTGGCAGGTTTACCGGAGGCTCTACGTCGAGCTGGGCGGAGCGGGAGGGGTCGACCTCCTGGCGGCGGCGGCCATGCACCGGGGGATCTACGATGCCGTCTCGACCGGCGACAGGGTTCTCGCGGCCCGGCGGCTCAACGCCCACTTCGACGGCATCCGTCTCCGGATCAGCCAGGCCATCTCGCCGTAGCCGCATGCTTCCGGTCCCGGCGTCGGGCGTAGAACCGGGAAGCCGGTCCCGGTGTCAGGCGTCAAGCGCGGGTGCCGCCGTCGGGCGTCAAGCACGGGCGCCGCCGTCGGGCGTTGAACTAAGGACCGGCGCCGAGGCAAAACAAAGACCGGGAGTTAAACAAAAAGATCCGCACGGCGGACCGGTGCGGATCTTTTCTCTGTGCGCCCAAAGGGATTCGAACCCCTGACCTTCTGTTCCGTAGACAGACGCTCTATCCAGCTGAGCTATGGGCGCATCTTCGGTTCCTGGAACTTCTCGCTCCCCGAACCTCGAATTACTTTACGCGAGGTGGGGCCATAGTTACAAATCGAAACAGGTGTAATCTGGCCGACTAGACCGGTCTACGTGACCTTAGTCACAAAATGAGGCCTTGTCGTACCGTTGATTCCTTGAATTTCCGGGGTTTTTGATTTCTGCGCCCCCGGACATCCCACATCTTGCCTCAATTTTGAGGGGTGATCTAGCCCTACATTTAGGACACACGACTGAACCCGAGGAAGGGAACCGTAATGGGAGATCTGGCGCGACTGCCGTTGCTTGAAAAAGCACCCACCACACATGCCGGCCTGCTGGCATGGGTCGAAGAGGTAGCTGGTCTGACCCAGCCGGACCGGATCCACTGGGTTGACGGCTCCGAGGAAGAGAACACCCGGCTCACGGACGAGCTCGTTGCCGCGGGCACACTGACCCGCCTGAACGAGAAGCTGTTCCCCAAGTCCTTCGCGGCATTCTCTGACCCCGCCGATGTGGCCCGCGTCGAAGAGCAGACCTTCATCTGCTCCGAGAACGAACGCGATGCAGGCTTCACCAATAACTGGATGGCTCCGGCGGAGATGAAGGAGAAGCTGCGCGGCCTCTTCACCGGCTGCATGCGCGGCCGCACCATGTACGTCATCCCGTTCGTTATGGGCCACCTTGACGCCGAGGATCCCAAGTTCGGCGTGGAGATCACCGACAGCGCCTACGTTGTCGCCTCCATGCGCATCATGGCCACCATCGGCACCGAGGTCCTGGACAAGATCACCGCCACGAATGCATTCTTCGTTCCGGCGCTGCATTCCCTGGGCGCGCCGCTGGCCCCCGGCCAGGCCGACGTCGTCTGGCCCTGTAACCCGGACAAGTGGATCGTGCACTTCCCCGAGGAGCGCTCCATCTGGTCCTTCGGCTCCGGCTACGGCGGCAACGCCCTGCTGGGCAAGAAGTGCTACGCCCTGCGCATCGCCTCGGTGATGGCCCGGGACGAGGGCTGGCTCGCGGAGCACATGCTCATCCTCAAGCTGACCTCCCCGGAGAAGAAGAACTACTACATCTCCGCCGCCTTCCCGTCTGCCTGCGGCAAGACCAACCTCGCGCTGCTGGATCCGGCCATTGAGGGCTGGGAAGTCGAAACCCTCGGTGACGACATCACCTGGATGCGGATCGGCAAGGAAGGCGAACTGCGCGCCACCAACCCGGAGGCCGGCCTGTTCGGCGTCGCCCCCGGTACCGGCTGGGGCACCAACCCCAACGCCATGCGCGCCATTGCCAAGGGCCACAGCATCTTCACCAATGTGGCCCTCACGGACGACGGCGGCGTCTGGTGGGAGGGCATGACAGACGAGGTTCCGGCGCACCTGACCGACTGGCAGGGCAATTCCTGGACGCCCGCTTCGGACAAGCCCGCAGCCCACCCGAACTCCCGTTTCTGCACCCCGATCTCGCAGGTCGACATGCTGGCCGAGGAGTACTACAGCCCCGACGGCGTGGAGCTCTCCGCGATCCTCTTCGGCGGCCGCCGGAAGACCACCGTCCCCCTGGTCACCCAGGCCCGCAGCTGGACCAACGGCATCTTCATGGGTTCCACCCTCTCCTCCGAGACAACGGCGGCTGCTGCCGGCCAGGTCGGCGTGCTGCGGCGCGACCCGATGGCCATGCTGCCGTTCATTGGCTACGACGCGGGCGACTACCTGAACCACTGGATCAGCGTCTCCGGCAAGGCCAATCCGGAACGCCTGCCCCACATCTTCCTGGTCAACTGGTTCCGGCGCACGGCCGACGGCGACTTCGCCTGGCCCGGTTTCGGCGACAACGCTCGCGTCCTCAAGTGGGCGATCGAGCGCATCGAAGGCAAGGCGGACGCCGTCGAGACACCCATCGGCTTCGTGCCGGCCGGCCATTCGTTGGACCTCACCGGCCTGGACCTGACGCACGCCCACGTGGAAGACGCCGTCCGCGTGGACCGCGAGGAGTGGGATACCGAGCTCGCTTCGATCGAGGAGTGGTACGCCAAGTTCGGCGATTCGCTCCCGGCGGCCCTGCGCTCCGAGCTCGAAGGCCTGAAGGAACGCATGGCGGACCACTAGCGTCCTCAGCCTTAACAACGACGGCGGCCCCGCACCTTTCCCAAGGTGCGGGGCCGCCGTCGTTGGATCACGCCAACCCGTGCGGGGCGCCGCACGGCAAGAACAGGGCGCCCCGCGGGCAGGCACGGGGCGCCGCGCGGGCAGATCAGGGCGGTTGGTGGGCCCGCATCCGCCCTGATCTGCCCACCGGGCGGGCAGCCAAGTGCTTTCCCCGTCGTGGTTCTGTCCAGGATTTTTCCAGGGGAAACGGCCCCGGGACTTAGGTCCCTGGACTGCGGCCGGAGGGGACTCTAGGCTCAACGCATTCATCAGCCGGGCCGTCCGCCGACCGGAGAGGGTGCTGGGATCATTCCACGCGGGCGCCGCCGTGCCCCCGACCTGCTCGCAGCATGCGGGCACACAGGAGCCCACCATGCTTGTCACCGACGACATCCAGGCCTTGTACACGGCTGTCAGCGGCCCGGTCGCGTTGCCGGACAGCCCCGAGTTCGAGGCCGAGACGCGCGCCTTCAACGCCGCCACAGTCCACCGGCCCGACGTTGTCCTGGGGGCCGAGAACGCACAGGACGTCGCAGCCGGGGTGAAATGGGCGGCAGAACGCAGGCTCCCGGTGGCGGTCCAGTCCACCGGGCACGGCGCTGACTCGGTGGTGGAGGGCGGCCTGCTAATCAACACGCGCCGTCTGCAGGAACTGCAGATCGATCCGGTCGAACGCAGCGCACGAGTCGGCGCCGGGGTGAAGTGGCGCAGTGTCCTCGAAGCAAGTGTGCCGCTCGGGCTGGTCGGACTGCACGGTTCCAGCACCGACGTCGGCGTGGTTGGCTACACCCTCGGCGGCGGCCTGCCCGTGCTGGGTCGCGCCCATGGATTTGCGGCGGACCATGTCCGCAGCATGGAGGTCGTGACCGCCGACGGCGCGCTGCGCCGGATCGACGCCGAGGCCGAAGCCGAGCTGTTCGCGCTGATGCTGGGCGGCAAAGGCAACTTCGGGATCGTGACCGAACTCGAGTTCAGCCTCTTTCCGCTGGGTGAGTTTTACGGCGGCGGGATCATCTATCCCGGGGCGGATGCGGCCCACATCCTGGCCGCATTCCGGGAGTGGCTCCCCACGCTGCCGGACGACGCCTCGCCCTCAATCTCCCTGCTCCGGCTTCCGGAGATGGACTTCGTCCCCGCGCCGCTGCGGGGCCAGTTCGTGGTGCACCTGCGCTTCGCCTTCCTGGGTACCCGTGAGGACGGCGACGCACTGCTTGCCCCGATGCGGGCGGTCTCGAGTCCGTTGATGGACACGGCCGGGCCCATGAGCTACCTCGACGTTGACCAGATCCACATGGACCCGGCGGATCCGCTCCCGTTCACGGCCGGCGGGGCGCTCCTGAAAGACCTCGGCGAGGAGGCCGCCGCGGACCTGCTGAAGCTCACCGGTGAGGGCTCGGACTGTCCGCTGCTCCTGGTCGAGATCCGCCCGCTCGGCGGGGCCCTGGCCCGTGCAGGGGCACTGCCGGACGCGGTGTCCGGGCGTGACGCGGCGTTCCTGCTGTTCCTCCTCGGGTTCAAGATGCCACCGTTGGCCAAGGCTGTCGCCGCCTCGATCCGCGGGGTCCTGACTGAGATGGCTCCGCGCTCCACGGGATACACGCTGGTCAATTTCCACGGCGAGCCCGGCGATGAAACTGACCGGGCGAGGGCCTGGTCGCCCGCCGTCTACGAGCGGATGAGGGCCGCAAAGTCCAGCTACGACCCGGGCAACCTCCTGCGCTTCGGCCACGCGATCACCGGAGTGCCGTCCGCGGCCTGACCCTCCTTGCGGGGTCGTTCCCGCGACACACGTCACGACGACGGCGGCCCCGCACCTTTGCTGTGAAAGGTGCGGGGCCGCCGTCGGTGTCCTTCGCATTCCTCCAGGGGGCGCCTCGCGGGCAGTTCAGGGCGGATGGCGGGCCCGCATGCGCCCTGAACTGCCCACCGGGCGGGCCGGGAGAACTAGCTGGCGAGCCAGATGTCCGGGCCGAAGACCTCGTAGTGGATCTTGGTGGCCGGGATGCCGGCATTGATGGCCTCGTTGCGGATGCTCTTCATGAACGGCAGCGGACCGCAGAGGTAGAGCGAGGCGTTGGCCGGGAGGTCGACTTCGCGCAGTGACATGAAGCCCTCCTTGGTTCCGGCGACCGGCTGCTCGAGCCAGAGCTGGAGGTCGGCGCCGTCGAGGCGTTCGACGTCGTCCGTCATCTGGCTGCGCAGCGCCCAGCTGTCCAGGTCGCTTTCCGCGTGCAGGACCAGGACTTGGCGGTCCGAGCCGGAGTCCGCGAGGGAGCGCAGGATGGATGCGGTCGGTGTGCAGCCGATGCCGGCGGAGGCCAGGACGACGGGGCCGTCGCCCTCCTTGAGGGTGATCTCACCGTAGGGGTTGGAGATCTCGAGGATGTCGCCCACCTGGACGTTGTTGTGCAGGACGGGGGAGACCTCGCCGCCGTCGTCCTTCTTGGTGGTGAAGGTGCGGCTCGTGCCGGCGTCGCCGGACAGCGAGTACTGGCGGACCTGGCGCAGTCCGTCCGGAAGGGTGACCTTGACGCTCACGTATTGTCCCGCGAGGGCGGGGGTGATGGGGGTGTCGTCGGCCGGTTCCAGAGTGAAGGTCATGGAACCGGTGCCGGCGGCGGTCTTGGCGGCGACCCGCCACGGGCTCCACATCACACTGTTGGCCTGTGCGGCGTAGAGGCCCTTTTCGAGCTTGATCAGGGCGTCCGCCATGAGCCAGTAGACCTCGGTCCAGGCTTCGGCGATTTCCGGGGTGATGACCTCGGCCAAGTCCTCGGCGATGGCGGCGAAGAGGTGCTCGTAGACCACCTGGTACTGCGGTTCGGTGATGCCGAGGGAAGTGTGGCGGTGGGCGATGCGGGCGAGCACGGTCTCCGGCAGGGTGCCGGGGTTGGTCACCAGGTGGGTGGCGAAAGCGGCGATGCTTCCGGCCAGGGCCTGCTGCTGGTTGCCGTTGCGCTGGTTGGAGCGGCTGAAGAGCCCGTCGAGCAGTTCCGGGTGGGCTGCGAAGAGGCGGGCGTAGAACTTGGGGGTGATTTCACCGATCCGGGATCCGACCAGCGGGAGGGTGGCCTCGATGACGGGGAAGGACTTGTCCGAGAGCATGTTGTCTCCTGAGATAGTGGCCCGGGGTCTTCAGCCGGACCGATGGTAAATACTTGTATTTAAAATGCAAGTATTTGTACCTCAGTTCTACATGGCGTAGAAAACATTCACAAATCGGCCGGTTCCCGGGCGTGGCGGGCGGCCGGCGGCCGCGGCGCGTGGGGTCCGGCTCAGAGGCCGGGGCGCATGCCGATCGCCTGGAACACCGGCGCCATCTGCCGGGAGGTCGGCAGGGACGCGACGACGATGTCGTCCAGTTCGCGGTAGAACGCCTCGCGGGCGCGGGAGAGGGCCCCGCGGAGGAGGCACTCGTTGATCAGCGGACAGGGCCCGTCGGCGGCGATACAGTCGGCCGGGTCCATGCGGTTGTCCAGCTGGCGCAAGAGTTGGCCCACGGTGGCAGCCCGGCCGGCGCTGCTGAGCCGGGAGCCACCGTGCCGGCCGCGCTCGACGTCGATCATTCCCAGCTCACGCAGCTTTGCCATCGCCTTGCTGACATGGTTGTACGGTGTCGCGACGGCGTCTGCGATGCTCTGGGTTGTGAGGAGTCCGCCGGCTGGAGCGGCCGCGAGCACCATCATGGCGCGCAGGCTGACATCCGCGAAGGCGTTGATCTTCATAACACCAGTTTACTGGCGGTCTAGTCCACCCAGACGCCGGGCTCGTTGGTATCGGCGGAGAGCTCGCCAAATTCGAGTTCGCGCGTTGCGGGATTCGCGGCATAGGGCAGCACCGCGGCGAACAGCGATCCGTCCCGGTGTTCAGCGGCGACGTGGATGGCGTCCGAGGATTCCTCGAGCAAGGTGATGTCACACACGATGGCGGCGGCGCGGAACTCGTCCCGGTGCTGCCGCAGGAGCTCCGTGAGGTCGCCGATCATCGAGTCTGCGTCGAAGTCCGCGTCCGTCCCCTCGGCCGCGTCGGCGGGAGTGACGGCAACCAGCCGCACCTCGCCGTCGTTCTCGACCACGAGGGCGAACGGCAGGAACCCGCCGTTGCGCTCAAGCTGCTCCTGGGCCGCCCCGACGCCGGTTCCCAGCAGGTTTTCCAGATCGGTGGCGCTGGCCTCCGGAACGCTGTCCCGCCAGGCCCCCTCCGCGGGCCCGGCGGCGGGCTCGGCTGCGCTCCCCGTTGCGGTTTCGGCCG
This sequence comes from Arthrobacter sp. PsM3, assembly GCF_030433895.1. Lineage (GTDB taxonomy): Bacteria > Actinomycetota > Actinomycetes > Actinomycetales > Micrococcaceae > Arthrobacter. The sequence continues at coordinate 64,262 of NZ_JARUXE010000004.1, read as the reverse complement.
GCAGTTCCGTCACAGGCCTAGCCCCGGACCAGTGCCAGGACGCGGTCGCGGACACGCTCCATGGTGTCTTTGTCCGTGGCCTCGACGTTCAGGCGGAGGAACGGCTCGGTGTTGGAGGGGCGCAGGTTGAACCAGTAGCTGCCGTCCGTGGCGATGAACGTGCTGCCGTCAAGGTAATCCACCTCGACGTCCTCGTCGCGGAAATCGTGCCGGACGCGTTCCACGGCCCCGGCTTTGTCTTCGATTTCCGAGTTGATCTCGCCGGAGGACAAATACGGCTCGTATTCGCGGCCGAGGTCCGACAGCGGGCCGTCCTGCTCGCCGAGGGCCGCCAGCACGTGCATGGCGGCCAGCATGCCGGTATCAGCGTTCCAGAAGTCACGGAAATAGAAGTGGGCGGAGTGTTCGCCGCCGAAGATGGCGCCCTCAGCGGCCATCACGGCCTTGATGAAGGAGTGGCCCACACGGGTGCGCACTGCCCGGCCGCCGTCGCGTTCCACCAGTTCGGGGACGGCGCGGGAGGTCAGCAGGTTGTGGATGACGGTCGGGTTGGCCTCGCCGAGCCCCTGCGCACGGGCAATCTCGCGGCGGGCGACCATGCCCGTGATCGCGGACGGCGAGACGGGTTCGCCCTTTTCATCGATGACGAAGCAACGGTCGGCGTCGCCGTCGAACGCCAGCCCGATGTCCGCCCCGTGCTCGACGACGGCGGCCTGCAGGTCACGCAGGTTCTCCGGCTCCAGCGGGTTGGCGGGGTGGTTCGGGAAGGACCCGTCGAGCTCGAAGTACAGCGGAATGATCTCCAGGGGGAGCTTGGGCAGCAGTGCGTCGCCAAGCACCGCCGGCGTCGTGAGGCCGGCCATGCCGTTGCCGGCATCCACGACGACCTTGAGCGGGCGGGAGCCGCGGAGGTCCACGAGGCCGCGCAGGTACTCGGAGTAGCCCTTCAGGACATCGTGGACGCCGATCAGGCCGCGCACGGGGGCAGCGGGGATGGAACCGGAGTTGAGGTACTCCTCGGCGCGGGCCTGGATTTCCTTGAGCCCGGATTCGGAGGAGATCGGCTCGGCGCCGGCCTTGGCCATCTTGATGCCGTTGTACTCGGCGGGGTTGTGGCTGGCGGTGAAGGTGGCACCGGCCGCATTGAGCGCACCGCAGGCGTAGTACAGCTCATCGGTAGAGATCAGGTCAAGCAGCTGGACGTTGGCCCCGCGGCGGGCGGCGCCGCCGGCGAATGCCTTGCTGAACTCGGGGGAGGAGGGGCGCATGTCGCCGCCGACAAGCACCATCTTGCCCTCCAGCTGCAGGACGTCGACGAATGCCGCACCCACAGCCTCGACGATCTCCGCGGTGATCGATTCGCCGACAATGCCGCGCACGTCGTAGGCCTTGAAGGAGGCCGAGAGGTCAAAAGTCTTTGTCTGGTCCATAGTCACGCGTCTTATCTTACGTTGACGGCCGAACGGGGCTGTGGAGGGACACCGGCGGTGTCATCCGGACCCCCGGACCCCCGGACTCCCGGACTCCCGGACTCCCGGACCCCCGGCGGATCCGCTGTGATTGTCCACATAGCAAAGCCCCCGGCTTCGTGGCTCCCGGAGCGGGCTGGGATACTGAAGCAATGGCCAATACCCAGAACGCTGCAGTCCTCTCCGTGTCCCCTGATCCCGCTGGAGGCGCCGGTTCCGCCGGTTCGGCCGGGGTGCCCGGGACGCGGGAACAGGCCCAGGAAGTGCTGCGCGAGCTGGTCGGGCACCCGGCGGCGGAGTTCCATGACGGCCAGTTTGAAGCCATTGAGGCCCTTGTCGACGGCGGCCGGCGGGCCCTCGTTGTGCAGCGCACCGGCTGGGGAAAGTCGGCCGTGTACTTCGTCTCGTCCCTGCTGCTCCGGCGCCGCGGCGCCGGGCCCACCCTCATCGTGTCCCCGCTGCTGGCCCTCATGCGTGACCAGGTGGCCGCCGCGGCCCGGGCCGGGGTCCGGGCGGTGGCCATCAACTCCGCCAACCAGCTGGACTGGGACACCGTCCGCGAACAGCTCGCGGCGGATGAGGTCGATGTCCTGCTGGTCTCCCCGGAGCGCCTCACGAACCCCTCGTTCCGTGAAAACCAGCTCCCAGAGCTGATCCGCCGCACCGGGCTCCTGGTCATCGATGAGGCGCACTGCATCTCGGACTGGGGCCACGATTTCCGTCCCGACTACCGGCGCATCGCGGACCTGATCACCCAGCTACCGGATACCGTTCCGGTCCTGGCCACCACGGCCACCGCCAACTCCCGGGTGGTCCACGACATCGAGGAGCAACTGGGCGCCGGCGTGCTGACCATCCGCGGGGCCCTGGGCCGCGAATCGCTCCGGCTGGGGGTGCTGCGCCTGCCGGACTCCCGCGACCGGCTCGGCTGGCTGCTCACGCACCTGAAAGACCTCCCCGGCAGCGGCATCATTTACACCCTGACGGTCTCCGCGGCCGAAGACACCGCCCGGCTCCTGGCCGAGGCCGGGCACGAGGTGCTGGCCTACACCGGACGCACCGACCCCGCGGACCGGGAACGCGCCGAGCAGCTCCTTAAGGACAACCAGGTCAAGGCCCTTGTGGCCACGTCGGCGCTGGGCATGGGCTTCGACAAGCCGGACCTCGGCTTCGTGGTGCACCTGGGGGCGCCGTCCTCCCCGGTGGCCTATTACCAGCAGGTCGGCCGTGCCGGCCGTGGCGCCGCCAACGCCGACGTGCTGCTGCTGCCCGGCTCCGAGGACCGCGACATCTGGCAGTACTTCGCCACCGCGTCGATGCCCTCGGAGCAAAAGGCCGGCGCGGTGCTGGCCGCCCTCGCCGAGGCGGGGACCGCCGTATCCACGGTGGCACTGGAAGCGCGGGTGGACCTGCGCAGGACGCCGCTGGAGCTGCTGCTGAAGGTGCTGGCCGTCGACGGCGCCGTCGAGCGCGTCGGCGGAGGCTGGCGGTCCACCGGCCAGCCCTGGAACTACGACGCCGAGCGCTACAGCCGGATCGCGGAGGCCCGGGTGGACGAACAGGACTCCATGGTGATCTACCAGGACACTGCCGGCTGCCGGATGGAGTACATCACCTCGGTCCTCGATGACGAGACCGCCCACGCCTGCGGCCGCTGTGACAACTGCGCCGGGCAGTGGTTCCCGGCGGACATCGCAGCCTCGGCCACCGAAGCCGCAGGCCAGACGCTGAGCCGCGCCGGTGTCCCGCTGGAACCCCGGTTGCAGTGGCCCAGCGGCATGGACGGGCTGGGAGTACCTGTGAAGGGCAAGATCAAGCCCGAGGAAAACGTCGCTGCGGGCCGGGCGCTGGCCCGGCTCACGGACCTGGGCTGGGGCGGTGCCCTGCGCGAAGCCTTCGCCGCGGGAGCCCCTGACCGCACAGTGGACCCGGGCATGCTGCAGGCGTGTGTCCAGGTGCTGCGCGAGTGGGGCGCCGGTGACGCCCGCACCCCCGGCTGGAGCGGGGCCGGCCGGCCCGCCGCCATCATCAGCATCCCGTCCCGCGGCAAGCCGGCCCTGGTGGACTCCCTTGCCCGGGGTATCTCGGACATCGGCCGGATCCCGTACCTGGGACAGCTCCAGCTTGAGCACGGCGGACCGGCCGGCGGGCGCGGCGGCAACAGCGCGTACCGTCTTGCCGGGGTCTGGGAACGCCTGGTGGTGGGTCCGGAACTGGAAGCAGCCCTGGCCGGGATCCAGGGCCAGAGCGTGATGCTGATTGACGATCTGGTCGACAGCCGCTGGACCGTGACTGTCGCAGGCCGCGCCCTCAGGCTCGCGGGCGCCGGGGCGGTGCTGCCGCTGGTGCTTGGCCAGGCCGGCTGACCTCGGCGCCCGCGTGGCGCGGCAGCGTCAGGCTGTCCAGGGTGCTCAGCAGCATGACCACCGCAATCGCCAGGAACGCCGCGCGGTACGGCGCGGCCGGATCCCCGCCAGCCGCACCCGCACCGCCCGGCAGCGGGCCACCGGCCTCGTAGACCCGGATCAGCAGGGCACCGATGGCGATCCCGGCCGCCGTCGCGAGTTGCACCAGCGTCGCGGAAACGGCGTTGGCGGACGGCAGCTGGGCGGGAACGACGTCGGCGTACTGCACCGAGGCGTAGGCGGAGAAACCGATGGACCGGAACGCCCCGCTGGCGACGAGCAGTGCGAAGATCAGCGGCTCCGGGGTGCCGGCGTCGATCAGGGCGCACAGCGCAAAAGTGGCCGCCGAGGCCAGGGACGCGAAGACCAGCACCGGCTTGAAGCCGAAGCGCCGGATGAGCGGGGTCGTGGCCGGCTTAATCCAGATATTGCCAATGAACACCGCCGCGACGAGGACCCCGGCGTGCAGCGGATCCCAGCCAAAGCCGTTCTGGAACATCAGCGGCAGCAGGAAGGGCACGGCACTGATGGTCAGGCGGTAGATGAACCCGCCGGTCGCCGTGGCGCGGAACGTCCGGGCGGTGAAGACGCCCAGGTCGAACAGGGGGGAGCGGGCCCGCCGCATCCACCAGACCGCCGCGACGAGGAACAGCAGCCCGGCGGTGATGCTGAGGGCAGCCAGGGCGCCGGACCCGCGGCCGCCCGCCAGCTCCAGGCCCACCACGACGGACCCCACACCCAGCGTCGTGAGGCCAAGCCCCAGCCAGTCCAGGCGCCGGGCGCGGTCACCCGCGGTGCCCGGGACCAGCCGCAGCGCCGCGAGGAACGCCGCAAGTCCGAGCGGGAGATTGATCAGGAAGATCCAGTGCCAGGACAGGAACGTCGTGAGCGCGCCTCCGACCAGCGGCGCCAGGACAGGTGCCAGCAGGCCGGGCCACACCAGGTAGGCCGTGGCGCGGAGCAGGTCCTTCTTCGCTGTTCCGCGAAGCACCACGAGGGTCCCGACGGGTACCATCATGGCGCCGCCCGCACCCTGCAGCACCCGGCTCAGGGTCAGCATGGCCAGATCCTGGCTGAGCGCGCACAGCAGCGAGGCCACCGTGAACGTGGCAATGGCCAGGCAGAACACCCGCCGCGCCCCGAGGCGTTCGGCCAGCCAGCCGCTGAGCGGGATCCCCATCGCCACCGTCATGAGGTAGGCCGTCATGGTGACGTTGACGTCCGCTGACGGGACAGAGAAGTCCGCCGCGATGCTGGGGATCGCGGTGGTCAGGACGGTGCCGTCCAGGAACTCCATAAAGAACGTGGCAGCGACGAGCAGGGCCAGCCGCGGGCTCCAATCGTCCGCGGTTGTGCTGGCAGCCGGGGAAGGGAGCGCGGCGCTAGGAGGCATGGCCGGCTTCAAACCCGCCGGACTCCAGCACTGCCATGGCCGCGTTGTGCCCGGCGATGGCGCTGACGGCACCCCCGCGCCGGGCACCGGAGCCGCAGAGCAGGATCTGCGCGTCATCCGTTGCGACGCCCCAGCGCCGCGCCGGGGTGTCGAGCGGCGCATCGTCCTCGACGAAGGGCCAATCGAGTCCGCCGTGGAAGATGTTGCCCCGCGGCATGCCGACCGCCCGCTCGATGTCCAGGGTCGTCTTGGTTTCAATGCAGGGCCGTCCGTCCGGGCCCGTCAGCAGCAGCTCCTCGACGGGTTCGGCCAGGACCGAGTTCAGCGATTTCAGGACTGCCGCCTGCAGTTCCGTCCGGCGCTGCTCATTGTTCTCCGCCGTGATCAGCCGGTCCGGGACGTGCAGGCCGAACACGGTGAGGGTCTGCGCCCCCGCGGCCTGCAGTTCCAGGGACAGGATGCTGGGATCGGTGAGGGAATGGCAGTAGATCTCGCAAGGCAGCGGGTCGGGGATGGAACTGCCCGCGGCGGCGAGGTAGGCGGCGTCGAGCTGCGACCAGGTCTCGTTGATGTGGAACGTCCCGCCGAAGGCAGCTTCCGGGCTAACGCCCTGATCGAGCAGCCGGGGCAGGCGCGTCAGCAGCAGGTTCACCTTGACCTGGGCGCCTTCCCGGAGATGGTTCGGGTTCCGCGTGGCGGGCGTGGCTGTGCTGGCGGCGTCGGAGCTCCGCAGCCGGTCCAGCACCACCGGGGCCACGTTGGCGAGGACCCATGAAGCGGTGGCCGTGCGCTCGGCGCCGTCGTGGCGGTAGCTGACCACGCCTCCCGGGCGGATGGCAGTGACTTCCGCGGACGTCAGAATCGTCGTCCCGGCTTCGCGGGCGGCCCGTTCCAGTTCCCCGGAGACCGCGCCCATGCCGCCGACGGGCACGTCCCAGTCGCCGGTTCCGCCGCCGACCAGGTGGTACAGGAAGCAGATGTTCTGCTGCAGATCCTGGTCGCCGGCCCGGGCGAAGGTCCCGATCAGGGCGTCCGTGAGCACCACGCCGCGGACCAGGTCGTGCTGGAGTTCCCGGGCGATGGCGTCCCCGATGGGGCGTTCGATCATGGCCTCCCACGACTTTTCCGCCCCGGCCCGGGCCGCGAGATTCCGCGCCGCGGAGCGGGTCGGCAGCGGCGAGGTCATGGTGGGCCAGAGGGCTCCGGTGAGTTGGCGGCAGCCCGCGTAGAAAGCGGTGAAGGCCTCGAATTCGCCGTCGGGTGCTCCGACCGCGGCAAAGGATGCCGCGGTGGCCGCGGCATCCCCGTTGTCGATCAGCAGGGCCTTGCCGGCGTTGTGCGGGTCGGGCGTGTACGACGAATACCGGCGCCGCGCCAGCCGGATGTCCAGGTCCAGGTCGTCAATGACTTGCTGCGGGAGGAGGCTCACGAGGTAGGAATACCGCGATAGGCGAGCGTCGACGCCGTCGAACGCCTGGGCGGACACGGCGGCGCCGCCGGGATGCTCAAGCTTCTCCAGCAGCAGGACCTTCCGGCCGGCTTTGGACAGGTACGCGGCCGCGGCCAGGCCGTTGTGGCCGCCGCCAACGATGATCGCGTCAAACGCGTTGTTGCCCGACATGCGCCTATCCTGCCACCCGGGCTGCCGGGAAGGCGCCCGGTGTCCGGCACCCGGACGTGGCGCTAACCCCGGTGCCGCGAAGCCCGGCGGTGCCCGGGTACGCAAAAGGCCCCGGTCAAGGACCGGGGCCAAACGCGGAGACGGGGGGATTTGAACCCCCGGTGGAGTTGTGCCCCACACTTCATTAGCAGTGAAGCCCATTCGGCCGCTCTGGCACGTCTCCAATTGCTATGAACTAGCCAACCAAGGATACGCAGAAGGGGCCATGCAGTGCAAAACGAGCAACGCGGGGTCATTTTGCGCCCGTGTTGGGCCCGCGCATGGGCGCGAAGTGACCCCGCGTTGCCCTGCGCGGTGGGGAGCCCCCGGCCGGGAGCGGCGGGTCAGGCGCCCCGGCCGGCCAGGGCGCGCCACAGGAAGTGCTGGCTGCGGCTCTGCAGGGCCGCAGCCTGGCGGTTGTCGGAGGCCCCGGCGTGGCCGCCTTCCAGCGCCTCGTGGAACCAGACGTTGGGGATGCCCATTGCCTGCATGCGGGCGGCCATCTTGCGCGCCTGCACCGGCCCGACGCGGTCATCGGACGTCGCCGTCCAGATGAACGTCTCCGGGTAGTCCACGCCGTCCCGGAGCATGTGGTACGGGGAGAACGTCCTGATGAACTCCCACTGTTCGGGCACGTCGGGGTCGCCGTATTCGGCGATCCAGGAGTGGCCGGCGGAGAGCTTGGTGTAGCGGCGCATGTCCAGCAGCGGGACCCCGCAGGACACGGCGCCGAAGAGCTCCGGGTAGCGGGTGAGCATGTTCCCCACCAGCAGGCCGCCGTTGGAGCCGCCCACGCAGCCGAGCCGCTCGCGGGACGTCACGCCGCGGGAGATCAGGTCCGCCGCCACGGCCGCGAAATCCTCGTAGGCCCGGTGCCGCTTCTCCTGCAGGGCCGCGCGGTGCCACGCGGGGCCGTATTCGCCGCCGCCGCGGATGTTGGCCACGACGTAGACCCCGCCGCGGGTGTGCGGGGCGTCCCCGTGCTGCCCGGCCGATTCCCCGGTGCGGCGCTCCAGCCAGGCCCGCCCAATCGCGCCGCTGTAGGCCGGGGTCCGCGAGATCTCGAAGCCGCCGTAGCCGGAGAGCTGGGTGGGGTTCTGGCCGTCCAGCACGAGATCCTTGGACGCCACCTGGAAATACGGCACCCGGGTGCCGTCCTTGGACACGGCAAAGTGCTGCTGGACCTCGTAGGCCGCTTCATTGAAGAACGACGGCGAGGACCGGACCACCTCGTGGGTGCTGTCCACGCCGCTCCCGGCGGCACGCTTCAGGGTGCCGCGGGTGAGCGTGCTGGGCGTGGTGAAGCCGGTGGCCACGAGCCAGAAGTCGTTCCCTGCGCCGGGGGCCTCGCCCTCGGATACCGGTGCAGCGCCGTCGGTGCCGTCGTCGTCCGTGTCCTCGGCGGTGTCCTCGTCGTCGACGGCGTAGGCCGTGACGTCGTGCAGCGGCGGGCAGGCGTCCAGCACGGTGGAGGCCCAGGCAGTGTCCGTTCCGGGCTGTGACGGATCGAGGACCAGGATCTCCGAGGAGACGTCGCGCAGCAGGTTCAGCAGCAGGAAGTCCCGGGTCCAGCTCCAGGACTGCAGGGAGGTGTGCTCATCCGGGGCGAACAGCACGGACAGTTCCCGGCCACCGGCCAGGAAGTCCTCGAAGCCGGCGGCGAGCAGGGACCCGGCCGGGTAGTTCGTTCCGCCGACGGTCCAGTCCTTCTGCGGCCGGAACAGCAGCCAGCCGCGGTGCGCGCTGAGGTTCACATCCGGCGGGACGTCGATCTGCACCCACCGCCCGTCGCGCAGCACCGCAGTGGTCCGCTCAAAGAAGCTGAGCCAGTCCACGGCAAAGGTCCGCTCGAAGCCCGGGGTGGAGTCGTGCGCCACGAGCGCCATCATGTGGTCTTCCGGGATGTCGAACAGCCGCTCCGCCGTGGCCAGGGTTCCGCCGCGGCGCAGCTTGACGCCGGTCCGGGCATAGGAGGAGGTGGTGCTGGGCAGACCCGCTGCGGTGGAGGAGACCAGCAGCGTGTCGGCGTCGAGCCAGGAGGCGTTGCCCTTGGCTGTCGGCAGGTCGAAGCCGCCGGCGGCAGGGTACACGAAGCTTCGGGACTCGACGTCGAACTCCCGGTAACGGTTCGCGTCGCCGCCGTCGGGGGAGAGCGCGAGCAGCGCCAGCCGGTGCGGTTCGCCCGCGGCCGGGCGCAGGAAATTGGCGCCGTGGAAGACCCACTCCTCGCCCTCCGCAGCGGCCAGCGCGTCCACATCCAGCAGGACGTCCCACTCCGGAGTTCCGCCGCGGTAGCTGTCCCAGCTGGTCCGTCGCCACAGGCCCTTCGGGTTCTCCCGGTCCTTCCAGAAGTTGTAATACCAGTCGCCGTGCTTGCCCACCATGGCGATCCGGTCGGTGGAGTTCAGCACCTCGAGGATGCCGGACTCCAGCGCGGTGTATTCCGGGCCCTCCAGCAGTTCCTCGGTGCGGGCGTTCTGTTCGCGGACCCAGGCGAGCTGTTCCTCGCCGTAGATCTCCTCAAGCCAGATGTTCTCGTCGACGGGTTCGGGTGCCGTTCCCGCGGCGGCGGACGCGGTGTCCGCGGCGGGGCGGCCGGGCGCGGGAGGGGGAGCAGCTGGGGAGGTGGTCATTTTTCCATCCAAGCAATATCGGCGTGCCACAAGCAAGTCACACCGGGGCCGCACCGAACGGGCGGCGGGTGCGCCGGTCCGGTCCGGGCCGCGGGCCGGTAGCGGATACGCTGGATGCCGTGGGCATATCGCAGAGCATCCGGACGGCAGTGGTCGGCGCCGGTCCCCGGGGCACGAGCGTGCTGGAACGGCTGCTGGCCAACTGGGCGCCGACCGGCCCGCACACCACCCTGCACATTGATGTCATTGATCCCTATCCGGCCGGACCGGGGCACGTCTGGCAGCCCGGACAGTCCCGGCTCTACCTGATGAACACACAGTCGTTCTACCCCACGGTCATCCCCGAGGACCCGGACCTCGCGCCGCCCTTGGCCGGCCACACGTTCGACCGCTGGCGGGAACTGCAGCGGGCGGGGCCCCACCCCTCCCTCACCGCCGAGGAGCGCGCCGAACTCTCCGGGCTGGGCTCCGCCGACTTTCCCAGCCGGGCGCTGTACGGCCGCTACCTCCGCTCCACCCTGGAAGAGCTGCTCTCCCGCCTTCCCGCCGGCGCCACGGTGGCTTTCCACGACACGACAGCGACGTCGGTCCGCCACGCCGCGCCGGGAGCCGGGGGTGACGACGGCCGGGTGAGGTTCGACGTCGGACTGGCCGACGGCGCGGTCCTCACCGTCGATTCCGTGGTGCTGGCCCTCGGCCACCTCGAATCACGGCTCAACCCCGAACAGCGCGGCCTCCAGGCGGCGGCGGAGGAATTCGGGCTGCTGTACCTGCCTCCGGCTGCTCCGGCCGACGTCGACTGGTCGCTGGTGCCGGCCGTCAAGCCGGTGCTGGTGCGCGGCATGGGCCTGAACTTCTTTGATGCCATGGGCCAGCTGACCGAAGGCCGCGGCGGACGGTTCCGGTCCGGCCAGGACGGCCGGCTCAGCTACCTTCCCTCCGGCCGTGAACCCCTCATCATCGCCGCTTCCCGGCGCGGCACCCCGTACCGGGCCAAGGCGAGCCTCGCCGGCTATTACCCTGAAGCGGTGACGCTGAGGTACTGCACCGAAAGCGCCGTGGCGAAATTTGCGGAGGCAGGTATCCGGCCCGCCTTCGACCACGATCTCTGGCCTCTCCTGCACCGGGACGCACTCTGGGCCTACTACTCCACGCTTGCGCGCTCGCAGCCGGCCGCGATCCTGACGGAGCCCAAGGAGTTCCTGAGGGCGCTGGAGCAAGCCCTGCGCCCGCACGCGCACTCCACCGCGAAATGGGAAGAGCTGGTGGACTCCGTCCTCGACGTGCACGTCCGGGCCGCCCACCGGCTGAACCTGCTGGGGCTTGCGGCTCCGCTGGCCGGGCGGTCATTCGACTCCCGGGCGGAACTCGACGCCGCCGTCGTCGACTATCTGCTCGACGACGCCCGGCGCTCCGCGCTGGGGGAGAACGACCCGGTGAAGATGACCATCGGCGCCCTGCACCACGGCCGGGCGGTGCTGAAGACGGCGGTCGCGGACGGCGGCATCACCGATGAGTCGTGGGTCGCCGGGCTCCGCGGCTGGTTCGAATCGTTTGTGGAAGGCCTCGCCAGCGGGCCTCCCGCGCTGCGCGCCGAACAGCTCGCCGCCCTTGTCAGTGCAGGCGTCGTGCGGTTCGTCGGGCCGGACCCGAAATTCGGCGTGGACCGCAAAGCGGGGACGTTCACGGCGGTGTCGCCGTGGGTGGGGAACGGTCCCGACGACGGCGGCGGCGACGTCGTGACTGCCGTGGCCATGGTGGAGGCGCTGGCACCGGCCAACAAGGTCGCGGTCAACGATTCGCCACTGCTGGAGCAGCTGCTGGCCGAGGGCCTGCTCCGCCCCCGGATCATGATGACGGTCGAGGGAGCCCCGGTGCCCACGTCCGGGCTGGACGTGGCACCGCACCCCTACCGGCCGCTGGGCGCGAACGGCTCGGTGACCGAAGGCCTGTACGTTCTGGGGCTGCAGTTGTCCGCCGTGCAGTGGGGCACCGCCATCGCGGCCGAGGCCCGGCCAAAGAGCGGACCCGTGTACCGCAGCGGCCAGCGCACACTTCGGGACGCCGACGAGATCGCCCGGGCCATCCTCGGGCAGTAGCCGGGCAGGACCGGCGCGCCCCCAGCAATGAGCATGCCCTCCGTGCGTTCCCACGAAAAATGAGCATGCCCTCCCTGCGTTCCCACGAAAAATGAGCATGCCCTCCCTCCGGACTGGGCACTGGACATATGGGCTGTATGTCCATTGCTGCAGCCCGGGGGAGGGCATGCTCACTGGTGCAGGGCTGCGGAAACTAGCCCCGGAGGCACTTCTGGTACTGGAGCCACGCAATCGTGTACTTGATCCAGCCCTTGAAGTCGTACCACTTGGTCGGCGGCGCCGGAGCGGTGCACTTCGGCGGGACCGGAACGCTGGCCGCGACCAGGACGCCCGCCTTCACCACGGTGCCGGATTCGGCGGCGGTGAGCACCAGAGTGCCGGCGCCTGCCGCGGCGCCGGCCGGAACCAACACGCTCACCGTCGCGGCGCCGGCGGAAACCGGGACCGTTCCGAGCGCCGTGACCGTGCCGTTTGCGTCGGTGAACCCGGCGCGCAGCGAGGTGTTCACCGGGCTGCCCAGCGAGGTCAGATCCAGCTTGGATACCGCCAGGGTGATGGCCTCGCCGCCCTTGACCTCGGCGGCCGTGGTGTTGACCACGATGACAGAGCGGCGGGCGAAGTCCGGCGAGACCGGGTTGTGCGACTGCAGGTACTTGATCCACGCGTCGCGGTCCACGAGCCCGGAGTCCTTGGTGCCGGTGCCGGACGTGAAGATGCGGAAGTTGTCGCCGCCCGTTGCCAGGAAGCTGAACGTCCCGATCCGGTAGGACTGCGCCGGGTCGATCAGCGCGCCATTGACCCGGATCGAGGTGATCCGGTCACCGGTGGCGCGGCCGGCGTCGTAGGTGTAGTTGACGTTCTTGGACAGGCCCAGCTGCTGGTAGGCGCGGCTGGGAACCGTGCCGTCCGGGTTGGTCTGCCACTGCTGCTCCAGCAGCGTCTTGAACTGTTCGCCGGTCAGCGAGGTGGTCCACAGGTTGTTCACGAACGGCAGGACCGCGTTGGCCTCGGCGTAGGTGATGGTCCCGTCGGGTGCGTAGTACAGCTCGTTGCGCAGGCCGCCCGGGTTGACGACGCCGATCTCGGCACCGCCGAGGTCCGGGGCCTGGAGCGAGTCAAGCAGGGAATCCGCGACGAGGTTGCCCAGGGTGGACTCGCTGGCCCGGTCATCGCGTGCCGCCGGGGTGGTGGCGGTGGCAGGGGTGAACGCGGTGGTGATATCCGCCGTCACGGAGCCGACCGGCTGGTTGCCGACCACGGCTGCGTCGGCGAGGGCCTTGTCAACAATGGACTTGACCGCCGCGACCCGCGGGTACGCGGCCACGAGGTCGGCGGCCGGCTGGTCAGCGGAGGTGGTGCGCTTGACGTTGCCGGCCTTGTAGCTGGTCACCGACATGGTCTTCGTGTCGATGGTCAGCTGGATCTGGCCGATGAACTCGCCGTAGTTGCCGGTCTGGACGATCGGGCGGGTCTTGCCCTCAACGCCGGGGACCGGCGCATCCCAGGAGTACTGCTTGTGGGTGTGGCCGTTGAAGATGGCCGCAACGTCCGGGGTGACCCCGGTGACCATCTTGGCGAAGGGGCCGCCGGCGGCCACTTCCTGCGCCAGGGTGGAACCTTCGGGCGTGCCGGAACCGGCGCCGTCGTGGTTCTCCACGATGATCACGTCGGCGAGTTTCTCCGCCTTGATCTTCGCGGCGACCCGGTTGATGGCGTCGACGGCGTCACCGAACTCGAGATCGGCGATGCCGGCGGGGGTGACCAGCGAGGGAACTTCCTGCGTGACGGTTCCGATCACGGCGACCCTGACGCCGTTCATCTCGAGCACGGTGTACTCCGGCAGGGCCGGTTCGGTGGTGCCCTTCTTGTAGACGTTGGCGCCCAGATAGGGGAACTTGGCGTTGCTGCCGCCCGCGATGACACGGTCCCGCAGGTCGGCCCAGCCGCCGTCGAACTCGTGGTTGCCCACGGCCGAGGTGCGCAGGTCCAGGGCGTTCAGCACATCGATGGTCGGCTGGTCCTTGGCCACGGCCGAGGCGAACAGCGAGGCGCCGATGTTATCGCCCGCGGAGAGGAACGCCGTGGCGCCGGGGGCAGCCGCGGCCCGCAGCTTCTCGATGGTCCCGGCGAAGAACACGGTGTTGGAATCGATGCGGCCGTGGAAGTCGTTGATGCCGAGGAGGTTCAGCTCAACGCTGGCGGGGGTGGACGGCAGGTTCAGGCCCACCACCACCGGATCGTGGTCGCTCGCCCGGAACTGGTCCGGAGCGTAGTAGGCGGTCACGTTGTTGTTGTAGCGGCTGTACTCCAGGGCGACGGACTCCACGGAGTTGATGTTCCAGATGTCGGCGCCGGTGACGACGGCGTTGGCACCCGGCGAGGCGAGGATGTGGTCCAGCGAGCCCACGAGGCCGCCGAACAGGTAGGAATGCTTCGCGGACCCGTCGGCGTTCGTGGCCTTCTCGTCCTGGTTGACGTACCCGGCGCCCGTGAGGACGTTGATCGGGTCCTCCTTGGCGTAGGAGTTGAAGTCACCGATCAGAAAGACCTTGTCGGTGCCTTTGGATTTCTGCAGTTCGTCCGAGAACGCCAGCAGCGACTGGGCCTGGGCCGTGCGGGCGAGGTTCGAGGCGCCCTGGCCCTTGTCGGTGTCGTCCGGCGTGGCCGCTGAGCCCTTGGACTTGAAGTGGTTGGCGATCGCGATGAACTTCTTGTCATCGGAGGCGCCGACCGGCTTGAAGACCTGTGCCAGCGGCTTGCGGGCAGTGGCGAAGGCGACAGCGTCGTTGTGGATGATGGATTCGCCCACCGGCTCGGCCGCGGCCAACTTGTAGATGAACGCGGTGCGGATCATGTCCTCGTCAGCCAGCGGGGGTGCGTTGGCGGGCGTGCGGACGTAGTCCCAGATCCCCGGCGTGGCGATGTTGAGGTTGTCGACCAGCTTGGCCAGGGCATCGTCACGGTTCTTGCCGAACTGTGCCGAGTTTTCGACCTCCATGAGGGTCACGACGTCGGCGCCGGACTTGGAAATGGCGGCGACGATCTTGTCCTGCTGGCGCTGGAGGTTGGCGGCGTTGGCCGCGCCGCGGGCGTCGCAGCCGCCGCGGACGGTGATCGGGTTGCCGTCACGGTCCGTGTAGTAGGTGCATCCGGTGAGCTGGTCGCCCGTGGTGGGGAAGTAGTTGAGCACGTTGAACGAGGCGATCTTGAGGTTGCCCCCGACGGCCGCCGGAGCGTCCGTGCGGGTGGTGGCGCCGAAGCTTGCCGGCTGGACCGTGTCCGCGTTTGCGGGGGTCAGCTGGGTCAGCGGCTGGAACTTCCAGGAGTTGTTGGTGTAGCTGAGCACAACGTTGGTTTTGAAGTTCACCGGTGTGCCGACGCGGACGTGTTCCGCCTTGGTCAGGTACGGCAATGCCAGGGCCTTGCTGGCGGCGTCCTTGAGGAAGTTGGTGGTGGCGCCGTCGTCGAGCTTGATGCCGCGGGCGGCATTGGCGGCGACGGTGGCGGTGTATTCGGCCGAGCCGAACGGCGCGACGGCGGTGGGCTGCTCCAGCGGGGTGGTGCCTCCGGCCAGGCCGATTTCGCCGTACTGGTTCAGCGAGAAGTTGTCAGCGACGGTCAGGGGGCCCTGCGGGGTGAGCAGCATGCCTTCGAGTGATTCGCGGAAGGCTTCCCCGGCCGGCAGCGCAAAGCCGGTGGCCTTGACCTCGGGGGCGGCCTCGGTGAGCTTCTTGAGGTCCGCCGCGGCGGCAACGCTGACCTGGGTCATGCCGAAGTATTCGCTGACGGGGCCGGTCACCTCGACGTAGTCGCCGATCTGGACGGAACCGGCCGTGGCGGCCGAGAAGACGAAGATGGCGTCCGACGCCGGGTGGTTGGCCGGCGCCAGGTCGCCGCCGGTGCCGGGGGTCTGGATGTAGTAGCCGGCGAAGCCGCCGGTGGGGAATGTCGCGGTGACCTTGCCGCGGGTGGTGACCGAGGTCCCCACGAACGGGCTTGCGGTGCCGCTGCCCTGGATCTCGGCGATGGTTTTGGCTGCCGGGGGAGTGCCGGGGCCCGGATCGACCGGAGGATCGACGGGCGCGGCCGCACCGTTGGCTGCCTTGGGGGTGACTGTGGCGTTCAGGGTGAAGTCGGCGGAGTTGTTGTTGCTGTCAACGCCGTTGGTGCGGTTCAGGCTCTTGACGTCGGTGTTGCTCGCCGGCGCGGTGGCTGCCTGGGTTTCGTAGGTGTTGGAGGTCCCGTACCCGAGCAGATCGGCCACGTTGGCGGGCTCGATGGCCGAGCCGGAGGCCAGCGGGTTGACTGCCGTCGCCTGTCTGGCCAGCACGATGGTGCCGGTGGTGCCGCTGGGAGCGAATTGGCTGCCTGCATCCAGATCCGCGGCGGGGAGTTCCGGCGCCGTCGACGTCGTGGGATTGTTGCCGGTTGCCTTGATCAGGTAGAAGCTCTTGGCGGCAATGCTGCCGGTCAGCGGGACGACGTTTCCGGGAACGCCGGTACCTGTCGCGGACCGGTACTGGAGTGACCAGCCGTCCAGCGGGACCGGGGCGTCGGAGGTGTTGTACAGCTCGACGAATTTGCTCTTGTAGGCGGCTCCCGCGCTGCCGCCGCTGAGGTATGCCTCGTTGATGATGACCGGCGAGGTGCCGGCGGCTGCCGGGGAGACCTCCACGGCGAACGCCGGCACCGCGGCCAGCGGGGCTGCGATGAGCCCCGCCGACAGCGCTGTGCCCAGCGCGGTTTTCCAAGGTATGTGTTTCATCCGCTCTAACTCTCATTAGGTGCCCGGTGGGGCTGGTGGAATGTGTCCGGGTGGTGCCCGCGGACCGGCCGGACTTACTCCTGGTCAAGTAATGCCCGGCACATCAAAACAGGGGTGAATGAACACAGTGTGTCTGGCATGTGCATTCGGCGAGACGTCCCCCAGCGGAACGCGTCACAGCAGGCGCGGGGCCACCGACGGTGCTCCCCAGCGACGGAGTTGGTGTTGCTCCCGACCTGAGCCGGATGGACCTTGCCGGTCCACCCGGGGCCGGCATGCCAAAAAGAATACCGGCCAGTAGCCCACGTGGAGTGGCTGGCCGGTATTTCCCAGAGCAGTTTTGCGCAAGGATTCCTGAAGTTTTTTTCCTCAGCTTTCCCTGAGGTCGGCGGCGGGCCTCAGTTGCCCTGAACCGGGGCGTCAGCGCCCTGCTGCGTGGTCTCCGCAATGATCTTGAACATCGCACCGGTGGGGTCAGTGAGCGTGGCGAGCCGTCCGAACGGCGTATCGGCGGGCCCGTCGACCACCGTGGCGCCCAGGGACACGGCCTTCTCGGCGGAGGCGTCCGCGTCCTGAACGGCAAAGTAGACCTGCCAGTGGGAAGGGGCCTCGGCAGGGATATAGCCCGAGGCATCCATGATCCCTGCCTTGGCGGCGTCGCCCGCGCCCAGCGTGGTGTAGCGGAAGTCAGGGGTGTCACTCATGACCTCGGTGTCCCAGCCAAAAACGTCCTCGTAAAACTTGACCGCCGTGGCATAGTCCTTGGTGTGAAGCTCGTGCCACGCCGGCGTTCCGGCTTCGGCGGCGAGTTCGTAGCCCTTCATCTCGCCGGGCTGCCAGATGCCAACGGCCGCGCCGGTGGCGTCGCCAATCATGGCCATGCTTCCTTGCTCGGGCACGTCCATAGGTTCCATGTAGACCTGGCCGCCATGCTCCGCCGCGATCCTGACCGTCGTCCTGGCGTCGTCCGTGCGCAGGTAGGTGGACCACACGTCCGGGAAGTTCGCCTGGCTTTCCTGTTTCTGCATCATTCCGGCCACGGACCTGCCGTTCTTCCGGGCCGTGATGTAGCCGCCGTATTTTTCCTGGTCGCCGGTCTCGAAGGTCCAGCCAAAAAGTTCGCCGTAGAACGCCTTGGCCTTTTCGGGGTCGGAGGTCATCAGGTCGATCCAGCACGGCGCTCCGTTGGTGTGTTGGGGTGTTGGCATGGTGGGCTCCTGCTCTGTGCTGCGGCCATATGGTGCCGCCGGGCCGCCGGATTCTTATGGGAGGTGAAGACAAAGTGAGACTATTCCGGCGCACCGAAGGTTTCAATGGTTTCCGGTGGCCCGGCCCGGGCGCCGGCGCCGGCCCCGGCGCGGACGTCCGCGCTGTCCCCGCCGCGGTCCCCGATCGGGTCCTTTGGCGCCGCGGGTGCAGATCAGGGCGCATTCGCCCCCCGCATCCGCCCTGATCTGCACACGCGGCGGTCCGACGTGCCCGCATCCGCCCTGATCTGCGCACGCGGTGGTCCGTGCCGCCCCGCACCCACCGGCCACTCCGGCGCCGTCCCCGCAGGTTCCACCAGCTCCGGCGCTGAGGCTGTGGATAACCCGGCGCAGCCAGCACCGCCTTGTGGCCTAATAGGCCCATGGCAACAGCGAAAACCCTGCCGGCGGAACTGGCGGCAAGGTCCTTCACTATCAGCGAGGGCCGGCTGAGCGGCATTTCCCCATGGCGGTCCAAGGCCAAGGACATCCATGTGCCGAGCCGCGGCATCCGTGTGCCGGTCGGGCCGCAGCAGTCCCTTCTGGAACGGGTGCGGCCATACACGGAATTGGGGACGCCCGACACTGTGAGCCACTACTCCGCGGCCGCCCTTCACTCCTTGAAGCTCACGGGCAGCCCGGCGCTGGGGGGTCCGACGCCAGTGTCAGGTCTGCTGCACCTGACCAGGCCAGGTTCCGCTGCTCCCCGTCGTAGGGGCGTCATCGGCTACCGCGCCAGGCTGGAGCCCGCCGATGTTGTCATGCTGCAGGGTGTACCGGTCACCTCGATTCCCCGGACCCTGCTGGACCTCGCCGGGACGGGTGCCCTGACCCTTGAGGACCTCGTTGTCATGGCCGACGATCTCGTCTGCGAGCACGTGCGCTACCAGCACCCGCGGACCGCACGCGTGACGTTGGAGGAACTCGTGCGCTATGCCGGGAACCGGCGGCCGGTGGCGGGTCTTCGCCTGCTGAGGAAATCGCTCGGGCTGGTCCGTGTGGGCGTCGACTCGCCCCCGGAAACCAGGCTCCGCCTGCTCTTTGGTCGCTCCGCCCTGCCGGTCTTCGAACCGAACTACGTGCTGCTGGATCAACAGGGCGCTCCGTTATGGATCGATCTCGCGTGCCCGGAGTTCCGGCTGGCGGTGGAGTACGACGGCGGCCATCACCTCACGCCCGAACAGCAGTTGGCCGACGCGCTGCGCAACGAACGCACCATCGGCGCGGGCTGGCGGCAGCTGGTCATCAACAAACTCGACGTCCGGAATGGCGAGAGCTGGGTGCTGACGCGTGTGCGGCAGGCCCTGCGGGCACAGGGATGGCCAGGATGATCCCGCCCGGCTGATGATCGCGTCTGCCTCTGCCTGTCACCGCCAAGGCCCAGGCCCGGGTCTCGCCCAGGTCGCACACGCGCCGCGGGGGCAGATCCGGGCGAATTCGCGCCCCGCATCCGCCCTGATCTGCCCACCGGCTGCCATTTGTCACCGCCCAGCTTTTTTCACCGCCCAGGCTCAAGCCCGGGCATCGCCCGAGCCAAGGCCGCACGGCAGGCTGGGCCGCCACGCAAAAATGCCCCTGCTTACGCGGCAAGCGCTGAAACAGGGGCATTATTCGCGGAAGGTAAGAGATTCGAACTCTTGGTACGGGGTTACCGCACACTGGTTTTCAAGACCAGCTCCATCGGCCGCTCGGACAACCTTCCCTACGGAGTAGTGTTTCATAGGCGGTCGGCAGCAACAAAAACGCGGTGCGCCCGCGGCCGGGGGCAACTCCTCCTTCTACTCTGGAAGACTGGAAGAATGGGTTCCGGGCGTGGGGTGCGGCAGCGTATCCCCGCAAGAAGTCTGCAACAAGTCTGCACGAAGTCAGTTACGAACCGGGAGTTCTCCATGAAGGCTGTCTATATCTCAAAGCCGGGCGGACCCGAGGCCCTGGAGGTCCGCGAGGTCCCGTCCCCGGTGCCCGGAACCGGCGAGGTGCTGATCGACGTCGTCGCCGCGGGGCTCAACCGTGCCGACGTCCAGCAGCGCAAGGGCCACTACCCGCCCCCGGCCGGCGCCTCGGAGATCCCCGGGCTGGAAGTCTCCGGCCGGATCGCCGGCTTCGGACCCGGCGTAGCCAAGCCGTTCTCCGTGGGCGACAAGGTGGTCGCCCTGCTGGCCGGCGGCGGCTATGCCGAACAGGTGGCCGTCCCGGCGGGACAGGTCCTGAGGGTCCCGGACGGCGTCGACCTCGTCACTGCCGCGTCACTGCCGGAAGTTGCGGCCACGGTGTACTCCAACCTCATCATGACGGCGCAACTGCAGCCGGGAGAGACCGTGCTCATCCACGGGGCAACCGGCGGCATCGGCACGATGGCCATCCAGCTCGCGAAGGCCTTCGGAGCCGTGGTGGCCGCCACGGCGGGCAGCGCAGAAAAAGTCGGCACCGCCAAGGCGTTCCTTGGCGCGGACATCGCGATCAACTACGCCGAGGAAGACTTCCCGGAGAGCCTGCGCGCGCAGAACGGCGGCAAAGGCGCGGATGTCATTCTCGACGTCGTCGGGGCCAAGTACCTCACCAAGAACCTGGACGCGCTGGCTGACTACGGGCGGCTGGTAGTGATCGGCCTGCAGGGTGGCACCAAAGGTGAACTGGATCTCGGCAAGCTGCTGAGCAAGCGTGCCGCGATCATTGCCACGGCGCTGCGCCCGAGGCCCGTGGAGGAGAAGACCGTGATCATGGACGCGGTCCGCGAGGCGGTCTGGCCGCTGCTCAGCGATGGCCGGATCCGCCCGTTGGTGGCAAAGACCTTCCCGCTGGGGCAGGTCGGCGCCGCACACAGGTACTTCGACAGTGGCGACCACGTGGGGAAAATCCTGCTGGTTATGTAGCACACATATTCCAGTTTTGGTATATCAGAATTGCTTCGGCATGCGGAATGACTGTAGTGTAATTCCATACGCGGTATACACGCGTCTTGGGGCGCGTGTATGCTGTCGTCCCGCTACCCTCCGGGAGCATAATGTCCATCCGTCACAGCCTCCTCGCACTCCTGCAGGACCGGCCACGCTATGGCTACCAGCTCAGGATCGAATTCGAAGATCGCACCGGATCCTCCTGGCCCCTCAATATCGGGCAGGTCTACACCACCCTCGATCGCCTGGAACGCGACGGCCTTGTCACCAAGGACGGCGCCGACGGCGAGGGGCACGTGGTTTACAGCATCACGCCCGAGGGCAGCGCTGAAGTCCGGCACTGGTTTACCTCTCCGGTGCCGCGGACCCGCCCTCCGCGGAACGAACTGGCCATCAAACTCGCCCTGGGGCTCACGCTTCCCGGAGTAGACGTCGGCGCCGCCATCCACGCCCAGCGCGCCATTTCCATCCGGGCCCTGCAGGACTACACCAAGGCGCGCAGGGATACGGCGTCCCAGCACCGTTCCGCGGACACCGCCCGGCTGCTGGTCCTGGATTCCCTCATCTTCCAGACCGAAGCCGAGGTGCGATGGCTGGATCTCTGTGAAGCCCGGCTCATGCAGCTGGCCGGCCCGCCTGACCCCTAATGTCGGCCCCCCTGACCCCTAAAGACCGGCCCGCCCCCTGACCCTCTTACGGCTGCTACCCGCAAGTAACACCCGCCGGTAACCATTCCGCCGTTGGGCGCGTTTGGCCGACCGCTCATCGACTCCACCGGCCCGTCCGGCGTAAAGCCATACCCAAGATTCGCCGCCGTTGGTAGGGTGCCTTGGGGCACATCTGTCGATTGGATTTGCCCGGTTGGGGTTTCTCAAGGAGGAGACATGGGCACAATGCCAGATGGCACGCCAAAAAACTTAGTGGTCGATGACGGCATCACGCCGGATCCGGCTCTGCCGCCCACATCCGTGGACGTGTCCGCGCTCGAAGCCGAAGAGCGTAAATGGACGCCGGCCAAGATTGCGCTTTGGGTGGCGATCTCCCTGCTGGGCGCCGTGGCATGGTTCATGCTCGCGATTGTCCGCGGCGAAACGGTCAACGCCATCTGGTTCGTGTTCGCCGCGGTCTGCACCTACCTGATCGGCTACCGCTTTTACTCCAAGGTTATCGAGCGCTACCTGCTCAAGCCGAACGACCGCCGGGCCACGCCCGCGGAGTACAAAGCAGACGGCAAGGACTACGTCCGAACGGACCGCAACGTCCTGTTCGGCCACCACTTCGCCGCCATCGCCGGCGCCGGCCCCCTGGTGGGCCCGATCCTCGCAGCCCAGATGGGCTACCTCCCGGGCACCATCTGGATCATCTTCGGCGTCGTGTTCGCCGGAGCCGTCCAGGACTACGTCGTGTTGTTCTTCTCCATGCGCCGCGGCGGACGCTCCCTGGGCCAGATGGCCCGCGAGGAACTCGGCGTCATCGGCGGCACCGCCGCCCTGGTCGCCACTTTGCTGATCATGGTGATCATCGTCGCCATCCTGGCCCTCGTCGTCGTCAACGCCCTGGCCGAAAGCCCGTGGGGCGTCTTCTCCGTCGGCATGACCATCCCGATCGCCCTCTTTATGGGCATCTACCTGCGCTTCATCCGCCCCGGCAAGATCATGGAAGTTTCCCTCATCGGGTTCGTCCTGCTCATGGCCGCCATCATCGGTGGCGGCGCCGTTGCCGCCACTGACTGGGGCCATGCCTTCTTCACGCTGGACAAGGTCACCATCGCGTGGGCGCTCATCATCTACGGCTTCATCGCAGCGATTCTGCCGGTCTGGCTCCTGCTGGCCCCGCGTGACTACCTCTCCACCTTCATGAAGATCGGCGTCATCGCGATGCTGGCCGTGGCAGTCATCGTGGTCCGCCCGGAAATCTCCGTCCCGGCCTTCAGCGAATTCGCCAGCCGCGATAATGGGCCCGTCTTCCCGGGCGCGGTGTTCCCGTTCCTCTTTGTCACCATCGCGTGTGGTGCGCTTTCGGGATTCCATGCCCTGATCGCCTCCGGCACCACGCCGAAGCTGATCGAGAAGGAACGCCAGACCCGCTTCATCGGGTACGGCGGAATGCTGATGGAGTCCTTCGTGGCCATCATGGCCCTCGTCGCGGCGATCTCCATTGACCGCGGGCTCTACTTCGCGATGAACTCCCCGGCCGCACTCACCGGCGGCACCGTGGAAACGGCGGCCGCCTGGGTCAATAGCCTGGGATTGTCCGGCGTGAACATCAGCCCCAACATGCTTGCCGAGACGGCCGCCAACGTCGGCGAGACCAGCATCATCTCCCGCACCGGCGGAGCGCCGACCCTCGCCGTGGGCCTTGCCCACATCATGCAGCAGTTCATCGGCGGCACCGCCATGATGGCGTTCTGGTACCACTTCGCCATCATGTTCGAGGCTCTGTTCATCCTCACCGCGGTCGACGCCGGCACCCGGGTTGCGCGCTTCATGCTGCAGGACTCGATCGGCAACTTCATCCCGAAATTCAAGGAACACTCCTGGCGTCCCGGCGCGTGGCTTGCCACCGCCGTAATGGTCGCGGCCTGGGGCGCCGTGCTGATCATGGGCGTCACGGATCCGCTCGGCGGCATCAATACCCTGTTCCCGCTGTTCGGCATCGCCAACCAGCTGCTGGCCGCCATCGCCTTGTCCGTCTGCCTGGCCATCGCGGCCAAGAGGGGCTCCTTCAAGTACCTCTGGATCGTGGCGGTCCCGATGGCCTTCGCGGCCGTCGTGACCATCACGGCCAGCTACCAGAAGATCTTCTCCTCCACTCCGGCGGTCGGCTACTTCGCCAACAACGCGGCCTTCTCCAAGGCACTCGCGGACGGCAAGACCTCCTTCGGCACGGCGAAGACCGTCCCGGCCATGGAAGCCGTAATCCGCAACACCGCGATCCAGGGCTGGCTCTCGGTCATCTTCGTGGTGCTCAGCATCATCGTCATCGTGGCGGCGCTTATCGCCACCTACAAGGCGTTCCGCAACACCAAGGCAGGTGTGATCAACACAGACAACGAGGATCCGGCACTGCCGTCCCGTGTCTTCGCGCCGGCCGGACCAGCGCCCACTCCGGCAGAGCGTGAGCTCCTGGCGAAGTGGAACCAGCTGCCGGCGGACCACCGGACCGCCAAGGCAACCCACCAATAATCCGGAGGCACAGATGAACGCTGTAGTTGCAGGCTTCCGGGGATTCACCCGGTACCTGGGTGGTGTGATGGGTGCGGATGCGTACGCAAAGTACCTGGCACACCATGCTGAGGCCGGTCACGGTGCCGCACCGATGACCGAAAAGGAATTCTGGCGGGACCAGACTGACCGTCAGGAAGCCAACCCGCAGGGCCGTTGCTGCTGAGCGGTTTCGACGGATCAGCGCTGCCGCTGTTGGAGGGCGCCGCCGGGCACATCAGTGCCCGGCGGCGCCCTCCGCCGTCGTTGTTGGTCCTCCGTTCCGCGCAGACTGCTGAGCCGCGCGGCGTTACCCGCGCAATAGCCCGGTGCGCGGCTCCGGGCTCGTGAGAGTATGAAGCCATGAGCGATCCACATGACACTCAGCCCGCCGTCGACTTCCCTGTCGAAGGGACCACCCTGAACTCGCCGCCGGCCGGCGACGGCAGGCAGGCGGCGCCGGGCGGCCAACCCGCAGCCACCGCGAGTGCGCGGGCCAAATCCAGCCAGCTCCAGGACCTCGTTGACGAACCCGCGAAGGTGATGCGGATCGGCACCATGATGAAGCAGCTCCTGGACGAAGTGAAATCCGCACCCCTCGACGAGGCTGCGCGGGTCCGGCTGGCCGAAATACATGAACGCTCGATCAAGGAGCTGGAGGACGGCCTGGCGCCGGAACTGGTCGAGGAGCTGGAGCGGATCACCCTGCCTTTCCCCGAGGACGGAACCCCGTCGGACGCGGAGCTGCGGATCGCCCAGGCGCAACTGGTTGGCTGGCTGGAGGGCCTCTTCCACGGAATCCAGACCGCCCTTGCAGCCCAGCAGGCCGCCCGGCAGCACGCCGCCGCGCAGGCACAGCTCCGCCAGTTGCCGCCCGGAACCATGATCGCCCCCGGCGTGATCATCGGCGAGAACGGCGAGCCCCAGCGCGCCGCCGCGCCCCGGCCCGGTGCGGATCCCTCGCAGCCTCCCGGACCCGCCGACCCGGACCACGGTCCCGGCCAGTACCTGTAAGGCAACGTTGGGATTTTTCAGCTCCGCCCGGCAGGGGCGGAAAGACGACGCCGAACTCGGCAAAGGCCTCTGGCGGCGTGCCTACGACCGCTTCACCCGGGGGCTCGACCGCTACCACCAGATCCTCGAGGGGGTGGAGGATGAGGCCCTCTATGCCGAGCTCCTTGAGATCGCGAACGAGCTTTCCGCGCTCTCCGGGCGGGTCCGGCAGGTCTGCGTGGAAGCCCAGCGGCGCGCACCCAGCGAGGGACTCGACATTCCGGGGAGCCTGGCCGGAGTCCACCGCGCACTGTCAACGGCCGGCAATTCCCTGGCGACCACGGCCGAAGCAGCCGCGATGCTGCGGCTCGCCCTCGGGCCCGCCCCGGCCGGCGCCGAGTCGGTGCGGCGCCGTGCCGCCTCGGTACTGGAGCAGGTCAACGACGCCGAACGCCGGCTTGCCGAGGCGGCCGGCACGGACTGATAGTCCAGGACTGCCGCCGCCGTGGACCGGTATTCCCGGTTAAGCGGCTAGCTTAGCCGCCCCCGATTCGCTGGCGGTCCGGCGCGTGCGTTGGCAAGATGGCCAGATGACTCTTTCACCGGTACTGACTTTCAATGACGGCAACACCATTCCCCAGCTTGGCTACGGAGTGTGGCAGGTTGAAGACGACGTCGCCGAGAAGGTGGTTGTCCAGGCTTTCGAGGCCGGCTTCCGCCACATCGACACCGCCAAGATCTACGGCAACGAAGCCGGCGTCGGCCGCGCGATCCAGCGCTCAGGCCTCCGGCCCGAGGAAATCTTCATCACCACCAAGCTGTGGAACGCGGACCAGGGCTATGACTCCACGCTGAAGGCCTTTGATGAGTCCATGGAACGCTTGGGCCTGGAAACCCTGGACATGTACCTGATCCACTGGATGCAGCCCAAGCAGGACAAGTACGTGGACACCTGGAAGGCTCTGATCGAGCTGCAGAAACAGGGCCGCGTGAAGACCATCGGCGTCTCCAACTTCACCAAGGAAGGGCTGCAGCGCCTGATCGATGAGACCGGCGTCGTACCGGCCATCAACCAGATCGAACTGCACCCGTTCTTCAACCAGGCAGCGTTGCGGGAATTCAACGCCTCCAAGGGCATCCTCACCGAAGCCTGGTCTCCGCTTGGCCAGGGCGGCGAGCTACTCGAGAGCCCGGTCATCGGCCAGATTGCGGCCAAGCACAACGCCACACCGGCGCAGGTTGTCATCGCCTGGCACCTGGCCATCGGCAACGTGGTCATCCCCAAGTCCGTCACCGAGGCCCGCATCCGGGAGAACTACGCCGCGCTGGATGTCAGCCTGGATGAGACCGATGTGCAGGCCATCAACGGCCTGGACAACTCGGCGGAGGGCGCAGGCCGCATCGGCGCCGACCCGGCCGTCTCCGACTTCGCTTAGGCCGAGGCCGGAGCAACTGCCGGCGGCCTAATCAGCAGCAGGGCCTTCATCCGAACCGGGTGGGGGCCCTTTCTGCTGCCCGGCGACATTAGCGGTCCAGGCTAGGCGGCCTTCCGGCTTTCCTGCGCCGGTACTGCGTCGATGATGGCCCAGCCTTGCTCGTCAGCGACCCGGCGGCTGGCGAAGCGTTCGGCGTCGGAGACGTCGTCGAAGGTATCGGTGCGGATCCGGCCGCAGTCGGTGTCCAGGTAGGTGACTTCAAAGTACTGGTTGGTGTCCATGATTTAAGTGTGCGGCCGGCCTCCGACACTATGGGGCCATCACTCCGGCGTGTTGCCGAGCCGCAGCACCCGTTCCCGGGCCAGGTCCCCGGTGCGGCGGGCCTTCTCCGCAGCCCGTGCGGCCTGTTGCGCCTGGGCAGTGGCCAGTTCACGCCATTTTCTGGCGGCCTTCAGGTCCTGCTCGCGCCGGGCAAGCTGCTCCCGCAACTCCCGGACGGTCTCGGAAAGCTCCGTGGTCAGGGCGGCGGCCGAGGCCAGCTCCTCCTCACGCTGCCGGGCGTCTGCTGCGGCTGCCGTGGCGGCCTCTTCCACGTCCCTGAGCGCTGCCCGGGCCCGTTCCAACGCGGATGGTGTGGATCTCCGAGGCTCCTGCCGGACAGCGCGCAGACGGGGCCGCTCCGGTTCCTCCCGGGGCGCGGTCCCGGCCCGGACAGAGCCCCCGGCCCGGACAGATTGCACGGGCGGGCCGGGCGGGGAAACCGCTGGTGCCGGCGCCCTGGACTCCAGCCCGGGAAGCGCAACGGCACCGGCAAGATCCACTACGTCGACGCCGTCGGCGGACAGCCCCCGGAGCAGGCGCCCGGACTGCGCAGCAGACGCGGCCCCCGCATCCGCTGTTGCCGCCCGCAGCGTCGCTTCCACTTCCGCCGCGATCGCGGTGCTGATCTTCCGGCCCTGCTGTTCGGCCACCTCCCGTGCTTCCTTGACCGCGCTGCCCAGGAGCTGGCGCCGTTCCTGTCCCAGCCGGCGGAGCTCCGCGGCATCGAGGGAGGATTGCGCGGCGCGCATGGACTGCCCCAGCCCGGCGAGTTCCCGGAGGGTCTCCGGCCGCCGGCGGGCGAGCATGTTCACCGTCCACGCCGCCACGGACGGCTTGGCCAGGGAACGTACCTTGGCGGCGCGGGACGGCTGCCCTCCAGCGGCGGCGTCCTTGGCGGCAGCAGTCCGGGCGGCGACAAAGTCATCGAACGGGAGGGCATAGAGTCGTGCCGCAACATCCGCCAGCCACTGCTCTCCCATGCAAGAATCATAGAAGCCCGGCCCCGGCGGCGACGCCGCCAGCGGGCAGTTACTCCGGAGAAAAGGGCACCATGATCGAAATTGCTGGGCTGCCGGCCCACATCCTGCTAATCCACGCCGTCGTTGTACTGGCGCCGATCGCCGGCCTCGCCGCGATCGTGTATGCCGCGGCGCCACGCTGGCGCAGCTACCTGGCCTGGCCGCTGGGAGTGCTGTCCCTGGGGCTGGTTCCGGTGTCCCTGCTCACCGCGCAGGCGGGGGAGCAGCTCCAGAAGGCCCGCCCTGCCTCCGCCCTGATCCATGAACATGCGGAACAGGGGGACGTGCTCAAGGCCGTTTCTGTGGTGTTCTTCGTGGTCATCGCGGCGACGCTGATCGTGAGCTATGAGCCCATCGGCCGGCGGTTCGCCTTCCTGGGGCACCTGCGGACCAACCGCGCCGTCCGGATAGCCGTTCTCGCTGTTGCGGCGGCTGCCGGGGCATTCTTCGTCTACCAGAGCATCATCACCGGCCATTCCGGCGCTGTTTCCGTCTGGGCCCGTTGACCGGACCGCCACGCGGCGACGGACCCTGCGACACCCCGCAGAGGCCAGCCAACACAGGGCCCGGCGCAGCCGCGGGCGGGCCCGGTGCCCTGCCGTGGCACCTCCGCCGTGCCACCGAGGCACTGCACACCCTCGACGTCAACCCGGACACCGGTCTGGCTTCGGACGAGGCTGCCCGGCGGCTCGAATTCTACGGCGCCAATGAACTCCGCTCCGCACCGGCCGTGCCGCTGTGGCGGAAGGTCCTGCGGCAGTTCCAGGACCCGCTGGTCTACCTGCTGCTGGCCGCCATCGTCATCTCGGCCCTGGCCTGGGCGGTGGAAGGTGCTGCAGGCGTACCGATTGACGCCCTGGTGATTGCGGCGGTGGTCCTGTTCAACGGCGTCCTTGGCTTCGTCCAGGAGAACAAAGCCGAAAGCGCCGTCGCCGCGCTGCGGCTGATGACGGCAGCGAACTCCATGGTGCTGCGGGACGGCCAACTCAGAACTGTTCCGTCCGCGGAGCTGGTGCCGGGTGACATCCTGGTCCTCAACGAGGGCGATTCCGTCGGCGCCGACGCCCGCCTGATCACGGCAAGTTCCCTGGGGGTTGCCGAGTCCTCCCTCACCGGCGAAAGCGCGCCTGTCTTCAAGGACCCCAGCACGCTGAGTGGCGTCGTCCCGGTCGGCGACCGGCTGAACATGGTCTTCAAGGGGACGGCCGTCGCCCGGGGCGTGGGCCGCGCCGTCGTCACCGGAACCGCGATGGACACGGAGGTCGGGGCGATCGCCGGACTGCTGGCCGCTGCCGAGTCTTCCCCTACCCCGCTGCAGCGCGAAATCGCGGGCGTCAGCAAGCTGCTCGGCATCACGGTGATCGCGATCGCCGTCGTGGTGATGGCCACGATTATCGTCGTCAACGGCGTGTCCTCGCTGAGCGGGCTCGTCGCCGTCCTGCTGCTGGGGGTCTCTCTCGCGGTGGCGGCTGTTCCCGAGGGGCTGCCTGCCATCCTTTCCGTCGTGCTCGCCATCGGCGTCCAGAATATGGCCAAACGCAAGGCCGTCGTCAAAGAGCTGCACTCGGTGGAAACCCTCGGCTCCGCCTCGGTCATCGCTTCGGACAAGACCGGAACGCTCACGCGCAACGAGATGACCATCTGCAGGATCACCACCGCCTCCGGCCGGGTCGAGCTCACCGGTGTCGGCTACCGGCCGGAGGGCGGCGTGCTCCGCGACGGCCAGGCAGTGCGGGATCCGGCACTGCTCCAGGAAGCACGCATGGTGCTGGCTGGCGGTTCCTTCGCCAACAACGCGCAACTTCGGGAGCGCGACGGCGAATGGGAGATCCAGGGCGACCCGACGGAAGCGGCGTTCCTCGTCGCCGCCAGGAAGCTGGATGGCGTGACGGACCGTGTCGGGGAGTTCGAACGGCACGGCGAAATCCCGTTCACCTCGGAGCGGAAACTGATGTCCGCACTGGCCCACCACCGGGAGGGCGGCACCCTGTCCCTGGTCACGAAGGGCGCTCCGGACGTCCTGCTGGAACGCTGCACCGGCCTGCAGCTCGGCGCGGACGTCGTACCGATGGACGCCGGCCGCCGCGCCCGGGCGCTGGGCGACGTCGAGGAACTATCGGCCCAGGCCTTCCGCACCCTGGGGGTGGCCTACCGCCAGTACACCGAAGCGGACCGCCACGAAACGGACGTGCTCGATGAGGAAGACGAGAGCACGCTCGTGTACATCGGCGTCGTTGGAATCCTGGACCCGCCCCGGGCCGAAGCCGCGACCGCAGTGGCTGAGGCCCGGCGGGCCGGCATCCGCGTCGTGATGATCACGGGGGACCACCCGCTCAGCGCGGCGCGGATCGCCGGCGACCTGGGGATCTCCGGGCCGGGGGAACGGGCGGTCACAGGCGCCGAACTGGACGAACTGGACGAGGACGGCCTGCGTGCGCTCACCCTGAACACCTCGGTGTATGCGCGGGTGGCGCCGCAGAACAAACTGCAGATCATCACCGCCCTGCAGTCCCAGGGCAATGTGGTGGCAATGACCGGCGACGGCGTCAATGACGCGCCGGCGCTGAAGACGGCGGACATCGGCATCGCCATGGGGGTCACCGGCACCGAGGTCACGAAGGAAGCCTCGAACATGATCCTGGGCGACGACAACTTCGCCACGATCGTCTCGGCGGTGCACCAGGGCCGGGTCATCTTCGAGAACATCGAAAAATTCCTGCGCTACCTGCTGTCCTCGAACCTGGGCGAAGTGTTCACGGTGTTCCTCGGCGTCGTGTTCGCCGGCGTCATGGGCTTGGCCGGGGCGAGCGCCGGTGAGGTTGCGGTGCCGCTGCTGGCCACCCAGATCCTGTGGATCAATCTCGTGACCGATTCCGGCCCTGCTCTCGCGATGGGCGTTGACCCGGAAACCGACGACGTCATGGCACGCGGGCCCCGAAAACGCGGCGACCGCATCCTGAGCCCCCGGATGTGGCTGGGCATCCTGAGCATCGGCCTGGTCATGGGCGTCGCGTCGCTGCTGACCATCGACATCTTCCTGCCGGGCGGGCTGGTCCCGGGCGGCACCGAGACCCTCGACGTCGCACGGACCGCCGGTTTCACTACCCTCGTGTTTGCCCAGCTGTTCAATGCCTTCAACTCCCGTTCGGAGACGACCACGGCCTTCCGCCGGCTGTTCGTGAACAGATGGCTCTGGGGATCCGTCGTCCTGGCCGCGCTGCTACAAGTAGCTGTGGTCGAGCTGCCGTTCCTGCAGCGGGCCTTCGGGACCGCGCCCCTGGACCCCGGTCAGTGGGCCGTCTGCGTCGCCATGGCCTCGACCGTCCTGTGGTTCGACGAGCTCCGCAAGGCCGCCCTCCGGCTGGTCGGGCGGCGCCGGAACGCGCAGGCAGTCCGGTGACAGGCGCCTCGCGGCAGCCCTAGGGCCGCCGCGAGGCGCTGCGGGCACGGCGGAGCGCGACAACCAGCACCCCAAACGCGACCAACTGCAGGACCGCCACCGCAGCGATCAACAGGGGACGGGTGCCATAAAGCGCGCCGTACAGGGCCCCGCCTGCCAGCGCGCCCGCCCCTTCGAAAGCGGCGAAGACACCGTACGCCGTCCCCTGGCGCCGGGCCGGCACCAGATCCGCGACCAGGGCCTTGACGGTCGAATCCTGGATGCCCACCGCGGTACCCCAGACGAGGACACCGGAAAACGCCAGTCCGGCCGCCGGCGCCAGGGCCAGGACCGGGACGGCCGCGGTCAGCAGGGGAAGGGCGAGGAGCACCCGGGCGCCGGAACGGTCATAGAGGACGCCGGTGGCGAGCGCGCCCAGGGCCGCCGCCGCCATCGCGCCGGCGTACAGCAGCGGGACGACGGCCACCGGAACGGCCGCCGTCGTCGTGAGGTGGTAGGAGATGACACCGAAGGCGACCAGCCCGGCGCTCCAGAAGAACGCCGCGACAGCGAACAGGGCAAAGCTCCCCGTGAATAACGACGCCGGACGGCCGGCGGTGCCCGGACGGCCGGCGGTGCCCGGCCGCGCCGGGTCCACGGCGGCCGGCGGGCCGGCGACGGCGTCGGGCGAGGCCAGCGGGCCGGTGCCGGGATCCGGCGGGCCGGTGACGGGATCCGGCACCCGGCGGCGCAGCCGGAACAACAGGAACATGGCCGCCGCGGCCGGAACGGACAGCACCGCGAAGGCAACCGAGAGGTTTCCGGTGGCCGCGAGGACCGCGGCGACCAGTACCGGCCCCAGCAGGGCTCCGAGGAGATCGAGGGATTTATGGACGGCAAAGCCGCGGCCGCGGCCTACCGGCTTGGCGACTGCGGCCAGCAGCACGGTCTTGGCCGGGCTGCGCACGGCTTTCCCGACCCTGTCCCCGATGATGAGAACCGAGGCGAGAACCAGGCCGGCTGCTCCCGCCCAGGACGCCACGGCCAGCAGGGGCACGCAGACCGCCGTGAGCGCATAACCTGCGATCGTGAAGGTCCAGTACTTGCGGGTCCGGTCCGCCCAGGGCCCGAACACCAGCCGGAGCCCCTGCGCCGCAGCTTCGGCGGCGCCCGTGACGAGGCCGACGAGCAGCGCCGAGGCACCCAGTTGGGCGAGCAGGGGGCCCGCCAGCGGCCGGGCCCCGTCGGAGACGGCGTCGGCGGCCAGGCTGACGAGCCCAAAGCCGATCACCGGACCCCAGACGAACCGACGGTTGGCCCCGGGCAGGGCGGATCGACTCTCCCGCTCGCGGGCTGACGGGTTTCGGTGGGGCAGGCCCATTTCCCAAGACTCGCGGACGGCCCGTGGCAGGACAAGAGGCCGGGGGCGGTGGTGGCCCTTGTTAGGACCTAATTGTTCGTTTTACTGCCAGGCCCGGACGTAGTCGACTTTCATTTCGGAGGCCGGCCCGTACGTGGTGCTGGTGCCGGCTTTGCCGACATTCAGCACGAGGTACTGGGCAGCATTGCCGTCGTCGGTCGGGAAGGACTTGACCTTGACCCCGTCGACGTAGACCTCGGAGACGTTGGCCTTACGCCACAAGCCGTAGGTGTGGTACTCGTTCCCCCAGCTGCCGGCGATGGTGCCCTGGTTGTGGGAGCCGGAGCCGGAGTGGTAGTTGGACGTCATCTGTCCCTTGAGCACTTCGGCGATGTCGTTCTCACCGGTGGCCGGCCAGGACTGGCCGGTGGTCCACCACGCGGGCCAGTTGTGCAGCACGGTTCCGTTGCCGGGGAAGGAGATGCGGGCCTCGGTGTAACCGGTGCGGAACGCGTAGCCGGTTGTGGCGGCGTCGTTCGGGTTTGACGACACGAGGGCGCCGGTGCCGGCGTCCGAAAGTTTCAGCGAGAGGTTTCCGCCGCCGACGGAGACGTTGGCCGGGCTGGTCTTGACCTTGTTCATTGTGCCGCCGCCGAACCAGGAACTGGACCACTTGCTGGTGTCCAGCGCGGTTCCGTTGAAGTCATCGCTGAAAGTCTGGGACCACGCACCGGGGACCCCCAAAGGCGCCAGCCCGGAACCGGTCGAAGCCGGCAGGACCGTAATGGGTGCTGCCGCAGGCGCGGGTGCTGCCGCCGCCGGAACAGGCTCAACCACCGGTGCTGCCGCCACTGCCTCGGCCGGCGCAGGCGCTGCTGCGGGCGCCGCGTGCAGGGTGCAGGGAGGCACGCCGTCCTTGGTGTTCAGGGTGCACGTGTAGGTGCCAGTCCCGGCGGCTGCCGGGGCTGCCCCGGGGGCCGCGACGGCGCCGAGGGAAGCGGTAAGGGAAAGCACGGCTGCTACGGCCGCACCGGAAAACAAAATTGTGCGTTTCTTCATGTACTACTCCTGGAGCTCGCGCTCAGTTGGTGGCGCCCTCCCGCGCAGCGCTAAGGCGCTGGGGCAGGACGGAATGCGCCATTGTTCATGGCCGCACCGAGGAAGATTCACCGGCGCGCCAGACATTCGGCCGCGTAACTCATCCAGGCAACAATGTGCCTTCTCATGCGCCTTTGGCGCAGGCGTCACCCATCGCGGGGCCAAACCCGCAGCAGGGCAAAAAGAACGGCCCCGGCGACTGCGCCGGGGCCGATAGATAGAGACCAGAGCTTCCTGCCAGAATCGAACTGGCGACCTTCTCATTACGAGTGAGACGCTCTACCAACTGAGCTAAGGAAGCAACCGCCTGAAGTTTCCGGTCACCCGGTCGCTTCATGCCAGAGACAACTGTAGTAGAGTCCTCCGGCCCGGGTCAAAATGAGGGGCAAACGCCTCAGCAAACGGTGTTGTCAGCCGGGGTCTTACCGTCGACGAGATAGCCGTCCACGGCATTGCCGATGCAGTCGTTGGAGCGGCCGTAGGCCGTGTGGCCCTCGCCTTTCCACGTCAGCAGCGAGGCCTGGCCCAGTTGCTTGCGCAGGGAGGCCGCCCATTCCACCGGGGTTGCCGGGTCGCCCGTGGTGCCCACCACGAGGATGTCGGTCGAACCCTTGTACTCCACCGGAGCAGGGGTCCGGACGTTCTTGTACGGCCAGTCCTTGCAGTTGGTGCCGCCGAAGGCGAAGTACTTCCCGAAAGTGGGCGACTCCAGGCGCAACTGCTGCTCCTCCGCGCGCATCCCTGCGGTGTCCGTCACCATGGGGTAGTCCAGGCAGTTGATGGCAGTGAAGGCAAAGGTGCTGTTCGAGGAGTAGCTGCCATCGGGTTCCCGTTCGGCGTTGAAGTCGGCCAGCCGCAGGAACGGGGTCGGATCATTTTTCATGATCGCGCCGAAGGCCTGCGTGAGCAACGGCCAGTTGTCGTCGTTGTACAGCGGGACGATCATGCCGGTGACCAGGGTGGATGCCGAGACCAGCCGGCCGTCCTTGGCCCGCAGGGGGGTCGCCTCCACGGCGGCGATCACGTCCTGGATCTGCCGGATCCCGTCGTCGACGCTGCCGCTGAGCGGGCAGCCGCCGGTCTGGAGGCAACGTTCCACGTAGGAGCGGAGTGCCTTTTCGAAGGCTTTGGCCTGGCCGCTGGTGAGCTCCTCATTGCTGAGGGACGGGTCCATCGCGCCGTCCAGAACCATCCGGCCGACGTTGTCAGGGAACAGCGAGGCGTACGTTGAGCCGAGGAACGTCCCGTAGGAGAACCCCATGTAGTTCAGCTCCGTGTCGTTGACGGCTGCCCTCAGGATGTCGAGGTCCCTGGCGGAACTGATCGTGTCGATCTTGCCCAGGACCGCTCCGGTCTTTTCCGCACACTTGGCGGCGATCACCTTGTTGTCAGCCAGGGTCTCGGCCACGCCGGCGTCGGTGTCCATGTCATAGATCTTCGCCCGGGCGGCGTCGCGTTCCTGATCCGTCAGGCAGGTGACCGGGGCGGAACGCTGCACGCCGCGCGGGTCGAAGCCCACGATGTCATAGTTGGCGCGGAGTTTTTCCGAGAAGTGGGTGGCTCCGGCGTCCCTGACGAAGTCATAGCCCGAGCCGCCGGGTCCGCCCGGGTTGATGAGCAGGCTGCCTTTGCTGGCGCCCTTCGTGGGCAGCTTAATCGCCGCGATTTCGATGCTGCCGCCGTCCGGCTTGCTGTAGTCCAGCGGGACTTTGATCTTGGCGCATTTGAAGTCGGTTTCGCAGGGGGCCCAGTCGACCTGCTGTGTGTAGTAGCTCTTGAGCTCGGCGGGCGCAGAGGACGCGATCTCCGGCTTGGGGGTGCTGGGGTTGTTGGCCCCACTGCCGCCGCCCAACAAGGTGCACGAGGAAAGCACCAAGGCCAGGGCCATGGCGCCTGCTGCCCGCACGCCGATCGCCACGGATCGGGATCTGGCGGGCACTGCTCGTGCAGACTTCATGCGGTTCTCCTTGGAGGATAGGAACTGGGCGGAGCGGCTGCCGCTTGACACCGGGCGGCGGGTGCGGCTGGGGGAGGGGCGGTTCACCCGGGTCGGGTTAGTTAATGATCCCTCAGATGAGGCTGGCTGCCATCGACTCGATCGTCAGCAGCGGGGCCACATTGGAAGTCGTAATCCGTTTGCGGGCTTTGTTGATGGCGTCCATGCGGGCCAGCGTGGTTTCGGCGGAGGAGTGGCGCGCGAATTCAGTGAGTTCGCTCCTGAGTTCAACGTTGACCAGTTCCACGGCGTTCCCCATCTGGATGATCAGCACATCCCGGTAGAAGGACAGCAGGTCGGTCAGCGTGCGGTCCAGCGAGTCAGTCACGGAACGCTTGGCGCGGCGCTTCTGGTCGTCCTCGAGCTGCTTGACCTGGCCGCGCATGGCCGGCGGCAGCGTGCCGGTTTCCGGCGCCCCAAGGGTGGCAAGCAGCGCGGCCTTCTCCGCCGCATCGCGTTCATCATTGGAGCTGTTGGCTTCGTCCGTGGCGATCTTGACAAGCTTTTCTGCCATCAGTACCGCGGCGGTCACGCCCCGGAGTCCCAACGGGAACCGCACGGTTTCGAGCCGCCGCTCGCGGGCCTCCGGATCCCGGGCCAGGCGGCGGGCGATCCCGACGTGGCTTTGCGCTGCACGGGCCGCTCGTTCGGCGACGGCGGGGTCGACGCCGTCGCGCTTGACCAGCAGGGCGGCGACGTCGGCCGGGGGCGGCAGCCGCAGCGCCACCGCGCGGCACCGGGAGCGGATCGTGACCAGGACGTCGGCGGGGGAGGGCGCGCACAGCATCCATACGGTGCGGGGGGTGGGCTCCTCGATCGCTTTGAGCAGCACGTTGGTGGTGCGTTCCGCCATCCGGTCCGCGTCCTCGACGACGATGATGCGCCAGCGCGCCGAGGACGGCCGGTTCCCGGCGGTGGAGACCAGTTCGCGGGCCTCGTCGATGGTGATGGTGACCTTTTCAGTGCGCACAAAGGCCACATCGGAGTGTGTTTCGCCCAGGATGGTCAGGCAGGCTGCGCATTCGCCGCAGCCGCGCAGGCTGACGTCGTCCTGGTCGCAGTTCAAGGCGGCGGCGAAGGCCTTCGCCGCGTTGGACCGGCCGGAACCCGGCGGGCCGGTGAAAAGCCACGCATGGGTCAGGCCCTCGCCCTGGGCGGCCTGGCGCAGTTGCGCGACGACGGCGGGCTGGCCCTGGAGGTCGTCCCAGACACTCATGCGCGCACGCCCCGGGGGAGGGTCAGCAGCGACTCGACCCGGTCCAGGATCCGGGCTGCCAGCTGGTCGACCGGGAGGCGGGCGGGGAGGACAAGGTACTGTTCCGGCCGGGCCGCGGCGAGGTCCAGGAAGGCGGTCCGGATCCTGGCGTGGAACTCGTCCGCCTCGGATTCCAGCCTGTCTTCGGCAGCGTCGCCCGCGGTGCGCCGCCGGCGGCCGACCCCGGGGTCAACATCGAGCAGCACCGTGAGGTCCGGCTTCAACCCCGAAGTGGCCCAGTCGTTCAGGTCGCGCACCGCCTCGGTGCCCAGGTCCCGTCCGGCGCCCTGGTAGGCGACCGAGGAGTCGATATAGCGGTCGCTGAGGACGATCTCGCCCCGGTCCAGGGCCGGGCGGATGACCTGGCTGGCGTGGGCGGCGCGCGAGGCTGCGAAGATCAGGGCCTCCGTGTGCGCATCGATGTGGCCGTGGCCGTGATCGAGGACCAGGGAACGCAGCTTTTCGCCGATCGGGGTGCCTCCCGGCTCACGCGTGCGAAGCACGGTGAGGCCGCGCGATTCAAGGGCGGCAGCGAGTTCGGCTGCCTGCGTGGACTTGCCGGCGCCATCGCCGCCCTCGAAGGCGATAAACAGTCCGGGATGTTGGGTGGTCACTGCTCTAGACTACCGACAATCCCTGACAGCGATGCGACCGGACGTAACGCCTTGGCGGCCCTGCGGGGCGCCAAAGTACCCTGTGACCATGAGTCTTTCCGAAGAACAGGCAGCCGCGCTTTCCTCAGAAACAGTCGTGGTGGCGGCGGGCCGGCCGCCGCGTGAGCGCGACGAGCCGGTCAACCCTCCGCTGGTGCTCTCCTCGACCTATTTCGGCACAGGACCGCTGGGCGACGGCGACCGCGGCTACGGGCGGTATTCCAACCCCACCTGGGACCCTTTCGAGGAGGCCCTCGGCCAGCTTGAGGGCGCAGGGCTTCCGGGTCTGCTCTACGCCTCCGGCCTCGCCGCGGTCAGTTCAGCCCTCTCGCTGGTTCCTGCCGGGGGAGTGCTGGTCATGCCGTCCCATAGTTATGCGGGTTCCCTCGTGATGGCTACCGAACTGGCCGAGAAGGGTTTCCTGGAACTGCGCACCGTGGACATCGCGGACACCGACGCCGTGCTGGCCCAGCTCGCGCCGACGGACGGACGCCCCGCCAGCATGCTCTGGCTGGAGAGCCCCACCAACCCGATGCTTGGCGTTGCGGACATCCGCGCGCTGACGGCGGCGGCGCATGGCGCCGGGGCAGTCGTCGTCACGGACAACACGTTCTCCACCCCGCTGGTCCAGCAGCCCCTCGCGCTGGGCTCCGACGTCGTCCTTCACTCGGTGACCAAGTATCTCTCCGGCCATTCCGACGTCGTGCTGGGCGCCCTGGTGACCTCCGACGCCGTCCTCCGCGCCGCGCTGCTGCACCACCGCACCATCCACGGCGGCATCGCCGGGCCCTTCGAGGCCTGGCTGGCACTGCGCGGCCTGCGCACCCTTGCCCTGCGGGTCGAGCGCTCGCAGGCTTCGGCGGCGGTACTGGCCGAGCGGCTGAGCACGCACCCCAGGGTCGGCAGCATCCGTTTCCCGGGACTTCCCTCGGATCCCGGCCACGAACGGGCCAAGAGCCAGATGAAGGGCTTCGGGTCGGTGCTGTGCATTGAGATGGCCCCGGTGGCCGGGGGCAGCGGCAGCCTCAGCGGAGCAGACGCCGCGGACCGCATGATCCGGGCCCTGAAGCTATGGCTTCCGGCGACCTCACTGGGAGGCGTGGAGTCCCTGATTGAGCGGCGGCGCCGGCATACCGCCGAACCTGCCAGCGTGCCGGACAACCTGGTCCGGCTGAGTGTGGGGATCGAAAACGTCGAGGACCTCTGGGCCGATTTGGAGCAGGCCCTGGCCAGTCTGGCCCGCTAGGCTGGGGGGATGGACGGAAGAGCGCTTATTTACTATGTCGAAACCGGGGTCTACTTTCTCTTGGCCCTCGTAGCCCTTGCCCTTGAGGTGTGGGCGTTCTTCGATTGCCTGCGGCACAAGGCGAACGTCTTTCAAGCGGTGTCCAAGCGCACCAAGACTTTCTGGCTGGCCGTCACCGGCGGCGCACTGGCCGTGGGGCTGCTCTCCCTGGTCGGCGGCGGAGGCGGAGGCCTGCTGGGCCCGCTGGGACTGTTCGGCCTCGCTGCGGTGACGGCAGCATCCGTCTACCTCGCCGACGTCCGCCCGGCCGTGAAAGACGCCGGCCGCGGCGGCAACCGCAACATGGGCCCCTACGGCCCCTGGTGACCCTGCAGCAATAGGCCCGTCCCCCTAAGGCCCCGGGGCCACGGCCTCCCAGCCCACCGTCAGCTCGCCCAGCCGCCACCGGGACGGGCCGTCCTGGACCGGCCAGCCGCCGTCGCGCAGTGCCCGGCACATGGCCGTCCAGCGCTGCCGGTTCCCGAATGAGGCCAGCGGGGCAGCTTCCACCCAGGCCTGGTCCATTGCCTGCAGGAAGGCCTGGATTTTCTCGCCCGGCACGTTCCTGTGGATGAGGGCTTTCGGCAGCCGCTCCGCCACCTCCGAGGGCAGCGCAAAACTCCCAAACCGCATGGACAAGCTCAGGCTCAGCGGTCGCTCGGCGTCAAGGGCCACCCAGGTGACCCGACGGCCGATCTCGTCGCAGGTGCCGTCAATGAACAGTCCTTCCGGGCCCAGCCGCCCCTGCACCAGTTGCCAGATTGCCGCGACGTCGGCTTCCTCGTACTGCCGCAGCACGTTGAACGCCCGCACCAGGACGGGCCGGCCGGGCACGGGCAGTTCGAAGCCGCCCAGCTGGAAGCTCAGACCCGGCCGCTCCAGTTCCTGGGCCAGCCGGACCCGCGCGGGCTCGATCTCGATGCCCACCACCCGCACGTCGGGCCGGACCACGGACAGCCGTTCAAAGAGTTCGACGGCGGTGGCCGGGGACGCGCCGTAGCCCAGATCCACCACGAGCGGATCGGCCGCCCGGCGCAGCCGCCAGGCCTGCGGGCCGGTCAGCCAGCGGTCCAGCCGCCGCATCCGGTTGGGGTTGGTGGTGCCGCGGGTAACGTTGCCCACCGGCCGCCCGGCGCGCGGTCCGCTTTTCGCCACGCCGCGTTTACCCATGACCTGGGTCTGCGGGGGCGCCACCCGCTCAGCCTTCTGCACCACAAGCCAACCCTATCCTCCAACGCGATCCTCCAACGCGGGGTCACATCCGGCCCATGCGGCGCCCCGGGATGGGCGCGAAGTGACCCCGCGTTGCTGTGGTGGGGCGGGGATGTAACGCTCGGCACCGGCCGGGATCGCTCCGCTAGGATGAAAACCATGACTTACAAGCTGATTCTGCTGCGCCACGGCCACAGCGAATGGAACGCCAAGAACCTGTTCACCGGCTGGGTGGACGTTGACCTCAACGACCAGGGCCGTGCCGAGGCGATCCGCGGTGGTGAGCTTCTCGTGGAGCACAATATCCTCCCGGACATCCTGTACACGTCGTTGCTGAAGCGGGCCATCAACACCGCCAACATCACCCTCGACAAGGCCGACCGCGGCTGGATCCCGGTGAAGCGGGACTGGCGGCTCAACGAGCGCCATTACGGGGCCCTGCAGGGCAAGGACAAGGCCCAGACCCTCGCCGAATACGGTGAGGAGCAGTTCATGATGTGGCGCCGCTCCTACGACACCCCGCCGCCGCCCCTGGCCGACGATTCCGAGTTCTCCCAGGCGCATGATCCGCGCTATGCGGACCTCGGTGACGCGCTGCCCCGCACTGAGTGCCTCAAGGATGTGCTGGTCCGGCTGCTGCCCTACTGGGAATCGGACATCAAGGAAGACCTCAAGGCGGGCAAGACCGTCCTGGTCACCGCGCACGGCAACTCCCTGCGCGCCCTCGTCAAGCACCTGGACGGCATCAGCGACGAAGCCATCGCAGGACTGAACATCCCCACCGGCATCCCGCTGGTCTACGAACTGGACGAGAACTTCAAGCCGCTGAACCCGGGCGGCACCTACCTCGATCCCGAGGCCGCCGCCGAGGCCATCCAGGCAGTCGCGAACCAGGGCAAGAAATAGCGCGCCCCGGACAACGCACCCCGGAATGAACGACGCCGGCCGGCCACCTCGCAAGGTGACCGGCCGGCGTCGTACGTTCTGCTGCCCGGCGCTGTCGCCCGGACGGGAAGGCTAGCTGTGTTCGATGCCGCTCGGCTGCCAGGCGCCGGTCACCAGGTAGGTGACCTTCTGCGCGACGGAGACACCGTGGTCGGCGAAACGCTCGAAGTAACGGCTGGCGAGGGCGACGTCGACGGTCGTGGCGGGGGACTCGTGCCAGTCGCTGCGGGCGATGGCTTTGAAGACGCTCAGGTGCAGGTCGTTCACGGCGGCGTTCGCCTTCAGGATGTCCCGGGCCACTTCGAGGTCCCGGGTTTCCAGCAGCACCGTGAGCTTCCGGGCGATCAGCAGGTCATGCTGGGCGAAGCTCCTGAAGGTCTCGCGCAGCTGGGCGGGCACCACCGTGGAGGGGTACCTGAGCCGGGCAAGCTGGGCCAGGTGGCGGGCGAGGTCGCCCATCCGCTCCAGGGAGGCGCTCATCCGCAGGGAGCCCACGAGCATGCGCAGGTCGCTGGCCACGGGGCCCTGCAGGGCCAGGATGTCGATGGCGCGCTCGTCGAGGCTGTTCTGCAGGAAGTCGATCCGCGCATCGGCCGCGATGACATCCTCGGCGAGGTCGATGTCGGCGCCGTCGAAGGCAGTCGTGGCTTTCTCAATGGCCTCACTGACCAGCTTTGAGATTTCGACGAGCTGTTCCCCCACTTGGGCGAGCTCTTCCTGAAAAACCTTGCGCACGTGTGCGTCCTTTCCTCGGAAATTGCCAGCCACCGCAGTGGCCGGTCCGTTTCGGTTCACCTCTCGGCGCTTCAACGCTCAAGTGTTCCAGCCTCCGGTGAACTGTTACGCCCCAATAGGTGAACGTTAGCTGAACCGGAACCCGAATAGCGTTAGATTTCAGTTTCCGACGCGGGGCAGAGCATAAGCTGGAGCCGTGGATCCAATGTTCATCGGCGTGATCGCCGGCCTGATCGGCCTGTCGCTCGGCGTCTTTGGCGTGCTCGCATTCCGGGTCAGCGAGCAGCAGCGCAAACTCGTGGACGTCGAGTTCGAGGAACCGTCGATCCCGGAGGGAGCGGCCCAGGTGCTGGCCGTCATCGGCCGCGCCTTCGTGGTGGTGGACGCGATCGACGGCGTGATCCGCGCCAGCCCCGCCGCGTACGCCTACGGGCTGGTCCGCGGGCACACGCTGGTCCACGACCAGCTGCTGGAAATGACGGCCAAAGTACGTCGCGACGGTGTCATCCTCGAAAAGCAGCTCGAACTGCCGCGCGGCCCGCTGGGGCAGGGCACCATCATCGTCCAGGTCCGCGCCGCCGTGCTTGCGGAGGAATACATCCTCCTGCTGGCCGATGACCGGACCGAATTCACCCGGACCGAGGAGGTCCGGAACGACTTCGTGGCCAACGTCTCCCATGAACTGAAAACCCCGGTCGGGGCCATCTCGCTGCTGGCGGAGGCGCTCGAATCCTCGGCCGATGACCCGGAGGCCGTCCGCCGCTTCGCCAAGCGCATGCACAAGGAGTCCGCCCGGCT
The DNA here is from genome assembly GCF_030433895.1 of Arthrobacter sp. PsM3. Lineage (GTDB taxonomy): Bacteria > Actinomycetota > Actinomycetes > Actinomycetales > Micrococcaceae > Arthrobacter. The sequence continues at coordinate 22,006 of NZ_JARUXE010000004.1, read as the reverse complement.
GGCCGCCCTCGTGCAGGACATTATCGAACTCTCCCGGCTGCAGGGCACCAATGTCACCCAGCAGGGCCGCCCCGTGGATATCAACACCGTGGTGTCCGAGGCCGTGGACCGCTCCCAGCTGCCGGCGGAAAGCAAGAACATCGAACTCGTCGTCGGCGGCCACGCGGACGCGATGGTCTACGGCGACCAGGATCTGCTGGTGACGGCGCTGCGGAACCTGATCGACAATGCCATCCGCTATTCCCCGGAGAACACCCGGGTCGGAATCGGCATCCGCTCCAAGGACGGCCTCGTGGCGGTGTCAGTGACAGACCAGGGGGAGGGGCTCTCGCCCGAGGACCAGGAGCGCGTCTTCGAGCGCTTCTACCGCGTGGACGCCGCCAGATCCCGTCACACCGGCGGCACGGGCCTGGGTCTGAGCATTGTCAAGCACGTGGTCGCCAACCATGGCGGCGAGGTGACCCTCTGGTCACGGCCCGGACAGGGATCCACCTTCACCATCCGGCTTCCGGAGCTGGAAGGCCAGGACGCCGACGGCGTTCCGCAGGCACGGAAAACGGCGGCACCGGCGGACGCCCCACCTCCGCCCCACACCCCGTCCCAGCACCCCCGATCCATACGAAGTGACGCCGCTGGCGCCCACGAGCAAGGAGCTACCGCTTGAGCAGGATTTTGATTGTCGAGGACGAAGAGTCGTTCAGCGACCCGCTGTCCTACCTTTTGGGCAAGGAAGGGTTCGAGGTGGAGGTGGTCGACAACGGGCTGGACGCCATCACCGAATTCGACCGCAACGGCGCCGACCTGGTGCTGCTGGACCTGCAGCTGCCGGGACAGTCGGGCACCGAGGTCTGCCGGCAGTTGCGTCAGCGCTCGTCCGTCCCGGTCATCATGCTGACAGCGAAGGACGCGGAGATCGACAAGGTGGTGGGGCTGGAACTCGGCGCCGACGACTACGTCACCAAACCGTACTCCTCCCGGGAGCTGGTGGCCCGCGTCCGGGCCGTGCTGCGGCGCCAGGGTGAGCCCGAGGAACTGGTGTCCAGCACCGTGCAGGCAGGGCCGGTACGGATGGACATTGAGCGGCACGTGGTCACCGTGGGCGGGGAACAGGTGTCCCTCCCGCTGAAGGAGTTCGAGCTGCTGGAAATGCTGCTGCGGAACTCCGGCCGGGTCCTGACCCGCGGGCAGCTGATTGACCGGGTCTGGGGATCGGACTACGTCGGGGACACCAAGACCCTGGATGTCCACGTCAAGCGGCTGCGCAGCAAGGTCGAGCCGGACCCCTCGGCGCCGCGGCACCTGATTACGGTCCGCGGTCTGGGCTACAAGTTCGAGCCCTGAGCCCGGAGGCTCTTTCGGCCCGAACGGCCGCACGACCAGAACGCACACACAAGGAGGGGCACCCGGCCGGGTGCCCCTCCTTGCTGTCTGTGAAGGCTAGTGGTTCGCGCTGCTCGTAGGCGACGGGGTAGTCGTCGAGGACGAAGTCGACGTCGGCGTGGCCGAGCCGGAGGGCCCGCTGCCTGTCGGGAGGTACTGCTTGTAGTCGGGGATCGTTGCGTCCAGCACCGGCATCTTGAACTTGGTGCTCTGGTTGGTGCCGTCCTCGCTGATGCTCACCTCGACGAGGGAGCCGGGGGCGCCGCCGGTGCTGCTCAGGATTGCCTCGTCCGTGGATTCGTTCAGCAGCGTGTAGGAGTTCTGCTTCACCGCGACCTGGGTCTGGGAACCGGCGGAACCAATGATGGTCAGCTTTACGTTCTCCGAGGACGAGTTGTAGACCGCGCCGATCACACGGCCGGGCTTGTCCTTACCGGCGGAGATGATCATCATGTTGCGCAGCTGCAGCGGGCCGACGTTGGCCTGGGTTCCGTCCGATGCCGCGTACTGCACGGAGGTCTGCTGCGGGTTGACGGCGCCACAGCCAGTGACGGACATCAGGCCGAGGCCCAGAACAGCCGTTGCCATTGCCAGCTTGCCGCGCTGGCCCCGGTTCATCGCAGTGAAACCCACGTCACGCACCCCTTGAGAGTCTTGGAACATTATTCAGCCATAGCCTATCGGCAATCCGCCCGAAACGAGGATTCGGGCAGTACACAATGCGGTACTCAATGCCGCCGGCCCCGGCGGCGGCGGGCCGCGCACGGGGACCGCTCAAGAGGGATGACTCGGGGGATGACCAAGGGACGACACAGCCCCTTGGCAAAGGCAGGGCTATGCACTAATATCTGCTTTCGTCAAGGGGTCCGGAGGGTCCGTTTGAGGCCATTTTCCCCGTATTCATGCGGTTCTTGGGCACGTTCCGTGGCAGTTGTATGCCTTAAACGTGATAAACTGGTCTGCGGGAAAGGGGAATGTCCACATGGTTTTTGAGGTCGGCGAGACAGTAGTTTACCCTCACCACGGTGCAGCCAAAATTGAAGAAATCAAGATGCGCACTGTCAAGGGCGAAGAGAAGATGTATCTCAAGCTCAAGGTGGCTCAGGGTGATCTGACCATTGAAGTTCCAGCAGAAAACGTTGACCTAGTTGGGGTCCGGGACGTAGTGGGCAAAGAAGGTCTGGAGCATGTGTTTGAAGTGCTGCGGGCCGAGTTCACGGAAGAACCCACCAACTGGTCGCGTCGATACAAGGCAAACCTGGAGAAGCTTGCTTCCGGTGACGTCATCAAGGTGGCAGAGGTCGTCCGCGACCTGTGGCGCCGCGATCACGATCGGGGTCTCTCCGCAGGAGAGAAGCGCATGCTGGCCAAGGCTCGCCAGATTCTGATTTCAGAACTGGCGCTGGCCGAGAAGACTGATGAAGAGAAGGCTGCAAGCGTTCTCGACGAGGTCCTGGCTTCCTAGCGAGAGTCGAACAGACAAGAATCGAACCCCGGCAGCGGAATCGCTGCCGGGGTTTCTCTTTGCCCTTTTCAGCCCGCCGGCCCGCCGGGACGTAGTCTTGTGCGCATGGACTCAGCATCGAGAAACCCCGTCACAGCGGTCATCGTCGTCGCCGCCGGCTCCGGCCAGCGCCTGGGCTACGGCATGCCAAAAGCCAAGGTTCCGCTGGGCGGGGACAGCATCCTCACCCACGCCCTGCGGGGCGTCGCCGCCGCCGGCATCGCCCGGCAAATCTGCGTCGCCGTCCCGCCCGGCGACCCGGAACTTCAGGCCCTCTGTGCGGCGTTCGAGCAGGAGCTCAAGGCGGAGCGCGGGCGCACCCCCGGCCTGGGCGACGGCGTGCAGGTCCCGGTCGTGACGATTGTCGACGGCGGCGCCAGCCGCGCCGATTCCGTGCGGGCCGCGCTGGCGGCGCTCCTGCCGGGCACGGAAGCCGTCATGGTCCATGACGCCGCCCGTGCCCTGACGCCGGAGGCCGTCTTCCACCGGGTATCCCATGCTCTTGCGGCCGGCGCCCTGGCCGTTATCCCGGTCCTCCCTGTGGTGGATACGGTCAAGACGGTGGAACCGACCACCGGCGACGGCGCTGCGATCGCACCGGAGCTCGTCACCGGAACCGCGCCGCGGGACAGCCTCCGGGCCGTGCAGACCCCGCAGGGCTTCGAGCTGGCCACTCTGAAACGGGCCCACGAGGCGGCCGTTGGGTTCGACGCGGGCCAGGCAGCAGCCGTCACCGACGACGCCATGCTGGTGGAACTGCTCGGCGTGCCCGTCCACGCGGTGCGCGGCGCCAGCCAATCGCTGAAGATCACAACGCCGCTGGACCTGATTCTCGCGGAGGGCCTCCTTGAAGGCCCGCTGGGCGCCCGCTGGGTGGAAGGTTGAGCATGTCCGGAACCCCGCACACCCAGCAGCCGCTCATTCCGCGGACCGGGATCGGCATCGACGTCCACGCCTACGCCCCTGAGGAGGCGCCCCAGCCGCTCTGGCTCGGGGGGCTTTTGTGGGACGGGGAGCGCGGACTGTCGGGCCACTCCGACGGCGACCCCGTCGCCCATGCCGCTGCAGACGCCCTCTTCTCGGCCTGCGGCGTCGGTGATCTTGGCACCCATTTCGGCACGGACCGGCCCGAGTACGCCGGGGCCTCCGGCGTGGCCCTGCTGGCCGAGGCTGCCCGGATTGTCCGCGCCGCGGGTTTCGAGATCGGGAACATCGCCGTGCAGTTCGTGGCCAACAGGCCCAAATTCGGCCCCCGCCGGGAAGAATCCCAGCGGGTCCTGAGCGAGGCCGCCGGCGCCCCGGTCAGCGTTTCGGCAACCACGAGCGACGGCCTAGGCTTCACCGGCCGCGGCGAGGGCATTGCGGCCACGGCCACGGCCCTGGTGTACCGCTCCGGCTCGGCGACCCCGGAGTCCGTCGCCTAGGCTTAACCGAACATCCCTTCCCGCAACACCAGGAGACCCCCGTGAAAAAGCTGCTGCCCGCCGTCGTACTGCTGGCCGGACTGCTGCTCACAGGCTGCGCCGTGACACCGAAGATGAGCATCCCGGACAGCTGCGCGTTCCTGAACAAGGACACCTTCGTCCCCACCGGCAACCAGCAGCAGCAGGCGGAACAGATCTCCAAGCACTACCAGGAAGTGGCGGACAAGGTTGCGCCCGAGGTGGCGGCCCCCATCCAGAAGATGGCCGACACCATGAAAGAGGTTGCCGGCACGTCCCTCGGGGCCAAGAGTGACGCGCAGACCAAACAGCTCACCGAACAGATGAACAAAATCGGCGAGTACTGCAAGTAGGCCCGAAGGCGCGGTCCGCACGCCAAAGGCCGGGGCCCCATCGGCTAATCTGGAGCGGTGACCCTGCGCTTCTATGACACTGCATCCGCCGAAGTCCGCGACTTCGTCCCCCTGGTTCCGGGCAAAGTGAGCCTCTACTACTGCGGCGCCACGGTGCAGGGCATGCCGCACGTCGGGCACATCCGCTCCGCCATCGCCTTTGACCAGCTCACCCGCTGGCTGCAGTACCGGGAGTTCCGCGTGACGGTGGTCCGCAACGTCACCGACATTGACGACAAGATCCTGGCCAAATCCGCGGCGTCCTTCGGACCGGACTTCGAGGACGAACCGGGCGCCGTGCGGAATGAGGAGTGGTGGGCGCTGGCCTACCGCTACGAGCAGGAATTCCTCAAGGCCTACGACACCCTGGGTGTCTCCCGCCCCACCTACGAACCGCGCGCCACCGGCCACATCCCGGAAATGCACGCCCTGATCCAGCAGCTGATCGGCCGCGGGCACGCCTACCCGGCCCTCGACGACTCCGGCGACGTGTACTTCGACGTGCGCTCCTGGGACAAGTACGGGACGCTGACGCGCCAAAAAATCGACGACATGCAGGGTGCCCAGGACGCGGACCCGCGCGGGAAGAAGGACCCCCGCGACTTCGCCCTCTGGAAGGGCCACAAGGCAGGGGAGCCGGCGACGGCGAGCTGGGCCTCGCCGTGGGGCGCGGGCCGTCCGGGTTGGCACCTCGAATGCTCCGCGATGGTTACCAAATACCTCGGCGCCGAGTTCGACATCCACGGCGGGGGGCTGGACCTCCGGTTCCCGCACCACGAAAACGAGATGGCACAGTCCCAGGCTGCCGGCCACGGTTTCGCCAACTTCTGGATGCACAACGGCATGGTCACCTACGCCGGCGAAAAGATGTCCAAGTCGATCGGCAACACCGTCAGCCCCGCCGAGATGCTGGAGCTTGCCCCGCCGCGGGTGGTCCGTTACTACCTGGGCCAGGCGCAGTACCGCTCGGTGCTGGACTATCAGCCAACCTCCCTGCAGGAGGCGGCCGCCGCGGTGGAACGGATCGAGGGCTTCACCACCCGCGCCGCCCGGGCCCTTGCCTCGGCTGAGGGCGGCCTCGACTTCGGCCGCCACGGCTCTGTCCCGGACGGCTTTGCGGCCGCGATGGACGATGACCTAAACGTTCCGCAGGCACTGGCGGTGCTCCACGAGACGGTCCGCGCCGGCAATACCGCCCTCACCGCCGGGGAGCTCGACGCCGCCCGGCAGGCACTGGTCAGCGTCAACGACATGCTGCGTGTCCTTGGTCTCAACGACACGGCGGGGACGGCAGTTGACGAACAAAGCAACACCGCCCTGGGCGTCCTCGTGGAAGCCCAGCTGGCGGCCCGCGCGCAGGCCCGGGCCAGCAAGGACTGGGCCGCCTCGGACGCCATCCGCGATACCTTGGCCGCCGCCGGCGTCGTCGTCGAGGACGGCCCCGACGGCGCCAGCTGGAGCCTCAGACGCGGCTGATCCGGCGCGGTTCCCGGTGCTGTGCCGGGGCCCCGCCATGCCCTGCGGTCGAGGATTTAACTCGAGTCAGTAGACTGGAGTTCAGACTTATCAACGAATCGCGTATTTAAAAGGGTGGAACTCATGGCCAACAACGGTCGCCGGTCGGTCAAACTGAAGAAGGGCCCCTCCGTCGGAACCGGCGGTCACGGCCGCAAGGCCCTTGAGGGCAAGGGGCCGACGCCCAAGGCGGAGGACCGCCCGTACCACAAGGCCCACAAGAACAAGCAGCTCGCGGAACGCTCCGCGGCCAAGCGCCCGGGCGCCCCGCGCAGCGCCGGCGCACGTTCCGGCCCCAAAGGCCGTGCCACCGAGGAAGTCGTCACCGGACGGAACTCCGTCGTGGAGGCCCTGCGTGCCGGCATCCCGGCCAAGGCCCTGCACGTGGCCATCCGCATCGAGATGGACGACCGCGTCAAGGAGTCCCTCAAGCTTGCTGCCGAGCGCGGCATCCCGCTGCTCGAAACCGGCAAGCCCGAGCTGGACCGGATGACCGATGACGCCATCCACCAGGGCCTCGTGCTGCAGATCCCGCCGTACGAATACCAGGACGCCTACGAGCTCGCCGAGGAAACCCTGGCGAGCTGGAAGAAGGGCCACGTCGCCAACGCGCCCCTCTTCGTCGCCCTCGACGGCATCACCGACCCCCGCAACCTTGGCGCGATCATCCGCTCGGTCTCGGCCTTCAGCGGCCACGGCGTCATCGTTCCCGAGCGCCGTTCTGTCGGCGTCACCGCCTCGGCCTGGAAGACCAGCGCCGGTGCAGCCGTCCGCGTCCCCGTGGCACGCGCGGCCAACCTGAACAACACCCTGAAGGCGTTCAAGAACATGGGCATCTACGTTCTGGGGCTCGACGGCGACGGCGACGTCTCGCTGCCCGACCTCGCCCTGGCCACCGAGCCGGTCTGCATTGTCGTGGGTTCCGAGGGCAAGGGCCTCAGCCGCCTGGTCCGGGAAAACTGCGACCAGATCGTCTCCATCCCGATCGACTCCGCCATGGAGTCGCTCAACGCTTCCATGGCTGTCGGCATCTCCCTCTACGAAATCTCCCGCCAGCGCGCCGTCAAGTAGTCCGCTAAAGCCAACGCGGGGTCAGATCGCGCCCATCCGCGGCCCCAACATGGGCGCGATATGACCCCGCGTTGCTGTGGCGGGGCTTAGAACCTGTGCCGGTTGGCGAGGACCGGGAGTCTGGTTCGGGCTTCCTTGACGGTGGCGGTGTCCAGGTCCGCGAACAGCAGGCCGGGGGCGCCGTCGAGCTCGTCGAGGACTTCCCCGAGGGGGGAGACCACGACGGAGTGCCCGACGCCGGTGGGGGCCGCACCCTTGGGCTCGATGCCCTGGCTGGCCGGGTCACCCTGGCCGCAGGCGAGGACCAGGGTGGTGGAATCCGCCGCGCGGGCGCGGGCCAGGAGCCTCCACTGCTCGGCCTTGCCGGGTCCGGATCCCCAGGAGGCGCACACGATGTTCACTTCGGCTCCGCGGTCCGCGTTTTCGGTGAACAGGTCCGGGAAGCGGATGTCGTAACAGGTGGCGAGGCCGAACGTCACGCCGTGGAACGTGAACGTGACGGGCTCGGTGCCGGCGTCCACGGTGTCCGACTCGGCGAAGCCGAAGGCGTCGAAAAGGTGGATCTTGTCGTAGCTCGCCTCCACGCCGCGGCCGGTGACCAGAAGGGTGTTGCGCACCTTGCCGGCGTCGCCCGCGGCCCCAGGGGTGAACATCCCCGCGACAATCACGATGTCCTGTTCGGCCGCAACCGCGCGTACCCGCGATGCCCACGGGCCGTCCAGCGGCTCCGCGATGTCCAGCAGCGAGTTGCCGAAGGCGCGCATCGTGGCCTCGGGGAAGACAACGAGGTCCGCGCCGCCGGCCCTCGCCCGCGCCGCATAGTCCTCGACGAGGACCAGATTCGCGGCAAGATCGCGTCCGGTAATGATTTGAGCGAGTGCAATCCGCACTATTACCTCCAATTTTGGCGCCTGTTCCAGTATGCAACGCCGCCATTCCGTAAACTGCACTTTGTCAGGAAAACGGAATCCGGGGCTATTTGTTCGGCCCCGCTAAACTTTAAGCAATGGTTATGCCCTACGTAGACACAGCTTCCACCGCAGACGCCTCGCGTGCGTTTCCGCTGGGAATCAGCGTTCCGTGCACCGGTTCGCCGGCAGTGGACGATCCTCGGAGTGCCTTCGCGAATGTGGCTGTCTACGCGCCGGGGGTGACAACCCTGGAGATCGCCTACCAGGCCCCCGGCGGCACCTGGCAATTGAAAACGTTGCCCAACGTGACCGACGGCGTGCACCACGGCATCGTCGAAGGCATCCCGGCCGGCTCGCGCTACGGGTTCCGGGCCACGCCGGATCACGCGGCGCTCCCGCTGTCCATGCCCGCCACGGATTTCGACGCCAACGGTGAGCAGCCGCTGCTGCTGGACCCCTATGGCCGTGCCGTGGACGAGCGCGAGGACTTCATCACGAGCGTCCGGATGGCGAGCGACTTCGACTGGGGCAACGACCGCGGTCCCAGGATTCCGTGGCGCAATACCATCATCTACGAGGCGCACGTCCGCGGGCAGACCAAGCTCCACCCGGACGTGCCGGAAAACCTCCAGGGCACCTACGCCGGACTGGCGCACCCGGCCATGATCGAGCACCTGATCGCGCTGGGGATAACCGCCGTCCAGCTCCTTCCCGTGCACTTCCACGTGGACGAACCGCACCTGCAGAACCTCGGCATGACGAACTACTGGGGCTACAACACGGCCGCTTTCTTCGCACTGCACCCCGGCTACGCCACCGAGGCGGCGCAGGCTGCCGGTCCGAAGGCCGTCCAGGACGAGTTCAAGGGCATGGTCAAGCTGCTGCACGCGGCCGGCCTTGAGGTCATCCTCGACGTCGTCTACAACCACACGGCAGAGGGCGGCCGGGACGGCCGGACGCTGAGCTTCCGTGGCCTCGGCGAGATGACGTACTACCGCAATGACGGCCACGGCAAGTATGTGGACACCACCGGATGCGGCAACAGCCTGAACTTCGGCGATTCCCGGGTGGTCCAGCTGGTGCTGGATTCCCTGCGTTATTGGGTGACGGAATTCCACATTGACGGCTTCCGCTTCGACCTCGCGGTGACGCTGGCCCGCAATGCCGCCAACGAGTTCGACCCCCGGCACCCGTTCCTGGTGGCGATCGGCGCCGATCCGGTGCTGTCCGCCACCAAACTCATCGCGGAACCCTGGGACATCGGCTACGGCGGCTGGCAGACCGGCCGTTTCCCGGCCGGCTGGGTGGACTGGAACGACCACTTCCGCGACGCCGTCCGTTCCTTCTGGCTCGCCGACCGCGCCGCGATCGACGCCGGCGGGCAGGGCGGCTCGGTGGCCCGGCTCGCAGACGCGCTCTCCGGCTCCGCGGGCCTTTTCGAACCGTCCGGCCGGTCACGGCTCGCCTCGGTCAACCTCGTCACCGCGCATGACGGCTTCACCCTGGCGGACCTCGTGGCCTACGACCGGAAGCACAACGAGGCCAATGGCGAACAGAACCGCGACGGCCATGGCGATAACCGCAGCTACAACCACGGCTTCGAGGGCCCTACGGAGGACGAGGACATCCTTGCACGTCGTGCGCAGTCCAGCCGCAACCTGATGGCATCGCTGATGATTTCCCAGGGCGTGCCCATGATCACCGCCGGCGACGAGATCGCCCGCACCCAGCAGGGCAACAACAACGCCTACTGCCAGGACAACCCCATCACCTGGATCGACTGGACCAGCACACCCGAATCACACTCGATGCTGCGCACCACCAAGCGCGTGATCCGGCTTCGCAAGGAGTTTCTGGCCGGGCAGCCGCATGATTACCCGACCCGCGAGAAGCAGTCGTACTTCCATTGGTTCGACGAGCGCGGCGAGCCCATGGCCGGGGAGCGCTGGCAGGATCCGGGGCACCGGGTGGTGCAGCTCCTGCTCGGGTCCGACGACGGCCACGTGGACGGACTCGTGGTGGTCAACGGGGGCGCCAAGGACGTCAAGGTCACGCTGCCTCTGCTCAGCAATGAGGACGGGACCGGCAACCGGCTCTTCGAACTGCGCCTGACCACCTCCGAACTCCACGACCGGCGCCAGGGCGTCCGGGTCGCGTCGGGGGAACGGGACGTAGTGCAGGCCAACTCCATCAACATCTACCGCACCTAATCCGCCCTGGATGCAGAGCCAAGGAAGCGAAGAATGAAGGCCCCGCGGCTGACGGCCCTGCTTGCCCTGCTGGCCGGACTGGCGGTGCTGGCGTTTGTCCTGGCAGGGGTCCCGCCGGCCGGGACGGGCCTGCCCGACGCCGGCCCGGCCAGCGTCGCGCCGCGCGCCACCCCTGCCGCACCCGCCGCCCCTGCCGCGCCGCGTCCCGCCGCGAACCCCTCCGGGCTGCCGGAAGTCAGGGCCTCCGAACTTCCCGCCGAAGCCCGCCAGACCCTGGCGCTGATTGCCCGGGGCGGTCCGTATCCCTACCCCAGGGACGGCGTCACCTTCGGGAACTTCGAGCGCATCCTGCCGCGTCAGTCCTCCGGCTACTACAAGGAATACACGGTCAGTACCCCGGGTGAAGCGGACCGCGGCGCCCGCCGGATCGTGGCCGGACAGGCCGGCGAGAAGTACTACACCCCGGACCATTACAGCTCGTTTAAATTCATCGCTGAAGGCAAGTAGGAACCCATGAAGATTTACTCCGCAGACACCTGGACCATCGAGGAACTGCAGGCGCTGGTGGACGACGCCGGCCGGCGCGCCGTGCTGATTCCGGCCGCGGATACCAAGCGGAGCGTCCTGGAGACCTTCGCGGAGACGCTGGACTTCCCGGCGGATTACGGCGTGAACCTGGACGCCCTCAACGACTCACTGCACGACTTCGCCGATGCGGTCGCCGAGGACGGCCAGGCACCGATCACCTTCATCTGGGAAGTCCCGGCCGTTTTCCGCTCTGACCGGTCGTTCGGGGTCATCTGTGAAATCCTGCAGGACGCCGAACGGTACGCCGGCAGGAACCTGGCCGTCATCGCCGTCTGCCTCTGACGGGCATGCGGTTTGCGGAACGACGGCTTCAGGCGTTGACGATCAGGCCCAGTTCCGCCTTCGATGCCAGCGCAATGTGTTTGGGCAGCACCCGGACGGTGTAACCGAAGGAGCCGGACCGGTCGATCACGACGGTTCCGCTGAAAAGGTGCCGTCCCTTGCCCAGGTCTTCGATCGACTTCAACTCGGCCACCGTGACGTCGGCCAGTTCGTCGCTGTCCTCCGCCCGGCCGTACGCCACCTCGACGGACACGTCATCCGGGGTGAGGTCGTGCAGGGCCACGTAGGCGTTGACCTGCAGCATGTCGCCGATCTGCGGGTCCTCCGAGACGCCCACCGAGTCCACATGCTCTACCTGGATCTGCGGCCAGGCGGCCCGGACCCGGGAAATCCAGGCTGCGAGGGCTTTGGCCTCGGCGAAATTGTCCTTCCCTGCCCGGCGGCCGGCCACGGCGGCCGGCCGGTACAGGACATTGACGTAGTCCTGGAGCATCCGGTCCGCTGAGACGGCCGGGCCCAGATGGGACATGGTGTGCTTGATCATCGAGACCCAGTGCGTCGGGACCGCCTGTCGCCCGGGCTGGGAAGGCCCCGCCGCGCCGGCGCCGTCCGACACCGTCAGCCCGTAGAAGCGGGGCGCAACCTGCGTCTCCAGCAACTCGTACAGCGCAGCCGCCTCGATGTCGTCGCGTTCCTCGGGGGAGGCGTCGTTGTTGGCGGTTGGAATCGCCCAGCCGTTCTCGCCGTCGAACATCTCATCCCACCAGCCGTCCAGGACCGAGAGGTTGAGTGAGCCGTTCAGGGCGGCCTTCATACCGGACGTGCCGCACGCCTCGAGCGGGCGCAGCGGATTGTTCAGCCACACATCGCAGCCCGGGAACAGGGTCCGGGCCATGGCGATGTCGTAATTGGGCAGGAATACGATCCGGTGCCGCACCGCCGGGTCGTCGGTGAACCGGACGAGGTCCTGGATCATCTTCTTGCCCGCGTCATCGGCCGGGTGCGACTTGCCCGCAATGACCAGCTGGATCGGGTGCGTCTTGTGCAGCAGCAGGGCCTTGAGCCGCTCGGGTTCGCGCAGCATCAGGGTGAGCCGCTTGTAGGTCGGCACACGCCGGGCAAAGCCTATGGTCAGGATGTCCGGGTCCAGGACGGAATCCGTCCACGCCAGCTCGGCGTCGGCAGCCCCGCGCTTCTTCCAGGCGGCCCGGAGCCGGCGCCGTACATCCTCCACGAGGGACACCCGCATCTCCCGGCGGAGGGCCCAGAGGTCCTCGTCGCTGACGTTGTACGCGAGGTCCCAGCGGCCCTGCTCTTCCGCGTCGGCGCCGAACTGCTCGCGGGCCAGTGCCGTGACGCGCGGGTCCACCCAGGTGGGCACGTGCACACCGTTGGTGACCGACGTGATGGGCACCTCCGAGTGGTCGAAGCCCGGCCACAGCGCAGAGAACATTCCGCGGGACACCACACCGTGCAGTTTGGCCACGCCATTGGCACGCTGGGCCAGCCGCAGGCCCATTACAGCCATGTTGAACACGAACGGATTGCCGTCGGTGTAGTCCTCGCGGCCGAGGTTCAGGATCTTGGCCACCGGCACGGCCGGGGCCAGCCCGGCGTCGAAGAAGTGCTGGATCTGCGAGACCTCGAAGCGGTCAATGCCGGCCGGGACGGGGGTGTGGGTCGTGAAGACAGTGGAGGCGCGGCCGGCGGCCAGCGCCTCTTCCCAGCTCAGCGGTTCCGCGGCGGCCATCATTTCCTGGATCCGCTCCACGCCCAGGAAGCCGGCGTGGCCTTCGTTGGTGTGGAAGACTTCCGGAGCGGGGCTGCCTGTGAGTTTCTGGAAGATACGCAGGGCCTTCACCCCGCCCATGCCGAGCAGGAGCTCCTGCTGGAGGCGGTGGTCGCCGCCGCCGCCGTACAGGCGGTCGGTGATCCCGCGTGCGGCCTCGTCGTTGCCCGGAACATTGGAGTCCAGCAGCAGCAGCGGAACACGCCCGACGTCGGCCCGCCAGACGTGCGCCAGCAGCCGCCGGCCGTTGGGCAGCGGAAGCGAAATCTGGATGGGCTTGCCGTTACCGTCGGCAGAGGACTCGCGCAGCAGGGTCAGCGGCAGCCCATCCGGATCCAGGACCGGATAGGTTTCCTGCTGCCAGGCGTCACGGGACAGCGACTGCTTGAAATAGCCAGCCTGGTACAGCAGGCCGACGCCGATCAGCGGCACGCCCAGGTCCGAGGCTGCCTTCAGGTGGTCGCCGGCGAGGATGCCAAGGCCGCCGGAGTACTGCGGCAGCACTTCGGTGATGCCGAACTCGGGGGAGAAGTAGGCGATGCACGCCGGTGCGCCATCGCCGAGGCTCTGGTACCAGCGGGGCTGCTCCAAGTACCGGTCAAGGTCGTCAGCGGCAGCGTGGACCCGGCGCACCACGTCCAGGTCTGCGGCGAGACGTTGCAGTTCCTCCCTGCTGACCAGGCCGAGGAAGCTCACCGGATCGTGGTCACTCTCGGCCCAGATCTTCGGGTTCAGGCCCTCGAAAAGCTCCCGGGTGGGCCGGTGCCAGGACCACCGAAGGTTGGTGGCCAGCCGGGCCAGTGGCCGGATCGACTCGGGAAGAACGGTTCGGACGGTAAATCTGCGGATTGCCTTCACCTGCGAAACACTAACGGACAAGTCGGAGGCTCGGAACCGCTTTAAGTTTCTTTTGCATAAATGACGGCCCGGCATCCGAAAAACCTGCGGAAAAGCGGAGCAGGCTTAGCAATCTGGCCGTTTTGTCGATAACGTCGAGGCTGTGACGACTAACTCGCGAACCAGTGCCGTGTCCAAGCAAAAGCCGAAGGCCCTGATCACGGAGGGCCTGCACTTTGGCCGTTTTCCGATCACCGCCGTACAGCCTTCTGTCGAAGGCGGGAAATTCCCTGCCAAAGCCGCTGTGGGTGAAACCCTGGTGGTGGGCGCCACCGCCTTCCGGGAAGGCCACGACCAGCTCGGCGTCAGCGCCGTCCTGCTCGATCCCCGCGGGAAGGAACGCCAGCGCGTCCGGCTCGCCCCGCCACGTGGCCCGCGCGGCATGGGAACCGACCGCTGGGAAGGTCTCCTGACCCCGTCCGCCACCGGCAACTGGTCCTTTGTGATCGAGGCCTGGCATGACCGCTACGGCACATGGCACCACAACGCCGAGGTCAAGGTGGAAGCCGGGATCGACGTCGAGCTGATGCTGGCCGAGGGCGCCGCGCTGCTTTCCGAAGCATCCGAGGACTCTTCCCGCCCGTCCGCTGACCGGCGGACGTTGCGGATGGCCGTCGTCGGGCTCAACGACGTGGGCAAGACCGCGGAGGAACGCCTCGCGGCCGGCTTCAGCGCGGACGTGGCCGCCGTCATCGCACGCCAGCCGATCCGCGAACAGGTCACCGTCTCCGAGAGCTACCCGCTGCTGGTGGAGCGCGAGCTCGCCGGCCGGGGTGCCTGGTATGAATTCTTCCCGCGCTCCGAAGGCGCCGTCCGCAACCATGAAACCGGCGAGTGGACCTCCGGCACCTTCCGCACCGCCGCCAAGCGCCTCGACGCCGTCGCGGACATGGGTTTCGACATCATCTACATGCCGCCGATCCACCCGATCGGCATCCAGCACCGCAAGGGACCGAACAACACCCTGCTGGCCGGACCGCACGATCCCGGCTCCCCCTGGGCCATCGGGGCCAAAGAGGGCGGCCACGACGCCATCCACCCGGACCTGGGCACGTTCGAGGACTTCGACGCCTTCGTGTCGCGGGCCGGGGAGCTGGGGCTGGAAGTGGCCCTGGACCTTGCGCTGCAGGCCGCCCCGGACCACCCCTGGGTCACCAGCAACCCCGAATGGTTCACCACCCGCGTTGACGGCAGCATCGCCTACGCCGAAAACCCGCCGAAGAAGTACCAGGACATCTTCCCGCTCAACTTCGACAACGATCCCGAGGGCCTCTCCAACGAGATCCTGCGGATCGTCTTCCTCTGGGTGAGCCACGGCGTCAAGATCTTCCGCGTGGACAACCCGCACACCAAGCCCGTGTGGTTCTGGGAATGGCTGATCGGCAAGGTCAACAAGAAGCACCCCGACGTCATCTTCCTCGCCGAGGCGTTCACCCGCCCGGCCATGATGCACGCCCTTGGGCGGGCAGGCTTCCAGCAGTCGTACACGTACTTCACCTGGCGGAACACCAAGGAGGAGCTGGAGGAATACTTCCAGGAAGTCAGCCACGAGTCCCCGGCCTACTTCCGGCCGAACTTCTTCGTGAACACCCCGGACATCCTGACCGAGTTCCTGCAGTACGGGGGGCCGCCCGCGTTCAAGATCCGCGCCGCGCTGGCCGCCACGGCGAGCCCAAGCTGGGGCGTCTACGCCGGCTTCGAACTCTATGAGCACGTGGCCCGGCCCGGCGCCGAGGAATACATCGACAACGAGAAGTTCGAATACAAGGCCCGGGACTGGGACGCGGCGGCCGAATCCGGCCGGACGCTTGCCCCGTACCTGAGCCGGCTCAACGCGATCCGTCACGCCCACCCCGCCCTGGGGGACCTGCAGAACCTGACGTTGCACGAGAGCACCGACAACG
This sequence comes from Arthrobacter sp. PsM3, assembly GCF_030433895.1. Classification (GTDB taxonomy): domain Bacteria; phylum Actinomycetota; class Actinomycetes; order Actinomycetales; family Micrococcaceae; genus Arthrobacter. Next base: position 6,121 of record NZ_JARUXE010000004.1, on the reverse strand, counting down.
CCACTGTCGTCTATTCCAAACACAAGACCCTCCCTGACGGCACGAAGGACACCCTGATCGTCGTCGTCAACGTGGATCCGCACGGCATCCGTGAGAGCACGGTGACGCTGGATCTGGCGGCACTGGACCTCGATCCGGACGACCTGACGCACAATGGCCGGTTCATGGTGGATGATCTGTTGACCGGCGAGAGCTGGGAATGGGGGGAGTACAACTACGTTCGGCTGGACGCCCATGTCGAGCCAGCGCACATTCTTAGCATCCGGAGGCACCACCAGTGAGTTTCAGCCCGTCAAACCCCAACCAGCACTACAGCTCGAAGGGGTCCTATGAGTTGAACGCGCCGGGCCTCCAGCACGATCCGCACTGGTACCGCAAAGCGGTGTTCTACGAGGTCCTGGTCCGGGGGTTTGCGGACGGCAACGGTGACGGCTCCGGCGACTTCCACGGGCTGATCGAGAAGCTGGACTACCTGCAGTGGCTCGGCGTCGACTGCCTGTGGCTCCCGCCCTTCTTCCAGTCCCCGCTCCGGGACGGCGGCTACGACATCTCCGACTACAACTCCGTGCTCGACGAATTCGGTACCATCAGCGACTTCAAGCGCCTCGTCGCGGAGGCCCACGCCCGCGGCGTGCGCGTGATCATCGACCTTCCGTTGAACCACACCTCCGATCAGCACCCCTGGTTCCAGGAGTCCCGCAAGGACCCGGACGGACCCTTCGGCGACTTCTACGTCTGGAGCGACACGGACGAGAAGTACGAAGACGCCCGCATCATCTTCGTGGACACCGAGGAGTCCAACTGGACCTTCGACCCGATCCGGCGGCAGTTCTTCTGGCATCGCTTCTTCAGCCACCAGCCGGACCTCAACTTTGAGAACCCCAAGGTCATCGATGCCCTCTTCGATGTCGTGCGGTTCTGGCTGGACCAGGGCATTGACGGCTTCCGGGCGGACGCCATCCCGTACCTCTTCGAAGAGGAGGGGACCAACTGCGAAAACCTGCCGCAGACCCACGAGTTCCTGCGCAAGCTGCGCAAGATGGTCGACGAAAGCTACCCGGGCCGTGTGATCATCGCCGAGGCCAACCAGCCTCCGGCTGAAGTGGTCGAGTACTTCGGCACCGAAGAGGAACCGGAATGCCACATGGCCTTCCACTTCCCGATCATGCCGCGGCTCTACTATGCGCTGCGGGACCAGAAGGCCGCACCCATCATCGAGACGATGAAGGACACCCCGAACATTCCCGAGGGTGCCCAGTGGGGCACTTTCCTGCGCAACCACGACGAACTCACCCTGGAAATGGTCACCGCCGACGAGCGCGCCGCCATGCTCGGCTGGTACGCCCCGGACCCGCGGATGCGGGCCAACATCGGCATCCGGCGCCGGCTTGCACCGCTGCTGGACAATTCCCGCTCCGAGATCGAACTCATCAACGCGCTGCTGCTCTCGCTGCCCGGCAGCCCGTTCCTGTACTACGGGGACGAGATCGGCATGGGGGACAACATCTGGCTCGAGGACCGCGACGCGGTCCGCACCCCGATGCAGTGGAACCCGGACCGCAACGCCGGGTTCTCCAGCGCGGACCCCGGCAAGCTCTACCTTCCGGTGATCCAGTCGCTGGTCTACAACTACAGCATGGCCAACGTCGAGGCTGAAGCCGCCCACTCGGGGTCGCTGCTGCGCTGGACCCGCCAGATCCTCAGCGTTCGCAAGAACCACCCGGCCTTCGGGCTGGGCGGCTTCGAGCACGTGGAAGCCGACCACGACGTGGTCCTCGCCTACCTGCGCGAACTGCCGGAAGGCAACCCGGCCGGCGAGGACAGCGAAACCATCCTGTGCGCCTTCAATCTGTCCCAGCATCCGGTGGCCACCACCCTGCGGGTGCCAAGGTTCGCCGGCCGCGGACTGCGGGACGTGTTCGGCGGCCAGGCGTTCCCGGCGATCTCGGACGACGGCACCCTGACGCTGACCCTGGGCAGCCACGACTTCTTCTGGCTGCGGATCCGCTCCGCCGCTTCCAACCCCGCGTCGCCCTACACCCAGGCCATGCCTATCCTGTCCATCGAAGGCTGACATGACCCGACCGACCCTTACCCCCGCCCTGAGCGGCCTGCTCGGCGGCTGGCTCCCGCGCCAGCGCTGGTTCCCCGTCAAGAGCGCGGAGTTCAGCTTCGAGCCCGCCGGAGGCCTCAGCCTCGCCGGCGCACCCGGCACCGCATCGGGGACTGCCGAACTCGAAGTGCTGCTGCTGGCCGTTAGCTATCCGACGCCGGACGGCTCCCGGACCGACGTCGTCCAGGTCCCGCTCAGCATCCGCCGTGCACCCCTGGCCGGGGCGGAACCGGCGCTGATCGGGGAGATGTCCGGCACCGGAGCCGACGGAACACCCGAAGCCCGGTGGATTTACGACGGCGTCCACGACCCGGGGTTCATCGCGGCGTGGCTGGAGCTCATGCGCACCGGCGGCACCACCCCTTCCGGGAAGGCCGCCGGGCATCTCGTGGAGTCCGGCTACCGGCTGCCCCGGGCGACCGGCCTCGTAAAGGTTCTCACTGGGGAGCAATCGAACAGTTCCGTGATTGTGGACGACGCTGAATCGGCGGCGATCCTGAAATTCTTCCGGGTGCTTTCCGACGGCCACAACCCCGAGGTCGAGATCGGTGCAGCCCTGACCGCCGGGCGCACCGTGGAAGTGCCGGCGACCCTTGGGTGGGTCACCGGCGAGTGGCAGGCCCCGGACGGGGAGCAGGGCCCCCGCGCCGCGCACGGCGAACTTGCCGTGGCACACGAATTTCTTGCCGGCGGGCTGGACGCCTGGCGGCTGGCCGTCGACGCAGCCAGCAGCGGCCGAAGTTTCACCGCGGAGGCGCACGCACTCGGCGCCGCGACCGCCACGGTGCACCGCCGGCTCGCCCAGGCACTGGGGGTCGCCGCCGAGACCGTCCCGGGCAACGACATTGCGCCGGGCGTGGCCCAGCGGGTGCGGCAGTCCTGGGCGCAGGCCGGGCCCGCCGTCGGCCCGTATGGTGAAGCGCTGGACAGGCTCCTCGTGCGCCTCGAAGGCAGCGGCGCCGGGCCCCTGCAGCGGATCCACGGCGACCTCCACCTCGGCCAGATACTGCAGGTTCCGGGCGGCCCCGGGAAGGCGCCGCGTTGGGCCATCCTCGACTTCGAGGGGGAGCCGCTCCGGCCGGTCTCGGAGCGAAATTTCCCGGATGTCCCCCTGCGGGACGTCGTCGGAATGCTGCGGTCCTTTGACTACGCCGCGGGCGCGGCCGTCCGCGAACACCCGGAGGCCGACGTCCCGGCAACCTGGGTGGACGACTGCGCCGAGGCCTTCCTGGCCGGCTACGGGGAAGTCATCCCCGGCAGCATCGACCGCGATTCGCCCCTCTTCGTGGCGCTGTGGCTCGACAAGGCCCTCTACGAAGTCATCTACGAACTACGAAACAGGCCGGACTGGCTCTCCATTCCGGTGCACGCATCACGTCGTCTCCTCGGCAGTACAGGCTCCGGCGTCCCCGCCGAAGCCGCAGCGGAAGGTAACAAAATGACAGGTTCAGCACGTATCGATCGTCCCGGAAGTCCAATGCCGGTGGACGCGGATACCCTGGCGAGGGTCGCCGCCGGCGAACACCACGCGCCGCACTCGGTCCTGGGCGCGCACCTCGATGACCACGGCCACGTCACCATCCGCACGGTCAAGCACCTCGCCGAAGCCGTCTCCGTGGTGACCGCGGCCGGCAGTTTCCCGATGACCCACGAGTCCGGCGGCGTATGGGTGGCCGTGCTGGAGCCACTGGAGTCGGGCCACGTGCCGGACTACCGGCTGGAAGTGACCTACGAGGGGCAGGCGCCGGAACCGGCCGATGACCCCTACCGTTACCTGCCCACCATCGGCGAACTCGACCTGCACCTGATCGGTGAAGGCCGGCACGAGCGCCTCTGGGATGTGCTCGGCGCACACGTCCAGCACTACAAGTCCGCCCTGGGCGACGTCGACGGTGTGTCCTTCGCCGTCTGGGCGCCGAACGCCCAGTCAGTCCGCGTCAAGGGCGACTTCAACGGCTGGGACGGCCGGCAGCACTCGATGCGGTCCCTCGGCTCCTCCGGGGTCTGGGAACTCTTTATCCCCGGCGTTGTAGCAGGGGCGTGCTACAAGTTTGAGATCCGGACCAAACACGGTTACTGGGTGGAGAAGGCGGATCCCCTGGCTTTTGGCACCGAAGTCCCGCCGCTGACGGCATCCCGCGTCGTGGAGCCCTCCTACGCCTTCAAGGACACGGAGTGGATGGAAGCCCGCGCCGGCCGGGACCCGCACAACTCCCCGATGAGCGTCTACGAAGTGCACCTCGGCTCCTGGCGGGTCGGGCTCAGCTACCGGGAACTGGCCAAGGAACTGGTCGAATACGTCAAATGGCTTGGCTTCAGCCACGTGGAGTTCATGCCGGTGGCGGAGCACCCGTTCGGCGGCTCCTGGGGCTACCAGGTCACGTCCTACTTCGCCCCGACGTCGCGCTTCGGCCACCCCGACGAATTCCGCTACCTCGTGGATGAACTTCACCAGGCCGGCATCGGAGTGCTGCTGGACTGGGTGCCGGCGCATTTCCCCAAGGATGAGTTTGCGCTGGCGCGGTTCGACGGCGAAGCCCTGTACGAGCACTCTGACCCGAACCTGGGCGAACACCCGGACTGGGGAACGCTGATCTTCGACTTCGGCCGCAGCGAAGTGCGCAACTTCCTGGTCGCGAACGCGCTCTACTGGTTCGACGAATTCCACATCGACGGACTGCGGGTGGACGCCGTGGCCTCGATGCTTTATCTCGACTACTCCCGTGAGGAGGGGCAATGGCAGCCCAACCGCTTCGGCGGACGGGAGAACCTTGAGGCCATCTCCTTCCTGCAGGAGGTCAACGCCACGGTCTACAAGACACACCCCGGGGCGGTCATGATCGCCGAGGAATCCACCGCTTTCCCGGGTGTCACGGCGCCCACGAGCCAGGGCGGACTGGGCTTCGGCATCAAGTGGAACATGGGCTGGATGCACGACTCGCTCAAGTACATGGCCGAGGATCCGTTCAACCGCAGGTGGCATCACGGCACCATCACCTTCTCCATGGTTTACGCCTACACGGAGAACTTCCTGCTGCCGATCAGCCACGACGAGGTTGTGCACGGCAAGGGCTCAATGCTGAAGAAAATGCCGGGGGACCGCTGGCAGCAGCTGGCGAACCTGCGCGCTTTCCTGGGCTACCAGTGGGCGCACCCGGGCAAGCAGCTGATCTTCATGGGCACCGAATTCGGCCAGGAGGCCGAGTGGTCCGAGCAGCACGGGCTGGACTGGTGGCTGGCGGAGATCCCGGCGCACCGCGGGATCCAGCTGCTGACCAAGGACCTCAATGAGCTGTACAGCTCCACCCCGGCACTGTTTGAACAGGACAATGATCCGGCCGGCTTCCAGTGGATCAACGGCGGGGACTCAAACCGCAACGTCCTGACCTTCATCCGCCGGGACGCTGCGGGCAACCCCCTGGTGTGCGCCTTCAACTTCTCGGGGGCCCCGCACACCGACTTCCGTCTGGGCGTTCCCTCGGCGGGGGAGTGGCGGGAAGTGCTGAACACCGACGCCGACGCATACGGCGGCTCGGGTGTCCTGAACGCGGGCGTCCTGACGGCCACGGACCTCGACATCGACGGCCAGCCGGCCACTCTCACCGTCACGCTGCCTCCGCTGGGTGCCGCCTACTTCAAACCGGTGAGCTGACGCCCGGCACGCCGGCCCGGAAAAGGGCAGCCTAGGTTTCGTCGAAGAGCCCGGAATCCCCGTGATTCCGGGCTTTTTGCCGCGGTGCAACGGGGGCCGTCCGGGCGCCTTTGTCACCACGGCAAAGTGGTGGTAGAGTTTATTTCCGCGCTGCTCCCCGGAGTTGATCGGCCCCCGACACCACGATGCCTCACGGCGAGAATGGGCTGGGATGCTGATTTGACAAGGGTGAAGCAGCCCGGTAAGTTTGTGAAGTTGCTCCGGAGCGATCCGTGACCTTGATGGTTGTGGTGGTGCCGGGTGTGTCTGTTGTTTGAGAACTCAATAGTGTGCCAAGTTTGTTGATACCAATTTAT
>NZ_JARUXE010000049.1 GCF_030433895.1 Arthrobacter sp. PsM3 | reverse complement strand
ATAAATTGGTATCAACAAACTTGGCACACTATTGAGTTCTCAAACAACAGACACATTCGAAGTACTAGCGGAAACAATTCCATCTAATTGAATTCTTTTGTTTCGGCTTTTCTTCGCTGCGATATTTCAAGCTTATTTCATTCATATCAACTTTGCAAATCCGGATTTTCATCCAAATTTCATTTGATGGAATAAATGAACCCAGCAAAATGTGAAGCGAATTTTTCATTTCTGCGCTGCGTGCTCCGGGGAGCCGAAAGCGCTAGAAGAATTGCTTCTCATATTTTTGTTGGGGTTGGCCGCCACTCATCGGTGGCGACTCAGAAAACAATACACGCTCCTTCCCGACCTTGCAACCGGGTCGGGAAGGAGCGTGCGGATGGGGCGGGGCGCCGGGCTAGGCCGCGGAGACTTCCACTGTTGCCAGGTTCTTCTTGCCCCGGCGCAGCAGCAGGTAACGTCCGTGCAGGAGCTGGTCCGCTGCAATAACAGCGTCCGGATCCGCCACCTTGGCGTTGTTGACATAGGCGCCACCCTCCCCCACGGTGCGGCGGGCGGCGGACTTGCTGTCCGACAGTCCGGTCGCCACCAGCAGGTCGATGATGCCCAGGCCGGCGGCATCGACGGTGGCGGACGGAAGTTCGGAGGTGGCAGCCCTCAGGGTGGCCTCGTCAAGAGCCGCAAGATCACCGTTGCCGAACAGCGCTGCGGAGGCGGCGATGACTTTCTCCGTGGCATCCACACCGTGGACGAGGGAGGTCACTTCGTACGCCAGCTTGCGCTGTCCTTCGCGAGCGAATGGCCGATCGGCAACCGCGGCCTCGAGTGCCTCGATCTCGGCACGGCTGAGGAACGTGAACACCTTCAGGCGTGCCGCAACGTCGCTGTCCGCCGTGTTAAGCCAGAACTGGTAGAAGGCGTAAGGACTGCACATCTCCGGATCGAGCCAGATGGCGTTGCCCTCGCTCTTGCCGAACTTCGTGCCGTCGGAATTGGTGATGAGGGGTGTACCCAGCGCGTGGACGTGTCTGCCCTCGACCTTGCGGATGAGGTCGGTGCCGCTGGTGAGGTTGCCCCACTGGTCCGAACCCCCGGTCTGCAGGACACAGCCGTAATCGCGGAACAGCTGAAGGTAGTCCATACCCTGCAGGATCTGGTAGCTGAATTCCGTATAGCTGATCCCCTCATCGGAATTCAGCCGGTTGGCCACAATGTCCTTCTTGATCATGGTGCCGACCCGGAAGTGTTTGCCGATCCCCCGCAGGAAGTCGATGGCACTCAACGGAGCGGTCCAGTCCAGGTTGTTGACCATCCGGGCCGCGTTGTCGCCTTCGAAGCTGAGGAAACGCTGGACCTGTTCCTGCAGTTTCCCGACCCATTCGGCGACAGTCTCGGGTGTGTTGAGGACGCGTTCGGCGGTCTGCCGCGGATCTCCGATCAGGCCGGTGGAGCCTCCGACGAGGCCAAGGGGCCGGTGGCCGGCCAGCTGGATCCGGCGCATCAGCAGCAACTGGACCAGGTTTCCCAGATGCAGGCTCGCGGCGGTGGGATCGAAGCCGCAGTAGTAGGTTGCGGGATCGCCGGCGAGTAGTTTCTCGAGCTCGGCCTCGTCTGTCGAGACGTGGACGAGGCCACGCCATTTCAGCTCCTGCCAGACGTTGGCGAAGTTGGGGTCATTCTGCTGGGAACGGAGATCATTTAGCTGGGACACGGAATCTAAGTTAGCAGGATCAACGCACACCCAGCTCGTGTGACCGTCCGGCGGGCCGGCCGTCGGCCATGCGGGCCAGGCGGTCAGCGGCCGCCCGCCCGGCCGGCCGTCCGTCGGCCAGGGGGGCCAACGGCCGTCCGGCGAACCGGCGCCTGACGGCCGGACTCAGTCCTCGATGCCGGCCGGTACTCCGGCGGCGGCGATGAGGCGCAGCCGCTGGGTTGGCCGGGTCATGGCCACATACAGGTCCCCGACGCGGCCGTGCTCATGGTTGAGCATCGCGGACGGCTCCAGCACCACAACGCCGTCGAACTCCAAGCCCTTGGCTTCCCGGGGGCTGATCACCACGATGTCCTGCACGTAGCTGCCGGCATCTGTACCGACGCGGCGGCCATATACGGCGCGCAGCGCGGCGGTCGCCTCCGGGAGGAGTTCGCCGTCGGCGATGACCGCCAGCAGGCCTCCTTCCAGCGCAGCGAGCTCCTCGGGCAGGACCTCCACGAGCTTGTTGATGATCTGGCCCGGCTCGACACGGTCGATCACGGGCGCCCAGCGGCCTTCCCGGACAGCCTTCGGGGCGGAGACCACCAGTCCGGCCGCGTTGGCCATCCGGGCGGCGGCTTCCGCGATCTGCGAGGGCGTGCGGTAGTTAACGGTGAGCTCTTCAAGCTGCCAGCGGTCGCCAAACATGGGTGCCAGGGCGCCCTGCCAGGAATTGGCGCCGGCCACGGAGCTCGTCTGGGCGATGTCGCCCACGATGGTGAAGGACTTCAGCGGGCAGCGGCGGACCAGCAGGCGCCATTGCATCGGCGACAGCTCCTGGGCCTCGTCCACCACAATGTGCCCGAACGCCCAGCTCCGGTCGGTCGTGGCGCGCTCGGCGGCTGTGAGCCGGGCTTCGCGTTCCTGGTTCTGGTCCACGAGTTCTTCGGCGGAGATCAGGACGTCGACGCCGGCGGTTTCCATGTTCACCAGCGTCTGCTTGGCATTGGCCAGGTCGCGGGCGCGGTCATTCTCCTGCTGGGCCAGTCCCCTGCCTGCGGCCGCGTCGAGTTCGCCGAGGAGTTCGGCGGCCTCGTCCAGCAGCGGCACGTCCGCCTCGGTCCACGGGGCATCCGCGGGCCGGAGCAGCAGTTTGCGCTCGGCCGGGGTGAGCTTGGGGGTGCAGGCATCCAGGATCGCCGGTCTGCTGAAGAGTTCACCGATGAGCTTCTCCGGGGTCATCGGCATCCAGCACAGGTTCAGGGCGATGCGGACGTCGCGGGCGGAGCGGACGTCCTCGGCCAGGTAGGAGCGGTCGGCGTTGTTGCCGATGCTGCCGGCCTCGACAAGTTCCGTCATCTGCTCGGTCAGTTCGCGCAGCAGGATCTTCACGAACGAAACGCGGGCCTCGTTGTGCGGCTTGCCGGTGGAACGGGCCCGGTCCCGGGCGCGGCGGACCTGCCGGGGAGTCAGGAGAAGCTTGCGCCCGTCGACTTCGAGGATGCGGTTTTCCGCCGGGATGCGCTGCCGGTTGGCCACGGCGTTCGCCACGACCTCGGCCATGTCGAGCCGGCCTTTGATGGCAGCGACCTCGGATTCGGGCTCGGCGACGGCGTGGATGCCGGGCATCAGGCGGCCGACGCTGGCCATCACGACGCCGGTTTCGCCGAGCGATGGCAGCACGCGCTCGATGTACTTCATGAATGACGACGACGGCCCCACCAGCAGCACGCCGGCGGTTTTCAGCCGGTCACGGTGGGTGTAGAGCAGGTACGCGGCGCGGTGCAGCGCCACCGCGGTCTTGCCGGTTCCGGGACCGCCCTGGACTACGAGGGCACCGGAGATCGAGGAGCGGATGATCCGGTCCTGCTCGGACTGGATGGTCCCGACGATGTCGGACATCCGGCCGGTCCGCTTGGAGTTCAGGGCCGCCAATAGTGCGCCCTCGCCCTGGAGGGACTCGTTGTCGGCGAGCAGGTCCGCGTCGAGGACGTCATCCTCGATTGCCTTGACCTCGCGGCCCTGCAGGATCAGGTGCCGGCGGCGGCGCACACCCTGCCGGTCGAATGCGGTGGCCTGGTAGAAGTGCCCGGCTTCGGGGGCGCGCCAGTCCAGCATGAGGCGCTGCAGGTCATCAGTGGTCAGGCCGATGCGGCCGATGTACTGCGCCTCGCCGGAGTCGAGGTCGAGGCGGCCGAACACGAGCCGGTCGTCGACGGCGTCGAGCTGCGCCAGGCGGTCCTCGTAAAGCGCGGCGAACGCGTCCCGCTCCGAGACGTTCTGCATGGTGCCCACCGCACCGGCGCGCCGTACCTGCGCCAGCTGGGCGCGCTTTTCCGCCCGCAGCTCATCCAGCCGGGCGTAAAGTCCGGCCACATAGTCGCGTTCATGGGCCAAATCAGCGTCGTGCATCGAACGTTCCCCTATCGAAAAAGACAGACCAACCATTCTACAACCATTTCGGCCTCCCCATCGGCACTGTCGGTTTTTGCAGGCATTCTACCGAGGCGCGCGGAGCCGTCCAGCCTTCCTTGCAGCCGGGCGCGGGGCGGCCGGGCGGGGCGGCTCGCGGGGCGGGGTTATAGGCGCAGCAGGGAACTGACCCGGTGGCCGGCCAGGGCCGAGCGGCCACTGAGGTCGCCGAGTTCCAGGACGACGCCGACGCCGGCCACCTCGACGCCGCAGCGTTCGAACAGGCGCACGGCGGCGCCGAGTGTGCCCCCGGTGGCGAGGACGTCGTCGAGGATCAGGACCCGGCTGCCCGGCGCGAGGTCCGTGGTGTGAAGTTCCAGGGTGGCGTTGCCGTATTCGAGGGCGTAGTCCTCGGAGACCACTTCACGCGGAAGTTTCCCGGCCTTGCGGACGGTGATGACGCCGGTGTCGGTGGCGTACGCGGCAGCGGCCGCCAGCAGGAAGCCGCGGGCCTCGACGCCGGCGACGGCGTCGAACTGGCCCCTGAACGGCTCGACCAGGGCGTTCACGACGGCCTTCAGTGCCGCGCCGTCGGCGAAGACCGGGGTCAGGTCCTTGAAGACGATGCCGGGCTTGGGGTAATCGGGGATGGAGGCGCACAGGCTGCTGATCAGCCCGTCCACCGGCGCGGTGGTGTCATTCCGGGTCATGGTTCTCTGGTGGGGCTCGCGTTGATTCACCCGTCAACCTTACTGGCTGGACCCGTGTTGCTGTCCGGCACTGCCGGAGACTGCAGGAGACCGTTCGCGAATCCGTAACTGACGACCTCGAGCGCCTTGCCGAGGGCATGCTCCGCGTCGAACCTTTGGGCCGCCGCTGCACTCATGCGGCCGTAGTCCCTGGCCCATTCCGAACGGTGGAACCGGTCGGCGTCGCCGTGCAGGAGCCGCCCGTAGAGGACGTCCTCGAAAATGTCCCGCCCGTCCTCCGGGGTTGGTGCCGGCATTCCATGCTGCCGGCCCTGGACCATCTCGGCGGTGAACAGGCCAACGATTTGTTCGGTTCCCTCGGTGAGCCGGCGGTCGGCTGCGTGGTTGCAGAGGCGCAGGGCCCGCACCACGAGCTTGAGGGATACGTGTTCATCCCGGACGATGAACTTGCGCAGCAGGGCCGCACGGAAGAGCTCCACCCACTGCCGGCGTTCCCCCTCGACGGAGTCCGGCGGCACCGGCCCGTCATCGGCTGTGAATAGCTCGACCATTCGGAAGTAGTCGGCGGCGAGTTTCTCAAAGATCTCGAGCCGTTCGAGCTCGCTGCGTGGTTTCCCGCGTTTGCCCTCGCCCATTTGCCCTCACCCATCAGTCTTCACCGTCCCCCGTTCTTCCACCTCCCGCGTTCCCGGTCCCTGGGGATCCGCCAGCACCCATCGGCGCCCCGCTAGGCCGGGCGCACCTTCGCCGCCTTGTATCGGGAGACGGTCGGGTCCCCGCTTAGCCAGAACCGCCAGGGGTAGTCATGGGTTCCCCCGGCGCCGGAGACCCCTACGCGGGGGCCCGAACTGATGTCCCCGGCCGGTCCGGCCGGAAGTTCCAGGCGGAACGGGGCCGCGAGGGCGTCCCGGCCGCTGTCCGCCGTCGTGATGCCGAGTGCTGTGGCGAGTCGGGCCGGGCCGCTCGCCAGGTCTTTCGGGGATTTCGACGTCGGCCGGCGGCGGAGTGCCAGTTCCTCCCCGGCCACGATCTCGCCGGCCCGCAGCAGCACCGCCGAGGCGGTGCCTTCCGGGCCGCACACAAGGTTGGCGCAGTGGTGCAGGCCGTAGGTGAAATAGACGTACAGATGGCCGGCCGGGCCGAACATCGGGGCGTTGCGCGCGGTGGCGCCGCGGAAGGTGTGCGAGCCGGGATCCGGGTGCAGCGAGTCGTGCGGGCCCAGGTAGGCTTCCACCTCAGTGATCCGCACGGACACGGTTCCGTCGCGCCCCACATGCGTCAGCACCGCCCCGAGCAGCAGCGGCGCCACCTGCCGGGCGTCGGCGGACAGCAGCTCCCGCAGCCCGTCGGCAGACGGTCCGCGGCCGGGCACCGTGGCAGGAGGCATCAAACCCATGCTCCGACTTTAACAAACGCACCGCCGTCCCCTCCACGGCTTTAACAATCCGACCGCCGTGCCCTACACGGCTTTAACAAACCCACCGCCGTCCCTCCACGGCCGTGTCCGATTTCCGCTAGCAGCGGTCCCGGGAAGCTGGCAGGATGAACTCATGGACTTCTGGCAGCGCTACCGGGCAATCGATGCCCGGGACACCCGGTTCGACGGGCAGTTCTACACCGCTGTCCGCACCACGGGCATCTATTGCCGGCCCTCCTGCCCGGCCCGGACCCCCAAAGCGGGGAACGTGACCTTTTACGAGACGTCCGCCGCCGCGCACGAGGCGGGCTACCGGGCCTGCAAACGCTGCCTGCCGGAGGCCGTCCCGGGCACGCCGGCCTGGAACCTGCGCTCCGACATCGCGGGACGGGCCATGCGGCTGATCAACGACGGGGTGATCAACCGCGACGGTGTGGAGGGGCTCGCGGCCCGGCTGGGCTACTCCTCGCGTCAGCTCAACCGGATCCTGAGCCACGAACTCGGCGCGGGGCCGCTGTCCCTGGCCAGGGCCAGCCGGGCCCAGACCGCCCGCACGCTGCTCGTCTCCACCACGATGAAGTTGGCCGACATTGCCTTCGCCGCCGGCTTCAGCAGCGTGCGCCAGTTCAACGAGACCATCGGCGAGGTCTTCGCCATGACCCCGTCGGCGCTGCGGGCCACCGCCCGGCACCCGAGGTCGCCGGCGGCGACCGCCGTGTCGTCGACGGCGCTGACCCTCAACCTTCCGTACCGGGAGCCGTTCGATCCGGGCGTGTTTGATTTCCTCGCTGTCCGTGCCGTCCCTGGCATCGAGGAGGGGACCGCCAGTTCCTATGCCCGGACGCTGCGGCTCGCCCACGGCGATGCCCGTTTCCGCGTGGACTACGACGCCGGGGCCCCGGGCCGTCCCCTGGTGCTGACGATCGGCGCCGTGGACCTGCGGGACCTGCCCTCCCTGCTGAGCCGGGTCCGCCGGCTGCTGGACCTCGACGCCGACCCGGTCGCCATCGACGGCGCGCTGGGGTCCGATCCGCGGCTGGCCGCCAGCGTCTCGGCCATCGCCGGCATCAGGATGCCGGGGGCGGTGGACCCGCAGGAGCTGCTGATCCGGGCGATGATCGGCCAGCAGATCACTGTCGCCGCGGCCCGGACCGCCCTGACCGCACTGTCCGCGGCCGGGAGCGGGAGCCTGGTTCCGGCGGACGGGCTGGACCGGCTGTTCCCCACGGCGGCGCAGATCGCGGAGACCGGCTTCACCCTGATCCGCGGCCCGCAGCGGCGCATTGACTCCGTCCGTGGTGCTGCCGCCGCGATGGCCGCCGGAGACCTCGATTTCGGCTACGGCGACGACCTGCCCGGGCTGGAGGCCAAACTGCTGCCCCTCGCCGGCGTCGGCCCGTGGACAGTGGGATACGTCGCGATGCGCGTCATCGGCGCTTCCGATATTTTTCTGGCCAACGACGCGGCCGTGCGGAACGGGATCCGTTCCCTCGCCCCGGCACCCGGCGGCGCCGCGGCGACCCCCGAATCTAGCCTGAGCCCTGACTTCCGTGAGCTCAGTCCCTGGCGCTCCTACGCCACGATGCACCTCTGGCGCGCGGCAGCGTCCGCCCGGTCCGCGGCGCGGCCGGCCCGTCCGGCCCCGTCGCAGACACCGCCGCAGACACCGACACCCACGCAGACACTGTCGCGGACACCGACACAGGCCCCAGCGCAGACTCCGAAGAAAGCGAAACAATGAACGCCCAGTTGCTGACCCTGTCCACCCCGGACGGTCCTTTCACCATCATTGCCCGTGACGGCGCCGTGCTGTCATCCGGCTGGACCGCCGATCCCGGAGAGCTGACCGGGCAGATCCACGCGGACCTGCTGCCGGGCGCACTGGAGACCGTCACCGGGCTGGGTGCGATCTCCGACGCCGTGGAGGAGTTCTACTCCGGAAATCCGGGACCGGTCATGTCGGTGCCGGTGCTGCAGAAATCCGGGCCGTTCCGGGGCCATGCTTGGGAGATGCTCCGGACGGTCCCGCCGGGACATCCCGTGACCTACACCGAGTACGCGGAGCTGGCCGGGAATGTGAAGGCCGTGCGCGCCGCGGCCAGCGCCTGTGCCTTCAACGCGGCCGCGCTGTTCGTGCCCTGCCACCGGGTGATCCGCACCGACGGCAGCCTGGGCGGCTTCCGCTGGGGCCTGGCCATCAAGGAAAGCCTGCTGGACCGGGAACACGTGCAGGCGCTCCAACAATCCGCGCCGAGGTGACATTTCGCGCCCATGTTGCGGCAGACCATGGGCGCGAAGTCGCACCTCGCGGGGGCTTTTAGCGGGTGGCGGGCACCCCGGCGGGCCACGGCAGCAGCGCGGGGAGGTCGACGCCGTCGGCCGCCGCGGTGGCGCGCAGGCTGCCGAGCGTGGGCGTGCGTCCGGCCAGCCAGGCCGCGATGTCGGTCAGCATCCCGTTGATGGCTGTCGACCGGCCGCCGGGGGTACCGATGGCCACGGGCGGCAGGCCGAGCGGCTGGAGGACAAACCGCTGGCCCTCCGGTACCCGCGCGGCCAGGAAGTCGAAGAGGTGCTCGCAGAACGGCCGGCTCCAGGTTTCCGGGCCGCGGCCGGTCCCGAGGTCGGTGGCGTGGATGACGAGCTCGCGCCACAGGGCCAGGCCGCCGTCGACGACGGCTCCCCCGCGGTAGCTGATTGGGGCCTGCCAGTCGGCATCGTCCAGCGCTTCAAAAGCGCGCAGGGCCCGGTCCAGCGCGGCATCGACGTCGGCGCGGTGTTCCGCCGGGGTGTGCCCTGCGGCCATCTCGATGGCTCGGGTCCGGCCTTCGTAGCCGCCGTCGTAGAGCTCGACGCTTTCCCCGCGGGCGGCGAATTCGAGCTGGCGGGCCATCGCGTTGGCGATGCCGCTGATGTGGGCCAGGACGTGGCCGCGGGTCCAGCCCGGCAGGTCCGAGGGCGCCTTGATGTCCGCGTCGGAGAAGGTGGCGGTGATTCCGGCCACGGCGCCGGCGGCCTTGCGGAGTTCTGCCAGGAGTTGTTCCGGGGTGATGGTGGTCATGGCGATTATCCTAACCGGGCAGCCTGAACACCGGGCAGCCTGAAAATTCCGGATCAGCCGAAGGACGCCTGGCTGTAGCGGTGGCGGAGGTGCCGCCGGTCGTGCCGGGCCTGCCAGAACTCGATCTCGCGGGGTCGCAGGGCATACAGCTGCCAGTCCGGGTTGTCGCTGCCGTTCGCACCGGGGCGGGCGTGCCAGTCGGCCGCGGACGCCGCCGCGGACAGCTCAACGACGCCGCCGGCGACGCGGACCTGCCGGCCCTGCTGCTGCCAGTAGAAGTTCAGTGCGGCCTGCGGGTTCGCCGAGAGTTCCCGGCCCTTCCGTGAGGCGCGGGACGTCGCGAAGTGCCAGCCGTCGTCGTCGATGTCCTTCAGGATCAGCATCCGGGATGAGGGCCGCCCGAGCTCGTCGGCCGTGGCCAGGCTGCAGGCGTTGGGCGCCGGGACACCGGCAGCCAGCGCCTCGTCGAGCCACTGCCGAAACAGTTCCGCCGGGTCAGCGGGGGCACCGGCCGGGTCGAAGTCCGGAAGCAGTTCGGGAAAGTCCGGCAGGGCGCGGAGGTACTGGCGGAGGGATTCGCTCATCCGCCTACCTTAACGAAGAAAGTCCCGGCAGGCACGGCCGCCGTGGCCGTGCCTGCCGGGACTTGCGCCGCCCGCCCCTGCTAGCCCGCGTACCCGCGGACGCCGGTGAGCTCGGCTTCGAGGGCCAGCAGCTGGCGCTCGACGGCGGCCGGTGCAGTGCCGCCCTGGGAGTTCCGGCTGTTGAGCGAGCCCTGGGTGCTGAGGACCGTGCGGACCTCCGGCGTCAGGTGTGCCGAGATCGCGGCGTACTCCTGGTCCGTGAGGTCCCAGAGTTCGACGCCGCGGCTTTCGGCCTGTTTGACTGCTGCACCGGAGAGCTCATGCGCCTCACGGAACGGAACCCCCTGGCGGACCAGCCATTCGGCGATGTCCGTGGCCAGCGCGAAGCCCTGCGGCGCCAGCGATTCCATCCGTTCGGTGTTGAACGTCAGTGTCGCGATCATGCCGGAAACCGCCGGGAGCAGGACCTCGAGCGTGTCGGCGGCGTCGAAGACCGGTTCCTTGTCCTCCTGCAGGTCGCGGTTGTACGCGAGCGGCAGGCCCTTCAGCGTGGCCAGCAGCCCGGTCAGGTTGCCGATCAGCCGGCCGGCCTTTCCGCGTGCGAGTTCCGCGACGTCCGGGTTCTTCTTCTGCGGCATGATCGAGGAACCGGTGGAGTAGGAATCGTGCAGGGTCACGAAGGAGAACTCCTTGGTGGCCCAGAGGATGACTTCCTCCGACACGCGGGAAAGGTCCACGCCGATCATGGCGGTGATCCACGCGAACTCGGCGAAGACGTCGCGGGAGGCGGTGCCGTCGATCGAGTTGTGCGTGGCGGAGAAGAATCCGAGTTCCGCGGCCACAGCTTCCGGGTCCAGGCCCAGCGAGGAGCCGGCGAGGGCGCCCGAGCCATAGGGCGAGACGCCGGCGCGCTTGTCCCAGTCCTGGAAGCGCTGCACATCGCGCAGCAGCGCCCAGGCGTGGGCCAGCAGGTGGTGGCTGAGCAGCACCGGCTGGGCGTGCTGGAGGTGCGTGCGGCCCGGCATGGCCACGCCCTGGTGCGCTTTGGCCTGCTCCACGAGGGCATCGATCGTGGCGAGCACGCCGCGGGCGATGATCCGGGCGTGGTCGCGCAGGAACATCCGCCCCAGCGTGGCCACCTGGTCGTTGCGGGACCGGCCCGCCCGGAGCTTGCCGCCGAGCTGGGTGCCGGCGCGCTCGATGAGTCCGCGTTCCAGTGAACCGTGCACGTCCTCGTCGGACTCTGCGGGCAGGTAGGCCCCGGAGGCAACGTCCGCATCCAGCCGGCCCAGGGCGTCGAGCATACCCGCCAGTTCGGCGTCGTCGAGCAGGCCGGCCTTGTGCAGCACACGGGCGTGCGCTTTGGATCCGGCGATGTCGTAGCGGGCAAGCCGCCAGTCAAAGTGGGTGGACTTACTCAGGGCAGCGAGGGCATCTGCGGGGCCGCCGGCAAAGCGGCCGCCCCAGAGGGCGCCCGTGTTGGTCCCCGAGCGCGCCCCCGATTTGGTGGTTTCGGACTCAGCCACCGGGGCTACTTTCCGTTGACGCGGATGTCGCGGCCGGAGGCGACCTTGGCGGACATGCCCCACAGCTCGATGAAGCCGCGCGCCATCGACTGGTCGAAGGTGTCACCGGTGTCGTAGGTGGCAAGGTCGAAGTCGTAGAGCGAGGTCTCCGAGCGGCGTCCGTTGACGATCGCCTGGCCGCCGTGCAGCACCATGCGGATGTCGCCGGTGACGTAGCGCTGGGTGTCCTCGATGAAAGCGTCGAGGGAGCGTTTGAGCGGCGAGAACCACTGGCCGTCGTAGACCAGCTCGGACCAGCGCTGGCCGACCGTGGCCTTGAAGCGGGCCTGCTCGCGTTCGACCGTGATGTCCTCGAGGTGCTTGTGTGCGGTGATGAGGGCCATCGCGCCCGGTGCCTCGTAGATTTCGCGGGACTTGATGCCGACGAGGCGGTCCTCGACGACGTCGATCCGGCCGACGCCCTGGGCGCCGGCGCGGCGGTTGAGTTCCTTGATGGCCTGCAGCGGGGTGACCTTGACTCCGTCGATCGCCACCGGGACGCCGGCCTCGAAGGAGATGGTGACCTCGTCCGGCGCCGGCGGGAATTCCGGGGTGGCCGTGTAGTCGTAGATGTCCTTGGTGGGGGCGTTCCAGATGTCCTCGAGGTAGCCGGTTTCGACGGCGCGGCCCCAGACGTTCTGGTCGATGGAGTACGGGTTCTTTTTGGTGGTCTCGATCGGCAGTCCCTTTTCCTCGGCGAAGGCGATGGCCTTGTCGCGGGTCAGGGCGAGGTCGCGCACCGGTGCGATGCACTTCAGGTCCGGGCCGAGGGTCTGGATGCCGACTTCGAAGCGGACCTGGTCGTTGCCCTTGCCCGTGCAGCCGTGGGCCACAGTGGTGGCGCCGAATTCACGGGCGGCCTTGACCAGGTGCTTGACGATCACCGGGCGCGAGATCGCGGAGACCAGCGGGTAGTGGCCCTGGTAGAGGGCGTTGGCCTTCAGCGTGGGCATGCAGTACTCGTTGGCGAATTCGTCGCTCGCGTCGGCCACATAGGCCTCGACGGCGCCGCAGCCGAGGGCGCGCTGGCGGATCGTCTCCAGCGACTCGCCGCCCTGTCCGACGTCAACCGCCACGGCGATGACCTCGGCGCCGGTCGCTTCACCGATCCAGCCGATGGCTACGGAAGTATCCAGGCCACCGGAGTAGGCCAGCACAATACGCTCAGTCACTTCAAATGCTCCTTAGTTGTTTGGGAAAAGGTTGTTTGGGAAAGTTTTTAGGAAAAAATTCGGGTCAAGCTTGTCTACTGAAAGCCTGTCACATCCCGGTGGCGGGCCCAATCTTCCAAATGGTCCTGCGGGTGCTCACCCGGTGCCGGCTTCCTCGGCGAGCTGCAGGAACCGGGCGGCCATCTCCGCGCCGCCGAGCGGATCGCGGGTGACCAGCAGCACGGTGTCGTCCCCGGCGATGGTGCCCAGGATTGACGGCATGACCGAGTGGTCGATGGCCAGGGCCAGGAAGTTGGCCGCGCCCGGGGGCGTCCGCAGCACCACGATGTTCGCCGACGCTTCGGCGGTGACCAGCAGTTCCCCGCAGAGCCGGGCCAGCCGCGCGTCGAGGATCTCCTGGGTGACGCCGCTCTTGGCGGCCCGCTCCCCTCCCTCGCCCGGCACGGCGTACACGAGCACGCCTTCCTTGCCGCGGACCCGGACGGCGCCGAGTTCGACGAGGTCACGGGACAACGTGGCCTGGGTGACCTGGACGCCGTCGGCCGCGAGCAGCGCGGCGAGTTCGGCCTGCGAGCGGACCGATTCACCGGTCAGGATCGCACTGATCCGCGCCTGCCGGGCCGTTTTGGTGGCTGGGCTGGCCCCCGGGGAGGCCGGCTGCACGGACATTATCCGAGTCCCTCGACCGGCGCCAGCCCCTCGACAACAGCCAGCCCGGAGCGGTGCATCAGCCAGGCCATCAGGGCCTTCTGGGCGTGCAGCCGGTTTTCGGCCTCGTCCCAGACGACGGACTGCGGGCCGTCGATCACGGCGCCGGCGATCTCGTAGCCGCGGTAGGCGGGCAGGCAGTGCAGCACGACGGCGTCCGGCGCCGCGAGCTTCATTGCGGCTTCGTCCACGGCGTAGCCGCGGAAGAGCTGCAGCCGGGCTTCCTTCTCGTCTTCCTGGCCCATGGACACCCAGGTGTCGGTGGCGACGACGTCGGCTCCGAGCAGCGCCTCGGCAGCGTCCACTGTGACGAGCACCGAGCCGCCAGTCTCCGCCGCGCGGTCCTCGGCCGCTGCGATGATCTCCGGGGCGGGCAGGTAGCCGTCGGGGCCGGCAACGCGGACATGCATGCCCGCGGTGACCCCGGCGAGCAGGTAGGAGTTGGCCATGTTGTTGGCGGAGTCGCCAAGGTAACTCATGGTGAGGCCCTTGAGGTCGCCCTTGTGTTCCTTGATGGTGAGCAGGTCGGCGAGGAGCTGGCAGGGGTGGTAGTCATCGCACAGGGCGTTGATGACCGGCACGCGGGAGTTTTCGGCCATCGCGACGAGCCCGGAGTGGGCCCCGGTGCGCCAGACGATGGTGGATACCATGCGCTCCAGGACCTTGGCGGTGTCCTCGACGGATTCCTTGTGGCCGATCTGCGCCTCGCCGGGGTTGATGATGAGCGCGTTGCCGCCCATGTCAGCCACGCCGGTGGCGAAGGAGACCCGGGTCCGGGTGGAGGTCTTGTCGAAGATCACGGCGACGGTCTTGCGGCCGCTGCCCTCCGCGGCGAAGGGCTGCACGCTGTAGGGGGCCGCCTTCATCCGGATGGCGAGGTCCAGGACCTCGGCCTGCTCGGCCGGGGTGAGGTCGGTGTCCTTGAGGAAGTGGCGGACCTGGCTGCTAGAAGTCACGGTCGAAGTTTCAGTCGCTGTCACTGGGCGTCCTTTGCGGTCTGGAGGAGGGCGGGCAGCGCCGCGAGGAAGCGGTCGGCCTGTTCGGTGCTGAGGATCAGCGGCGGGGCGAGGCGGATCGTGTGCGGGCCGGGGCTGTTGACGATGAAGCCCGCCTCGAGGCCGGCGGTCACAACGGCCGGGGCGATGTCGGCGTCGAGGTCGAAGCCGATCAGCAGCCCTTCGCCGCGGACCCCGGTGACGCCGCCGACGGCCGCCAGGCCCGCCCGCAGGTGCTCCCCCACCGTCCGGGCGTGGTCCAGGATCTGCTGGTTTTCGAGGACGTGCAGGGTGGCCAGGGCGGCGGCGGTGGCCACCGGGTTGCCGCCAAAAGTCGTGCCGTGCTGTCCGGCGGTCAGCAGCGATGACGTTTCCGGGCCGAAGGTGACGAGGGCGCCGATCGGGAAGCCGCCGCCGAGGCCTTTGGCGAGGGTGACGGCGTCGGGCACAATCCCGGCGTCCCCGCTCGCGAGCCACTTGCCGGTTCGGCCGATCCCGGTCTGGACCTCGTCGAGGATGAGCAGGGCCCCGGCGGCGCTGGTGGCCTCCCGGGCGGCTTTCAGGTAGCCGGCGGGCAGCGGCCGGACGCCGGCCTCGCCCTGGATTGGTTCCAGGAACACCGCGGCGACCGTCTCGTCCACGGCGGCGCGGAGCGCCTCAATGTCGCCGAAAGGGATGTGTTCGACGCCGCCGGGCAGCGGCGCGAACGGCGCCCGGTAGGCTTCCTTCGCGGTGAGCGCCAGGGCGCCCATGGTACGGCCGTGGAAGGCGCCTTCGAGCGCGATGATCCGGGTCCGCGGCTTCGCGGTGCCGTCCGGGCTGGCGCCCGTGTTCCGGCGGGCCAGCTTGAAGGCTGCCTCCACGGCTTCGGTGCCGGAGTTGGCGAAGAACACCTTGGAACCGGCCGGGGCCCTGGTGATGTCCAGCAGTTTCTCGGCCAGCGCGATCTGGGTGGGGCTCGTGAAGAAGTTGGAGACGTGCCCCAGGGTGGCGAGCTGGCTGGAGATCACGGAGGTGACGAAGGGGTGCGCGTGGCCGAGGGCGTTGACCGCGATCCCGCCGAGCAGGTCCAGGTATTCCTTGCCGTCGGCGTCCCAAACCAGGCAGCCGGAGCCGCGGACCAGGACCCGCTGCGGGGTGCCGAAGACGCCCAGCAGCGAGGAGGAGTAGCGGGCCAGCCACTGCGCGCCGGTGGCGTGGGAATGGACGAGCTCCCCCACCGGGGAGTGCTCGAGATCCGTGGAAGATGCTGTTTCGGTATGGTTCATTTGCTTTCCTCGTCCGGGACGACCTGCGTGCCGATGCCCGCCGTCGTGAAGGTTTCCAGCAGCATCGAGTGCGGCAGCCTGCCGTCCACGATGTGTGCTCGTTCGACGCCGCCTTCGACGGCTTTGAGGCAGGCTTCCATTTTCGGGATCATGCCTGACTCCAGGCGCGGCAGCAGCTCGCGCAGTTCCGACGCGGTGAGCGAGGAAATCAGCGAGGAACGGTCCGGCCAGTTGGCGAAGAGCCCCTCGACGTCGGTGAGGATCACCAGCTTCGAGGCGCCGAGCGCCTCGGCCAGGGCCGCCGCGGCGGTGTCGGCGTTGACGTTCAGCACCTGGCCGGTCGTCTGCGCCTGTTTGGTTGCTGCGTCAAGGCTTCCGTCGTCGAAGATTTCCGGCGCCACCGTGGAGATCACCGGGATCCGGCCGGCCGCGACGATGTCCAGGATCCCCTCGGGGTTCACGCCGATCACTTCACCGACCAGACCCAGGTCCACCTCTTCGCCGTCCACGACGGTGCCGGTGCGGACCGCGCGGAGCAGGCCGCCGTCCTCGCCGGACATCCCGACGGCGTACGGGCCGTGCGAGTTGATCAGGCCCACGAGTTCGCGGCCGACCTGGCCGGTGAGGACCATGCGGACCACGTCCATGGCCTCGGGCGTGGTGACCCGCAGGCCGCCCTTGAATTCGGATTCGATGCCGAGCCGGCTGAGCATGGCGTTGATCTGCGGGCCGCCGCCGTGCACCACAACCGGATGGATCCCGACGTGGTGCAGGAAGACGACGTCCTCGGCGAAGGCCCGGCGGAGCTCGTCATTGACCATGGCGTTGCCGCCGTACTTGATCACCATGGTGGTGCCGGCGAAGCGCTGGATCCAGGGCAGGGCCTCGATCAGCGTTTCGGCTTTGCTCTGGGCATCCTTCATGGAGGTGGTCTCGCGGGTCTGGGTGTTCATGCTGGTCGTCCCTCCGGGAACTGCCTAGCTGGAGTAGGCGCTGTTTTCGTGGACGTATTCGTGGGTGAGGTCGTTCGTCCAGATCGTGGCCTCGGCCTCGCCGGCCTGGAGGTCGATCTCGACCAGGACCTCGCGGGGTTCCAGGTCCACGAGGCCGCGGTCATCGCCTATGCTGCCGTTGCGGCAGATCCGGACGCCGTTCATGGATACATTGAGCTGGTCGGGCTCGAAGGCGGCGTCCGTGGTGCCCACGGCAGAAAGCACGCGGCCCCAGTTGGGGTCCTTGCCGAAGATCGCGGCCTTGAAGAGGTTGGAGCGGGCCACGGCCCTGCTAACCACTTCCGCGTCCTTTTCACTGGCGGCGTTGAAGGTACGGATCGCGATGTCGTGGCTGGCGCCTTCGGCGTCGCCGATCAGCTTGCGGGCCAGTTCGGCACAGACCTGGGTCAGCCCCGTGCCGAAATCGACGGCGGACGGGACGGCGCCGGAGGCCGCGGAGGCCAGCAGCACCACGGTGTCGTTCGTGGACATGCAGCCGTCCGAGTCCGCCCGGTCAAAGGTGACCCGGGTGGCATCGCGGAGCACGACGTCGAGCATCTCCGGTTGGACGTCCGCGTCCGTAGTGAGGACCACCAGCATGGTGGCGAGCCCAGGGGCGAGCATGCCGGCGCCCTTGGCCATGCCGCCGATGGTGAATTCCTTGCCGTCGGCGTCGGCGCCGATGAAGACCGCCAGCTTGGGCACGGAGTCCGTCGTCATGATCGCGGTGGCGGCGTCGGGTCCGCCGTCCTCGCTGAGCGCAGCGGTGGCGGCGCCGATCCCGGCGAGGATCTTGTCCATCGGGAGCTGCTCACCGATCAGGCCGGTGGAGCAGACGAAGACGTCGGTGGCGGAGGCGCCCAGCGCCTCGGCCGTCTTCTCGGCGGTGGTGTGCGTGTTCTGGAAACCCTGCGGCCCGGTGCAGGCGTTGGCTCCGCCGGAGTTCAGGATGACGGCGTCCACCCGGCCGTCCTTGACCACCTCGCGGGACCAGTGCACGGGGGCTGCGGCCATCCGGTTGGAGGTGAACACGGCTGCGGCGGCTTTGGAGGGGCCGTCGTTGACCACGAGGGCCAGGTCCGGCTTGCCGGAGGCCTTCAGACCGGCTGTGACGCCGGCGGCGCGGAATCCCTTGGGGACGGTGATGCTCATGGTGCGACTCCCTGCAGTTCGAGGCCGGCGGTTTCCGCCAGGCCGAGGGCAATGTTCATGGACTGCACGGCCCCGCCGGCGGTCCCCTTGGTCAGGTTGTCGATGGCGCAGGTGACAATCACACGGCCAGTGTGCGCGTCGAGCGCCAGTTGCATAACGGCGTGGTTGGACCCCTGAACGGACTTGGTGGAGGGCCAGCGGCCCTCGGGCAGCAGGTGCACGAACGGCTCGTCGTCGTAGGCCTCGGTCCAGGCGCGGCGGAGTTCCTCCTCGGTGACACCGGGCCGGACCTTCGCCGTGGCGGTAGTGAGGATGCCCCGGCTCATGGGCGCCAGGGTGGGCGTAAAGGACACGGTGACCGGAGCGTTCAGGGCCTTCGAGAGTCCCTGTTCGATCTCCGGGGTGTGCCGGTGCCCGCCGCCCACGCCGTACGGGCTCATCGAGCCCATGACCTCGGCCCCGATCAGGTTGACCTTGGCGGCCTTGCCGGCCCCGGAGGTGCCGGAGGCGGAGACGATGACGACGTCGTCCGCCTGCAGCAGGTGGCTGCTGAAGCCCGGAGTGAGCGCCAGCAGGGCCGACGTCGGGTAGCAGCCCGGGACGGCGATCCGTTTGGCGCCGCGGAGCGCCTCGCGCTGGCCGGGAAGCTCCGGCAGCCCGTAGGGCCAGGTTCCGGCGTGCGGCGAACCGTAGAACTTCTCCCAGGCGGCCGCATCCTCCAGGCGGTGGTCGGCGCCGGCGTCGATCACAACGGTGCCGGCCGGCAGCTGGGCAGCGATCTCCGCGGACGCGCCGTGCGGAAGGGCCAGGAACACGACATCGTGTCCGGACAGGTTCTCCACCGTGGTGTCTTCGAGGATGCGGCTGGCCAGACCGTGGAGATGGGGCTGCAATTCCCCTAGTCTGGAACCGGCGTTGCTGTGCGCTGTGATGGCGCCGATGGTGACGTCGGGGTGGCCGGCAAGGAGCCGCAGCACCTCGCCGCCGGCATAACCGCTTGCGCCGGATACGGCAACAGAAATAGTCATAACAAAGACTATACAGCAAGACTATGCATAGATGCCGATATTTATGCATTCGATGCTTCGTGTCCCGGAGCGTATGCTTGGTATAGGGTGACCCCCAACCGTGCAGTCCGAGTGTCGGGCGCCGCGTTGCCCGCAACAGTTTCGAGGCACGCGCTACATGACCCTCACCACCGCCACGCCGGAGCGACCCAAATCGCGTATCCGTCAGCCGAACGCCGTCGTCCTGAGCTACTCGGAACTCCTGAAGACCGTCAAGGCCGCAGGCCTGCTGGAACGCCGCGTCGGTTTCTACGTCACGGTGTTCTCCGTTCTGGTCCTTCTGATGACCGCTACGTGGGTCGGCTTCGCCCTGATCGGTGACAGTTGGTTCCAGCTCCTCATCGCCGCAGCCCTGGGCATCCTTTGCACCCAGCTGAGCTTCCTGGCCCACGAGGCCGGACACCGGCAGATCTTCGCGTCCCGCCGGGCCAACGACTGGGCCGCACGGCTGCTTGCCACCTCGGTCGCCGGGATGAGCTACTCCTGGTGGGAGCAGAAGCACGGCGCGCACCACAACCACCCGAACGTGATTTCGAAGGACCCCGATATCGCCACCGGCGCGATCGCTTTCTTCCCGGAAGCCGCGGCCACCCGGCAGGGCCGGTTTTCCTTCCTCACCCGCAAGCAGGGCTGGCTCTTCTTCCCGCTGCTGTTCCTCGTGGGCCTGGGCCTGCAGATCGATTCGGTCAAGTTCGTCTTCCAGCGTGCCAAGGTCACGCACCGCTGGGTTGAAATCCCGATCCTCGTGGTCCGCCTCAGCCTGCTGCCGGTGCTCGCGTTCACCTTCCTGCCCTGGGGCATGGCGCTGGCGTTCATCGCGGTGCAGCTCGCCGTCTTCGGCTTTTACATGGGGGCCTCCTTCGCCCCGAACCACAAGGGCATGCCGGTCCTGCCGGCCGACAGCCGCGTGGACTTCTTCAGCCGCCAGGTCCTGACGTCCCGGAACATCTCCGGCGGCCGCTTCATGGACATCCTGCTGGGCGGCCTCAACCGCCAGGCCGAGCACCACCTCTTTCCGGACATGGCCCGCCCGCAGCTCGACAAGGCAGCCGTGATCGTCCGCGAGTTCTGCGCCAAGCACCAGGTTCCCTACACGGAGACCACGCTGCTGCAGTCCTACGGCATCATCGTCCGCTACCTCAATGAGGTCGGCCTCTCCGCCGGGCGCCACTTCGAATGCCCGATGGCCACCGTAACCCGCCGTTACTAGGCGGCGCCGGCGTCTCCGCGGACCTGGATTGCGTCCGCGGCGGCCCCTGGTTTCCATTTTGACCCGAAGTGCTTGACCCGAAGTGACGGCCGGTATCCGGCCGTCACTTCGCCGTTGGCGCCGGGTATCCCTAGGATGGGTGCAGGATCAGGG
The DNA here is from genome assembly GCF_030433895.1 of Arthrobacter sp. PsM3. Lineage (GTDB taxonomy): Bacteria > Actinomycetota > Actinomycetes > Actinomycetales > Micrococcaceae > Arthrobacter. Next base: position 7,089 of record NZ_JARUXE010000049.1, on the reverse strand, counting down.
CCAGGAACTCCCGGCAGCCCAGCGTCAGCCCGGACAGTTCAGCCCCGAAATTCAGAGCGGAATTTTCAGCCCCAGGCAAGGAGACACATGATGCATGCAATCGTCGCCCGCGAGGCCGGAGGCCCCGGAGTCCTCACGCTGGCCGAAGTGGAACGTCCGGTTCCGGGTCCCGGCCAGCTGCTGGTCAGGGTCGCCGCCGTCGGAGTGAACTTCATCGACACCTACAAGCGCAGCGGCACCTACAAGGTCCATTACCCCTTCACCCCCGGATCCGAGGCCTCGGGCACCGTCGAGGAACTCGGCGACGGCGTCACCGGCTTCTCCCCCGGCGACCGGGTGGCCACGGCCGAAGGCATCAACTGCTACGCCGGCTTTGCCCTCATCGACGAGGACAAAGCGCTCCCTGTGCCCCATGGCGTGGACGATTTCACCGCCGCCGCCCTGCCGCTGCAGGGCATTACCGCGCACTACCTGATCAATTCCTCCTTCAAGGTCGAACCCGGCCACACCGTCCTGCTCCACGCCGGGGCCGGCGGCGTTGGCCTGCTGCTGATCCAGCTGCTGAAGGCCCGCGGCGCACGCGTGATCACCACCGTCTCCACGGACGACAAGGAACGGCTGGCCCGCGAGGCCGGCGCCGACCATGTGCTGCGCTACGACGGTTTCGCCGCCAAGGTCCGGGAACTGACCGACGGGACCGGCGCGGACGTGGTGTATGACGGCGTCGGCAAGGACACTTTCGACGGCTCCCTCGACGCCCTGCGCATCCGCGGCACCCTGGTGCTTTTCGGTGCCGCCTCCGGGCCCGTGCCGCCCGTCGACCCGCAGCGCCTCAACTCCGGCGGCTCGCTCTACCTGACCCGGCCGACGATCGTCCACTTCCTGCGCGACGCGCAGGAACGGCGCTGGCGCTCGGATGAGTTGTTCGCCGCCGTCGCCGACGGAAGCCTCAAGGTCCGGATTGGTGCCCGCTACGACCTGGCCGAAGCCGCCCAGGCCCACGATGACCTGGAACAGCGCCGCACCACCGGCAAGGTCATCCTGGTTCCGTAGGTCCTGATCCGCAGGCGTCCGGCAAACACATTAGGGAAACAGCGTGCGAACATCGGGGCCGGGGCGGAGTATTAACACAAAGCGAATCCGGACACCTTCCGTTCACCTCAACCGGAGACGATCTCCCTGTGACTGAGCAACAGCAGCAACCCGAACGCAGTGGCCTTCCGCAGGCGCTCGCCACCGTCAGCCCGGTCTTCCAGGCGCAGCTTTCAGGGTCTCCGGCCACACCGCCGGAGCGGACGCTGGTCGACATTCTGCAGGACACTGCCGCGCGCTTTCCGGATGCCTCTGCCCTCGACGACGGCCACCACTCGCTCAGTTATGCCCAGCTGCTGGCGGCGGTCCGGGCGAAGGCGAGGGAGCTGCACCGGGCCGGACTGGGTGCCGGGGACGCAATCGGCGTCCGGATTCCCTCCGGCACCAACCAGCTCTACGTCGGGATCCTGGCTGTGCTCCTCATTGGGGCGGCGTATGTCCCGGTGGACGCGGACGACCCGGAAGAGCGCGCCAAGCTGGTCTTCAGCGAAGCCCAGGTCGCCGGCATCTTGCGCGGAGCCGGGGAGATTGTGACGGACGGACGGCGGCCCCGCCCCTTCCCGGCCCCGAGGCTGCCCGGCCCGGACGACGACGCCTGGGTCATCTTCACGTCCGGCTCCACCGGGACCCCCAAGGGCGTCGCCGTGCAGCACCGCTCCTCGGCGGCCTTCGTCGACGCCGAGGCCCGGCTCTTCCTCCAGGACGACCCGGTCGGCCCGCAGGACCGTGTCCTGGCCGGGCTGTCGATGGCCTTCGATGCCTCCTGCGAGGAAATGTGGCTTGCCTGGCGGCACGGCGCCTGCCTGGTCCCGGCGCCGCGGGCCCTGGTCCGGACCGGCATGGACCTCGGCCCGTGGCTGATCAGCCACGGGATCACGGTCGTTTCCACGGTTCCCACCCTCGCCGCGCTCTGGCCGGTGGAGTCCCTGGAAAGCGTCCGTCTGCTGATTTTCGGCGGGGAGGCGTGCCCGCCGGACCTCGCCGAGCGGCTCGCCGTCGAAGGCCGTGAAGTCTGGAACACTTACGGGCCCACCGAGGCCACCGTCGTTGCCTGCGCGGCGCCGCTGGGCGGTCCCGGGCCGATCCGGATCGGCCTGCCCCTGGACGGCTGGGACCTCGCCGTCGTGGACGCCAATTCCCTGCCCGTCGGGGAGGGCGAGGTGGGTGAACTGATCATCGGCGGCGTCGGCCTGGCCCGGTACCTGGACCCGGCCAAGGACGCCGAGAAATACGCCCCCATGCCGTCGCTCGGCTGGACGCGCGCCTACCGCTCCGGCGACCTTGTCCGGTACGAGGCCGAGGGGCTGATCTTCCAGGGCCGCGCCGACGAACAGGTCAAGCTCGGCGGGCGCCGGATCGAGCTGGGCGAGATCGACGCCGCCCTGCAGGCACTGCCGGATGTGGCCGGCGCGGCCGCCACGGTACAGACGACGGCGGCCGGCAACCAGATCCTCGTCGGTTACCTGTCCCCGGCCGACGGCCAGGAGATCGATCTGGCGGCCGCCCGGGAGCTCCTCGGCGAAAGCCTGCCGGCACCGCTGATCCCGCTGCTGACCCTGGTCGATTCGCTGCCCACCAAGACCAGCGGCAAGGTCGACCGGCACGCGCTGCCGTGGCCGCTGGCGGGGGCCGGAGCCGCCGACACCGAGGCCGCCCCGCTGAACCTCCCGGACGACGCAAGCTGGATCGTCGAACAGTGGGCTGCGGTGCTCGGCAGCGCCGTGTCCAGCCTCGACGCCGATTTCTTCGCCTACGGGGGCGGCTCCCTCGCCGCCGCGCAGCTCGTCTCCGCCCTGCGCGTTCGCTACCCCACCATCACGGTGGCCGACATTTACGCCACGCCCCGGATCGGGGCGCTCATCGACGCGGCCCGCCAGTCGCTGCCCGAAGGCGGCACGGGCCCGGCCCCGGAACGCACGGTCCGGCGCACCTTGCGCCGGTCGCAGGTCTTCCAGACGCTGATGGGGGTTCCGCTGCACATCCTCGTCGGCATGCGCTGGCTGACGTACCTGATGGCGGCGAACAACCTCCTCGCGTCCTTCGCGGGCTTCACGGCGGCTCCCACCGTGTCCTGGTGGTGGGTCGGCGCGTCCTGGCTCGTCTTCGTCAGTCCTGCGGGCCGGATGCTGGTGTCCATCGCCGCAGCCCGGATCCTGCTCCGCAAGGTGGTGCCGGGCACCTACCCCCGGTCCGGCCGGGTGCACCTGCGCCTGTGGCTGGCCGAGCAGATCCAGGACCTGGCCGGCGCCGTGAGTCTAGCGAGTGCCCCCTGGGTGCCGTACTACGCACGGGCGCTCGGTGCCAAGATCGGCAACGACGTCCAGCTCCACTCACTGCCGCCGGTCACCGGGCTGCTCACACTCGGCAGCGGCTGCAATATCGAGCCCGAGGTCGATCTGTCCGGCTGGTGGATCGACGGCGACATCGTCCACATCGGTGCCATCCGTATCGGGCCCGGCGCGACGGTCGGTGCCCGCAGCACGCTCATGCCCGGCGCGACAATCGGCGCAGGAGCGCAGGTGGAACCGGGATCGGCCGTGCTGGGCAAGGTGAAGTCCGGGCAACTCGTCGCCGGGTCCCCGGCCGAGCGGCGGGGCAAGGCCAAACACTCCTGGCCGGACACTCCCCCGGAGCATCCGCTGATCGGCCGGCTCTGGTTTGCCGGCTTCGCCACGGCATCGGCCGTCCTGGCCTTGATCCCCTATCTCTCTGCCACCGCGGCTGCCCTCGTGGTCTTTGGCTTCATCCGGGGCAGCGAATCGCTGGGCGCCGCGCTGCCCCAGCTCCTGCTGTCCCTGCCGCCGGCGGCCCTGGTCTGGTTCCTCTCCAACCTCGTGCTGATCCTCCTGGCCACCCGGCTCCTCGGGGTGGGCCTGGCCGAAGGCTACCACCGGGTGCGCAGCAGGATCGGCTGGCAGGTCTGGGCCACCGAACGGGTCCTGGACCTGGCCCGCGACCTGCTCTTCCCGATTTACGCCAGCCTGTTCACGCCCGTCTGGCTGCGCCTGCTCGGGGCCAAGATCGGGAAGAACGTGGAGGCCTCGACGGTCCTGCTCATCCCCAAGATGACCACCGTGGGTGAAGGCGCCTTCCTGGCCGACGACACGATGGTGGCCTCCTATGAGCTCGACGGCGGCTGGCTGCGGATCGCCCCCGCCAAGATCGGCAAACGCTCGTTCCTGGGGAACTCCGGCATGACCGCGGCCGGGCGGAATGTCCCCAAGAACTCCCTCGTCGCGGTGCTTTCGGCGACACCGGCGAAGGCGAAGTCAGGGACGTCGTGGCTGGGCAGCCCCCCGGTGCGGCTGCGGCGCACGGCCATCGCCTCAGATGACACCAGGACGTTCGAGCCGCCGCTGCGGCTCCGGATCGCCCGCGCGCTGTGGGAGCTGTGCCGCTTTGTCCCCGTCGTGGTGACGGTCGGGATCGCCGCCGGGGTCTTCCTGGCTTTCGATTGGCTCGCCTCTGTCTTCAATTACGGCGTCGCCGCGCTCCTGGGGGGCGTGGTGATCCTGCTCGCCGGTTCCGTGGCGGCGGGCAGCGCCGTGGTGGCGAAATGGCTGCTGGTGGGGCGGATCAGGCCCGGCGAGCATCCGCTCTGGAGCTCCTTCATCTGGCGCAACGAGGTCGTGGATACCTTCATCGAAATGGTGAGTGCCCCCTGGTTCGCCCGCGCGGCCGCCGGGACCCCTGCCCTGGTCTGGTGGCTGCGGGCCCTTGGCGCAAAGATCGGGGCAGGCACTTGGTGCGAAAGCTACTGGCTGCCCGAAGCGGATCTCGTGACCCTGGGCCGGAACTCCACGGTCAACCGAGGCTGCGTCGTGCAGACCCATCTCTTCCACGACCGCGTCATGAGCATCGACACTGTTACGCTCGATGACGGGGCCACGATGGGACCGCACGGAGTCATCCTCCCGCAGGCCCGGATCGGCAAGGGCGGCACGGTGGGCCCGGCATCCCTCGTGATGCGGGGTGAAACGGTGCCCGCCGCGACCTACTGGATGGGCAATCCGGTGAGCCCCTGGGGCGGCCCGGCCGTCCCTGCCCCCAAACCGAAGTAGCCCCGCCCGTATCGCACCTGCAATCCCGAAGGCCCGTCGATGAGTCCCAGCCCCCAAAGTCCCACGGCCGCGTCCGGCACCAGAGGCGGCCTGCCGCTGGACGATACGGCTGGCTCCCCGGACCCGTACCTGCCGGGTCACGGCACTGATGCCTACCGGGTCACCCGCTATGAACTGGAGCTCGATTACAAGCTCAGCAGCAACCGCCTGAACGGGCGGGCTGTGGTGCACGCCATAACCCAACGCCCGACGTCGGCCATCGTGTTGGACCTGACCGGGCTCCGGGCCACCAAGATCCAGCTCAGCGGGCGCAGGGTGCGGAAATTCAGCCAGCGCGCCGACCAGCTCGTCGTCGTCCCCGACGCCGCCCTGCTGCCGGACGAGGAATTCACCCTGGACATCCGCTATGAGGGAAGCCCCTCCCCCCGCCGCGGGCTGTGGGGCGAAGTGGGCTGGGAGGAACTCACCGACGGGGTGCTCGTGGCAGGCCAGCCGAACGGCGCACCGTCCTGGTTCCCCTGCAACGACCACCCGAGCGACAAGGCGAGCTACCGGATCTCGGTGACCACCGACGCCAACTACCGGGCGGTGTGCAACGGGATCCTGATCGCGCGCACCAGCCGGTCCAGCCGCGAGACCTGGGTCTACGAGCAGTCAGAGCCGATGGCCACGTACCTCGCCACGGTCCAGATCGGCCGCTACGAGCTCCTGGCGCTCAATCCGGTCCGGCCGGCCGCGCAGGTGCCCCAGTATGCGGCCGTCCCGGCAGCGCTGGCGGACACGGCCCGCAAGGGCCTCGCCCGGCAGCCGGACATGATGCGAACCTTTGTCGGTTGCTTTGGCCCGTACCCTTTCGCCGAGTACACCGTCGTGGTGACGGGGGACGAGCTGGAGATCCCGCTGGAGGCGCAGAGCCTGTCGATTTTCGGCCCGAACCATCTGGAAGAGGACTGGGAGTCCCAGCGGCTCATCGCCCACGAGTTGTCCCACCAGTGGTTCGGGAACTCGCTGACGGCCGCCACCTGGAAGGACATCTGGCTGCACGAGGGGTTCGCCTGCTACGCCGAATGGATCTGGTCCGAAGAAGCCGGAGTCATGACGGTTGCCCGCCGGGCCGCCAACGCCTGGCGGAAGCTCAACGCCGGCAAGCAGGACCTGCTCGTGGGCGACCCCGGGCCGGAGATGATGTTCGATGACCGGGTCTACAAGCGCGGGGCCCTGGCGCTGCACGCACTCCGCCTGCGCTGCGGCGACCTGGCATTCTTCTCGCTGCTGCATGACTGGGCCGGACAGAACCGCCATGGCTCCGTCTCAACGCCGCAGTTCATCCTCACCGCCGACCACGCGACCGGCCTCGACTCGGAGTCCCTGCTGCACCCGTGGCTCTACCAGGAGGCGCTGCCGCCGCTGCCGGCCGGGGGCTCCGGGAGCTAGGGCATTCGTGGCGTGCGCTGGAACGGCGCGCAATGAGCCGTTCAGGCACTTTGGGGCAGGACGGATTCGGGGTGGGCGTCATCGAGGGGCTCTGGCCAGTAAAGGTCCTCCGGATATACCGGGTCTTCCGGATCTGGTTCGGGCCATGGATGTGCGGCCGTGAAGTGGTGCCAGTCCGGGAAGGGGTCTTCGGGCAGTTCCTGGTCGGGGTCCGGGCCGGGGTCCATCTCCGTAAACGTGTCCGAAAATGTATCGGTGTCCGTGTCTTTGGGCAGGAGGCCGGGTGGCCAGTGGGGTGGTTCCCAGTCCTGTTGTTCGCTGGGGTAGTGCCGTCCCGAGGGTGAGGTCCATCCGGGTGGTTTGTCTTTGCTGGCTCCGGTGGGTGCCCACGCGGAGCCGTGTTTCAGTCTGTGGTGTTTCGGGCAGGGCTGTCCGAGGTTGGAGATCCCGGTGGTCCCGCCGTCGGCCCAGGCCAGGAGATGGTCCGCGTCGTTATCCAGCG
>NZ_JARUXE010000048.1 GCF_030433895.1 Arthrobacter sp. PsM3 | reverse complement strand
CACTACGCCGCCGGGATGTACACCCAACTCACCGTCAGTTAGCCCCGTGCGGGAAATATCCACATCGCAACATTGACGCCCGCGACCAGACGCCGGCAGGGGTGACAGAAGGTTTTGCCCCAAAAACAGTTGTGCCCGGTAACTTCAACGACCCTTAAGGGAATGATTGAGGGCATCCACGCTCAAAACTACGGCGTTTACGGGGCCCGGAAGGTCCACAAGGAACTGCACCGGCAGGACATCCCGGCAGCGCGCTGCACCGTCCAGCGGCTGATGCGCCAGAAGGGCCTGTCGCCGTGGCCGAATACGTAGATTGGTTCAACCACCGGCGTCTCCACGGCGAGATCGGCCACGTCCCGCCCGCTAAATACGAGCAGCTCCACGCCGGCCACCCGGCCCCGGAGCTGCTCTCAATTTCCGGCTAAAAACGCCTCCACAAAACCCGGGGCTTGACAATGGAACGGACCCTCTTCCTGCTGGACTGGCTCCAGGACCCCGGACTGCGCTGTAAAGTCACTGCCGGGCTGAACAAGGGCGAGGACCGGAACACCCTCGCCCGGGCCGTGTTCTTCAACCGGCTCGGCGAAATCCGTGACCCTTCCTTCGAGCAGCAGCGCTACCGCGCCAGCGGGCTGAACCTTCTGACAGCAGCCATCGTCCTTTGGAACACGGTCTACCTCGATCGCACCGTCACCACCCTGACCAACAGCGGCAGTAACATCGACCCCAAGCTCCTGCGGTTCCTCTCACCCCTGGGATGGGAGCACATCAACCTCACCGGCGACTACACCTGGCCGCGCGCCAACCACCTCAAGCCCGGCAAATACAGGCCACTACGACGGCCGGCGAAACCTTAGCGTCGGATATTTCACTTTTTCACAAGCCCCCCAATAAGGCTGTCGCCGTGCACGGCCGCCTGCTTTTGCCCGGCCAACACTTTCTACGTAGTGTAGAATTTTCTGCCTGAGGAAGGAGCCCAACGGTGAAACGTCGCGCGCCGTTTCGGGTCCCCAGGGCCCTCGCCGCGGCCGGGACGGCCCTCTTCCTTGCCGCAGCAGCTCATCTTGGCGCCGGGGGGGCACTGCCGGCGCCGCCGGTCATGGCAGCGCTGGCCGCTCTGGCGGCCCTCACCGCAGCGCCCCTTACCGCGCGGACCATGACAGCCCCCATCCTTGTCGGCTATCTCTTCGCCGGGCAGTTCGCCCTCCACCAGGCCTTCGCCGCACTGTCTGTCCCCGCAGCACCCGGGGGTGTGCCGGCTCCCCACGTACACGGCAGGACGGACGTTTCCTTCCAGGGATCCGTCGGCCAGCCGGGAGTCCCGGGCGCCTATCCAGCCGATGCCATGCTCGGGCTGCATCTTCTGGCCACGCTCGCCACCGCCCTGGTCCTCGCACGGGCCGAGGCCACGCTGTGGATGCTGGCCTCATGGCTGAAGACCCTGATAGCCCAGCCGGCTCCCGCGGCCCTGCCACCCGTATCCCGCACCGCAGCCACCGGCGAGGGGCGGCGCATCCACCTGGGAACTTCGCCCGGACGGGTCCCGGCGAGGGGGCCGCCGCGGACAGCGGCCTGATCGGCCGTCCCCGACACCCTCCCAACCACCCAGAATTGCGAACACACCATGAACCTGACCCACAAAAAGCGCGCACTCCTTTCCCTGGCCCTCGCGACCGGGCTGTTAATCCCTGCGATGGCCGCCGGGCCAGCGCAGGCCCATGATGCCCTTCAGTCCACATCCCCGGCAGCGGACACAACCGTGACCTCCACGCCAGAGACAGTCTCGCTAACTCTCTCGGAGCCACCGACCGATTCGGCCAGTCTGAACCTGAGCGTCATCACGGTCACCGACGGGGAGGGGAGAACAATCAGTGACGGAAAAGTGACCGTTACGGGCGCCACGATCTCCACGAAAGTCACCCCGGGGGCCAATGGAGCCCACAAGGTGCTGTGGCGGGCCGTCTCCTCCGATGGACACCCGATCGACGGAAACTACGCGTTCACCGTCCAGAACCCGTCCCGAACTGCGACGGCGTCGCCGGCGCAGACCTCCGCCCCCGCCTCAGCAGGCAGCACAGAAGTTGAACCGGCCAAAGGACCCAACAACGACAACGCGCTGCTCACGCTCGGCGTCGCGGCCGCGGTCATCGCTGCACTGGCCGGCATCCTCTTCCTGGCCCGCCGCAAGCGGGCGGGAAACGTGAACTCCTAAAGCCCGGTACGCACTCCCCGCCCGACCCAGGGACCGGACCACCCGGCACCAGAGTCAGCCCCGGGCGGCGGCCGCCGCGGCCGCCGTCCGGCGGAACCGGTACCGCGTCAGGACCCCGCCGGCGGTGGCGGCGGCCATGATGACCAGACCTCCTACGCCAATGTAAAATAGCACCGTTGACCAGCCCGACAGCGGCGCGGACGCATCTGCCGCGGCGACGATGGTCCCCCAGTACGCGATGGTGGCCGCCATCCAGAGAGCGCCGGCGGCAACCGTCAGCCAGGACCACCGCGAGAACCATGTTCGGCCAGGGCCGTATGACAATGCCACGGCCACGGCGACGACGCCGCCGACAGCCAGGAGCTGAAGACCAAGCAGGTAGGGCCCGGCGACCAGTCCGACCGGCACACAAAGCCCGCCGATGAGCACCAGGCGCCGGGCACCCAGTGGCATACCTGCGTCCGGACCCTTGCCGGAGCTGGAAGGCAGGGGGTTCTGGCGGTCGTCGTCGGCTGGAGACATCGTTTTCATGGATCCTTGAGAGAGTCGAGGTTGGGGGATGCACCTGCGGCGGCGCGACAGTGCGCACGCCTGGAGGCACAGGCTGCGTTAACTTCCCCCAGAGACGTTACAGCAACGCCTGAACAGATGTAGAGCGGGCAGATGACAGGAGGGGAGAGCACCTGTCCCGCTCCGGTAATACTGCGGCCTGGGGCAACAGCCGCTGATGGCCCTGTCATCATGCCATACCCTGGAGCTTCGGCCCCGGTTCTCAAGCGGCCGCCCGCCATCCCCGGCCTCTGAACATCCCCCGGAAGGCGCGCCCTTAACTCATTGATCCCGTCCTTTGCAGAGGAACACCAGCCGACCTCTTTCTGTTACATCCCGCACCGGAGGCGGCCCCCGTCCGAACCGGAGCCGGCCACCGAATATCGGCCGGGGATCCCGGCCCCGGGGAGCTACAGCCCGGAGTACGAGTGCAGGCCGCTGAAGAACTGGTTCACGATGGCGAAGTTGAAGACCACGCACAGGTAGCCGGCAATTGACAACCAGGCGGCGCGGGTTCCGGTCCAGCCCCGGGTGGCGCGTGCGTGCAGGTAGCCGGCGTAGACCACCCAGATGACGAAGGTCCAGACTTCCTTGGTGTCCCAGCCCCAGAAGCGGCCCCAGGCCTTCTCGGCCCAGATGGCGCCGAACATGAGCGTGAAGGTCCAGCCGATGAAACCGAGTGCGTTGATGCGGTAGGAGAGGTTCTCCAGGCTCAAGGCGGAGGGCACGAGGCGCATGAAGCCCAGCTTGTCCCCGCCCCCTCCGGCAGTGGTCTTCTGCCGGTGCGACTGGAGCAGTTGCAGGGCGGACATGGCGAACGTGAGCGTGAACAGGGCCGAGGAGATTACCGCGATCGAGACGTGGATGATCAGCCAGTAGCTCTGCAGCGCGGGCACGAGGTGCCCCACCGGCGTCCAGAACACGATGGACGCCGCCACCAGCATGATGATGGCCAGGCCGACCACGAACGTGCCCAGGAAACGCAGGTCGCGCCTAATCAGCACCACCAGGAAGACAGCCACCGCCACGAACGCGCCGGTGGTCAGGAACTCGTACATGTTGCCCCACGGCACCCGGCCTGCACCCAACGCGCGGGTGATCACAGCGGCCGCATGGATCACGGCGCCCAGGACGGTCAGCGCGACGGCCACCCGGGCGGAGGCACGAAGCTCGCCGCCGTAACGCATGCCGGCGTCGGCGGTCTGGACCACCCCTCCCGCGGCGCCACGGCCGGAGACGGCCGACGTCGGAGGCTCAGCGCGGCCCGCGGGCCCGGCCACATGCGCATCGGCGCGGTCAACGCCTCCTCCGGCGGCCCCTGCGCTGACGCCGACGGGTATGCGCGCGGCCTCGGTGTGGTCACCTGCCCGGCGAGCTCCGCGGCCCTAACATCCACCGCGCGCAGCATCTTGCTGCTCTTTGCCAGGTCCCAGGCGAACGCGATGAAGGCCACGGTATAGGTACCGGCGGCCAGCAGCATGAAGAGCTCGCTGTACTGGCCCAGGGTTTCGTTGAGGGGGAACATTACTGGTCCTTCTTGCTGGAGAAAAGGAGGGAGCCGGTGGCGGGATCACCGGGTGAAACACCCGGCAGCCACTGACGGCTGAGGAGTTCGCGGATGGCTGCGGCTTCGGTGGCGAGCCGGTGGTCTTCGCCGCGGGCCAGGAGACCGTATTCGACCATGGTGCGGCCGTCGTCGTGGGTGCCGGTGCGGGCCCAGACGCGGCGGCGGTTGACGTAGAGCGAAACCATGAGCCCGGCGATGGCGAGCAGGGCGAAGATCAGAACGCCGGTTTGACCCGGGGTGCTCCTGATGTCCACGCCGATGTAGCGCTTGAGGCCATCGAAGCTGATGGTGCCCTTACCGTCGGGCAGGGTGTAGCTGCCTCCCGGGCCGAGCGTGATCCCGCCGGCGGGCAGGTTGCGGCCGTTGAGCTGGGTGAGGGTTTTCACGTCCAGGTTATAGACGTTCTGGGGCACGCCCTTGTCCAGGCCGAGGTCGCCGTAGTAGGAGTTTAGGTTCAGTTGCGGGTTCAGCGGGTCCGGGTCGAAGCTGTATGCCACGCCTTCGGGACTCTTCACGGCGGAGGGAAGGAAAAACCCGGCGAAACCGAGCTGCGCCGGCTTGGCGTCGGGAACCTTAAGGACGACGGTGGAGGTGTAGACCGCATCGCTCGGGATGGAGACCACGGGTCCGCTGAAGGCGGTGTTCCCGTTGCCGTCCTTGACCGTGATGACCGGGGCGTAGCCGTTTCCAACCAGGAACATGGCCGCTTCACCGAAGTAGAGCGGGTCGTTGACCTTCAGGGTCCTGGCTCGCGGGGCCGCGTCCGGCGCGTTCCGGGTTGTCAGGCTTGCGGTGAAGTCGATCGGCTGGCCGAACTGTTTGGTGGATTCCCGGTCGAAGCGGACCTCGAACTTGTCCAGGGTGATGCCGAAAGGCTTAAGCCATGAGGACTGGAAGTTGGTCCCGGGTGCGAAGTTGTCATAGCCCACCAGAGTGTTGACGAATGTGTCTCCTTCGACGAGGATTTTTTGCCCCCGGAAGCCGAAAAGTCCCCCGACCGCCACACATACAAGCACGCCGATCAATGCCATGTGGAAGGTGAGGTTGCCGACTTCCCTCAGGAAGCCGCGCTCGGCGCCCAGGGAAGGCGTCGCGCCGTCGGCGTCCCGGACATCGACACGATAGCCGCGTTTGCGCAGCAGCATGGCGGCGTCCTGGATGGCGTCCGACGCCGGGATTCCAGCGTCGGCGGGCAGCACCAGCGTGCCGTATTCCGGCAGGCGGGAGAGCCGCTGGGGTGTGCGGGGAGGCTGGGACCGCAGGGCTTTGTAGTGCGCGGTGGCACGGGGCACCACGCAGCCGATGAGGGAAATGAACAGCAGGATGTAGATGGCCGAGAACCACACCGACGAGTAGACGTCGTAGAGCTGGAGGGAATCGAGGATCTTCCCGTAGTTCGGGCGGTCCTTGATGTACTGGGTCACGACGGCCGGGTTGGCCGGACGCTGCGGGAACAAAGAACCGGGCACCGCGGCCACGGCCAGCAGGAGCAGCAGAAACAGTGCCGTGCGCATGCTGGTGAGCTGCGTCCACGCCCAGCGCAGCATGGCCCTCCGGCCCAGAGCCGGGACAGCGGCCCCGGCCTTGGCGACTTCCAGCGATGAGCCGTCGGCCTCCGTTCTCTGGTGCCCGGACATCAGTTTCCTTCCTGCCAGCATGAGCACCGGCGGCCCTTTTCTACAAGACGTAAAACAACAGTATCCGAACTTCGCTTACGGCGGGAGTGAGAGCGCATCCGCTCGCGAATGGCACGGGATGGCATCCAAGGCAGCCTAAGCTGCGATACACGTCCCGCTTCGGAGATCCGGGGCGGACGGAGCGTGGCAGGGCCTAATGCCGGCAACCTCACTCGCGCTCCTCCGTCGTCCGGGAGGGGACAATGCGTGATTCTAGCGGGGCGTCGCTGAGCGAGGTTGCCCGGCGGTGCGGGCTGCTTTCGGGCGTGCCTTTCCGGTGCCGTTCCGCCTGCGGCGGCCCGCATCCATCAACCGCGTCGCCAGCGCCCAGTACCCCACTCCCGCAGCGAGGGACGCGGCGACCGCGAGGGCGGGGCTTATCGGGGCAAGGGGCGGGTAGACCAGCCAGTGGACGAGGTAGGCGTACAGGGAGGCGCTGGCCAGCAGAACGGTCAGCCGGCGGAAGCCCCTGGGCACCGGGATGGCAGGCAGCCAGATTAGCAGCAGGATCCCGGCCAGGACGGTCGCCTCCCGGTTCGGGTTGTCGAAGAAGCCCGGGACGGTCAGGACCGCAATGACGGACACGGCGCAGCGCTGGGCCACGGTCCGGGCCCGCGCGATCGCCCAGCCCAGGGCGAAGAGCCACAGGGCCGGCGCTGTGTTCGGCACCCCGGGGTCGAGGATCTCGTAGCGGGTGAGCAGCCCGGCGCCGGTCAGTGCCAGGGGGAAGATCAGGGGGAAGCGCCGCTCGGCGCGGTCCGCCCAGGGAACGGCCAGCAGGGCCGTCATGGCCACGAGGAGGTAGACGAGCACTTCAATGAACCAGAAGTGCCACTGGGTCGTGACTGCCTCCGGGCCGATGATGGCGTTGAGCAGCAGGATATTGGCCAGGCTGTATTTGTCGGTAATCAAGTAGGCCACGGCGATGAAGGCCATGCTCGGGACGACGATTCTGGCCAGGCTGGTCAGTTGGCGCCGCAGGCGTGGGAGCCGGTCCCCGGCGAGCTGGAAGCGGGCGAAGTTGTACCCGGCCACTGCCAGGAGGACATGGGCTGTGCCCTGCCAGTTGAAGAGTCCGGCGTGCGTGCTGACGATGAAGATGATCGCGACAGCCCTCAGGACGATGCTGGTCTCGACAGGAGCGAAGAACCGTCTCATTCTGTGGGCCCGGCGGGGGCGCGGCTCGAGGTCCCGGACCGGCGTGATGTGCCAGTCCGGCGGGAGGTGCCCGAGGGCCTGTTCCAGCCGGACGGACGCCGCCACATAGGACAGGGAGTCCCCGCCGAGGCTGACGAACGTGTCGCCGTCGGCGATGTCCGAACGCTCCAGGGCTTCGGCAAAGATCTTTCTGACCTTCACCGGCCCGTCCGGAAAGACCGTCCCGTGCTTTGCCGTGGTCGGCTGCGGCCGGGCGAGGGCCAGGACGGAGGGGTAGTCGGGCTTGCCGTTGGCCAGCCGGGGGAGCTCTCCGACGGCGCGCAGTTGGACGGCCGTGCGCGGCAGTCCCAGGCCCTGGGCGAGGACCTTGCCCAGCAGGTGCGTGTCGTGGTCGCCCTCAACGGCGACGACCAGGCCGTCATCAGTGCCCGCGCTGGCTGCCCGCACTCCGAGGTCGGCCAGGCTCCGTTCCACTTCTCCCAGGTCAACTCGCAGTCCCACGATCTTGACGAACCGGCTGCGCCGCCCCACCACTTCGTAGACTCCGTCGGGACGCTTCCGGGCGAGGTCGCCGGTGCGCAGCTCCTGGACGATCCGGCCGGCTGCGAGGTCGGCCGGGCTTTCGGCGTAGCCAAGCATGACGTTCGGACCGGTGTAGATGAGTTCCCCGTCCGCGAACCCGGGCACCGGGTCGATACGGAAATCGCCCCCGGGCACCGGTATGCCAATAGCACCGGAGGCGGTGGCGGCCCGTCCGGGTGGCAGGTAAGCCATCCGGGCCGTGGCCTCGGTCTGGCCGTACATCACGAAGAGGTCCCAGCCGCTCTGGCGGCCGAGCTCGGCGTAGCCGCGCACGAGGTCGGGGGCGAGCCTTCCGCCGGCCTGAGTCACGTATCGCAGGCCCGGCAGATCCATCTCCTCGAAGCCGACTCGTTCCAGCAGTTCAAAGGTGTACGGCACGGCCGCGAACGACGTCGCGCCCCGGCTGCGAAACAGATCCCAGAAGCACGGGTCCACGACAGACAGGCTCGTGAGCACCAGCCCCGCCCCGCGGAGCAGATGGCTGTTGATCACCGACAGGCCGTAGCAGTAGGACATCGGCAGCGTCGTCGCGGCACGGTCGCCGGGAGCTATGGCCAGGTACTCGGCGATGGCCTCTGCGTTGGACTGCAGGTTCCCGTGTGACAGGCGTACCAGCTTGGGGGAACCTGTCGATCCCGATGTGCTCAGCAGCAGGGCCAGATCCGGGTGCAACTCATGACGCGTGCCGTAGCGCCGCTCCTCCAGCACCGGGTCACCGTCCCCCGCCCTGACGATAACGTCAGGGTCGTACGCCGCCACGATGGACTCCAAGGCGGCCGGCTTGTCCGCCGGCACAAGGATCAGCGGGTGCCCGGAGGACAGCGCCGCCAGGTAGGCGACCAGCGATTCCAGATCGTTCCCGGCAGCCAGCGCCACCAGCCGCCGCACCGGCCCTAGGCTGGCGGCCACCGCGTCGACGCGGACCGCCAGCTCTGAGTAGGTCAGGGTCCGGTCATCAGCGAGGACGGCGGGGCGCTCTCCATGCCTCGCGAGATCCGCGGAGAAGTCGACCCGCGCGAGGTCTGGATGAATGGTCACCGCGACAGCTTATTAGCCAAGGCTTACCTAAGTAAAACCGGTTCCGGTGCGCCAGGCTGGTCCGGACAGCTTGAATTCTTCGGCGGTCCCCGGAAACAAACCCTGGGTGACCCATTATTGGGGGGATTGATCGGACGAGTTGCGGGGGCCCAGCCGGCTGCCGCTGGACCTGATAGGCGCCATCAAGTGGCGCATCGCTTGCCGCGGGTGTGCCGATGCGTCGGGAAAGGCTGTTCGGTGAAAAGGCTCAAGACGTCCAGCCTGCGGGAAAATGCCGAATCCGGGCCATGCACCATATGGGATGGAAACCACGATGGCCAGGAATTCGCCCCCCGGCGTCCGCCCGTCTCTGGGCTACTTTTGGAGGCGCCTCCGGACCCCCTGACCGCGGACGACGACGCCTGTGCTGTGAAGCACAAGGCCCACTCCGATGACCGGAAGGGACGCGGCCGTCAGGCCATCGATCCGGGACAGGTTTCCCGCGATGTTCAGGAGTATCCCGGCCGCGATCAGGCCCATGGCACCAAACACGAGCGCCTTGTACGAGCCGGTCGAGGTGTTCCAAAATTCATTCAGCACCCTGGCAGTTTAGCGGCTGGCTCTCCGGAACGGCCTGCGGATACCTGGTCGCGGCCGGTTCCTCGCGCTGGTGTGCGGGCGATGACCCTGCTCCTTCCCAGCGCGCATCGGAGCAAGCACAGCTCCGACTCTCAAAACTGGCTTGCGGAATGGGGACGGTCCGGCCCGCGGCTAGGGTGGTGATGTGCACTGCGACATTACTGAAGAAAAGTCCCGGTCCGGAACATCCTCCCGGGCGCGAGGCGCGGGCGGGCCTTGCCTTGCCGGAACCAGGCGCGGCGCGCTGGGGCCGGGGACGCTCCTTCGGTCCGGCCAGTGACGTACTCGTTCCTTCTGACCCGGCAGTGGCTGGGGATACTGGGACTCGCCGCACTCTTCGCCGCGGCCTGCGTCGGATTGGGAAACTGGCAATTGGAGCGCCGGAATCAGGCCGTGGCAGAGATCCAACGTGTCCAACAAAACTATGACAAAGAACCCATCCCGTTCGAATCTGCCCGTAGGCACTTCGAAGTAGCCGAACCCGGAGCCAAGTGGACGCCCGTATCGGTGCGCGGCCATTACCTGGCGTCTGATCAGCGGATCGTCAGAAACCGGCCAAACAATTCCGCTCCCGGGTATGAGGTCCTGGTTCCCTTTCGACTGGTTTCCGGGGAGACAATCGTGATCAACCGGGGGTGGCTGCCCATCGGCAATCTCAAGCCCGGTTACCCCGATGCCGTACCTGCTCCTCCGGAAGGAACCATCGACGCCGTCGTGCGGCTGAAGCCCGCGGAGCCCGGATTGGGCCGTGCCGCGCCCGAGGGCCAGCTGGCCAGCATCGAACTGGTGGCATACACGCGCCAGCTCGCGTATCCACTAATGACGGGCAGCTATGGTCTGATGGCTTCGGAGTCTCCCGGACCGGATGAAACGCCGCTGCAATTGACCCCGCCATCCGTGCAGGAAGGGTCCAACCTTTCCTACGCCCTGCAGTGGATCACCTTCGGCGTGCTCGCCTTCGTGGGCTTCGGATACACAGCCCGGCAACATGCCCGGATGCGGCGCGAGGAACTTGAAGAGGCTGCCCCGGTCACGGCCAACACTCCGCTTCACCCGTCCCGCGCGCGGCGGCGCGCCGGCTCGGACGACGAAGAGGATGCCATGCTTGACGCTCTCGGCCTTTGAAGCGCGGCATCCCGTTTCTTGCCATTTCGCGCGTCGACCTGCGTGACCTACATGTGGCCCCCGGGGCTGGCTCTGGTCATACCGGCGCCCGTCCCCGCGGAGACAAGCCATTCACGTGCTGAATGCCTAACCCTGGCGCTGCCTCGGGATCCGTTCGCAGTCAATGGCAAGCAGCGACGGGAAATCAAAGCGCTAACAACGGAAAACGGCCCAGCCGCTAAGGATCGCAGCTCCAACTGGAGATGCCCTTCCAACCTGGCCGACTCGATAGGATCGATCGAACCTATGACTGATGCCCGTGACCTCACCCTCCCCAAGGGCTACATCGACCTGCTCGGAGAGCTCAAGAACCGGGTCCGGGCCGCACGCACGAGAGCGCTGCGGACAGTCAACACCCAGTTGATCGAGTTGTACTGGTCCATCGGGCAAGATGTCAGTGCCCAGCAGGAACAACAGGGGTGGGGGAGTGGCGTCATCAAAAGACTGGCCGACGACCTTCGGGCGGAGTTCCCGGAGATGAAGGGATTCTCCGCCCGGAACGTTCAATACATGACGACATTTGCCCGGGCTTGGAATGGGGGTGCAATTGCGCAACAGCCTGTTGCGCAATTGCCGTGGGGCCACGTCACCGTGCTGCTGGACAAGCTTGTCGACCAAGAAAAGCGCGACTGGTACGCCTCAGAAGCCGTCGAACACGGCTGGTCGCGCAACGTCCTGATGAACATGATCATGAACAAAACTCTCGAGCGCACGGGGTCAGCGCCGTCGAACTTTGCGCAACAGCTTGTTGCGCAAGACTCGGAGCTAGCCCAGCAGGTGGCCAAGGACCCCTACTCTTTTGAGTTCCTTGGTCTGTCCGGAGAGGTCGCAGAACGGGACCTCGAGCAGGCTCTCATGGACCGCATCACCGAAACTCTTAGGGAAATGGGCCCCGGGTTCGCGTTCGTCGGGCGGCAAGTCCACTTCGACGTCGGCGGCGACGACTTCTACATCGACCTCCTCTTCTTTCACGTCGAGCAGCTCCGGTACTACGTAGTAGAACTGAAAACCGGCAAATTCCAGCCCGAATACGCGGGAAAACTCAACTTCTACATTGCCCTCGTCGACGACAGGCTCCGCTGCGAAACCCACGCAGACACAGTGGGGATCCTGATCTGCGGCAGCAAGAACGAGCACACCGTCCGCTACAGCCTCGGCCGCGCGACCTCACCCATGGCCGTGGCCTCCTACACCTACGACGCCCTGCCCGCAGACGTTCGCGATGAGCTGCCCGACGCCGACCGGCTCACCGCGGCGCTGGACTGGACCGAGGACTAGGTGACCTGACGGTTTGCCCGGCGCGCAGCCCAGCAGGGCCTCCCGAACAGCGCTCTGACGCACGGTCCTCGGGCATCCCGGCCAGGACCCGGGTCGAGGTGTCGGGCTCTCGGACGGCGCCCGCCGGTCCTCGCGAGGGGAATCCCGGTCCGATGGTGTAGGTTGCATTTCCGTCCGGTAAGAACGTTAGAGAAGAGAATCACCGCAGTGGCAACCGATTACGACGAAGTACGTTCCGACGTCAAGGAATCACAGGATCGCTCCCTGGAGGCGCTGCAGTCCGCGAACGCGCCGGATGCCAGAAGCGTCGTCCGCGATCTGGATGAGGCCGACGCGCTGGATGACGCCATGACCCCCGGCGGAGAGTTCGTCGCCGAGGAACTGATCGTTCAGGTGATTCCCCAGGCCGAGGACGAGTTCACCTGCTATTCATGCTTCCTGGTCCGGCACCGTTCCCAGCTCACACGCGAAAAGAACGGCGACCCGTACTGCATCGAGTGTGAAAGCTAGCCCAGCCCCTCCCGGTGCCCGCTCCAGCAGCAACCTCCTCAGGGGGAAATAGCCGGTTAAGCCAGGCCTTCCGACCGGGGGAGTGGATCAGCGGGCGTACGGGGACACGTGCCTTTCTTCGTTGGGTTCCCTTGGTGAGGTCCGGCATATGAGGGGCAATTCTCACTTAGAACTGCACCAGGCATACGGTGAAATCGTCCAGGACTTTTCTGCAGGGCGGTTACTGTCCTCGCGGCGCGGTCACCGGCTGCCTGCTGGCTGTAGGCCTTGATCTGCAGGAAAGAGCCGAGGCCGTGGAGGCCGGCGTGGGCGCTCGTCTTGGCTCGGGCAGAGGGGGCAGCTGTCGAAGCTGCCGACGGGGTGGGGGACGTCGTGGATGCTGAGGCGGCACTGAAGGCCGCGGCGGCCATGGCGCCGGCGGCCAGAACCGCTGCTGCTCCCACGCCGAGACGGGTCTCTAATGTGGGGGTTGTCGGCATCTGATTCCTTCCGCTCTCGAATCGTTGCGGGCCAAGGTACTTATCCGACCTCCAGCCACTGCACGAGTCGATGCTGGGGGATAACTGAAAGCGATCTCCTGGTTCCTTTGAACAGGACCTAGCACACAACGGCCGCCGGCCGCCGTGGCCGTCGTCGTCGGGATGGCCCCGGCCGCCGTGGCCGCCACCGCCGCGACGGCGTCTCTCAGCCGAGCTTGAGCCGGTTGGCCGGCGGGAGGCTGTGGTTGGCGGCCAGAATCCGGAGCGCATCCGTCGCGGTAGTCCGGTCCGCTGAATCCAGCAGTTGCCAGGACCGGTGCCCGGGATCGGCGAGCTCCTTGTGCAGCGTCAGGATGCGTGACTTGTCGCTGCCCTTCATCAGGGCCGCCGCGGCCAGCGGGGACTTGATGGTGGCACACAGGACGACGGCGTCATCGAGGTGCCGGTCCTTGTCGCGGGAGTCTTCGCGGTAGGCGGCCCCTTTGAGGACCAGCGCGCCGAGGGCATTCGGGATGCTGATGAGCACCGGCCCGTCATCGTCGGCTGTCATCCGGCAGTTCACGGTCCGCTGCAGGGCCTGAGTGCCGCCGGCGACCTGGAACGGCTTGCGTCCCCCGATCCTGGGAACCTTGGCCGGGGTAAGGTGGTCGGCGATCATAACGTCGATCTGCTGCTTGCCGCGGACGAACCGGTGGGCCGGGGCGTCATCCGAGATGGACTTTTCAAGCATGTAGCCCAGCCCGGACAGGACTGCCATCACGGCCGCCGTCGTGGCCGCCCCTGTTTCGATGTGCAGCACGATGTCGACGTCAGCCGTTGGCCGGGAAACGGCCATGCCGGCCGCGGCCGCATGCAGCTGCACCATAAGGCCGCCGACCAGTGTCCACTGGGTTGAGGGCAGCGCCCTGGCCAGTTCGACGCACTGCGGCCACGGGGTTCCCCAGCCACCCGGGGGCACCGGGACGTCCCAGATTTCGCGGCCGCCGGCGGTGGCCACCTCGGCCATGGCCGGCTCAGACATGGAGGAGCTCATCGATGACGCGTCGGCCGGCGCTGCGTTCGCGGGTGGCCAGGGATCCCATCAGGTCCACCGCGACCGCGGCGACCGGCGCCCGGCCTTCGGTGAAAGGCTCGGCCAGCTCGACCTCGTGGATGATGGCGTTGCCGTCGGGGTCTTCGACCAGGCCGAAGGCATTGGCCAGCGCGGCCGCGTCACCGGCCATGACGTAACCTTCGGCGATCCCGCCGCCGCCGGACATGCCGAAGGTGTCAGCGGTAGTTTCGTCCCGCATGGCGGAGGCGCCGCTGGCGATCAGGTGGCTGTTCAGCGCGGCCAGTCCGTCCTGGGTAGCGCGGAAGCGGATGGTCTTATCCTTGTTCCGGGCCAGGACACAGACGGCGTCGGCGTCAAGCTCGCGGAGCCGGCTCTTCAGGCGGGACTTTTCGGAGGAGGAGATCCAAGTGGGGTTCTGGCCGGAGAGCAGGGCCATGGCGGCCCACGCTGTCTTCGCCGTCCACGCCCGGCCGGGCCGGGTACCGGTGGCGGCCAGACGCTCAACGGATGACCGGTCTATCAACAGGGCTTTACCCACCCTCCCGGTGGTTGTCAGCTGGCCTGAGTGGATCAGACGGTGGATCGACATCGTGCTGCGGCCGAGCCGGTCGGCAGCCTCGGCCACCGTTATATCTCGCATTACATCCATACGCTAATGGTTCCGTGTCTAACGGGTAGTGTCAATACACTAACAGTTATGAATCTATCGGTAAGTGTCAACCTGGGGCGGGATGAGGGGGGTCGCAGCTCCGGCCCCCCTGATTTTTTGCACTGACGTGGCAGGCGGATCCGAGGCGGACACGCTCTTGGTCGCCGCAGTCGACAGGTCGCTGGTCTTGGAGGAATCCGGATTGTCCTTCATTTCTTCTTGCAGGTATGGATGGGAACATCGACTGGACTCGGACAAAACCCCTGCACGTTGCGGCACAAAGGGGCCTCGAACGCCTGGCGCGGAACTCCTCGGGAGAGGGGCCTGAATGATTCATCTGATGAGATACGAAGAGTACAGGGCGACATAATATCTGATATCGGTAGTTAACTATCGCTTATTTGGCGGAACAGCGCGCTCCGGCTGGACTGGGAGCCGCGCACCTTTGCTCGCCTGTCAGGACTCCTTCAGCACGCTGCTGATGAGGGCCTTCAGGGTGCTTTTCTCGGCGATGCCGAGCACGCGTGCCGCGACTCGGCCTTCTTTGTCCAGAACCAGGGTTGTAGGGACTGCACGCGGGGGAACGTAGTCGGACAAGGCCAGCAAGATAGCCCCGTCAGCGCCGTTAAAGCTCGGATAGGTTGTTCCAAAGGTCCGTTCGAAAGCGGCAGCTGTCGCGGCAGTATCGCGCAGGTTGATTCCGTAGAACAACACTCCGTCGCTTTTGTTTTCCTGATACAGGGTCTCCAGTGTGGGGGCTTCTGTGCGGCAGGGCGCGCACGCGGCGTACCAGACGTTCAGAACCGTCACCGAGCCCCGCCACTCAGAGGAGTTGACGATGGTGCCGTCATAGAGCCGGCCCTCCATCTCCACCGGAGCGCTCCTGTCGTTGGGGGCGTACTCGGAGACGGAGCCGTCGCCGGCAATGTAGTTCTTGTTGTCCCCGGCCCGGGCTTGGGCGGCCAGGGAATCCGGGGCGGCGCAGCCGGTCAGCAGCAGCGCCCCGGATACCATGCCCAGCAGGAGGCTGCGCCGGCGGGGCAACGATGCACCGGCGGCAGGGGCGGGTCGGTAGGAGTTCATGATCCGGTCCTTTGCGTTCATTCCAGCGTTTTATACGGGGGTGGTGATGGTCCCGGCGAGGTTCTGCAGCTGGTATATCCAGAGCATCCAGACCCCGGAGACCATCAGGAGCCCGACGAGGATAAGCAGCGAACCACCAATGATGTTGAACGTGCGGATGTGCCGGCGGATGAACCCCAGGGTCCTGGTGACCCAGTTCAGGCCCAGTGCCACCAGCACAAAGGGAATTCCCAGTCCCAGGCAATAGATGAAACCCAGCAGGGCACCGCGCCAAGGGTCCCCGGTGGTCGTGCTCAGCGCCAGGACGGCACTGAGCGTCGGACCCATGCACGGAGTCCATCCAAGGCCAAAGATCACACCGAGCAGCGGAGCCCCTGCGACGCCCGTCCTGGGCCGGAAGGAGAGCTTCTTCGTGGTCTGCAGGAAGGAGAAACTGCCGACCAGCACCAGGCCCATGAATACGACGAACACACCCAGGGCACGGATCAGCGCGTCCTGCCACTGCACCATCCAGCCGCCGATCACACCGAACGCCGCTCCATACAGGGTGAACACCGCGGCGAAACCGAGAATGAAAAGACCCACGCCGGTCAGGACCCGACGCCGGTTATCCGGCCGTGACGGGTCGGTCAGCCCGGAGACATAGCCCAGATACCCCGGCACCAGCGGAAGGATGCACGGAGAGATAAAAGAAACGACGCCGGCAGTCATAGCCAGCGGCATCGCCACCAACAAGGCACCGGACTGCACCATCTCGGCGAAATATCCGCCAATGCTCATCGGTGTCTCCTCGGTCAATATCTCGATGGTCCGCCAACCCGGCAGCAGCATCGCCCCGCCCGACCGGGGCGAAGGAGCACTCATGTCCAGGCTTTACGTGTGGAAGCGCGGGACGCAGGGAACGCCGCGGGACGCCTTGTCGACGTTACAGCATGAGGGCGATGGCATCCTAAAAATACGCTATCATCGTCACATGACGATTGAACCTGTGGTGTCCGCTGATCCGTGCAGCCGGCTCGATCCCGCAGCGGCGCTGTTTCATTCACTGAGTGACCCGACCCGGTTGAGCATCGTGAAGCGGATGGCCGGTGGTGAGGTCCGCGTCGGTGACCTCACCACCGAGCTGGGCCTGGCCCAGTCGACGGTATCTGCCCATGTCGCGTGCCTGCGCGATTGCGGCCTGGTCGAAGGCCGGGTACAGGGCCGCAGCGTGTACTACTCGCTGTCCCGCCCGGAACTGATGGACGTGCTTGCCCAGGCTGAGATCCTGCTTGCCGCCACCGGCAACGCGGTCAGCCTGTGCCCGAACTACGGCACCGGCAGCACGGGTGTGCCCCTGACGAAAGAGAACGAACGATGAGTGACGCCTGCGGCTGCAGCGACGAGAAGACCGGGACCGGCGAGTCCGAAGAAGCAGCGGAAGCCGCAGGGTTCTGGCAGGTCCGAGAGGTCCGGGCAGCCGCCGTTTCCGGCTTCTTACTCCTCGCGGCGTGGATCGCATCGCTGGCCGGCGGCCCCCAGTGGCTGACGCTGCCGCTGGAAATCGCGGCACTGGTCATTGCCGCGTGGACGTTCGTTCCTTCCACCCTCCGGCGCCTGGCGAAGGGCAAAATCGGGGTCGGCACGCTGATGACGATCGCCGCCGCCGGCGCGGTAGCCCTCGGGCAGTACGAGGAAGCGGCCATGCTGGCCTTCCTTTACGCGATCTCCGAAGGCCTCGAGGAGTATTCGATGGCGAAAACCCGCCGTGGCCTGCGAGCCCTGCTGGACCTTGTCCCGGCGGAGGCGACCGTCCTGCGCGGCGGCATAGAAATCACCGTCCCCCCGGCAGAACTCACCCCCGGAGACCGGATGGTTGTCCGGCCCGGCGAACGTCTGGCAACTGACGGCAGGATCATCACCGGCCGCACGTCCCTGGACACCTCGGCGCTTACCGGCGAATCCGTCCCGGTCGAGGCCGGGCCGGGAAGCGAGGTCTTTGCCGGGTCGATTAACGGCACCGGTCCGCTTGAGGTTGAAGTGACCAGCACCGCGGAGAACAACTCGCTGGCCAGGATCGTGCACATCGTGGAGGCCGAGCAGTCCCGCAAGGGCCCGGGCCAGCGCCTGGCCGACTCCATCGCCAGCAAGCTCGTCCCGGGCATCCTGATCGCCGCGGTCCTGATCATTGTCTTCGGCTTCATCGTCGGGGAACCGCTGCTGTGGTTTGAACGCGCTCTCGTCGTCCTGGTCGCCGCCTCGCCCTGCGCTCTGGCCATCTCCGTTCCCGTCACGGTGGTCGCTTCCGTGGGCGCGGCCAGCCGCATCGGCGTACTCATCAAGGGCGGCGGCGCCCTGGAGACCCTCGGCAAAATCCGCACCATCGCACTGGACAAGACCGGAACGCTAACCCGCAACAAGCCCGCCGTAATCGAGGTAGCCGCGACCGGTACAGCCACCCGGGACCACGTCCTGGCCCTGGCTGCCGGCCTGGAGGCCCGCAGCGAACATCCGCTGGCCCGCGCCATCCTTGCCGCCGCCGAAGACCGGGCGCCCGTCACCGACGTGGACACCATTCCCGGCGCCGGCTTGGAAGGCCGGCTCGACGGCAGGGCCATCCGCCTCGGCCGCCCGGGCTGGATTGATGCCGGGCCCTTGGCCGCCGAAGTCAAGAGGATGCAGCACGCAGGCGCCACCGCCGTCCTCATCGAGGACGACGGCCAGGTCATCGGAGCGATCGCCGTCCGTGATGAGCTGCGGCCCGAAGCCCGCGAGGTCATCGCCAGGCTCGGCGCATCGGGTTACACCACGGCCATGCTCACCGGCGACAACCTCATCACAGCCACCGCGCTGGGCAAGGCCGCGGGCATCACCGAGGTTCACGCCGACCTTCGCCCCGAGGACAAAGCGGAAATCATCCGGACGCTCCAGAACCGCCAGCCCACCGCGATGGTCGGGGACGGCGTCAACGACGCCCCAGCCCTGGCGACCGCCGACACCGGCATCGCCATGGGTGCCATGGGCACCGACGTCGCGATCGAAACCGCCGACATCGCCCTGATGGGCGAGGACCTGAACCACCTGCCCCAGGTGCTGGACCATGCACGCAGGACCCGGCGCATCATGCTCCAGAACGTGGGGCTGTCCCTGCTGCTGATCGCTGTGCTGATCCCTCTGGCGCTGTTCGGAATCCTCGGCCTGGCCGCCGTGGTCCTGATCCACGAACTGGCCGAAATCGTGGTCATCGCCAATGGCGTCCGGGCCGGCCGGATCAGCCGCAAGACCGCGTTCACGTCCGCCCAGCCCTCCCCTGCACTGGAACCGTCAGTATGAGCACCGACGCAACCGCCCTGCCCGTCGTACCGGTTCGGTCGGCCCGACGGTTCAGGACGGTATTGCTGCTTTGGGCAGCCCTCCTGGCCGGGGCCGACCTCACCGTTAAGGCTCTGGCCGAAGCCGTGCTTTCCAACGGCACAACGACCGACCTGGGCCCAATCAGCATCCGGCTGCTCTATAACCGCGGTGTCGCGTTCAGCCTCGGCGCGGAACTGGCACCCTGGATCGTCATCGCCGCCACCGGGCTGATCATCGCAGCCCTGACCTGGTACACCCTCTCCTCCGCTCCTGCCATGACCAGACTCTCCCGGGCAGGAGCTGCCCTGCTGCTCGGAGGAGCCGCCGGGAACTTCATTGACCGGCTCGACGGGGACGGTGTCGTGGACTACCTTCACAGCGGCTGGTTCCCCACCTTCAACCTCGCCGACGTCTTCGTGACCGCTGGAGTAGCCCTGTTGATCCTTGGCACCCTACGGTCCCCGCAAACACGGACCGGCGATTAACCGCCTGCTGCCGTTCACCGTTCGCCCGGATGATCCGTTCCGGGGTAAATGGGGGAAGAGGAGACGGCTGGGGCGATCCAGTGCAGGCAGGGCGGTCAGCACCGCCGGTATCCCCAGCGCCAGCGCGGACCACAAGGCGACGTACTCCCCCGGTCCTCCAACGGCGGCGGCTTCAACCCCGTCCACACCACGCGCCGGGACGACCGATCT
Source organism: Arthrobacter sp. PsM3 (assembly GCF_030433895.1). Taxonomy (GTDB): domain Bacteria; phylum Actinomycetota; class Actinomycetes; order Actinomycetales; family Micrococcaceae; genus Arthrobacter. The sequence goes on along the minus strand of NZ_JARUXE010000048.1, from coordinate 9,242 downwards.
GGAAGGAAACCACCTCCTATGACCAGCACCACCGATTCCGCCGGGAATGTGAAGTTAGCCGACGACGTCAATACGCACAACAGCACCCAACCGGATCAACCCCGAATGACCCGCGACAAGCCGTTCGGATGGCTCCTGGTCATCGCCGGGGCCATCGGTTGGCTGGCCTCCGGCGCCCTGGTGCTGGAAAAACTCGAAGCACTGAAAAACCCCGCCTACAAGGCCGCCTGCGACATCAACCCCTGGATTTCCTGCGGCCAGGTCATGCAGACCTGGCAAAGTTCCGTTTTTGGCTTCCCCAACATGTTTATTGGAATCGTCGCCTTCGCCGTCATCGTCACCATTGGCGCGGCACTGCTCTCCGGGGCGAGCTTTGCCCGCTGGTACTGGGCGGGGCTCCAGACCGGCGTCACACTCGGCTTTGCCTTTGTGGTGTGGCTGTGGTCCCAGGCTCTGTACTCGATCCACATCCTCTGCCCCCTCTGCATGACAGTCTGGGCCGTCATGATCCCGCTGGTCGTGTGGGTAACGGCCCGAAACATCACACACGGAATCATCAAGGTACCTGCAGGCGCCGGCAGGATCCTCAGCGATTCCGGCTGGATCATCACGGCGCTGCTCTACACGGCCGTGATGGCCAGCATCTTCTTCGCCTTCATCCAGGTTTTCATCGGCACGTCAGGCTTCTAAAGAGAAGCGCAGGCCGGTGTAGAGCGTCCGACGGCCCGAACATGCCCCGTTATACGCGGCCAATTCCGGGATGCCGGCGACGGCTGCGGACCGGACGGAGCCCGCGCACCCTCGCGCCTCGTCGCGCTTGCGCCGGGCCAGGCTGCCCACGAGCAGGAGCACCCCCGGCAGCTCACCGTAGGGCCATGCGGTTGCCCGCTCGTCATCCCACCAAACCACACACCCTGGAGACACACGCATGAGCGGTCACGATCACGACCACGGCGCGGCCGTAGCGGGCAACAGGCGCAAACTGATCCTCGTCTTTGCCATCACGTTCACGGTGATGATCGCGGAGATCATCGGCTCGGTCCTCACCGGGAGCCTGGCGCTCCTGGCCGACGCCGGCCACATGTTCACCGACTCGACCGGGCTGCTGATCGCCCTGATCGCCGCCTCGCTGGCCCTGAAGCCGGCCACTGCCAAACGGACCTGGGGGTACAAGCGCGCCGAGATCATCGCCGCCGCGGGGCAGGCTGCCCTGCTGCTGGGTGTCGGCGGTTTTGTCATCGTGGAGGGCATCCGCCGCCTGATCGAGCCTCCTGAAGTCGGCGGGTCAACGATGCTGTGGTTCGGCATCATCGGCCTGGCCGGCAACGCCGTGGGGCTGATTGTTCTGGCCTCGGGACGGAATCATAACTTCAACATGAAGGCCGCTTTCCTGGAGGTGCTCAATGATGCCCTCGGGTCCGTGGCTGTCATCGCGGCCGCCATCATCATCGCCGTCACCGGCTGGGTCCAGGCCGACGCCGTCGTGTCCTTACTGATTGGCGTCCTGATCATTCCCCGCACGCTGAAGCTGCTCCGGGACACCGTGAACGTGCTGATGGAAAACGCCCCGCAGGGCCTGGACATGGCCGAGGTCCGCGAGCATATCCTTGCCGTGCCGCACGTCATCGACGTCCATGACCTGCACGCGTCCCTGGTCGCCTCGGGCACAGCCGTCCTCTCCGCCCACGTCACCGTCGAAGACACCTGCATGACCGACGGCCACGCCGCCGCCCTCCTGGCGGACCTGCAAAAATGCGTGGCCGAAGACTTCGACGTCAGCGTCGAGCACTCCACCTTCCAGATCGAACCAGCCGCCCACCGCGACCAGGAAAGCATCCGCCACTGATTCGGTCACCGGCCCGCATGGCCGGAACTATCCCGTGCCCGGCGCGGACTGCCGGCAAACCATCGACCCCGATGTCGCCGCCGGGGTCACCTACGCCCTGAAGAACGTGCTGACCCGCGGCTCCGGCTACAACATCCCGGCCAATAAGAGCTATGACATCTTCGCCAAAACCGGTACCACCGATGGAAACACCATGACCTGGACCGTCGGTGCCACCTCGGGCATATCCACGGCCTCATGATTCGGAAGCTACCAGGGCATCGGCCCGCGCTGGGTCAACCAGAACGTCACCGTCAACGGCAAGTACGATGCCGCCGTTGACGGGGCCGATATTGCCGGCGGCCAGTGGGGACGCCTGATGGGCGCGGCAGCGCCGCAGTACTCCACCGCACCGTTCTCCTCCCGCCAGCCTCCATGCTCAGGTGATGCCGGACCCCCACCAGCCTCCCGCTATCAACAGCATCTGGAAGAGTTTGCCCACAGAACCATGCGGCAAGCAGCCAGTACCGACACATGCTGCGCCGCCGGCGTCGGCCGGCATCAGCCCTCGGATGCGGCGTGAACGGACCGGGCCAACGGCATCGGGCACCGGTCCTCGGAAACCGCCCGCCTGAGGAAGGCCCAACCCAGCATGATGACGGAGGAGACAGCGAGGAACGGTTGAATTGGTGCGAAGTACTGCAGGGCGCCCGAGGTGCCCAATGCCAGCAGCGCCAGCTTGTTGCAGACGGGGCACCCCACCGCGAAAAACGAGACAACAGCACCCGCAGCGCCGAACCGTGACGGGCCTCCGGCGCCCACCCCCTGATGCTCCTCGACCGTGGCGCGCGCCACATACGTGGCCACCAGCAGCCCGGAAAGGACCGCTGTGATACCCAGCGCGGGGAAGGACCACCACGTGGGAGGGATTTCACGGCTGAAAAAGGGTGTGTCGATAAGATCGGTCGGCACAGCCACCACCAGATATGTCAGGGCCGAGGCGGCTGCCGCAGCAAACCACCGGCGCGCCGGCCATTGGGACAGCGCCGCTGTCAAAGTCATGCGGTTCGTTTTATTCACAGGGGGCTTTCCCGCCTTTCACATAGCATGCAAGGGAATAACTGATGCAAGTTTCGGCCGGGCCAAAGCCCTGCCGTCGATAAGGAGCTCTCATGCCGAACACCGGATCTTCAGACAATGCCCCGGACGCGGGAGCTGCACGCGGTCTCCTGGTCCATTCCGCGGGACCGGCCGACAGCGCCGGAATCTCCGCAGCCCTGCGCAGCGCGGCACGCCCGTTGCCCGGCGCTGGTGGTCCGCCCCATCCCCGCCACCCCGCATACCCCTGAGTAGCTCTGGTGCCGTAGGCCCGCGGACCTCTGCGTCGTCCCCCGGACCCTGGCAGGGTCGGCCCAACCCGTTGTTGGTGCACCCGGCAGGACGCGGGCCGCGCCAGTTCCGGGCCCATGGCTGCTGCGGGACCACCAATGTCTTTGAGCGTGCTCTGGATGTGGGGATGCCCTAATTATTGCGCTCGTCCCTGGCCGGGACACCGCGCCGGGTATCCTCCTCGGAAGCGGCGGCATGGCCGGGCGCAGCAGTCATATATGCACGCGGATCCGATCAGGGCGCCGCCCGGGGGCAGGGTCCGCAACACACCCCCGGGGGTATGTTGGCGTAGTCTGGAAGCAGACGGCTGCGGAGTAGGGCCGGTTGAAGGAGGCACCCCATGATGGGTGGTGGGTACGGGTCCGGTATAGATGTGTCCTGGTTGTTCTGGTTTCTCCCGGTCGCGGGCGTCGTTCTAGTGGCGGCTCTCGTGGCCCGGGGATTGTCCGGCAGCGCCCGCCGGCGAGGAAGGGGATCAGCGCCGGGGCGGAACCGTGACGCCGCGGGCAGGAGCAACGCACGTTGGATCCTCGATCAGCGATACGCCGGCGGTGAGCTGGGCACGCAGGAATACCGGGACCGGTTGGCGGTGCTTACCGGCGCGGGGACCGAGCCGGAAGAACCGGGGGTATATCCACGCGACGGCGGGCGGAGCGATCAGCCCGTGGCGTTGAGCCTTCCGGAGCTGAAGCAACGGGCCGTGTCGTTGCTGATAGCAGCCGACGACGCCGTGCGCTCCAGCGAGCAGGAAGCAGGATTCGCGCAGGCCCAGTTCGGGGACGTTTCCGTTGCGCCCTTTGTGAAGGCCCTCGCCGATGCCAGGTCGGACCTGAGCGAGTCCTTCAAACTCCAGCAGCAGCTGGAAGATGCGATCCCGGCCACCGAGGAGCAACAGCGGGCATCGTATACCGAGATCATCAGTCGCTGCGAGTCGGCCAGCCAGGCTCTGGCCGAACAGAAAGTCTCCTTCGATTCCCTGCGTGAACTCGAAAAGAACGCACCGCAGGCACTCGAACTGCTCCGGGCCGGACGCGCCGAGGCGGCGGCCAAGATAGCGGATGCGGAGCACGGCATGGCCGAGCTGCGCGTAAGGTACTCCGATGCGGCGGTGGCTCCGGTCTCGGACAACATCGCCCAGGCCCGGGAGCGGCTGAAATTTCTGGACACCGCCGCGCAGGCTGCACAGCAGAAGCTCACGGAGGCCGACCCGGGCGCCGCGGCCGTCGCTGTCCGTGCTGGCGAAGAAAGCCTCCATCAGACCAACGTGCTGGTTGACGCCATCGGCAAGGTCTCGCACGACCTTGACTCCGCCCGGACGAATCTCGACCGCGCGGTGGAGAACGCCGCCCAGGACCTCGCCCAGGCCAAGGCCACCATGGCGGCTGGGCAGCATACCGACCTCGCGGGCCCCACCGCAGGCGCCGAGGCGGTCCTGAACCAGGTGCAACAGCAGCTCCAGTCAGGAAGTATCGACCCGATCGCCGCGTTGCAGCGCATGGAAGCGGCGCGCCAGGGACTGGATCGGGCCCTCTCCGGGGTGCGGAACCAGCAGGATCAGGCGCGGCGCGCCGGGGAGGCTCTCCAGCAGGCCATCATGCATGCACAGGCCCGGATCTCGGTCGCCTCGGACTACATTGCCGCCCGGCGCGGCGGTGTGGGACCCGGGGCCAGGACACGCCTGGCCGAAGCGCAACGCGTTCTGGACTCCGCGCTCTCCCTCCAGCAGACGAACCCCGGATCTTCCCTGACCTACGCGCAGCAGGCCGGGGCTCTGGCATCCCGGGCGGCAGAGCTCGCCCGGTCCGATGTGCAGGGCTTCGGCGGCCTGGACAACCGCGGCTACGGCGGCGGCATGTTCGGGAGCCGAGGGTGCGGCGGGGGCCTCGGCGGAGCCGTGCTGGGCGGGATTCTGATCGATTCGATCCTGCACGGTGGCCGCGGCGGCGACGCTGATAGCGGCGCCGGCCGGGACGATGATTCCGGCGGCAGCGGCAGCTTCTGATCCGTCACATCGGTGTTCATTTTCGGTCCGTCAACGTCATCAGTTCCCCCGACCGGCCCGCTTTGGCCCGGCGCTTCGGGGGTCTGCCAGGTCCGCGGTGGATCAAGCACTGCCCGATGGTCCAGGCACGGGCCAAAGACACGCTCCCGGGCCGCGTGAGCAGCCCGCGGGTCCGGTTCGATTGCGGTGGCCCCGTTTGGCCAGGGCGTCATTGACGCCGCAGAACAGGGTCAGGCCGGCGGGCTGTTGGTCGGCGACCCGAATGGAGCGCAGCGGGTGGGGCATGGCCCGGGCGGCTTCGCCGTTGACGCCCGTGCCTGAACGAGCCCGGCGGTCAGGTGATCTGTTCCGTGGGCATGGCTAGGGTAACCCAGTCGTGCAGTCCTCCCCGGTAGTAGGCCAGTGCGGATGCCGGATACCCGGTTTCCAGCAGCGCCCGGATGGCCGACGGTGACTGCGGGCATTGCGGGCCGTTACAGAAGAAAATGCTCAGCCTCGAAACCTCGAGCTGATCCCTGAATCTAATAATCCGGTCGTGCGGGATGTTCACTGCGCCTGGAATCGTAACCCCGGACCTGGAGTCAGGCACGCGGCTGTCGATCAGGACAGCGCCGCCGCTGATCTGCTCCAGGAGTTCGAGTTCGCCCAGGGTGACCACCCCGGGCGCGCACTGCAGTGGCTGCAGCTCTCCCCAAGTCGTGTCCACCGCTACCAGATCCGGTTCGCCCTCCACCTCCTGGGGCACGCTGGCCGGATCCTGAGGACGCATTCTCGACATTCGCTTTATTACCGCTGATTCGACACCCATGCACCCACCCTAACGCCGCCGGACGCGCGGCCGCGGTGGCATTCCACCCCGGCGTCGGCGGTGGCCGCCGCGCTGCACGCCGGGTTCGGCATGCGGACCATGCCATGCCGTCCCCGGCAGGGGCGCCGGGGACCAACGGGCATCCTCCGGCCGGGCGTCGGTTGTATCGTGATCGGGCGCAGCCCTGCTGATGGTCGAGGACCGAATTCACGGCTTGAAGCCGCGGGCACATCAAACGCCCGCCCCCCCCATATACCCCTATGGGTATTATGGTGTAGTCTCGAAAGTGATCACCGCAGGCCGGTCAGTACCGGTTTTACGGGATAAGGAGACGGGTAATGATGGGTGGATACGGATCAGGCATGGGCTGGACAGGGATGTACTGGCTGCTGCTGATTGTCGGGGTCCTGCTGCTTGCCGGTCTCGGGATATGGTTCTTCTCGGCCGCAAGGCGCCGCGGCGGACCCACAGGCTCCCCTGACGGCGGAGGCTCCGGGCCTGCGGGCAGTGTAGGCACACCCCGGGAAATCCTGGATGAACGCTTTGCCAGGGGCGAGCTGACCGCGGAGGAGTACCACGAGCGGCTCAGGACCCTCAAGGGCGACAACTGATGCGCCCTGTCCGCCGACGCACTGCCCTCCTCCTCGGGGGCGCCGGAACCGCAGCCGCGCTGACGGGCGCGGCAGGCCTGTTGTGGGGCTCCGAAGCCGGGTACCAGTCGGCGGCCGGACAGGCCCTCCTCGAACCCGAGGTCCTCCGCAGCAGCAACGGGACGCTCCAGATGCGCCTGAGAGCGGCGCCGGGTCAGGCAAGGATTGCCGGCACGAATGCCACCGCGTTGACCTACAACGGGTCGGTGCCCGGCCCGACCATGTTCCTGAGGCCCGGTGACCGGGTGAACGTGACATTGGAGAACGGCCTGCGGGATCCGACCAACGTGCACGTCCACGGCCTGCACGTCTCCCCGCAGGGCAACAGCGACAACGTGCTCCTCTCCGTTGACCCCGGGACGTCCTTCGAGTACGAATACCGCCTCCCCGCGGACCACCCTCCGGGCGTGTACTGGTACCACCCCCACCACCACGGCATGGTCGCCGACCAGGTCTTCGGCGGACTGTACGGTGCCATCATCGTCGAGGACCCGCACCCTGTCCCGACCTCACGGGACCGGGTCATGGTCATCTCGGACATCTCGCTGAACAGCGACGGAAGCGTCGCTGCCGTGTCGGCGATGGAGAAAATGATGGGCCGGGAAGGCAGCCTGGTTCTGGTCAACGGCCAGCTAAACCCGCAACTGGCGGCCAAACCGGCAGAGCGCGAACGGTGGAGGATCATCAACGCCTGCACCGCCCGGTACCTGAAACTGCGCCTGGACGGCCAGCGCCTGCAGCTGCTTGGACTCGACTCCGGCCGCTATCAGAACCCCCGGGACGTTGAGGAGGTGCTGCTGGCTCCAGGCAACCGGGCAGACCTCCTCGTCACCGCGGCCACCGGCACGGCCGTGCTGCGCACCCTCCCGGTGGACAGGGGAAGCGCAGGATCCATGATGGGCGCCAGCACCGGAGGCCAACAGGCCCAGGCCGACCCCAACGGCACCGTCCTGGCCACTTACTCGGTCAGCGGCGAACCGGCCCCGTCCGCGGAGCCGCTCCCGGCCCAGCCGGCACCCCGGGACCTGCGGTCCGCTGCGGTCACGGCACGGCGGGAACTGACCTTCGCCATGGGCATGGGCATGGGCATGGGGTCGGGAATGAGGTTCACCTTTAACGGCAAACCGTTCGACCCGGGCCGAATTGACACCACCGTCCCGGCCGGGGCCCTCGAGGAGTGGACGCTGACTAACACCAGCCCCATGGACCACCCTTTCCACCTGCACGTATGGCCCATGCAGATCATCGAACAGGCCGGCCGGCCCGTATCCGACCCCGAGTGGCAGGATGTGGTCAACGTCCCGGCCCGCAGCAGCGTGCGCGTCCGGATCGCGTTCGATGATTTCGCCGGCAAGACCGTCTACCACTGCCATATCCTCGACCACGAGGACAGCGGCATGATGGGCCTCATCGAATCCCGGTAACACGGCGATGCGGCGTCATTGACTCACAGCCAAACCCAATGAAGGAGCCTAACCATGAGCTACGCACACACCATCACCGTCGCCCTGCCGTATGAGGAAGCGGTGCGCCGGACCAGGGAGGCGCTCCAGGGCCAGGGCTTCGGGGTCCTCTCCGAGATCGATGTCCGCTCGACCTTTGAGGCCAAGCTCGGGGTGGAGAGCGGACAGGCCCTGGGCGACTACCTCATCCTGGGCGTCTGCAATCCCGCCCTGGCCCAGCGCGCTCTCACCGCGGAACCGGACATGGGGCTGCTCCTTCCGTGCAACGTCGTCATCCGGCGCGGCAGCGACGCCGACGCGACCGTCATCCAGACGATCGACCCGCAGACGATGGTCCAGCTCAGTGACGCCCCTGCCGTCGCCCTGGTCGCCGGCGAGGCCGATGACCGGCTCCGGGCCGCATTGAAAGAGCTTCAAACCGCTTGAGACCCGGCCGGCCTCCGGTCCGGAGGCCCACTGGACGCGAAACGGGCGCCGCTGCCTGACTTTTGTGTCCGCGTGCGCATCGGAGCATGGCTGGCCGCCGTCGGCCCCCGATGCAGACTGTATATACCCGCCGGGGCTTTGGGCACTGTTCCGGGAAGCGGGCCCAACGTAGTTTCACAGGAGGAGGTTCGATCATGATGTATGGCTGGGACGGGAATGGCTGGGGTATCGGCGCATGGGTGGCCATGGCCGTGTTGATGCTGATTTTCTGGGGCGGGGTGGTCACCGTTGTTGTGCTCCTGGTCCGGCGTCCCCATCCGGGTGAGGGACCGGCCGCGCAGCGGCCGCCGCATCACGACGCCGAACGTATTCTCACTGAGCGCTTCGCCCGCGGGGAAATCGACGAGCAGGAGTTCACCACACGGCGCACGGCGCTCAGGCGCCAGGATTGAAATCCCTGACCCACCGCGGGCAGATCATCCTCGGGATCGCATCCGTGCTTCTTCTGACCGCACTGTCCCTTGTGGCAGTCGGCGTCGTGGGCAGTCTGGTGAATCCCGCGGGCACCGGTTCTCTGTCCCGGGCCCGCTGCGTGGCACCTAATCTTCCTGGTCCGGTCGTCAGCGTTTCACTGCCCAACATGGGCGGGCCCATGATGGGCCCCCGCAACGGCATGACG
>NZ_JARUXE010000047.1 GCF_030433895.1 Arthrobacter sp. PsM3 | reverse complement strand
AGCGGCGCAGTATGGTGCTCATCTGGCAAGGGTGAAGACCACCTTGTAGGCCAAGCGCGCCTCAGCGGCGCAGTATGGTGCTCATCTGGCAAGGGTGAAGACCACCTTGTAGGCCAAGGGTGAAGACCACCGTGAGAGGAAGGTTGAGCACCACGAACAAGAACAGGATTGCCGTGGCGGCACTGGCCGCGCTGACATTGGTCATGGCCTTGCTGGCCGGCGGCCCCATGGCGGCGGCCCAGGCCGCCGACAAGCCGCTGATCGGCCTGACTTTTGACGACGGGCCCTCCCCCCAGCGCACCGCGTTCGTCCTCGACGTCCTCAAGCAGAAGGGCGTTAAGGCAACGTTCTTCCTTGAAGGCTCCCACGCCCAGCAGTACCCCGACCTCGTCCGCCGGATCAAGGCTGAGGGGCACGTGATCGGCAACCACTCGTGGGACCACGCCAATTTCCCCGACATAAGCCAGGCGGAGCAGAAGCAGCAGATCGACCGCACCAACGACGCTATCAAGGCCGTCACCGGTGAGGCGCCCAAGCTCATGCGCTTCCCGTTCGGCAACAGCACCCCTTATGCGGCGGGCTACCTCAAGACCATTGGTATGAGCGGCGGGGTTCTCTGGCACTGGGACGTCGGCCACCCCGGCGACTTCGAGTGCCCCGGTGCGGCGGGAGTCCAGAAGTATGTGATGGCGGAGGCTGCACCCGGCGCGATCATCCTGCTCCACGACGCTGAGGATGTCTTGTCCTGCCGCTCGACGCAGTGGACGTACTTGGCCGCCACCATCGACGCACTGCGGGCCGAGGGGTACGAGTTCGGGGTGGTCGCCTCCTCCGCGACGGCCAATCCGGTCAACCAGGGCTCGCCGGCCGTCGTCGTCGCGGCCGCCGGCGGCTAGTACTGCGGTTGCGCTCCTCCGAGTACGCCTTCGGCGTCTCGCGCTGTCTGATACCCGGATCGAGGCACCGCAGACAGTGCGTGACAATTCCGTCATAGCGTTGTCCAGGTTCCATGTAGGTCACAAAACCACTATGCGGAGGCCGGGCCGGCGGGTGCCGCTTTTCAGCGTCCGCCTGGGCGGGGACACGAAAAAGCCCCGGAATCCATAGAATTCCAGGGCCTTTTCCTGTTGTGCGCGGAGGGGGACTTGAACCCCCACCCCCTTTCGAGGACTAGCACCTCAAGCTAGCGCGTCTGCCATTCCGCCACCCGCGCAGGTGGTATTCGGTGGACCTTTTCGCCTTTCAGCGTTTCGGTTTTCTCCGAAGCAGCGAGAAAGACTCTAGCATGAAGTTTCCCGAAACAAATAATCGGGGCCTGATCGGGCATGTGGGTAGGCTGAAGCCAGCAAGAGAGCCGACCCCACGAGGAGTGAAACATGACTGAAATCAGGCCCGAGGACGAAGTCGTCAGAATCTGCCAGGAACTGATCCGGATCGACACCTCCAACTACGGTGACGGGTCCGGACCGGGGGAGCGGGCGGCTGCCGAATACACCGCGGGGCTGATGACTGAAGTGGGGCTGGACGCCGAGATCTTTGAGGCCGCGCCGGGCCGCGCCAGCGTGGTGACCAGGCTTGCCGGCGAAGACCCGTCCGCCAGCGCGCTTGTGGTCCACGGGCATCTGGACGTTGTGCCCGCGCTCCGCGAGCAGTGGTCCGTGGACCCCTTCGGCGCGGAGCTCAGGGACGGCATGATCTGGGGCCGCGGCGCCGTGGATATGAAGGACATGGACGCCATGATCCTTTCCGTGCTCCGGAGTTTTGCGCGCACCGGACGCAAGCCCAAGCGGGACCTGATCTTCGCGTTCTTCGCCGATGAGGAAGCCGGCGGCACCTACGGCGCCCGCTACGCGATCGAGAAGCGGCCCGAACTCTTTGACGGGGCCACCGAAGCGATTTCCGAGGTCGGGGGATTCTCCGCCACAATCGGGGGGCAGCGCACCTACCTGCTTCAGACCGCTGAGAAGGGCCTCTCCTGGCTCCGCCTCGTCGCCCACGGCCGCGCAGGGCATGGCTCGCAGATCAACACGGACAACGCCGTTACCCGGCTCGCCAGCGCCGTGTCCCGGATCGGGGAGTACCGGTGGCCGGTCGAGCTGACCCCCACCACCCGGCAGTTCCTGGACGGTGTGACTGAACTCACGGGTGTGGAGTTTGATCCGGACGATCCGGAGAAGATCCTCAAGGAGCTCGGCACCGTGGCCCGCTTCGTCGGTGCCACCCTGCAGAACACGACCAACCCCACCCTGCTCAAGGGCGGCTACAAGCACAATGTGATCCCCGAATCGGCCGAGGCCCTCATCGATTGCCGGACCCTGCCCGGCCAGGAGCAGCACGTCCTGGAAATCGTCCGCGAACTCGCTGGCACGGGCGTGGACGTGAGCTACATCCACAACGACGTTTCCCTGGAGGTTCCGTTCGCCGGGAACCTCGTGGATTCGATGATCGACGCGCTGCACGCCGAGGACCCGGGGGCCAAGGTCCTGCCGTACACCCTCTCCGGCGGCACGGACAACAAGTCCCTGAGCCGGCTGGGCATCACCGGCTACGGCTTCGCCCCGCTCCAGCTCCCGGACGAACTGGACTTCACCGGCATGTTCCACGGCGTGGACGAACGCGTCCCCACCGAATCCCTGAAATTCGGTGCACGGGTCCTGGATACCCTGCTCACAAACTACTGAGGCCTGAAAGACACTGCCCATGAGCCCTGAAGACGTCCTGCCCGATGCCCTGCTGGAACGCATCCGCGGTCGCGCCGCCGGCTACGACCGGGACAACGCCTTTTTCCACGAGGATCTGGCGGAGCTGGCGGACGCCGGCTACCTGAAGATCTTCGTTCCGGCGTCCGACGGCGGACTGGGCCTCGGCCTCGCGGCGGCCGCTCAGCTGCAGCGCCGGCTGGCGACGGCGGCCCCGGCCACCGCGCTGGCGATCAACATGCATCTCGTGTGGACCGGCGTCGCGCATGTCCTGGCCGCACGGGGCGACACCTCGCTCGACTTTGTCCTCCGGGAGGCAGGGCAGGGGGAAATCTTCGCGTTCGGGAACTCGGAGGCGGGGAACGACTCGGTGCTCTTCGACTCCCGCACTTCAGCCTTCGCCCAGGCCGGCGGCGGCTACGCCTTCACCGGCCGCAAGATCTTCACGAGCCTCTCGCCGGCGTGGACCCGGCTGGGGATCTTCGGAAAGGACGCCTCGGCCGGGAACGGGGCCGGGCAACTGGTCCACGGCTTCCTCACCAGGGACACCCCCGGGTACGAGATCCTGGCCGACTGGGACACCCTGGGTATGCGGGCCAGCCAGTCGAACACCACCGTCCTGGACGGTGCGGTGGTGCCTGCGGAGCGGATCTTCCGCAAGCTGCCGGTGGGACCGAACGCGGACCCGCTGATCTTCGCCATCTTCGCGTGCTTCGAGACGCTGCTGGCGGCGGTCTACACGGGTATCGGCGAACGGGCCCTCGCCCTGGGCGTCGAGGCCGTGAAGCGTCGGATGTCGTTCAAGAACGGCGGACGCAGCTACGCCCAGGATCCTGACATCCGGTGGAAGGTGGCCGACGCGGCGATGGCGATGGACGCGCTCTACCCCCAGCTGTCGGCCGTCACCGCCGACGTCGACGCACTGGCCGACCATGGGGGCCAGTGGTTCCCGAAGCTGGTCGGCCTGAAAGTCAGTGCGACGGAGACAGCCCGCACCGTCGTGGACCTGGCCATCCGGGTGTCCGGCGGATCCAGCTATTTCCGTGGTTCCGAGCTGGAACGGCTCTACCGGGACGTGCTGGCGGGAATGTTCCACCCCTCAGATGACGAGTCGGCACACAACACGGTGGCCAATGCCTGGCTGGGACCGCTCGAGACGGGCTGAGCGGTGCGCTGGGCCCAGGCCGGGTTAGACGGTCCGCCGGACTCAGAATCCTAAACGGTCCGCTGGACCTGGGTGACCCGGCGGCGGAGCCAGAAGCGGCGGCCGCCGCCAAGATACAGCACGCTGCGTTCCAGTTCCCACTTCCCGTATTCGGAGTGCTCGGCCAGGCGGCGGCGTGCTTCCGGCAGGGAATCTTCAGGACTGACCGTCAGTACGAGATACTCGTACTGCCTCAAATAGTCCCGTTCCCGCCGGACTGAACTGCTGAGAAAATGTTCCTTCATTGCTCTCCATTTTCTTCTTTTTCCGGCTAACGTGAAGTCATGAGCATCGATCCGCGTGTCGCGCTTCAATCCTTGACGGCTGCACTCGAAGAGCATCTCGTCGCGGCGTCGGCGCGCCGTGGACCCGGGGACCCTGCGGTCGAGGCAGCCTTTTTTGCAGTTGCTGATGCCTTTGAAGTCTACGACGACTCGCTCTACGAAGCGTATGGCGAAGTGACCCCTCTTGAGGTGATCGAAGACGACAGCGACGAGGACGAGGAAGAAGACGTCGACGACGAGGAAGACCTCGAGATCCTCCAGGACTAAGCCCGGCCGTCAGCCGGGTACGGAGCCTGTCAGGCGGTGCCGGGAACCTAGGCGGTGCTGGAAACGTCCTCCAGCGCCTGGGCAATCTGCGGAGGAAGCGGCGCCAGCGTTGAATCCAGGATTTCCTTGAGCTGCACCGGCGTGCGTGCGCCCATGATCGCCGTCGCCACACCGTGCTGGGACAACAGCCAGCTCAGCGAGACGTCCAGGGCTGAGCGCCCCAGGCCCTTCGCCGCCATCGCAACGGCCTCCACGATGCTGGACGCGGTCCCCTCAAGGTACGGCTCCACGTAGCCGGCCAGCCGCGACTGGGCCGCCCGCGAATCCGCCGGAATATGCCCGCGGTACTTGCCGCTCAAGACCCCGCGCCCCAGGGGGCCCCAGGCCATGAGTCCCAGTCCCGCGTCCTCGATGGCCGGGATAAGTTCAGCCTCGGGGGAGCGGTGCAGCAGGGAATACTCGGACTGGTTCGCGATCAGCGGGAACCCCGCAACAGCGGCCGCTTTCGCCGTCTGCCAGCCGTTGAAGTTGGAGACGCCCACGTAGCGTGCGCGGCCGGAGCGCACGGCAAAATCAAGCGCGGACAGGGTCTCCTCGAGTGGGACGTTGGGGTCCCAGGCCTGCGCGAACCAGAGGTCCACGTAATCGGTGCCCAGCCGGGCCAGGCTCGCGTCCAGGCCGGAGAGCATCCCGTTCCGTGAGGTGTCGACACCGCGCCGGCCCTCCGACGTCGAAAGTCCGGCTTTCGTGGAGATGACCACCTCGGAGCGCGCCACCACGTCGCCGAGCATTCCGCCCAGCATCGCCTCAGCCTGGCCGTCGCCGAAGGACGCCGCGGTGTCGACCAGGGTCCCACCGCCGTCCACGAAGGTGCGGAGCAGCGCCGAGGCGTCCTGCTCATCGGTTTCCCGGGCCCAGGACATGGTGCCGAGGGAAAGGGAGGACACGCGCAACCCACTGTTGCCGACATAACGCTGCTGCATGTCAGCAAGCTTACGGGGATTCGGATTGCTTCATGACGTAGGGTCTATAAACGTGAACTGGTTTGAAGCGGCCTTTCTGGGCCTCGTGCAGGGACTGACAGAATTCCTCCCTATTTCCTCAAGCGCCCATCTGCGGATCGTTGGCTCCTTCCTGCCCGACGCCGCCGATCCCGGGGCGGCCTTTACGGCCATTACCCAGCTCGGGACAGAAACCGCGGTCATCGTGTACTTCTGGCGGGACATCGTGCGGATCGTCAAAGCCTGGGCGGGTTCCCTGGCCGGCAAAGTCTCCCGGCAGCACCCTGACGCCAGGATGGGCTGGCTGGTCATCCTGGGCAGCCTGCCGATCATCGTCCTCGGACTGCTGTTCCAGGACCAGATCGAGTCCGTACTCCGCAGCCTCTGGATTGTCGCCACGATGCTGATCGTGTTCGGCATGATCCTCGCCGTGGCCGACGCCATTGGCCGCCAGGAACGCGACCTGACCCAGCTGAGCTACAAGCACGGCATCCTCTTTGGCCTGGCGCAGGCCATGGCCCTGATCCCCGGAGTCTCCCGCTCCGGCGGGACGATCACCGCCGGACTGCTGATGGGCTACACCCGCGAAGCGGCGGCCCGCTATTCGTTCCTGCTGGCGATCCCGGCCGTGTTCGGCAGCGGCCTGTACCAGCTCTACAAGGTGGTCACCAAGGAAGGCATCACCGGCCCCTACGGACTCCCGGAAACGGCCCTCGCCACCGCCGTGGCCTTCGTGGTGGGGTACGTCATCATCGGCTGGTTCCTGAAGTACGTCTCGACCCACAGCTACCGGCTCTTCGTCTGGTACCGGATCCTGCTGGGCCTGGCCCTGTATCTGCTGCTCGGTTTCGGCGTCATCAGCGCCTAGCACTAGGCTTGGGCTGTGAAGTCTTGGATCTCCCGCCCCGTTCCCCAGCTACCCGGCAGCATGGCTGCCCTGCGCCTCTTCGACACCGCCAAAGGCAGCGTCGTCACCCTCGGGACAGCAGGCGAACAGTCAATGTACGTCTGCGGAATCACCCCGTATGACGCCACCCATATGGGGCACGCCGCCAGCTACGTCGCCTTCGACCTGCTCAACCGCGCCTGGCGCGACGGCCGCCAGCAGGTCGCCTACGTGCAGAACGTCACCGACGTCGACGACCCCCTGCTGGAGCGCGCGACGGCGACCGGCGTGGACTGGCGCGATCTCGCCGCCAGCCAGATCGAACTCTTCCAGACAGATATGGAAGCGCTCAACGTCCTGGCCCCGGACCACTACGTGGGCGCCGTGGAAGCCATTCCCCTGATCGTGCCCGCGATCGAGCGGCTCGTGCAACTGGGTCTGGCCTACCGGGTGGCCGGCAGTGCCGGCGAGCCCGACGGGGATGTCTACTACGACGTCGAAGCGGCCGGCAAGCACTCCGCTGACGCCACCGACGCGTGGACGCTCGGTTCCGTCTCCGGGCTGTCCGACGCCGAGATGCTGGAACTTTTCGCCGAGCGCGGCGGCGATCCCGGCCGGGCCGGCAAACGCCAGGCGCTGGATCCGCTGCTCTGGCGGGTTGCCCGCGAGGGCGAACCGAGCTGGCCGGGCGGCGAACTGGGGGAGGGCCGGCCGGGCTGGCACATCGAATGCACCGTCATCGCGCAGAAGTACCTGCCCGCGCCGTTCACCGTGCAGGGCGGCGGCTCGGACCTGATCTTCCCGCACCACGAAATGGGTGCCGGGCATGCCTACTCCCTGTCCGGAGTGCCGCTGGCGCAGCACTTCGCCCACGCTGGCATGGTGGGGCTCGCCGGCGAAAAGATGAGCAAGTCCAGGGGAAACCTGGTCCTGGTGTCCAGGCTGCGCGCCGAGGGCGAGGACCCGGCCGCGATCCGGCTGGCCATCCTGGCCCACCACTACCGCAGTGACTGGTCCTGGACCGACGCCGGTTTCGCCGCGGCCAAGGAACGGCTCCGCACCTGGCGGGACGCCCTCGCCGTGGCCCCGGAAGGCTCCGCCGCCGGGCTGCTGTCCCGGCTGCGGGCCGAACTCTCAAACGACCTGAACGCCCCCGGGGCCGTCGCGGCCATGGATGACTGGGCCAGGGCGGCCCTTGAGGACGGCGGGGCCGGGTCCCCGACGGACGCGGCACTGGTGAGCGACGCCGTCAACGCGCTGCTCGGCGTCGAACTCTAGGCGTCGCACGCCGGGCGCCGGCCCCCGGGGCGCCCGCTGCTAGGCGCCGAACCCCCGGGGCGCCGGGCGCTCGGCGTCGAAATCCAGGGCCGGACGCTACGGCTTGTCCTTGCCGCGGCGCTTGAGGTAGCGCTCGAATTCCCGGGCGATGGATTCGCCGCTGGCCTCGGGGAGGTCGGCGGTGTCCTTCGCCTCTTCCAGCTGGCGCACGTACGCCGCGATTTCAGGATCTTCCGTGGCCAGCTCATCGACGCCGCGCTCCCAGGCGTCAGACTCCTCCACGAGGTCCGCGGTGTCGAGCGGAACCTGCAGGAGCTCCTCGATCCGGTGCAGCAGCGCGAGCTGCGCTTTGGGGGAGGGCGCCTGGGCCACGTAGTGCGGCACGGCGGCCCAGAGCGAGACGGTGGGCAGGCCCGCCAGCAAGGCCACCTCGGCGAGGACCCCGACGATGCCCACCGGACCCTCGTACTGCGAGGCCTCGAGGTCCATCCGCTCACGCAGCGCGGGGTCGTCCGTGGAGGTGCTCACCGGAATAGGCCGGCTGTGCGGCACGTCCGCGAGGAGGGCGCCGACCAGGATCACGTAGTCCACGTGGAGGGCCTCCGCATGGACCAGCAGTTCGGCGGTGTAGGCCCGCCACTTATAGGACGGCTCCGTGCCCTGGACAAAGATGACGTCCACGTTGGAGCCGGGAACACTGGCTTTGAAAATCCGGGTTGAGGGCCACTTGATCTTCCGCTCACCGGTGGCGGTGCGCCGGATCGTGGGCCGGGTGAACTGGAAGTCGTAGTACTCGTCGGCGTCGACCGCACCGACCTTCTTGCCGCCCCAGAGCTTGTTCAGGTAGCGCAGGGCATCGCTGGCAGCCTCGCCGGCGTCGTTCCAGCCTTCGAACGCGGCAAGCATCACAGTGATGCGCCGGCCTTCGGGGACGGGCTGCAGCAGCCGTTCCGGCTCGGGCACGTCGCCCGTTTCCGCTGGGTCTACCTCGAAGCTATTCATCTCTTCACCCTACGTCCAAGGACCCGGCCCCCGCAGGGAATGAAGCGCCGGAAATCGCTGACCACCGGTGGATATTCGCCGTAGGCGTAGTATCAGGCCCCTCCCAGCGCCGCGCCGTAGACTGGAAAGCATGCAACCCCCAGCTCCCCAGCCCCTCCTCAAAGCCGCGCTCTGGGACATGGACGGCACCATCGTCGACACCGAGCCATACTGGATCGAGGCCGAACACGCCCTGGTTGCCGCGCACGGCGGGCAATGGTCCCATGCGAAAGCCATGCAGCTGGTGGGCCAGTCCCTGGTCTTCTCCGCCGGGCTCCTGCAGGAGGCCGGCGTTAGGCTGGAGCGCCGGGAGATCATCGACGTCCTGACGGCCCACGTCATCAGCCAGGTCCGCACGTCCGTGCCCTGGCGTCCCGGCGCCCGAGAATTGCTGGACGAGCTCCACGGCGCCGGCGTCCGCTGCGCCCTCGTGACCATGTCCGAGGCTCCGCTGGCCCGCGAGATCGTCGCCAGCCTGCCGAAGCCCTACTTCGAGTTCCTGGTCACCGGCGACACCGTCACCCGGGGAAAACCGCACCCCGAGGCCTACCTCAAGGCAGTCGGGTTGCTGCAGGAGCAGGATCCGGAACTCGGGCTGCACCACTGCATTGCCCTGGAGGATTCCGTGCCGGGCGTGGCGGCCGCCCTCGCCTCCGGTGTGCTGACTGTCGCCATCCCCCACATCATGCCGCTGCCGGACGATCCGCGCCACGCCACATGGGACACCCTGGCCGGGCGCACCGTGGCCGACCTCGAGGAGCTGGTTGCGCTGCGCCACGAGTTCCCGGACGCGACCTTCGGCGCGGACAGCGGCAGCCTGCGGGAGCGCGGCACCGCCAGGGTGGCCGTCCATGACTGACACCGACACCCGCGGCCGCAGCGGCCGGGATCCCCAGAAACAGGACCGCAAAGAGGGCATCACCCTGGGGCGCATAGCCGGCATCCCGGTGATCCTCGCCTACTCATGGTTCATCATTGCGGCGTTCACGGTGATCGTCTACGGCCCGGTGCTGCAGGCAAACAACCCGCAGCTGGGCATCGGTGCGTACTTCGTGGCGTTCGCCTACGCGGTCCTGCTGCTGCTCTCGGTCCTCGTACATGAGCTCGCGCATGCGCTGACCGCCAAGATCTACGGCTGGCCCAGCGAAAAGATCGTCCTCAACCTCTGGGGCGGCCACACCCAGTTTGAGAGTTTCACCGCGTCCCCTGGCCGCTCCGTCCTCGTCGCGCTGGCGGGCCCCGCGGCGAACTTCGTCCTGGCCGCCGGGGGCTGGCTCGTGCTGACCGCCGGGGACCTCACCGGCGTCGCCGGCATCCTCGCCAACATCTTCGTGTGGGCCAACCTGCTGATCGGCATCTTCAACGTCCTGCCCGGGCTGCCGCTGGACGGCGGCCGGATCGTCGAATCCGCCGTGTGGAAGCTGACCGGCAGCCAGGAAAAGGGGACCATCGCCGCCGGCTGGGGAGGCCGGATCATCGTGATCGCCCTCGTGGGCTGGTTCGTGGTGCTGCCCCTGCTCAGCGGCGGCCGGCCCGACACCTCGCTGATGCTCATAGCGCTGCTGGTCTGCAGCTTCCTCTGGATGGGCGCCACCGCCTCGATCAAGCAGGCACAGCTGCGGGGCCGGCTGCCGCTGGTGGAGGCCGGGGCCCTGGCCGAACCTGCGGTGGGCCTCCCCGAATCAGCCAAGGTGGCCGATGTGCTGGCGCTGCCGCGGGATGCCGGCACCGGAGCAGTTCCCGCCGTCGTGCTGTTCCGCCCGGACGGCCGTCCGGCTGCCGTGGTCGACGCCGGGGCCCTCGCAGCGGTTCCCGCGGGGGCCGCCGCGTCGACCCCCGTCACGGCCGTCTCCTACGCCCTCGGCGCCGGCGCCTATGTGCCCGAGTGGTCCAAGGGGCAGGAGCTGATCCAGTACCTGGCCCAGCTCGACGGACTGGAGTACGCCGTCGTGGACCGCGACGGCACCGTCACCGGGCTCCTGCGGCAATCCGCTGTCCTGGCCGCCCTCACGGGCAAGGGCGCCGGGGCCGGCAAGCGGATGTTCGGCCAAAACCGGTAGAGTTACCTGCCGGTCGTGTATTTCCGGCCCCGCCACCAGGCCCCGGGCACCAGCAGCCAGAGCGCCGGCACCATGCATGGCCACCCAGCTTTACAGAAGTGAGGAACATCTTCATGAGCAGCGACACCGCCGCCAGCACCAGTCCCGACGACGCCGCAACCGCCGGCAGCGCAGCCATCCACACGGCCGCCCCGGCGGGCAGCGCGGCACGCGCGGCCGCCGCCCCCGTTGGCGCCGCACGCCGCCGTGGACCGTTCCGTGAAGGGGAGCGCGTTCAGCTCACTGACGAGCGCGGACGCATGAACACGATCAGCCTCGAAGCCGGCGGTGCGTTCCACACCCACCGGGGCTTCCTGAACCACGACGAGATCATCGGCAAGCCCGACGGCTCCGTCGTGGTCAACAACGTCGGCCAGCAGTACCAGACGCTCCGCCCCCTGCTCGCGGACTTTGTCCTCTCGATGCCCCGCGGCGCAGCCGTCGTGTACCCCAAGGACGCCGGCCAGATCGTCACCATGGCCGACATCTTCCCCGGAGCAAGGGTCGTCGAAGCGGGCGTGGGCTCCGGTGCGCTGTCCATCTCGCTGCTCCGTGCGGTGGGGGACAACGGCTACCTGCACTCCTTTGAACGCCGGGAAGAATTCGCCGACATCGCCCGCGGCAATGTCGAGACGATCTTCGGCGGACCGCACCCGGCCTGGCAGATCTCCATCGGCGATTTCCAGGAGGAAGTGGTCCGCACCGAGGAGCCCGGCTCCGTGGACCGCGTCGTCCTGGACATGCTCGCGCCGTGGGAATGCCTCGACGCTGTCGCCACCGTCCTGGCGCCGGGCGGCGTCTGGATCAACTATGTCGCCACGGTGACCCAACTGTCCCGGACCGCGGAGGCCATCCGCGCCGACGGCCGCTTCACCGAACCCGACGCCTGGGAATCCATGGTCCGCGGCTGGCACCTTGAGGGTCTGGCGGTGCGCCCCGACCACCGGATGGTCGCGCATACCGGCTTCCTCCTGGTCACCCGGCGGCTGGCCGACGGCGTGACGGGCATCTCCGTGAAGCGCCGCCCGTCCAAGACCGGCTTCAACGAAGAGGACGTCAACGCCTGGACGCCGGGGGCCGTGGGGGAGCGCGCGGTCTCGGACAAGAAACTGCGCCGGGCCGCCCGGGACGCCATCGCCGGAACGAACGTCGTGGACGATCCGGATATTACAAAGTAGTCCGCATTTCGGAAGTCTTCAGCGGCGTCCGGCTTCTTGGGGCTAATGTCTTAATAGAAGCGTAGGAAGGGGCTGATGCACGATGGAGACTCCGAACACCGATCCGGGCCAGACGCCGGCAGAGGACGCGGCAGCCGCCGCGGGACAGGCGCACGCCACCGATGGGGGCCGCTACGCGGCCAGCGAACTCTCCGTGGCCGAGCGGCAGGTCAATATCCTCCGGGACAAGCTCCGGCATATTGACCGCCAGCTCGCCGCCGCCACGCAGAACAACTCCAAGCTTGTGGGCATGCTGGAGACCGCGAAAGCGGAAATCCTTCGGCTCAAGAACGCACTCGACCAGGAGGGCCAGCCGCCGTACAGCTTCGGCACCGTGCTGCAGCTGAACCCGAAGCGGCAACCTTCCGCCGCCAACGGCGGCCATGCCGCCACCGAGGAATCGGTGGACATCTTCAATGCCGGCCGCAAGATGCGGGTGGGGATCAGCCCGCTGGTCAACATCAACCAGCTCGCTGCCGGCCAGGAAGTCCTCCTGAACGAGGCGCTGATGGTGGTCGCCGGGCTTGGCTACGAACGGGCCGGGGACCTTGTCACCCTGAAGGAAATGCTGGGGACGGACCGGGCCCTGGTGGTCGGCCGGGCGGACGAGGAACGCGTCATCCGGCTCTCCGGCGCCCTGCTGGCGCAGAAACTCCGCGTTGGCGACGCCCTTTCCATTGATTCGCGCACCGGCTACGCCCTTGAGAAGATCCCGCGTTCCGAGGTGGAGAACCTCGTCCTCGAAGAAGTGCCGGACATCACCTACCAGGACATCGGCGGCCTGGGACCGCAGATCGAGCAGATCCGCGACGCCGTGGAGCTGCCGTTCCTGCATCCGGACCTGTACCGCGAGCACGGCCTCAAAGCACCCAAGGGCATCCTGCTCTACGGTCCGCCGGGCTGCGGCAAGACGCTGATTGCCAAGGCCGTCGCGAATTCCCTCGCCGCCCGGGCCGCCGAACGCACCGGCAAGACCGACATGAAGAGCTACTTCCTGAACATCAAGGGACCGGAGCTGCTGGACAAGTACGTCGGCGAGACCGAACGGCACATCCGGCTGATCTTCGCCCGCGCCCGGGAGAAGGCGTCCGAGGGCAGCCCCGTGGTGGTCTTCTTCGACGAAATGGACTCGCTGTTCCGCACCCGCGGCACCGGCATCTCCTCCGACGTGGAAACAACCATCGTCCCGCAGCTGCTCAGCGAGATCGACGGCGTGGAGCGGCTCGACAACGTGATCGTCATCGGCGCGTCCAACCGCGAAGACATGATCGACCCCGCGATCCTGCGGCCGGGCCGCCTGGACGTCAAGGTCAAGATCCACCGCCCCGACGCCGAGGCCGCGGCGGACATCTTCAACAAGTACATCACCGCCGACCTACCGTTCCACGAGTCGGATCTCGCCGAGCACCACGGTGACGTCCAGGCCACCGTGGACGCGATGGTCCAGCGCACCGTGGAGGCCATGTACTCCACCGACAAGTCCAACGAATACCTCGAGGTCACCTACGCCAACGGTGACACGGAAATGCTCTACTTCAAGGACTTCAACTCCGGCGCCGTGGTGCAGAACGTCGTGGACCGGGCCAAGAAGTACGCCATCAAGGACCTGCTCACCGTGGGCCAGAAGGGCATCCGCATCGACCACCTGCTGCGGGCAGTCGTTGACGAGTTCCGCGAGCACGAGGACATGCCCAACACCACCAACCCGGACGACTGGGCACGGATCTCGGGCAAGAAGGGCGAACGCATCACGTACATCCGCACCATCGTCCAGGGCAAGGCGGGGCAGGAGCCCGGCAAGTCCATCGAGACGATGCCGAGCACGGGCCAGTACCTGTGACGTCGGCTGTTCCCGGCAGGCCGGCCGGCCCTTCCGGCGGGCTGCCGGTGGGCGGAGCCATGCGGGTGATGGGCTCGGAGACCGAATACGGCATCCACGCGCCCTCCGCGCCCGGGGCCAACGCCACGATGATGTCCGCCCGGGTGATCCAGGCGTACGCCCAGGTGACACGGCAGCGCGCCGCCGGCGGCGCCGAGACCCGCTGGGACTACACCGACGAGGAACCGCTGCATGACGCCCGCGGCTGGACGCTGGAGCGCAGCCAGGCAGACCCCGACCAGCTGACCGACCAGCCGCCCGTCCTCGACGCCGAGGCCGTCGCCCTCGCCTACGGGCGGCAGGAACTGGAGGCCGACGGCGAGGACGAGTCCGGCACACTGCTCATGAACATGGTCCTCGGCAACGGCGCCCGGCTCTACGTCGACCACGCCCATCCCGAGTACTCCAGCCCCGAAGTGACCAACCCGCGCGCCGCCGTCACCTGGGATGCTGCCGGAGACCTCGTGGCGCTTGCGGCGGTGCGGCGGCTGGCCGCCGACCCTGACCTGCCGCCGGTCAACCTCTACAAGAACAACACCGACAATAAATCCGTCTCCTACGGGTCCCACGAGAACTACCTGATGCCCCGCACGGTGCCGTTCGGGGACATCGTCCGCGGCCTGACCCCCTTCTTCATCACCCGGCAGATCATCTGCGGTGCCGGCCGGGTCGGCATGAAACAGGACGGCTCCCGCCCCGGCTACCAGATCAGCCAGCGGGCCGACTTTTTCGAGACCGAGGTCGGCCTCGAAACCACAATCCGCCGCCCGATCATCAACACCCGCGACGAACCCCACGCAACCGCGGACAAGTACCGCCGGCTGCACGTCATCATCGGTGACGCCAACCTCAGCCAGGCCTCCAACTTCCTCAAATTCGGCACCACCGCGATGGTCCTGAGCCTGATCGAGGCCGGCCTGGCCCCCAAAATCGAAGTCCACGAGCCGGTCGCCGCGCTGCAGTCCGTCAGCCACGACACCTCGCTCAAGGCCACCGTCCGGCTGCTCGACGGGCGGCGGATCACCGCCCTGGACCTGCAGTGGATCTACTACGAGGCCGCCGCCAAGCACGCCCAGGACACCGGCGTCGCCGACGCCGTGGACGGGGACGGGCACACCCACGAGGTGCTGGAACGCTGGTCGGCGACGCTGACCGAACTGGCCGGCGACCGGGCGGCCGCCGCATCCTCCGTGGAGTGGCTCGCGAAACTCTCCCTGCTGGACGGCTACCGGGAACGCGACGGGCTGGACTGGGGCCACGCCCGGCTGGGGCTCGTGGACCTGCAGTGGGCTGACATCCGGCCCGAAAAGGGGCTCTACTACCGCCTGCTGGCACGGGACCGCATGCAGCGGATCGTCGACGACGGCCTGATCCAGCGGGCGGTCACCGAACCGCCGTCGGACACCCGCGCCTACTTCCGGGGCCGCTGCGTCAGCCGTTTCGGGGCCGGCGTAGTCGGGGCCAGCTGGGACTCCGTGATCTTCGATGTGCCCGGCCGCGGCCGGCTTCAGCGGGTCCCCACACGCGAACCGCTGCGTGGCACCGAGGCACTCACCGGCGGCCTTTTTGCCCGGCACCGGGAAGCCGGGCCCTTCCTCGCCGAACTGCTGGGACTCCCGCCCGGTTCCTGAAGAAAAGGGCCCCGCCGGAGCCCCGGGCGTGGCAATATGGCTTACAGGATGTCCCTTGCGAAAAAGGGACGGACAAAAGGAGAAAACAATGGCAGGCCAGGAGCAGCAGCAGCCGCAGTCGCGGGACACCGAAGTCGACGAGGACGTCCCCGCCGCACCTCCCGCCCCCGCGGAGGGGCAGGCGTCAGCCGCCACCCAGGGCGTCGACGATCTGCTGGACGAGATCGACGGGGTGTTGGAGTCCAACGCCGAAGAGTTCGTCCGCGCATTTGTCCAAAAAGGCGGCCAGTAGCACCGCCGGACCGCGGCGGCCCATGGGTTGCGCCGACACAGGGCTGAGGGCCGGAAGCCGTTGATTCACTACGTTGAGGGAGTGCACCAGTGCAGGAAACCACCGCCAACCAGGTAGCAGCCAACGCCACGTCCTCCTTCACTGAACATCTGCAACGCCAGCGGCCTGACCTACTGCCTTTCGGCCAATCGCCTTTCGGCCAGGGCCAGCAGCTTCCGGCGGGCAACCCGGCCACACCCCTGCAGGTGCCGCACGGCACCACGATCGTGGCGATGAGCTACGCCGGCGGTGTGCTGATGGCGGGGGACCGGCGCGCCACAATGGGCAACGTCATCGCCAGCCGGCACATCGAGAAGGTGTTTCCGGCCGACCAGTTCTCGGTGCTTGGCATTGCCGGGACCGCCGGAATCGCGCTCGACATCACCAGGCTCTTCCAGGTCGAACTCGAACACTACGAGAAGATCGAAGGGACCCTCCTCAGCCTCGACGGCAAAGCCAACCGGCTCGGCGCCATGATCCGCAGCAACCTGCCGATGGCGATGCAGGGCCTCGCCGTCGTGCCGCTGTTCGCCGGCTTCGACCGCCCCGCCGGCGTCGGCCGGCTCTTCTCCTACGACGTCACCGGCGGCCGGTACGAGGAGCAGGAGCACCACTCGGTCGGGTCGGGCTCGATGTTCGCCCGCGGCGCGCTCAAAAAGCTCTGGCGGCCCAACCTCACGGAACAGCAGGCCGTCGCCGTCGCCGTCGAGGCACTGTACGACGCCGCCGACGACGACTCCGCCACCGGCGGCCCGGACCCCGTCCGGCAGCTCTGGCCGGTGGTTTACATCGTCAACCGGACCGGGGCGTTCCGGGTTCCGGAGCGGGAGCTCGCGGCCATGGCCGGCACCATCATAGAATCCAGGGCCGTGGCCCAGCGGGAGGCCTGAGATGACCCAGCAGTTCTACGTTTCGCCCGAACAACTGATGAAGGACCGCGCGGATTTCGCGCGGAAAGGCATCGCGCGCGGGCGCTCCGTGGTGGTCATCAGCTGCCGCGACGGGATCGCCCTCGTGGCCGAGAATCCCTCCCCGTCGCTGCACAAAATCGGCGAGATCTACGACAAGATCGCATTTGCCGCCGTGGGCAAATACAACGAATTCGAAAGCCTCCGCCAGGCCGGGGTGCGCTACGCCGATGTGCGCGGCTACTCCTACGACCGGGAGGACGTCACGGCCAGGGGCCTCGCGAGCGTTTACGCGCAAAGCCTGGGGGCGGTCTTCACCGCGGAACAGAAGCCTTTCGAAGTCGAGCTCGCCGTGGCCGAGGTAGGCCCTTCCGCGGAATTGGACCACCTGTACCGGCTGACCTTCGACGGGTCGATCGCCGACGAAAGCGGTTTCATTGTGATGGGCGGCCAGGCGGACAAGGTGTCGGAGGCCGTCGCTGCGGGCTGGCAGGGCGACCTCGACTTCGCCGGCGCCATCAGGCTAGCCCTGGCCGGCCTCGTGGCCGACAAGGAGACCACCACGCTGCCGGCGTCGGCCGTGGAGGTGGCGGTGCTGGACCGCGGCTCGGAAAGCAGCCGCGGCACCCGACGCGCCTTCCGCCGGCTCGAAGACGCAGACATCACCACACTGCTGGCTGAGGAGAACTGAGATGGACAAGCGCATTTTCGGCATTGAGACCGAGTTCGGGATTTCCTACTCGAGCCCGGAGTCCCGCCCGCTGGCCCCCGAAGAGGTGGCCCGCTACCTGTTCCGCAAGGTGGTCAGCTGGGGGAGGTCCTCCAATGTGTTCCTCACCAACGGCTCCCGGCTGTATCTCGACGTCGGATCACACCCGGAGTACGCCACCGCGGAATGCGACGACCTCGCCCAATTGATCGCGCACGACCGGGCCGGGGAACTGATCCTCGATGACCTCGTCGACGAGGCGCAGGAACGGCTCGCGGCGGAGGGCTTCAACGGCACCGTCTACCTGTTCAAGAACAACACCGACTCCGCCGGAAACTCCTACGGCAGCCACGAGAACTACCTCATCCCGCGCCGCGGCGAATTCTCCCGGCTTGCCGAGATCCTGATTCCCTTCCTGGTGACCCGCCAGCTCATCGCGGGCGCCGGCAAAATCCTGAAGACCCCGCACGGGGCCACGTACGCGTTCTCCCAGCGCGCGGACCACATCTGGGAGGGCGTCTCCTCCGCCACGACCCGGTCCCGGCCAATCATCAACACCCGCGACGAGCCGCATGCCGACGCGGAGTTCTACCGCCGGCTGCACGTGATCGTGGGCGACTCCAACATGTCCGAGACTACGGCGCTGCTCAAGGTCGGAACCGTTGACCTGATTCTGCGGATGATCGAAGCCGGGGTCATCATGCGCGACATGCGGATGGAGAACCCGATCCGCAGCATCCGGGAAATTTCGCACGACCTCAGCGGCCGCGCCCTCGTCCGGCTCGCGAACGGCCGCCAGCTCACCGCCCTGGAAATCCAGCGCGAATACCTGGGCAAGGTCACGGCGTTCGTCGCCGAGCAGGGCGCCCACAATGCCCACGTTCCCCTGATCCTGGACCTCTGGGAACGCACACTCGATGCGATTGAAAGCGGCGACACCAGCAGCATCGACACCGAAGTGGACTGGGCGATCAAGAAGAAGCTCATGGACAACTACCGCGAACGGCACAACCTGGGCCTCGACGCGCCGCGGATCGCCCAGCTGGACCTGACCTACCATGACATCTCGCGCACCCGCGGGCTCTATTACCTGCTCCAGTCCCGCGGCGCCGTGCGCCGCGTGGTCGATGACACCGCGGTCAAGGACGCGGTGGACGCCCCGCCGCAGACCACCCGCGCCAAACTCCGGGGCGACTTCGTCCGGCGCGCGCAGGAACTGGGCCGCGACTACACCGTCGACTGGGTCCATCTGAAGCTCAATGACCGCGCCCACCAGACCCTTTTGTGCAAGGACCCGTTCCGCAGTGTGGACGAGCGGGTGGATGCCCTGCTGAGCTCTATGGGCTGATACCCAGCTTTCCGCGTTATTCTGGAGGGGTTGCCGTTCGCGGCCAACGCTTGCTTTGCCGCTGGCAACTGCCCGGCGAGGCGTCCATCCTGCCCCGACGAAAGTTCTTAAGTGCGCCGACTACTTGCAATTCTTCTTCCCGGACTGCTGCTGCTGACTGCCTGCGGCGGCGGCGAACCGGCCGCCCCGGAACCCACCAGCCAGTCCGCCGGCGAGACCGCTAAGCTGGACTCCCTCAAGCTGACGGAGAACGGCGACAAGAAGGCCCCCGGTGTCGAATTCACCAAGCCCCTCGAGGTCAAGGAACCCACCGTCAAGGTGGTTACGGAGGGCGAGGGCGACCGGGTCAAGGCGAACCAGATCGCTTCGATCTCCATCCTTGCCCTCAGCGGCAAGGACGGATCCACCCTCGAAGACACCTTCCCGAAGGACCCCGAAGAGCTGGAACTCACTGACAAGCTGAAGACCGAAAGCCCGGTCATCTACAACGCCTTCGTAGGCGCCAAAGTGGGCTCCCAGCTGGCCCTCGCCGTCCCCGGCAACGCCGCTGCCCCGGGTGCCGCGGGTGCCGCGGATACCCCCGCACAGCCCACCCAGGTCCTCGTCGTCAAGGTGCTCTCCGCCAAGGACGCCCCGCCGGTCCTGGACAAGCCCGAGGGCGAGGCCGTCACCCCGCCGGCCGGACTGCCGACCGTCAAGGACAATGACAAGGGCATCCCGGAGATCACCACCGCAGGCGTAGCCGCGCCGACCGCGCTCGTGTCCCAGGACCTCATCAAGGGCACCGGCCCCGCGGTCAAGGAAACCGATACCCTGACCGTGAACTACGTCGGCGCGACACTGGCCGAAGGCAAGGTCTTCGACTCCAGCTTCGACCGCGGCGAGAAGGCAACCTTCCCGCTGACCGGTGTTATCAAGGGCTGGACCCAGGGCCTTGCCGGCAAAACTGTCGGCTCCCGGGTCCTCCTGGTCATCCCCAAGGACCTTGCCTACGGTGACGCAGGCCAGGGTGACGCCAAGGGCGACCTCGTCTTCGTCGTCGACATCCTCGGCGTCAAGTAACCGCATACCCGCACCAACCCCAAGCCACACCAGAAGGAGCAACCATGTCATTTGGACAGCGCAACCTTGACCGCCAGAAGCCGGAAATTGACTTCCCCCAGGGCGACGTTCCCACCGAGCTGGTCATCACCGACCTGATCGAAGGCGACGGCGCCGAGGCCAAGGCCGGTGACACCGTCTCCACCCACTACGTCGGCGTGGCCTGGTCCACCGGCGAAGAGTTTGACGCCTCCTGGGGCCGCGGCGCACCGCTCGACTTCCGCGTCGGTGTCGGTCAGGTCATCCAGGGCTGGGACCAGGGCCTGCTGGGCATGAAGGTCGGCGGCCGACGCCGGCTGGAAATCCCCTCCGAGCTGGCCTACGGCTCGCGCGGCGCCGGCGGGGCAATCGGCCCCAACGAGGCCCTGATCTTCGTCGTCGACCTCGTCGGCGTCCGCTAGCACCCACCGGCCCCGGCACCGGCCGTCCAGGCCCGGCGCCGTCCGGATCCACAAAGCGCGGCAACAATCGGAAAACTTCTTCCGGCTGTTGCCGCGCTTTTGTCAGTTTCGGGCAGGGACTTTAGTACCCTTGCGGGGTGTCAGCCTCACGTACAGAACGCCTCCTGAACCTGCTCATCGCCCTGCTCAACACCACATACGGGCTCCGCCGCGGTGAGCTGCGCGAGAAGGTCTACCACGACACCACCAGCACCGACGTCGCCTTCGGCCGGATGTTCGAACGCGACAAGGGCGAGCTGCGGCAGTTCGGTTTCGAGGTCGAGACGGTCCGGGACAAGGGCTGGGGTTCGGATGATCCGGCCACCACCCGCTACCGGATCGGCAAGGACTCCAACCGGCTTCCGGACGTCAGCCTCACCCCGGCAGAGTGCACAGTGCTCATCCTCGCCGCCCAGCTCTGGGAGCACGCCGCCCTGGGCTCCGCCGCCATCAACGCGGTCCGGAAGCTGCAGGCCTCCGGCGGCCTCGTCGATGCCGAACTCCCCGCAGGTGTCCAGCCGAGGATCCGCCCCGCCGGCCAGGCCTTCGAGGACCTGGTCGCCGCCATGCACACCCAGCACCCGGTCAGCTTCCGCTACCTCGCCGGCAGCACCGGCAAGGAGGAAGAGCGGTTCGTGGAGCCGTGGGGCCTCGGCAGCCGCTTCGGCCAGTGGTACCTCGTTGCCCGGGACCGGACCCGCGGGGAGAAGCGCTTCTTCCGGCTCTCCCGCATCACTTCGGCCGTGACCATCCTGGACAAGGAACACTTCACCCCGCCGGCGGACTTCAACGTCCGCGCCGAACTCGCGGGGCTGGCGGAGCTGCCGGTCCGCACCGCCGTCGTCGACGTCCAGGCGGGCAGGCTGCTCGGTCTCCGCCAACGGGCCCTCCCCGGCGCCGCCATCCCGGAAGGCGCCGTCCCGGGCGGCCCTGCCGGGCCGCCCAAACCCGGCCGGGACCGCCTCGGTGTGCCGTACCGGGACGCCGAGACCCTCGCAGAGGAACTCGCATCCTACGGGCCCCGGGTCCTGGTGGTGTCCCCGCCTGAACTCGTGGCGTCCGTGCGGCGCCGCCTGGCGGCCGCAGCCGACTTTGCCGCCGCGCCGGTCCCGGCGATCGCCTTCCCGGCGGCCGCTATCCCGGCGGCCCGGCGCGGCCGCAAACGCACGTCCGAGGACCAGCTGGCCCGGATGCTGCAGCTCGTGCCGTTCCTGGTGCACAACCAGGGCCTCCACATCAGCGAAGTGGCAGCGAACTTCGGAATCACCCGCAACGAACTGGAAGCGGACCTGCGGATCCTGATCTGCTCCGGCCTGCCGGAGGGCTACCCCGACGACCTGCTGGACATCCAGTGGGACGACGACCATGTCACCATCAGCCAGGACCTCGACCTGAAACGGCCCGTCCGCTTCACCGTGGAGGAGGCCTGTGCGCTGCTGACCGGCCTGGAAACGCTCAACGGCCTGCCTCAGCTCGCCGAGAGCAGCGCGCTGGAATCCGTCACGCTCAAGCTCATGGCGGCAGCGGGGGAGGAGGGGCTCAAGGCGGCGGCACTGTCCGGACCCGAGGTGGGGCCGGGCAACTCCGCAGCCCTGGAAACTGCCCGCGAAGCCATCCGGACCGGCGCCCAGCTGCGGCTGCGCTACTTCTCCCCCCTCCGCGATAGCGTCTCCGAACGCAGCATCGACCCGTTGCGGCTCTATTCGCTGGACAACACCTGGTACCTCGAGGCCTACTGCCATTCCGCGCAGGGCCTGCGCAACTTCCGGCTGGACCGGATCGAGGTGCTCGAAGCCACCGGCCTGCCCGCCTCGGAGACGGCCACGCCCTGCGGGAGTTTCCCCGTCAAACTCTTCACCCCCAACGACGACGACACGGTGGTGGTGGTTGAATTGACCCGCCGCGGCGCCGGCGTCGCCGACGAGTATTACGCGGAACGGACGGCGGAACTGCCCGACGGCGGGCTGCTAGCTGAAATCCGCTTCGGCAGCACGGACTGGCTGCCGATGTTCGTGGCCCAGCACGGCGGGACAGCCCGGATCCTGCAGCCCGAAAACCTCGCCGACGCTTCACGCCAGTGGCTGGCCGCCGCCCTGGCCCAATATAAAGACTAGCCAGCGCGGCGGCTAGACTACTCAGCATGCCTTGGTGGTCCTGGATCGTAATCTGGATAGCGCTCGTCGCGCTGTCGCTGTTGTTCTTCGTTGTGCTCGGCGTCCGGTTGTTCCGGAAGTTCATGGCAACACTCAAGGACCTCGGGGAGGCGGGGGAGCGGTTCTCCGCCTTCCCGTCCGCACCCCAGGCGTCAGCACAGGCGGCCGGGGACGCGTTCACCGGGGCCGGGGCACAGGACGCGCAGGGACCGTTGCCGGAACCCGGATCCGCGGTTTTTGCCTCACCCGCGCAGATGGGGCATGACTACCGCGCCGCCAAGTTTGCCCGTCAGGAAGCGCGCCGCAAGCGGCGCGTCCAGCGCAAACTGGACCGCGGCCAGCCCCAGCGGCTGCGCGACATCGAATTCAGTTAGACATAGGATGTATTCAAACGAAAGGACCTCCTGTCATGAGGCTTGAAGGCTGGCATCTCATCATCATCATCGTTCTGGCACTGGTGCTTTTCGCTGCACCGAAGCTGCCCGGCATGGCCCGAAGCCTGGGCCAGTCGATGCGCATCTTCAAGTCGGAAGTCCGGGAGATGAAAAAAGACGGCGCCACGGACGCCGCCGACGGCTCCGAGCCGGTCGAGGGCCGGGTCGTGAACCACCCGAAGTCCAACGGCGCGGAGACCCGCGCCGCAGACGGAACCGACGTTCCGCCGCCGAACCGCGCCTAGCAACGCGTGGCAGTAACCATGAGCCGCCGGTCGAACCCCGAGGGGAGGATGGCGCTCCTCGATCACCTGAAGGAACTGCGGAACCGCCTCTTCAAGTCCGCGATCGCCGTACTCCTGGGCACCGTCGTCGGATTCCTTGTCTACCAGCCCATGCTCGCGGCGCTGATCAAACCCATCAGCGACCTCAACACGCATGAAGGCCGGCAGGCGACGCTGAACTTTGACGGTGTGGCCAGTTCTTTTGACCTGATGATCCAAGTGTCCGTCTTCCTGGGCCTGATCGTTGCCAGCCCGGTCTGGCTCTACCAGCTGTGGGCCTTCATCGTCCCCGGCCTGCACAAGAAGGAACGGCGGATGGCGCTGTCCTTCGTGGCTGCCGCCGTTCCGCTGTTTGTGGGCGGCGTCCTGCTGGCGTGGCTGGTGCTTCCGAACGCGGTCCGGGTGCTGACCGATTTCACCCCTGCCGGCGGCTCGAACTTCATCAGCGCCCAGGTGTATCTCTCTTTCGTGCTGCGGCTGCTGCTGGCCTTCGGCATCGCCTTCCTGCTGCCGGTGGTCCTCGTCGGGCTGAACCTGGCCGGGATCATCAAAGGCAAGCAGCTCCTCAGGAGCTGGCGCATCACCGTGTTCCTGGTCTGCCTCTTCGCCGCCATGGCGGCACCGGGCGCGGACGCGATGAGCATGTTCTACCTCGCCGGACCCATGCTGATCCTCTTCTTCGCCGCCATCGGCCTCTGCCTGCTGAACGACCGCCGCCGCGAACGGCGTGCCGTCAAAAGGGCCGCCGAGACCGAAGCGACCGCGGACCAGGCGACTCCCAGCTCCGAGCTGGAGAATCTCTAGCCCTTGGCGCATTAGGCTGGAAGCATGTCCTCACTACCCGGGCCGGAATCGCCGTCTGACCGCTACCGAGCCAGCGCCGAGCGGGCCGCAGAAGCCAAAACCTATCTGGGCGGCTTCCTCCGTTCCCTCGCCTTCGAACTCGACGACTTCCAGCGCGAGGCGTGCCTGTCCCTGCAGGCCGGTCGGGGCGTCCTGGTGGCCGCCCCCACCGGTGCCGGCAAGACGATCGTGGGGGAGTTCGCCATCTACCTGGCGCTCCAGCGCGGGCTCAAGGCCTTCTACACGACCCCGATCAAGGCCCTGAGCAACCAGAAGTACTCGGAGCTGGCCGACAAGTACGGCCCCGACCGGGTGGGCCTCCTGACCGGCGACACGTCCATCAACGGCGACGCCCCCGTCGTCGTGATGACCACCGAGGTGCTCCGCAACATGCTCTACGCGGATTCGAGCACCCTGGGCGACCTCGGCTACGTCGTGATGGACGAGGTCCACTACCTCGCGGACCGGTTCCGCGGCGCCGTCTGGGAAGAGGTCATCATCCACCTGCCCAGCGAAGTCCAGGTGGCCTCCCTCAGCGCGACGGTGTCCAACGCCGAAGAATTCGGCGCCTGGCTGGACACGGTGCGGGGCCAGACCGACGTGATCGTTTCCGAGCACCGGCCGGTGCCGCTCTGGCAGCACGTGATGGTGGGCCGGAAGATCGTGGACCTCTTCGCCGGCGACACCAGCTTCGATGAGATCGCCCCGGCCGGCGCGGCGGCCGCGTCCGCCGTCGCCGCCACCGCGGAAACCGCGGACCTGGCTGCCCGCACGGGGTTCGAGGTCAACCCCGAGCTGCTCTCCATGGCCCGCGCCGAGAGCCAGATGAACTTCCGGGGCCGCTTTGGCCAGGGCGGCCGGAACGTCCGGCGCCAGCACAACCAGCGCGACGAGGCCCCCCAGGGCGGCCCGCGCAGCCCGGTCCGGAAGGCCAGCCGCCCCCAGGTCATCGCCAGCCTGGACCGGCAGGACCTGCTGCCGGCCATCACCTTCATTTTCTCCCGCGCAGGCTGCGACGCCGCCGTGGCACAGTGCGTCGCCGCCGGGCTGTGGCTGACCACCGAGCAGGAGCAGCTCATCATTGCGCGGCGCGTCGATGAGGCGGCGCAGGACATCCCCTCCGACGACCTGGACATCCTGGGCTTCTGGAGCTGGCGCGACGGGCTGCTGCGCGGCCTGGCGGCCCACCATGCCGGGATGCTGCCCACCTTCAAGGAAGTTGTGGAAAAGCTCTTCGTCGACGGGCTGGTTAAGGCCGTGTTCGCGACCGAAACCCTGGCACTCGGCGTGAACATGCCGGCCCGCTCTGTTGTGCTGGAGAAGCTCGAGAAGTTCAACGGCGAGGCACACGTCAACATCACCGCGGGGGAGTACACCCAGCTGACCGGCCGCGCCGGCCGGCGCGGGATCGACGTCGAGGGCCACGCCGTGGTCCTGTGGCAGCCCGGAACGGACCCCGCCTCCGTCGCCGGCCTCGCCTCGCGCCGCACGTACCCGCTGAACTCCAGCTTCCGGCCCACGTACAACATGTCCATCAATCTGCTCGCACAGTTCGGCCGGCCCCGAGCCCGGGAGATCCTTGAGTCCTCCTTCGCCCAGTTCCAGGCCGACCGTTCCGTGGTCGGGCTCGCGAAACAGGTGCGCGGCCGGGAGGAATCCCTGGCGGGCTTCGCCAAGGCGATGACGTGCCACCTCGGCGACTTCACCGATTACTCCCGGATCCGCCGTGCGCTTTCCGACGCGGAGAAGAACGCCTCCCAGACCAGCTCACGGGCCAGGAAATCCGTGACCGAGGACTCCCTGAGCCGGCTGCTCCCCGGGGACGTGGTGGACGTACCCACCGGCCGCGCACCCGGCCTCGCCGTCGTCCTCAGCTCCGACCACCACTCCCGCGAGCCTCGGCCAGCCGTGATGACCCTGGACAACCAGCTGCGGCGGATCGGCACCCAGGACGTGGAAGGGCCGTTGGCCCCGATCACCAGGGTCCGCATCCCGAAATCCTTCAACGCCAAGGTGCCCAAGTCACGGCGCGATCTGGCGTCCTCGGTCCGCAACGCCCTGCGTGAGAACCGGCCCCCGGCGCCGCCGAACCGGAACGAGGACTTTGGCCGCGCCGCAGCCCAGCCGGACCTTGAAAAGAAGATCACCGAGCTGCGCCGCCAGCTCCGCGCCCACCCGTGCCATGGTTGCAGTGAACGCGAGGACCACGCTCGCTGGTCTGAGCGCTACTGGAAGCTCCGCCAGGAGACCGACGGGCTGGTCCGCCAGATCCAGGGCCGCACCAACACCATCGCCAAGACCTTCGACCGGGTGTGCGGCGTCCTGTCCAGCTACGGCTACCTGGAAACCTCCGACGCCGGGGTGCTTACCATCAGCGCCGACGGGCAGCGGCTGCGCCGCATCTACGGCGAGAAGGACCTGCTGATTTCCCAGTCCCTGCGGCTGGGGGCTTTCAGTGACCTTGACGCCGCCGAGGTCGCCGCCCTGGCCAGCGTCCTGGTCTACCAGGCCAAACGTGAGGACCGCGGGCTCCGGCCCAAGATGCCGAGCGTGTCCCTCGAGTCCGCCGTCGACATTGTGGTGCAGGAATGGTCCGCCCTGGAAGACGTCGAGGAGGCCAATAAGCTCCCGCTCACCGGCGAACCCGAGCTCGGCCTGGTCTGGCCGATCTTCAAGTGGGCCAGGGGCCGGCACCTGCAGGACGTCCTCAGCGGCACGGACCTTGCCGCGGGCGACTTCGTCCGCTGGGTGAAACAGGTCATCGACCTGCTGGACCAGCTGGCCAAAATACCGTCCCTGGACCCGCGGGTGGCGCGGCTGTGCGGCGAAGCCATCAAGCTCATCAAACGCGGCGTCGTTGCGTATTCCTCCGTGGCCTGACCGCCGCGGCCCGGCCCTCCCGCCGGTTCATGCCAGCACCGGTTCATGCCACCGCCGGACCATGCCAGCACCGGACCATGCCACCACCGGATCATGCCACCACCGTTGAAACCGTCCGGCCCGCGCCGGACACCAGCCCCAAGGAGTCACCGCCCCATGACCGATTCACCAGCCACCCCCGCGCCGCACAAGGTGACGCTGTACCGGAACGGTTCCGTCTACACCGCCGCCGACCCCTTCGCGACGGCGATGCTGGTCGACGGCGACACCGTCGCCTGGGTTGGCTCCGAACAGGCGGCGACCTCGATTGCCGATTCCTCAATGGAGGTCATCGATTTGCAGGGCGCGCTCCTGGCTCCCGGCTTCGTCGATTCCCACGTCCACCTCACCGAGACCGGCATCGCCCTGGACTCCCTGCAGCTGGGCGGGGTACGCTCCGCCCGGGAACTGCTCGACGCCGTCGCCAGCTTCAGCGCCTCCGCTCCCGGCGCGGGCGGGGCCGTGCTGGGCCACGGCTGGGACGAGACCCAGTGGCCGGACTCCACGCTGCCGTCCCGGGAGGACCTGGACCGGGCCTCCGGCGGGCGCAAGGTGTACCTCTCTCGGGTCGACGTGCACTCCGCCCTTGTGTCCTCCTCGCTGGCAGGGACCGCCGGCCTCGACGGGATCGAGGGCGCCGGTGCGGGCGGCCAGGTCAAACGTGCCGCGCACACCGCCGCGCGGCTGGCTGCGCGCCGGCTGCCCGCCGCCGCGATCCGCGGCTACCAGCAGCGGGCCCTGGCCGAAGCGGCTGCCAACGGCTACGTGGCCCTGGCTGAAATGGCGGCGCCGCACATCGGCAGCACCGAGGACCTCCAGCTCGCCGCGGCCTGGAACGCCGGGCCGGACGCGGCCCCGGAGATCCTGCCGTACTGGGGCCAGCTGGCCGACTCGGCGGAACATGCCCAGTCGATCCTGGACGGCCTGGGCGTGTCCGTGCTCGGCCTCGCCGGGGACCTGAACATCGACGGTTCGATCGGTTCGCGGACCGCGGCACTGCGGGCGGCCTACAGCGACGCCCCGGGCGAACGCGGCAGCCTGTACCTCTCGGTCGCGGAAGCGGCGGCCCACCTGGCAGCGTGCTCGCTGCTGGGCATCCAGGCGGGCTTCCATGTGATCGGCGACGCCGGCCTCGACGCCGCGCTGGACGCCCTGGACCAGGCGGCTGCGGAGGTCGGCGAGCAGAAGGTCCGCGCCGCGGGCCACCGCTTTGAACATGTGGAGCTCGC
Organism: Arthrobacter sp. PsM3; assembly: GCF_030433895.1. GTDB lineage: Bacteria > Actinomycetota > Actinomycetes > Actinomycetales > Micrococcaceae > Arthrobacter. Next base: position 2,647 of record NZ_JARUXE010000047.1, on the reverse strand, counting down.
CGACGCGGAGGCGATCAGCCGGCTGGCCAAGTACTCCGTTTCCGTCAGTGCGCAGCCCGGCTTCGACGCTGCCTGGGGCGGTGAGGGCAGTCTCTACCAGCAGCGGCTGGGCTCCCGGCGCGCCGGCATGAACCCGTTCGCCTCCTTCTACGCCGCCGGCGTCCCGATCTGCTTTGGCAGTGACAGCCCGGTGACGCCGCTGCGTCCCTGGGCCAGCGTCCGTGCGTGCCTGCAGCACAACAACCCGGCGGAGCAGATCTCTGCCCGTGCGGCGTTCCTCGGACACACGCGGGCGGGCTGGCGGGCTGCCCGGTACCCGAACCCGATGGCGGGACAGCTGGTACCCGGCGCCCCCGCGAGCTTCGCCGTGTGGGAGGTCGAGGAGCTGATGGTCCAGGTGGCCGACGGCCGGGTCCAGTCGTGGAGCACGGACCCCCGGGCCCGGACGCCGCTGCTGCCGGCGCTGGACACCGGCGCCGAGCCGGGCTGCCTGCAGACGGTCAGGGACGGCCTGGAACTGTACTCCAGCGGGGCGCTCCGGGCCTGACGGCCAGCGCCCCGTCCGCCCGGCCCGTCCCGAAACTTGTCCCCCCGCAACACGGCTCTGACCTGCGACGACGGATGAAACGGCAGGTCACGGAGCGGTTGACAGATCAGGGCCTGCCCGTAGCATTGAGGGTCAACGGAGGGTTGCGGAGACCGCAGCCTCCGGACGTCCCCCGGTCAGCTCCAGGTTGCCGCCAGCGCGGCAGCCTCCCTGGTCGTGGCCATGGGTACTCCCAGGGGGCGGGTCCACTTCGCAGTAGAAAACGGTTCCGGCGGCCTATTTCACGGGCTGCCGCAACTGGCCCGCAGCGGGTGGACCTGCCCGGGAGGACTCTGATGGGCCGGGGGATGGGCCCTGGACGCTCCGGCGACTCCCTATAATGGAGAGCTGCGCCTGGTGACAGCTAACCACAGTCCGCCCGGCGTTCGACCGCTCCCTTCAAGGAAAGGCCTCGCTGTGCGTGTCCTCACGATCATCCCGACCTACAACGAGCTGGAATCGTTGCCCAAGACCCTCGAGCGCCTCCGCGCGGCTGTGCCGGGCTCCGACGTCCTGGTTGTCGACGACAACAGCCCCGACGGCACCGGGCAGCTGGCGGACCGCTTCGCCGCGGAGGACAGCCAGGTCCACGTCATGCACCGTGCGGGCAAGGCCGGACTCGGGGCCGCGTACATCGCCGGCTTCAAGTGGGGGCTCGAAGCCGGATACGACGTCCTCGTGGAGATGGACGCCGACGGCTCGCACCAGCCCGAGCAGCTTCCCCAGCTCCTCGAGGCCGTGGAACAGGGCGCCGACCTCGCCATGGGCTCCCGCTGGGTACCCGGGGGCAGCGTCGTCAACTGGCCGCTGTACCGGCAGGCGATCTCCCGGGTGGGGAGCACCTACGCGCGGCTCATGCTGGGCCTGAAGATTAAGGACGTCACCGGAGGCTTCCGCGCGTTCCGCCGGAGCACCCTGGAAAAACTGAACCTGGACACCGTCGATTCGGTAGGCTACGGATTCCAGGTGGACCTGGCCTGGCGGGTCGCCAAGCTCGGTCTCACGATTGTGGAGCGCCCCATCACTTTCGTGGAGCGGGAACTGGGGGACTCGAAGATGAGCGGAAACATCGTGGTCGAAGCCATGATCAATGTCACCCGGTGGGGCCTGACCGCCCGCTGGAACACCCTCGCCGGGAAGCTCCCCGGCAAGAAGGCCTAACTGGCGCCGGCGTAAGTGCGCCGGCCTTTAAGCCAAAACAACGCGGGGTCACTACCGGCCCATCCGAGGCATCAGGATGGGCTGTAAGTGACCCCGCGTTGTTTGAAGTGGCGGGTGCGCGGGCTGGCTAGGCTGAGCGCCGTTCGCCGCGGCGTTCGCGCAGGATCGTCAGGCGGTCCGCGAGGATCTGCTCGAGTTCAGGCAGTGAGCGACGTTCCAGGAGCATGTCCCAGTGCGTGCGGACTGCCTTCTCGTTGAGGTTCACGGGGCGTTCGCCGTCGACGAGCAAGGCTTCCTTGCCGGTCTTCGACACCCATACCGGGGGGATTTCCGCTTCGGAGGAGAAGGTCACGAATACCTGCTCGCCGTCCGCGCAACGGTATTCAACCCGCTGGCGCGGGGCCGGTTCGACGCCGGATTCAGTCTCCATGCTCTGTGCGCCGAGGCGCATACCCCGCAGGCTGCGATCGCTCATCTTTTCTCCCTCTATTCGGTTCGCAGGGTCATGCCCTGCGTTTGCCGGGGGCCGTGAGGCCGCACCGGACTGTTGTTTGCGTTGCGCCGTCTCAGCTGGACCCATACCGGACAAATCGTCACTGAATTAAACGCTTCGCGAAGCTTAATTGTTCCGCCCGACTGAACGAGCCGGACAAATACTCAAGTATACGGGACCACGGCACCCCCGGTAAAGCCTGCAGGGTTCGCACGGGCGGTCCGCGCACTGGAGAGGGGAGGCACCCGCGGCGCGGCTGCCTCCCCTTTCGTTCGGGAGCTTAGGCCTCCGGCTGTCCCGGGAAGCTTGCCGGACCGGCGGCGGCCGCTGCCGCAGGAGCTGTGGCAGCGGCTGCCGCGGGAGCGGTGGCGGGTGTTGCCGCGGGAGCGGTGGCGGGTGTTGCCGCG
>NZ_JARUXE010000046.1 GCF_030433895.1 Arthrobacter sp. PsM3 | reverse complement strand
GGGCCGTTTTGACCCCGCTCAAAACGGCCCCGACTGCGAGCTGGTCGGGCTGGAACGGGGGTCAGTCGAGGCCGCGGCGCTTGAGCAGCGGTTCGAGTTCGGCGTCGCGGCCCCGGAAGGCACGGAAGGAGTCCAGCGGATCCCGGCTGTTGCCCCGGGAGAGCAGCTGGGCGCGGAAGAAGTCGCCGTTGGCCCGGGTGAGGCCGCCGTGCTCCTTGAACCATTCCACCGTCTCGGCGTCGAGCACCTCACTCCAGATGTAGGAGTAGTAGCCCGCAGCGTAGCCGGCGCCGGCAAAGATGTGCTGGAAGTAGCCGGTGCGGTAACGCGGCGGGATCAAGTGGTGTGCCACACCCGCCGCGGCCAGCGCCTTGGCCTCGAACTCCAGGACATCTTCAGGCACTTCGGAGCTGTCCAGCACATGCCAGGCGAGGTCCAACAGGGCCGCGCCCAGGTATTCGGTGGTGCCGAAGCCCTCGCCCCAGAGCTGGGCGGCGTCGAGTTTATCCACGACCTCCTGCGGCAGCGCCTCGCCGGTGGCGTGGTGGCGGGCATAGTTGGCGAGGACCTCCGGCCACATGATCCACATTTCATTCACCTGCGAGGGGTACTCCACAAAGTCCCGCGGCACGGCGGTGCCGGAGAAGCGCGGGAATGTGACCGAGGAGAACAGGCCGTGCAGGGCATGGCCGAATTCGTGGAACGTGGTGCGGAGCTCATCCAGGGTCAGGAGCGTGGGTTCCCCGGCCGGCGGCTTGGAGATGTTGAGGTTGTTGATCACCACGGGCCGGGTGTTGAGCAGCCCGGACTGTTCCACGAGGGAGTTCATCCAGGCCCCGCCGCGTTTGGATTCGCGCGTGTAGTAGTCGCCCAGGAACAGGCCCAGCTCGGTCCCGTCGGCGTTGCGGACCTCCCAGACGCGCACGTCCGGGTGGTAGCCGGCGAGGTCGGAGCGTTCGTGGAAGGTGATCCCGTAGAGCGCGTTCGCGGCGAAGAACACACCGTCGTTGAGGACGCGGTCCAGCTCGAAATAGGGGCGCAGGGCCTGCTCGTCCACGGCGTAGCGTTCGCGCTTGACCTTGGCCGAGTAGAAGGCCCAGTCCCAGGCCTCGAGGGGATGCCCGGCAATTTCGGCCAGTGCTTCGGCCTCGGCGTCGGCATTGCGGACCGCGGCCGGCGCGAGCCGGTTCATCATGGTCTGCACGGCGGCGAAGTCCGGGGCGGTCTGCTGGTCCACGGTGAGTTCGGCGTAGTTGGCGAAGCCCAGCAGCGTGGCTTTCTCCGCGCGGAGCCGGACTGTGTCCTTGACCAGGCCCAGGACGTCGAGCGGGCCGCCGTCGCTGCCGCGGCCGGTGGACGCCCCGTACAGGCGGCGGCGCACATCCCGGTTTTCCAGGGCGGCGAGGGCGGGCTGGTTGCTGGGCTGGATCAGTGTGAGCAGGAACTTGCCCTCGTGGCCGGCGGTGCGGGCGGCTTCCGCGGCGCTGGCAACATCATCCGCGGGCAGCCCGGCGAGCTCGGACGCGTCGTCGAGAAGCAGCGAAGCGGACTTCATGGCCTCCTTGACCCGCTGGCCGAACTCCGTTCCGAGCCGGGAGAGCTCGGCGTTGACGGCCTTGAGCCGTTCCTGGCCGGCGCCGTCGAGCTGGATTCCGGACTGGCGGAACTCCTTGAGGTACTCGTCCACGAGACGGGCGGATTCCGCGTCGAGCCGGTCGGTGTTGATCGAGGCGAACCGCTCGAACAGCCCCCGGTTGAGGTAGACGGCATCCTGGTGGGCCGAGAAGCGCGGGGACAGCGTGGTTTCGAGGTCTCGGATGGGATCCGAGGCGTCGGCCGAGACGAGGGTGAAGAAGGATGCCGCCGCGCGCTGCAGGAGCTGCCCGGACGCCTCCATGGCCAGCGCGGTGTTTTCGAAGGAGGCCGGCTCCGGCGTGTCCGCGATTGCCTGGATTTCAGCGAGGTGCTCGGCGAGGCCGGCGTCCACGGCTTCGGCGTAGTGCTCGACGGTGATGTCCGCGAACGGCGGCAGGCCGAAAGGCAGGGGGCTGGAGCTCATCAGGGGATTGGTCATGAAATAACTCTTTCATGTAACGGGATCAGTCTCAACGGTGTGCTGGGCGTGTTGTGACCGCGGCCACCGTAGGATGGGCGCCATGCCTACGATCACCCCCACGTTGCGCGGCCGTCTGTTCGCCGCCGCCGCAGCGCTTTCCCTCGCGGCCACCATGGCTTCCTGCAGCGGCGGCGCCCGCCCGGAAAACGCCGCCCCGGCGGACGCCGGGAGTACCTCCGGGCCGGCAGCAGCGCTGAGTCCGGGGACGACGGCGGCAGCGTCGCCGTCGGGCACCCCGTCGCCGACGCCGACCGCTCCGCCGACGCCGGGGAAGGGTCCGGCCTGCGCGGCCGTCCGCTGCACGTCGGTACTGGTCACCGGGGACCTGCTGGTCAACGCCCAGCTCTGGGAGCAGGCCCGCGCCGACGCCCTGGCCGCCGGCGCCAAGGGCCTGGACTTCGGCCCGATCCTCGAGGGCCAGCGCCGGTACATCGACAAGAGCGATCTCGCGGCCTGCCATCTGGAAACGCCCGTGGCGGTTCCGGGCGGCCCCTTCTCGGCCTATCCTTCGTTCAACGTTCCGCCGCAGATCACCACGGCTGTCCAGCAGGTCGGCTACCAGGCCTGCACCACCGCGAGCAACCACACCGTGGACCGCGGCACTGCAGGGCTGCTCCGCACGCTCGATGCGCTCGACGCGGCCGGGCTGCAGCACACCGGCTCCTACCGGAACGAGGAGGATGCCCGGGGCATCATGATCCTGCCGACCGCCGGTGCGAAAATCGCCGTGATCGATGCGACCTACGGGCTGAACGGGCAGCTCCCCGAGGCGGCCTGGCAGGTGGACATGCTCGACCCCGAGGTCATGATCGCCAAGGCCAAAAAAGCCCGCGCCCTGGGTGCGGACATTGTACTCGGCGCCATGCACGCCGGGGACGAGTACTCCAGCGCGCCGAACGCCGAGCAGGAGAGCGTCGCCCATGCTCTCGCGGACAGCGGCCAGTTCACCATGATCTACGGCCACCACACGCACTCGGTGCTCCCGATCGAGCAGTACAAGGGGACCTGGATCGCCTATGGCCTGGGCAATGGAATCACCGAACTCTCGCCGGACTACGTGGTGAACAACGAGGGCCTGCTGCTCAGGGCCCAGTTCAGCCAGGACGCCGCCGGGAAGTGGACCGCGTCCGACCTGGCCTGGGCGCCCTCGGTGATGGTTCGCGGACCCTACCGCTGGTGCTCCGTGGCATCAGACGCCCCGCAGGGCCCCTGCGCCGGTGCCGCAGCCGACGCGGCCACCCGCCAGCGCACCCGGACTGTGGTCGAGTCGATGGGGGCCGCGGCTGCGGGCGCCCACGAACTGCTTATCACCAAGGATCCTTAGGGTTGGCGGATCCACGCCGGACATCAGGCCAGGATCTCTGAGGACCGGCCGATCTTGCCCTGACAACAACCGGCGCATACCGTGGTGGTTACGAGAGGGGCCTGAGGGGCCGGCTCCCGTCACCACCGGACCGGAGGTTTTCGTGGGCAGAGTGTCGACGGCGGACCGGGAAACCCGGAGCGGGACCTTCCCGAACGGCATGGACTACCTGAGCCTGGGCAACGGCACGAAAACCCTCCTCTTCATCCAGGGCGGCCCCGGGAGCTCGGTTCCCCAGGGGATGCTGCGCCGGATGCTCCGGCGGCAGTTCACCCCCCTTTTCCTGGCCGGCTACTCCGTCTGGATTGTCACCCGGCGCCGGGGGATGCCGCCGGGGCACAGAGTCGCCGACATGGCGGATGACTATGCGCGGCTGATCGCCGACCAGTTCGGCGGCCGCGTGGATATTGTCTTGGCGGAGTCGTTCGGCGGCATGATCGGCCAGTATCTCGCGGCGCGGCATCCCGAGTCCTTCGACCACATGGCCATGGTGGTCACCGCTGCGGAGCTGAGCGACTGGGGCAAGGACGTCGATTCCCGGATGGCGCAGGCCCTCGCCGACGGGGACACGGACGGGGCCGGAATGGTCTTCGCCGAGTATCTGCTGCCGGGCCGGCGCCTGAAGTGGCTGCGGCGGCTGATCGGCCCGGTCATCAGACGCGGGCTTCTGAGTGGAGCCGAATACCCGTCCCAGGATGTCCTCACCGAGGTGCGGGGCGAAGTGGCGTTCAACTCCCGGGACGTCCTGCCGCTCATCCGGCGGCCGGTCCTGCTGATCTGCGGGGGCTCGGACCAGTTCTTCCCCCGCGACGTTGCCCAGGAAACGGCCGGCCTCATCCCGGACTGCACCCTCATCTGGTACGAGGGCAAAGGCCACATCCGGGCAGCCTCCAGCGGCCGCATCGCGCAGGACGTGCTTGCGTTCGCCGGCCGCGGCTGAAAGCCGGCCGGGAGTGATGCCGCGGCGGAGTGCTGGCGTCTGCTTGCACCACCTCATCCGGCTGATGGATCGATGGCCTGCACGGAGTTCAGCACCACACCCACGGCCCGGACTTTGATCAGGAGCCCGTGCAGGGGCGCCTGATCCGGGCCCCGCTGTTCCGGCGGCTGATGAATTCGGCGACGGTCAGATTAATGGCCCAGCCGGCGCCCAGCATGAACGTTGTGATGAGTTCGCCGGCGCCGAAGACCGCTTTGCCGATGCCCACGGTGAAGCCCTGGGTGCCGGCGGTGCGCTGCTCGCGCCATAACGAGTAGCCGAGGCCGATCAGGCGACGCCGGTGGGCAATGCGAAGAGCCTTTCATTGATCTGCCACTTTGGGCGACGGATGGAAGGACGACCAGCCCCACAAGCTCGATGCTCACCATAATGGGGTAGCCGGTACTGAACACGAGGTACCCGAGCAGGTGATCCGGCGGGGGCCGCTACAGCAGGCCGCGTTCCCGGGCACGGCGGACCGCAGCCCGGCGGCTGGTGACCTCAAGCTTGGTGAAGATGTGCTTGGTGTGGGTGCGCAGCGTGTTGTGCGAGATGAACAGCTCACCGGCGATCTGCGGCCCGCTCAGCTCACTTCCGAGCAGCCTGAGCACCTGCAGCTCCCGCCCACTCAATGGGGTCGACGACGGCGGCCGCGGTCCTGGACCGGGGGCTTCCACTGCCGCTTCGGCACGGGTGCCGAGGCTGAGCAAACGGGCAGCGCAGTCGGCGGCGGCGCCGTATTGCGCGGCGTCGCGCAGGAGGTCCAGCATGGGGGCCCCCTCGGCCAGGAAGAGCCGCACGCGCTCACCCGGTTCCGGCGCCTCGGCAAAGGCCCGGCCCAGCGCCTCGCGGGCCTGCGGCCGGTGTCCCTGCGCGTCGTGGGCCAGCGCCTGCAGCATGCGGATCTCCACCAGGCTTCCGGCGCGTTTCGTTGACTCGGCGGCCTCGAGCAGCCGGTCCAACAGCAGGACGGCACGGTCGACCGCGCCGGTGCCGGGGTCTGCCCGGTGCTGCGCAAGGAGCAGCCGCACCAGTGTGAGGTGGTCAAACTCGCTCAGGTGGCTGGGCTCGTCCGTGGCGGAGACACCCCGTTCGTGGGCCCAGTCGACCACTTCCGAGACCCTGCCCTGCGCGATCCGGACCCGGGCCTTCATCGCCGCGATGGGACGGAGGTCCGGGAAGAACGCGGGCCGGTAGAGCTGCTCCGCCTGGTCCAGGAACGTGATGGCTTCGTCCGGGTTCGCTTCGGCGTGGGCGAGCAGTCCCCTGGCCACGAACCAGCGGTAGCGGCCCTCGGTCATCGTTGCGCGCTCCACGAACACGGACGCTGCCTCGAGGTGCCCCCGGGCGCTGCCAGGATCGCCGGCTTCGCACTCAATCTCGCTCAGGCCCGCATGCAGGTCGGCGGTGGCCCGCGCCACGGACTCGCCATGCGCCTCCGCCAGCTGCAGCGCGCCCTGATAGAGCCGGCGTGCCTGGCCGGGCCGTCCGGCCGCGAGCCACATGTCAGCGAGCACCACCGTGCTGCTGAGCTCGTCGACCAGGTTGCCGCCGGCGTGCAGACTCGCCACAGCCTGCGCGAAGGTCTGCAGGGCCGTGGATACGTCGCCGGCCGCCCAGGCGGCGAGCCCCAGAAATCCGGCGGCAGCGCCCCGGGCAAGATGGTCGCCCGGGCGGGCCAGCTCAAGCGCGTGCCGGGCGTGCTCCGACGTTCCTGCCACATCGCCCCGTGCCTGGGCGAGCGCGGCGCGGTAGACGGCGATGGTCGCCGGCAGCGCCCGGAGCTCTTCGGTGTCGGGCCAGGGGGCTTCCGTGCCGCCCGGTACCGCGGCCAGTGCCCGTTCGGCGGCATCGAGCCGGGGCTCGACGCCGTCGAGGTCGCCGGATGTCATCAGCATGAATCCGAAGAAGACGCTGAGCACCGGGCTGCGCCGGACGGCGGCGTCCGGCAGTGCCTTCAGCCAGCCGAGCAGCGTCGCGTCCTGCCTGTTGCGCCGGATCTCCGGCACCGCCAGCTCCATCAGGTAGGCGGCCCGGTCGAAGTCCCGGGCCGCCAATGCGTGCCTGACAGCGTCCTCTGCCGGCCCGTGGCTCTCGTACCAGCGGCTGGCGCGCTGATGGAGCAGCGGTATCCGTTCCGGCTGCTCGCTGAGCAGCCGCGCCCGCAGCACGTCGGCAAAAAGGTGGTGGTAGCGGTACCACTCACGCCGGTCGTCCAGGGGGACGATGAAGAGGTTGGCCCGCTCCAGGGCCATCAGCGTGCCGCTCCCGTCACCGCGGCCCGTGACGGCATCACAGAGCGGCCCCGTGAGCCGGCCGAGGACAGCTGAATCCAACAGGAAACCGCGAACCGGGTCCGGTTGATGCTCGAGTACTTCCTCGACCAGGTAGTCGACGATGTACCGGTCGTTTCCGGCGAAACGGGCGATGAAGCCGGCGACGTCGTCGCGGCCCTGGATGGAGAGCGCCGCGAGCTGCAGCGCGGCAATCCAGCCTTCCGTTCGCTGCGCCAGGACCGCCGCGTCCGCCGGGACCAGGTGCAGTCCGGCCGCCTCGTTGAGGTACGCGGCGGACTCCTCCGGCGTGAAGCGCAGTTCCGCGGCGCGGATCTCGACCAGGTCGCCGCCCGCCCGCCAGCGGGACAGCGGCAGGCCGGGGTCCGCGCGTGTGCTGATCACGACGTGCACGCGGGGCGGGAGGTGCTCCAGCAGGAACGCCAATCCGCTGTCCACCTCGCGGCTGTCCACCAGGTGGTAGTCGTCAAGCACCAGCCAGAGATCATTCGGTGCCGCGGCCAGATCATTCAGTACCGTCGTGAGCATCAACTCGGTCGGCAACCCGGTCGACGGCGGCGAGGACGCCGTAAGCTCCTGGGCGGCCGACCCGACGCCGGGCACCGCCGACTCAAGCGCGGCCACCACATAGGCCCAGAACGACGCCGGATCGCTGTCGGCAGAATCGAGTGACAGCCACGCCACATCCTGGTCCTCGCCGGAGGTCTCATCCAGCCAGCCGCTGAGGAGCGTCGTCTTGCCAAAGCCCGCCGGAGCGGACACCAGGGTCAGCTTCGACCCGGCTCCCCGGCGCAGACGCTCGCCGAGCCGTGGCCGGGTCACGAGACCGCTTCGCAGCTTCGGGACGTACAGCTTGGTTGCAATGATCGGACGTGACATGCGATCCCCGTTCCAAGCTGCCCAACCGTGGCCGAAATGTTTGCCTGACAGCACCAGCGTACCGGGGTGGTGGACGCGAACGGGTCCGAGCTGGCCAACGGACTGCGCGGCCATTGGATGCCGTTCGGCGCCGTCGAGGACATCGAGGCCCGCTACACCGTGGCGATCAGGGCCGCGCAGCGAACGGATCAGCCAGAAAGAAACGAAGACAGCAGGGACGCCATCGCTGCCGCGTGGCACGATGCTCGGGCGTCCGGCGTGAACATGCCAGTCGGCAGTGTCGTCTCCTCATGGAACCGGCCAAAGGCCATCGTCGGCGCCCTCGCTATCGTTTGGGCGACTCTGGCGGCGTTTGACTGACCTGAACGCCTTCTCCGCCGAGGTCGCCGGAAGCGCGCGGGATCGCCGTAACGTCCCTGTGTGCCAGGCTCTTGTGTGACAGGTTTGCTGCCACCCTCCGGTGATTTCGCGTCCGGGACCAGCCACCAACCGCTGGCTCAGCGGGGGCGGCGGGCGGCGTGTTCGCGGGCCAGGACGGCGTAGGTGTCATCCGGGGTTCCGGGGGAGAAGCTGCCGTATTTGCGCTCGACGGCGGTCCGGATGAGGAAGTCCGCCAGTGCCGGGTTCTTGGGCAGCAGCGAGCCGTGCAGGTAGCTCGCCACGATGTTCTTGTAGCGCGCGCCTTCCTGGCCGTCGCGGCTGTTGTTGCCCGTGCCTTTGGCGGTGGTGCCCAGCGGCGCGACGCCCGGACCGAGGGTGGTCTGGCCGCTGTGGTTCTCGTAGCCGAGGACGGTGCCGAACTCGGGGGAGGAAATCGACACGTTGCCGATCAACCTCTGGTCGGTGCCGTGCGTCTCCACATCCAGGATGCCGATCCCGGGGATGACCGAACCCGTGCGGGTCTTGAAGAACTTCCCGAACAGCTGGTACAGGCCGCAGATCACCAGCATGGGCGTGCCGTTCTCGGCCAGCTCCTTCAGGACGGTCTCCCGCGACAGCAGGTCCTCCTGGATCACCAGCTGTCCGCTGTCCTGTCCGCCGCCGCCGACGATCAGGTCGACCTTCGCCGGGAACTCGTCGCCGACGTTGTATTCGAGCAGCTCCGGGGTGTAGCCATGCCAGCGCAGCCGCTGTGCCAGCACCAGGGCGTTGCCCCAGTCGCCGTAGATGTTCATGTCCCGCGGGTACAGCTGCACGACCCGGATGGTCCCCTTGCTGGGCGCGGGGGAGTCCTCCGGAGGAAGCTCGTGCCCGAAGGAGAACGGGGGGTACACGGGCTCATTGGCCGGCACGGACGCGCCGGCCGGGGACTGGGAGGTCATGAGACCACCTCCACTGCGGTGATTTTGGACAGCTCGCGGCGGATGGCCAGCATCGCTGTGTAGGTGCAGAAGACCCGCTTGGGTTTGTCCCTGGCGGCGCTGATGAAGGCGGCCAGGGCGGGCGCAATCTCGGTGTTCACCGCGCCGATCGGGACCTCGTCGTACTGCAGCCGCAACGCCATGTCGTAGGCGCGTGAGCCGCTCAGCTGGTCCACGCCGCCCCCGCGGAGGGTGTCGAATTCGACGTCCCAGAGCCAGGACATGTCCCGGCCGTCGGCGTAATTGTCGTTGATCGCGATCATCGTGGCGTAACCCGCGGCGGGAAAGGACTTCAGCCCGAGGCGGAAGCCGCTGGGGTTTTTCACCAGCACCAGGTCCAGCGGCAGGCCGTCAACGACCAGGCTTTCACCGCGTCCGAACGCCGGCGCCACCTGGGACAGTGCCTTCAGCAGGCCCTTGTTGTCCGCAACGGCCGTTTCTCCAGGGACAGAGTCCCTCACCGCGATGGCCCGGGCCAGTGTCAGCGCGGCCGCCGCGTTGAAGATGTTGTAGACGCCGCGGAGCTTCATCGTCGTGGTGGCCGTGACGCCGTCGTACTCAAAGTCCGCGTCCGCTGCACCCACCCGGCGCAGCACGACGTCGGCGTGCGGTCTGGCGGGAGCCGGCGGCACCGGGCTGCCGGGGGCCGCCCGCAGCTCGTCGTCGTTCGGGAAGGTGCTGAGCAGGGAGTCGTCGAGGCCGAAGTAGCTGACGTCGGGACCGTCGAGCGTGTCCGCGATCCGGGCGACGCGCGGGTCCTCGCGGTTCAGCACCACCGTCCCCGTGGTCTTGGACGCGATGTGCTGCAGCAGCTGCGCCGTCTTGTCGATCTCGCCAAAGCGGTCCAGCTGGTCCCGCAGGACGTTGAGCAGGAGGCAGTAGCGCGGCGGGACCTGGTTGACGAAGTGCACCGCGTGGGCCTCGTCCAGTTCCAGCACGGCGACGTCCGCGTTCAACCGTCCCCGCCAGTCCACCTCGCCGAGCAGCGCAGCGGCCACGCCGCGGGTGAAGTTGCTGCCGGTGCGGTTGGTGAAGACCTTCAGCCCCTGGCTCTCGAGCAGTTCCACCACCATCTTGGTGGTGGTCGTCTTGCCGTTCGTGCCGCTGACGACGGCGACGCCGTGCGGCAGGGTCGAGAGTGTCCTGCGCATGAAGCCCGGGTCGATTTTTTCGACGACGAGCCCGGGAAGGGCCGAGCCTCCGCCCCTGAGCCGGGAGACCCGGCGGACGAGCTTGCCGAGCGGAACGCTGAAGTAAAACATGCTTTGTAATATATCCCAGCGTCGGCATGGAAGCCCGCCGCGAAGCGGGACCGCGTGCCCGGCCGAGGGGGACCGCACATTATGCTGTTCGGATGACCAACCCCTCTACTGTGCCTCCTTCCCGCGTGGGAACAGGTCTCCGGATCGGTGTCCTGGCCCTCCAGGGCGACTTCCGGGAGCACCTGCACGCGATGGAAGCAGCCGGCGCCACGGGCGTCAGCGTCCGCCGGCCGGCCGAACTCGACGGCCTCGACGGCCTCATCATTCCCGGCGGCGAATCGACCACCATCGACAAGCTGTCCAGGGCGTTCGGGCTCCGCGACCCGCTGCGCCGGCGCATCCGCGACGGGCTGCCCGTCTACGGCTCCTGCGCCGGGATGATCCTCCTCGCCGACGAGATCACCGACCCCGCGAAGGACCTCGCCGGCAACCCGCAGCAGACGTTCGGCGGGCTGGACATCACGGTGCGGCGGAACGCATTCGGCCGGCAGCGCGAGTCGTTCGAGACGGATCTTGATTTCAAGGGCCTCGATTTCAGCGCCACCGCGGACGGCGTGGCCCCGGTCCATGCGGTCTTCATCCGCGGACCCTGGGTGGAACGCGTCGGCGGCGGCGTGGAGGTTCTCGCCACGGTTGAACCGTCAAGGGCTTCCCACCCCGAGGCGTTGGCCGGGACGGCTAGAATTGTAGCTGTGCGTTCCGGCAAGCTGCTGGCCACCTCCTTCCACCCGGAAGTGACGGGGGAGAAGCGCGTGCATGAATTGTTTATTCGAATGATCAGAGGAGAAGCGTAAAGCATGTCAGGCCACTCCAAATGGGCAACGACCAAGCACAAGAAGGCCATCCTCGACAGCCGCAGGGCCAAGTCGTTCGCCAAGCTGATCAAGAACATCGAAGTCGCCGCACGCATGGGCGGCCCGGACCTTGCCGGCAACCCGGGCCTGGAACTTGCCGTCACCAAGGCCAAGAAGACCTCTGTTCCCGCTGACAACATCGACCGCGCCATCAAGCGCGGTGCCGGCCTCACCGGCGAAGTCGTGGACTATACCGAGATCATGTACGAATGCCGCGGGCCGCAGGGCTCCGCGCTGCTGATCGAATGCCTCACGGACAACAAGAACCGTGCGGCCTCGGAGGTCCGGCTCGCCATTTCCCGCAACGGCGGCACCATCGCCGACCCCGGTTCGGTCAGCTACCTCTTCTCCCGCAAGGGCGTTGTCTCGCTGCCGAAGGACGGCCTGACCGAGGACGATGTCCTGATGGCCGTCCTCGACGCCGGCGCCGAGGAAGTCAAGGACAACGGCGACAGCTTCGAGATCCACTCCGAACCGACCGACCTCCAGGCCATCCGCGATGCGCTCAAGGACGCCGGCATGGAGTACGACACCGACGAGGCCGAGTTTGTGCCCTCCATGCAGGTGCCGCTGGATCTCGACGCCGCCAAGAAGTTCATGAAGCTCGTGGACGCCCTCGAGGAACTCGACGACGTCCAGAACGTCTACAGCAACGCCGACCTCAGCGACGAAGTGCAGGCCGCACTGGAAGCCGAGTGACCCTTCGCGTCCTCGGCGTCGATCCGGGCCTCACCCGCTGCGGGATCGGCGTCGTGGACGTCGAAAAGAACCGCCGCGCCACCATGGTGGCGTTCGGCGTCGTCGGAACATCACCCGAGGAAAGCCTGGACCAGCGCCTGCTGGTCATCGCCACCTCGATCGATGAATGGCTGGACCGGTACGAGCCCCACGTCCTCGCGGTCGAACGCGTCTTCTCCCAGCTCAACGTCAGCACCGTGATGGGCGTGGCCCAGGCCTCGGGCGTCGTGATCGCCGCCGCCGCCCGCCGCGGCATCCCGGTGGCGCTGCACACCCCGTCCGAGGTCAAGGCCGCCGTCACCGGCAGCGGAACGTCCAACAAGGATGCCGTCACCAAACTGGTGACCAAGATCCTCCGGCTCGACGCCCCGCCGCGGCCGGCCGACGCCGCCGACGCCCTCGCGCTGGCCATCACCCACGCGTGGCGGGCCGGGATCGGGACACCCAACCAAGGCGCAGCCACCACCGGGCCCGGGAGCCTGTCCCTGACCCCGGCGCAGCGGGCCTGGGCGGACGCCGAAGCCAAAGCGCGCCGTGCACGCTGAATGTCCGGCTGTCCTCCAGTAGATCTTGGTAGGGTATTCGTAGATATGTTCGGATAGCCGGGCCTTTCCCGGTTCTATCTTTCAGCTGAATTTTCAGGAGCCCGGCTTTGATCAGTTTTCTCCGCGGAACCGTAGCGCACGTCGGCCTGTCCTCCGCCGTGATCGACCTCAACGGCGCCGGCATGAGCGTCAACGCCACGCCGCAGACCCTCAGCAGGCTCCGCACCGGCGAGGAGGGGAAACTCTTCACCTCCCTGATCGTGCGCGAGGACTCCCTGACCCTGTTCGGGTTCGACAGCGACGACGAACGCGAGGTCTTCGATGTCCTGCTCAGCGTCAGCGGCGTCGGACCCCGGCTGGCGCTGGCTGTCCTGGCCGTGCACGAGCCCGAAGCCATCCGCGTGGCGGCGCACTCCGGCGACGGCAAGGCCTTCACGAAGGTGCCGGGCATCGGCCCCAAGGTCGCCGGCCGGATCGTGCTCGAGCTGGCTGGAAAGCTGGTGCCGCACGGCACCGCCGCCGGCACCCCGGCGCCGGCAGCATCCTCCGAAGCGGTCTGGAAGCCGCAGGTCGTTGCGGCCATGACGAGCCTGGGCTGGTCCGAGAAGGACGCCACATCCAGCATCGACAAGTCACTTGCTGATTCACCCGAACTGGCCGAGAAGGGCAACGTCGCGGAGATCCTGCGCGCCACCCTCCGCTGGCTGGGCCAGGACGGCGCCCGCGCCGGGAATAGGGTAGGCGCCCGTGGCTGAGCCGTCGATTGTCGCCGGGGGGGAGGAACCGGAGGAGCGGGTCATTGAGGCCGCCCTCCGGCCCAAGAACCTGCACGACTTCGTCGGCCAGCACCGGGTCCGCAAACAGCTCTCCCTCGTCCTGGAGGCCTCGCGGATGCGCGGCCGCAGCGCGGACCACGTCCTGCTCTCCGGTCCTCCCGGTCTGGGCAAGACCACACTGTCGATGATCATCGCGGCCGAGATGAACGCCCCGCTGCGGATCAGCAGCGGACCTGCCATCCAGCACGCGGGGGACCTGGCGGCGATCCTGTCCTCGCTTTCCGAAGGGGAAGTGCTCTTCCTCGACGAGATCCACCGGATGTCCCGGCCTGCCGAGGAAATGCTCTATATGGCGATGGAGGACTTCCGGGTCGACATCGTCGTCGGCAAGGGTGCCGGTGCCACCGCGATCCCGCTGGAACTCCCGCCGTTCACCCTGGTGGGTGCCACCACCCGCGCCGGCCTGCTGCCCGGGCCGCTCCGGGACCGTTTCGGTTTCACCGGCCACCTCGAGTTCTACTCCGTGGCCGAACTGGAACTCGTGCTCCGCCGGTCCGCCGGGCTCCTGGACCTCAAGGTCAATTCCGCCGGTTTCAGCGAGATCGCCGGGCGTTCGCGCGGCACGCCCCGGATCGCCAACCGGCTCCTGCGCCGGGTCCGCGACTGGGCGCTGGTGCACGGGATCGAGCAGATCGATGCCCGGGCCGC
This sequence comes from Arthrobacter sp. PsM3, assembly GCF_030433895.1. Taxonomy (GTDB): domain Bacteria; phylum Actinomycetota; class Actinomycetes; order Actinomycetales; family Micrococcaceae; genus Arthrobacter. The sequence goes on along the minus strand of NZ_JARUXE010000046.1, from coordinate 17,186 downwards.
GTCCGCGGCGCTGGACATGTACGAGGTCGACAAACGCGGCCTGGACCGGCTCGACCGTGCCGTCCTGGAGGCCCTCATCATGAAGTTCGGCGGAGGGCCGGTGGGACTGTCCACCCTGGCCATCGCCGTCGGCGAAGAGACCGAAACTGTGGAAACCGTCGCCGAGCCGTACCTCGTCCGTGAGGGGCTGTTGGGACGCACCCCGCGGGGGCGGATCGCACTGGCGCCCGCCTGGACGCACCTGGGCTTCGCAGTGCCGCCCGGAATCTTCGCGCAGGACCCGCTGGAACTCTTCCGGGCCGACGACGAGGTCACGGACCCGGAGGACGGGCTGGGCCAGGACGCTGATCCGGAATGGATCCGTAACAGTCAATAGCACCGCGCCGTAACCTTTTCCCTCTAGACTGGTATGACGCTCGGCACGTTCGGGTCTTTGTTTCTGTGGGCGGGCCAGCACCTGGCCGCCGTCGGCTCGGCATGAATCCCTGCCAGCCGGCCCGGAGCGAAACCGACGTTGCTGTAAAACCAGCTACGCAAGTACAGAACGGAATTATCCCTGTGTTCGGACTTATTTCTGCCCAGACCCAGCCGCAGGCCGGCGGCGGTATCGACATCATGACCATCCTGTTGTTCGCCATGCTTGGCGTTTTCGTCTTCATGATGTTCCGCCGCAACAAGAAGACCCAGCAGCAGCAGTCGCAGCTCCAGTCGAAGTTCGCCCCCGGTGTTGAGGTCATGACAAGCTTCGGCCTGTACGGCCGCATCGTCGAAATCGACGAGGACGAGAACAAGGTCCTGCTGGAACTCTCCCCGGGCAACACCGCCACCGTGCACCGCCAGGCAGTCACCAAGATCGTCGAGCCGGTTGTCGCAGCAGAGGAGCCCACGGTCGTTCCCGACGACGCCTCCTCGCTCACCATCGACAAGGCCGGCAGCGACGCTCCTGCCAGCGAAGCCCCGCGCGATGAGACGCCGGAAGAAACCCTGCGCCGCCTCAACAACGAAGGCAGGAAAGACAGCTAGTCTGCCTGTTTGAGCTATCCCGCGAAGTAACGGCTGCGGGCAACCGCCGGAGCGGGCCCGTCGGGGCCGCCCGGCGGTTCCTCCGTAATTAATAGAAAGATCGACAATGGCACGAACTGGCCCCAAAAACTCAGCCCTCAGGGTGCTGGTTTGGCTCGGCGTTATCCTCGCCGTCCTGACCGCCGTCCTGGCAGGCGGCACCATGGCCGGCCAGGCGAGCTGGGCTCCCAAGCTCGCCCTGGACCTTGAAGGCGGCACCCAGATGATCCTGGCGCCCAAGGTTGAGGGCGGTTCGGACATCAACGAAGACCAGCTCAACCAGGCCGTGGCGATCATCCGCCAGCGCGTGGACGGTTCCGGCGTCGCGGAGGCTGAAATCAGCACGCAGTCCGGACGGAACGTCGTCGTCAGCCTCCCGGGCACACCGTCGAAGGAAACCCGTGCACTGATCCAGGCGTCCGCCGACATGAACTTCCGGCCTGTCCTGCAGGCCGGGCCCGGTGCAGCCGTCCCCGCGGAGTCCCAGACCCCGGAAGACCAGCTGCCCAAGCCCACCGCGGAGCCCACCAACGGCAGCGACATCAACTGGGTTACCCCGGAGATCTACAAGAAGTTCGAGACGCTCGACTGCGACAACCCCTCGCAGGACAAGCAGGAACGCTCCGACCCGGCCAAGCCGCTGGTCACCTGCGAACCGGCCTCCGCCAACTCGCCGGCGATCAAATACATCCTTGGCCCGGTAGAGGTCAAAGGCTCGATGATTTCTGGGTCCACCTTCCAGCTGCAGCGCGGCGCCCAGGGCGCGGTGACCAACGAGTGGGCTGTGAACATCCAGTTCAACGCGGAAGGTACCGCCAAGTTCAAGGAAGTCACCGAGCGGCTTTACCAGTTCTACGCCGCCGGCGGCGCCCAGGGCGGTTCGGATCCGAAGTCCCAGTTCGCGATCGTCCTTGACGACCAGGTCATCTCCGCTCCGCGGTCCCTCGCCGTCATCACGGACGGCCGTCCGCAGATCACCGGCGGGTTCACCGAGAAGTCGGCCAAGGCCCTCTCGGACCAGCTGCGCTTCGGCGCCCTGCCGATCAGCTTCGAGATCCAGAGCGAACAGCAGATTTCGGCGACCCTCGGCGGGGAGCAGCTCCGGATGGGCATGCTCGCTGGCCTGATCGGCCTGCTGCTCGTGGTGGTGTACTCGCTGTTCCAGTACCGGGCGCTGGGCCTGGTCACCGTCGCATCCCTCGTGGTGGCCGGCGCGCTGACGTACCTGGCCATCTGTATTCTGGGCTGGACAGAGAATTACCGGTTGTCCCTCGCCGGCGTCGCAGGCATCATTGTGGCCATCGGCCAGACCGCTGACTCGTTCATCGTTTACTTCGAACGCATCCGTGATGAGCTCCGTGAAGGACGCGGCCTCGTGTCGGCGGTCGAGAACGGCTGGAAGCGTGCCAAGCGCACCGTCCTGGCGTCCAAGGCCGTCAACCTCCTGGCCGCCCTGGTGCTGTACTTCGTGGCGGTGGGCAACGTCCGCGGCTTCGCCTTCACACTCGGCCTGACGGCCATCGCCGACCTCATCGTCGTCTTTATGTTTACCCACCCGACCCTGCAGATGCTGGCCAAGACCAGATTCTTCGGGGAGGGCCACCGGTTCTCGGGACTGGATCCGAAGAGCCTCGGCGCCGTTCCCCTGTACCGGGGCGCGGGCCGGCTCCGCACTCCTGCGGACAAGCCGGCGGCTGCTGCCGCGCTCCGCGCCAAGAACACCGGCGCCACGGCTGAGGCCGAACGCCGGATGACCATTGCAGAACGACGCCTCGCGGAACGACAGGAACAGCTTGCCGGTTCCTCCAAGAGCACGTCCAAGGAGGGCAACTAAATGGCCAGCAGCTTTGCCAAATTCGGCAATGAGCTCTACACGGGCAAGCGCTCGTACGACTTCGTGGAATCCAAGAAGATCTGGTTCCTGATCGCAGCCGTCCTCGTTGCGCTCTCGATCCTGCTGCCCGTCGCCAAAGGCGGGTTCAACCTCGGCATCGAATTCCGCGGCGGCTCGGAGTTCACCGTCTCCAACGTGAAAACCACCGACGCTGCCATCGGTGAGAAAGCCGTCACGGACGTCGTCCCCGGCAGCATTCCGCGGGTGGCAAACGTCGCCGGGAACACCATGCGCATCCAGACGGACAAGCTCTCCGACGATGAGACGCTGCAGATCAAGGAAGGCCTCACCAACGCCTACGGCGTGACCGAGAACGAGGTGACGTCCACGTTCGTCGGCCCCACCTGGGGTGCTGACGTCACCAAGCAGGCCCTGCTGGGCCTGGGGATCTTCGTCGGACTCGCCGCCGTGTTGATGGCGCTGTACTTCCGGACCTGGAAGATGTCCCTCTCGGCACTCGTGGGAATGCTTGTGACAATGTTCATCACGGCCGGCGTGTACGCCCTCAGCGATTTCGAGGTCACGCCCTCGGCCATCATCGGCTTCCTGACCGTGCTGAGCTATTCGCTGTATGACACCGTGGTGGTCTTCGACAAGATCCGCGAGAACACCTCGGACCTGCAGGCCTCCACCCGGCGGACCTTCGGTGAGGAAGTCAACCTGGCTGTCAACCAGACCCTGGTCCGTTCCATCAACACCATGATGGTGGCCATCCTCCCGGTGGGTGCCATCCTGTTCATTGGCGCCGGGCTGCTGGGCGCGGGCACGCTGCGGGACCTCTCGCTGGCCCTGTTTGTGGGGATCCTGATCGGTACGGCGGCCACGATCTTCATCGCTGCACCGCTCTACGCGTGGCTGCGGCAGGGCGAGCCGGAACTGGTCAAGCAGGCCCAGCGCGTGCACCAGCGCCGGGCCCAGGCTGCCGCCAAGTCCGACGCTGCGGCGGCGGCGTCCGCCACGGCCTAGCCGCCACGGCCCAGCCGGACAGCTCACCGCCGGGATGCCACCTGGCGGCCCCAACGGGCCGGAGAACGTCATTCCTGACGCTCTCCGGCCCGTCGCCGTATCGCCGCCGGTTATCGATGTATCCTGCCGCGGGAATACACTGGAAGAATTAACGGGTTCGGAGAGGTGCTCCATTGGAAGAACGTTCGACGCCGGTGCCAGCAGCGCCGGTGGATAAGGCTCCAGGCCAGGGTTCACAGACTGGTGTGGTGGCTCCCGGACGTGCCGATCCGCCTGTCCCCGTGGACAGCTCCGGGGCGCGCCCGACTTTCCCCGGCCGGCGTGAGCGCACCCGCTCCCGGCTTGCCCGGCTGACCGGGCGGGGCGCCCCCGCGTATTCCCCCATTCTCGAGCCGCTGCTGCGCACTGTCCGCGCCAACAACCCCAAAGAGGACTTCGACCTTATCCAGCGTGCCTTCGTCGTGGCGGAGACCTGCCACCGCGGCCAGAAGCGCAAGAGCGGCGATCCCTACATCACCCACCCGGTCGCGGTGGCCACCATCCTGGCCGAGCTGGGTCTCAGCGGGACCACCCTGGCCGCGGCGCTCCTGCACGACACCGTCGAGGACACCTCGTACACCCTGGATGACCTGAAGGCCGAATTCGGTCCGGAAGTGGCCATGCTGGTTGACGGTGTCACCAAACTGGACAAGGTCAGCTTCGGCGAGGCCGCGCAGTCGGAGACCGTGCGCAAGATGGTTGTGGCCATGGCCAAGGACATCCGGGTCCTCATGATCAAGCTGGCCGACCGGCTGCACAACGCCAGGACGTGGCGTTTTGTCTCGGCCGAGTCCTCGGCACGCAAGGCCCGGGAAACCCTGGAGATCTTCGCCCCGCTGGCGCACCGGCTCGGTATGAACACCATCAAGTGGGAACTGGAAGACCTCTCCTTCGCGGCCCTGTACCCGAAGGTCTACGAGGAAATCGTGCGGATGGTGGGGGACCGGACGCCGGAGCGCGAAAAGAACCTCTCCGTCATCCGTGACCAGATCACCGAGGACCTGCGCGCGGCCAAGATCAAGGCCACCATCACGGGCCGGCCAAAGCACTACTACTCCATCTACCAAAAAATGATCGTCCGGGACAAGGACTTCGACGACATCAACGACCTGATGGGCGTCCGGGTCCTGGTCGACTCCGTCCGGGACTGTTACGCGGCACTGGGCGCCATGCACTCGCGCTGGAACCCCCTCCCGGGGAGGTTCAAGGACTACATCGCGATGCCCAAATTCAACATGTACCAGTCCCTGCACACCACGGTGATCGGCCCGGGCGGCAAACCCGTGGAGATCCAGATCCGCACCCATGAGATGCACCGCCGCGCCGAATACGGCGTCGCGGCGCACTGGAAGTACAAGGACCAGCCGAACCGCACGGCGGCCGGGCCGGGAAGCCCGCGCGACGGCGACATGGGCTGGCTCCGGTCCCTGGTGGACTGGCAGCAGGAAACCTCGGACCCGGGTGAGTTCCTCGACTCGCTGCGCTTTGAGATCAACGCCCGGGAAGTCTTCGTCTTCACCCCGAAGGGCGAGGTCATGGCCCTGCCCGCCGGCTCCACGCCTGTGGACTTCGCCTATGCGGTCCACACCGAGGTGGGCCACAGGACCATCGGTGCCCGCGTCAATGGCAAGCTGGTACCGCTCAACAGCGAGCTGAACCACGGCGACTGGGTGGAGATCTTCACCTCCAAGGCTGAAGGTGCCGGGCCCAGCCAGGACTGGCAGCACTTCGTCAAGAGTGCCCGCGCCCGCAACAAGATCAGGCAATGGTTCAGCAAGGAACGCCGCGAGGAGTCGATCGACCGCGGCAAGGAGCTGCTGACGAAGGCGATGCGCAAGCAGAACCTTCCGCTGCAGCGCCTGATGACGCACGACGCCCTCGCCGCGATAGCCGAGGACTTCAAGTACGTTGACATCTCCGGCCTCTATGCCGGCGTCGGCGACGGGCATACCTCCGCGCAGTCCGTCATGGAGCGCCTCGTGGAGAGCCTGGGCGGCAATGAAACCCCCGAGGACGACCTCAGCGAGGTTTCCATCCCGACCCAGGTCACCAAAACCCGGTACTCCGATTCCGGTGTCGTGGTGCGCGGCGTGGACGACGTCTGGGTCAAGCTGGCCCGCTGCTGCACCCCGGTGCCGCCGGATCCGATCCTGGGCTTCGTCACCCGCGGCTCCGGCGTTTCCGTGCACCGGACGGACTGCACCAACGTCAGCGGGCTGCGGGAGCAGCCGGACCGGATCGTCGAGGTCGAATGGGCACCCACCCAGTCGAGCGTTTTCCTGGTCGAAATCCAGGTCGAAGCGCTCGACCGCAAGTCCCTGCTCTCGGATGTGACCCGGATCCTGTCGGAGAACCACGTCAACATTCTGGCGGCCAGTGTGCACACCTCCACGGACCGGGTGGCCATCTCCAAGTTCGCCTTCGAAATGGGCGATCCCAAGTACCTGAGCCACGTCCTGAGCGCCGTCCGCCGTATCGACGGGGTCTTCGACGTCTACCGCACCACCGGCAACCGGCGGCGCAGCTGACCTCAGCTGCTGCCGGGCGGTCCACCGGGCCTGTCCTCAGGGTGCCGGGCCGGCCCGCAGGTCTTCAAGTTTCGCCAGGGCTGCCCTCTTGTGCGGCATCCTCGGGGCGGCCTCCACCGCGAGCATAAGCAGCCGGAGGCGCAGGCCCAGCTCGGGCCTGGCCAGGAGGGCCCGCAGCGCCGGCACGGCCCGTTCGTGGTCCACGTGCAGGGCGATGTCCACGGAGGTGCGCAGCGGGCTGGAGACCATCAGCCCGCCCAGGCTCACGACATCGTACGGACCCAGGCGCACCTCGTGCAGGGTGCAGCCACGGGTGGACCTGAGACTGGAAATCCGCCGGCTGGCATCCACGAGCAGTGCGAGCCGGTCCGGTTCGGCGGCGCAGCCGTAGATCCAGGCCGCCGTCATCCTGCCTGCGACAACCCGCTGGCGGATGGCCGGACGGATCAGGATGGACGCCGCGCGGGCCCGGAGTTGCGGGGTGGGCCGTGTTCCGGGCGCCAGGTAGCCCTGCTGGGAGAGCTGCGTCAGCACGCCGTCGGACGCCATCGCCTGAAGCTCGGGCCACGAGAAAAGTGCCCCGGGGGAGTACAGCTCTGGCGGCGGCGGGTCCGGCGCGGAGGGGCCTGGAACAATGACCATACGGCCATAGTGTCCGGTCCGTTCAAAAGCCAACAGGCCCCGTCCCGGTCATGTGGATAACCGGTACGGGGCCTGACTCAAGCAGCTCGCTGCCTATTGCATGGCAGCTAGGAAAGTTGCATGGCGGAGGAAAGTTGCATGGCGGCTAGGAAAGCTCGCTCGCTGACTTCTCCAGCTGTTCCAGCCATGCCTCGCGGGCCACGAGAGCTTCCTTGGCGGCCTTGATCTTCCGTTTGTCGCCGGCCTTCTCGGCCCTGGCGAGGTCATCCCGGAGCCCGGCGATGGCGGACTCCAGCTGAGTCAGCGCGCTGTTGGTGCGGGCCTTCGTCTCCGGGTTGGACCGCTTCCAGTTCTCGTCTTCGGCCTGGCGGACGGCGTCCTCGACCTTCCGCAGCCCGGCTTCAACCCGTGCCATGTCAGCACGCGGAACCTTGCCGGCCTCTTCCCAACGGTCGCGGATGGACTGGAGCGCCTTTTTGGTGGCGGCGAGGTCCTTGATCGGAAGAAGCTCGCTGGCTTCCGCCAGCAGGGCTTCCTTGACCACGAGGTTTGCACCGTATTCCTGGTCGATCTCGTCGTTGGCTGCCTGCCGGTGGGTGAAGAAGACGTCCTGGGCGGCACGGAACCGTGCCCAGAGGGCGTCGTCGTCCTTGCGGCTGGCGCGCGGTGATGCTTTCCACTCGTCCATCAGGCGGCGGTATTCGCCGGCGGCGAAGCCCCAGTCGGTCGAGGAGGACAGTTCTTCCGCCTCGGCGATCAGCTTCTCCTTGACGGCCTTGGCTGCCGAGTTGGTGCTGTCCAGCTGGGAGAAGTAGGCGCGGCGATGGCGGTCAAAGACCGTACGGGCGGCACGGAAGCGCTTCCAGAGGGCGTCCTCGTTGCTGCGGCCGAGCCGGACGCCGCTCTTCTGCGCGGTCTTCCAGCTCTCGAACAGTTCGTTCATCCGGGCGCTGGAGGTCTTCCACTGGATCTGGGCCGGGTCGTGGCCTGCGATCTCCTCGGCCTCGGCGACGATGGCCTCGCGGGCGGCCAGCTCGGCAGCGCGGACGGCGTCGTGTTCGGCTTTCTCGGCCTTTTCGAGATCGGAGATCTGCGTGGCGAGAGTGTCCAGGCGGGCCTCGGCGGAGCGGATATCGCCCACCATGTTGCGCTCGGCCAGCTGCTCGCGCAGGTGTGTGACGGTCTTCTGCATGTCCGTGCTGGGCGCCTTGGAGCTGACACGCTGTTCCAGCAGGAGAATCTGCGCGGTGACGTCGTCGTACTTCCGGGCGAAGTAGCCCAGGGCCTCGTCATCGCTGACACCCGGGTACTGGCCGACAGCGTGTTCCTCGCCGTCGACAGTCAGGAACACGTGGCCGTCGCCTTCAACACGGCCCCAGCGTGCGGCTTCGGCCAGCGAGGCTGCGGAGGAGACCGACGCCGGTGCGGCGGCCGGAGCTGCCGGTGAGGGCTTGGCCTTCGGCCGGGCGGCGAACGCTGCCGGTGAGGGCGCGGGGCGCGCTGCGGCCGGAGCTTCGGGTGCGGTCTCCTCGGCGGGAGCCTCTGCTGCGGACGGCGCTTCGGCGGGAGCCTCGGGTGCGGCCGGAGCCTCTGCTGCGGTCTCCTCGGCGGGAGCCTCGGTTGCGGTCTCGCCGGCGGGAGCCGCTGCGTCGGCCGCAGTGGCCTCCGCGTCCGGCCCGGTTGCCGTCTCTGGCACCGTGTTGGTGGGAGTGTCGGTCGCCTGCGCTGTGCTGTGTTCTACGAACGAAGCCTCGGCTTCGGTTTCGTTGGCAGCTGCTGCTGACACTGTTTCGTCGGATTTCTGACTGTCTGTCACCGCTAGAAGTCTTTCGCTTGGAGGGAAATACCGGGGCCGTGGCCCAGAGGGCAACGGCTGGTTACTTCAGAGAGAACGAGTCTATCGTGACTGGTTCCGCGGGGGCGCCGTCTGTGGCGTTATCACCGGGTTTTAGTCCGGCGGCCGCAATATTTGCCACCACATCCAGGCCGGAGGTCACCTTCCCCACCACGGTGTAGCCGCCCGCGGCATCGGCCGGAATGACGGTGTCCTTGTACACGATGAAGAACTGGGTGCCGTTGCCGTAGGCGTTTCCGCCGCTTCTGGCGACGGCGATGGTCCCGGCCGGGTATTTGTTGTCCGGGGGAGTGTTCTCCAGCGGGCCCCAGGTGTAGCCCGGATCGCTGCTGCCGTCGCCGGCCTTGGAGCCGCACTGCAGCACGCCGAACGTTTCGGCCGTGGTCAGCCGGTGGCAGTTCAGCCCGGCGTAGAAATTCTGGTCCGCCAGGGACTTGAAGACGGCGGCCGCCTGGGGTGCCTTGGTGCCGTCGAGTTCGACGCCGAGCGTGCCGCTGTTGAGCCTGAGCTCGCCGGTGAAGGTCTGGCCGGCGGCCGTTTCAGGCTTCGGGATGTTGTCGGCGTTGCTGGGGGAGGCCGACGGCGTGGCGTCCGGCGTGGCGGACGGGCTGGTGAGCCCGGCCTGGGCGGCAGCGTATTCGGCCTCGGTTGGATTGGAGGAGAAGACCGTCAGCTGCAGCACCAGCGCAACGGCGACCGCTGCCGTTCCTGCGCCGACGGCGAGGACGTTGTCACGCTTCCGGCGACGGTCCTGCTCCTTGCGCAGCTCGCGCTTTGCCTCCATTTGCTGGACGCGCCGCTTGGCTTCGCGCGCGCTCCGTGAACTGGCCGCCAAAAGTCCTCCTGGGTGTAGGGCCGAAACCGGGACAGCGCCGGGGCGTCGTCGCGGGTCCAGCGGTCAAGCTGCCGGCAATCCGGGCCTACCCGGCCGCATTAGAAGATGCGGGCGCGGAAAGCATAAACTGACTGCCGCACACAGTTTATGCATGACCGGCCTGTCTGCAGCCCATCTGGTCCCGTTTCGGACGCCCCGTTTCGGCCCCGGCGCGGCGCGGAAGACTCCGGCCGGTTTTATCTGAGGAGAAAATCCACCATGGCACGCACCGCCTCCCTGTCCGGATTCCCCGAGTGGCTTCCCGAGGAGCGGCTGGTGGAGCTGCATGTGCTGGACACGCTGCGCCGGGTCTTCGAACTCCACGGCTTTTCCTCCATTGAAACCCGGGCCGTGGAGACAGTCGGGCAGCTGCTGCGCAAGGGTGAGATCGACAAAGAGGTCTACGGGCTGAGCCGGCTGCAGGACGACGACGGCGCAACCGCGACGAACGCGGAGAGCGCCGCGTCGCACAAGGGCGATCCGCACGCGCTGGCCCTGCACTTCGACCTCACCGTGCCGTTCGCCCGGTACGTCGTTGAAAACGCCGGGTATCTCGCCTTCCCGTTCCGCCGCTACCAGATCCAGAAAGTCTGGCGCGGCGAGCGTCCGCAGGAAGGCCGCGCCCGCGAATTCACCCAGGCGGACATCGACATCGTGGGCGACGGCGAACTGCCGTTCCGGTACGACGTCGAGATCGCGCTGGTCATCGCCGAGGCCCTCAGCGCCCTGCCGATTCCGGACTTCCTGCTCCGGATCAACAACCGCAAACTGGCCGAGGGCTTCTACAACGGCATCGGGCTCACCGACACCGCCGGAGTGCTGCGCAGCATCGACAAACTCGAGAAGATCGGCCCGGCCAGGGTGGCCGAACTGCTCAAGTCCGAGCTCGGCGCCACCGAGGAGCAGGCACAGTCCGCCCTCAAGCTCGCCTCGATCCGCACCCAGGACACCACCTTCGTGGCGCAGGTCCGTGACCTGGGGGTCAGCAACGGGCTGCTCGAGGAGGGTTTGACCGAACTGGAGCAGGTCATCGCGGCCGCCGTCCAGCGGGCCCCGGGCAAGGTCGTCGCGGACCTCAGCATCGCGCGCGGGCTGGACTACTACACGGGCACCGTGGTGGAAACCGTCCTGGTCGGGCACGAACAGCTCGGCTCCATCTGCTCCGGCGGACGCTACGACGCCCTCGCCAGCAAGGGCAACCGCAAGTTCCCGGGTGTCGGCCTCTCCATCGGCGTGACCCGACTCGTCTCCAGGATTCTGAGCCAGGACCTCGCCAGGGCAACCCGGTCCGTACCGACCGCCGTCCTGGTGGCGCTCAACAGCGACGACAGCTGGGGCGCGGCGCAGGACGTCGCCGCGGAGCTGCGCAGCCGGGGGATCTCCACCGAGGTCGCGGCAAAGGCCGAGAAATTCGGCAAGCAGATCAAATTCGCCGACCGCCGCGGCATCCCGTTTGTCTGGTTCACTGACGACGACGGCAAGCACCAGGTCAAGGACATCCGCTCCGGCGAGCAGGTCGACGCCGATCCGGCCACCTGGGCTCCGGCAGCGGAGGACCTGCACGTGCGGGTCCTGAAGGCCTAAGCCGCGGCCTTCCGCCGCCGCAGCACAAGGAAACGCCCGGCCAGGCCCACGGCCAGCACCGCCGCCATGCCAAGCGCCGAGGCGGGCGGCAGGGTGACGGCCAGGAGCAGGCAGCCGAGGAATCCCAGCACATTGAGCCAGCGGGGCGCATGCCAGGGACGCGTGGGCAGGGTGAAGGCAGCGGCGTTGGTCACCGAGTAATAGATCAGCACCCCAAAGCTGGAAAAGCCCACGACCGTCAGTACGTTGGTGGTCAGCAGCAGCACGATCACGGCGGCGGCGACAGCCAGTTCGGCAAGGTACGGAACGGTGTGGGCGCCGCCCACCCTCGCCAGCGGGGACGGCAGATCGCGTTCCCGCGACATCGCCATGGCAGTCCGGCCCACTCCCGTGATCAGCGCCAGCAGGGCGCCCAGGCACGCCGCAGCAGCGCCGGCCTGGACGAACGGGGCGCCGGCGCTGAGCTCCGAGCTGGCGACGGCGTCGAGCAGCGGCGCCGTCGACCCGGCCAGTTGCTGCGCCGGGAGCTGCCACTGCAGCAGCAGTGCCAGCCCGAGGTAGATCACGAAGGCGGCGGCCAGCGCCGCGAATATGGCCCGCGGGATGGTGCGCGTGGGGTCCTTGACCTCCTCGCCCAGGGTGGCGATCCGCGCATAGCCGGCAAAGGCAAAGAACATCAGCCCGGCTGCGGGAAGCACGCCCCAGCCGCCCGCCGCCGCACCGGCGCCACCGTCAGATGGAGCATGCGGCCCCAGAACCGCGGCGGCGGCCACAAAGGCCAGGGTGACGAGGACCACACCCAGCAGGATGCGGGTGAGCAGTGCCGTCCGGGTGATCCCGAGCAGGTTCACCCCGGTCAGGACCACAACGGCGGCCACCGCCAGTGGCGTCGCGAACGCCGGCGCCACATAATGGCCGAACGTCAGCGCCATCGCCGCGCATGACGCGGTCTTGCCGGTCACAAATCCCCAGCCCGCAATGAAGCCCGGCCATTCGCCCAGCCGGTTCCGCCCGTAGACGTAGGTTCCGCCGCTGGAGGGGTAGATGGCGGCCAGCTGCGCGGAGGCCACCGCGTTGCAGTACGCGATCACCCCGGCCACGGCCACCGCGAGGGCCAGCAGGGATCCCGCCAGCGCAGCAGCCGGCGCGAAGACCACAAAGACGCCGGCGCCCAGCATGGAGCCGAGCCCGATGGCGGTCGAATCGAGAACGCCCAGCCGGCGCTGCAGACGCTGGGGGGTGGGCAGGTCAGGGGACGGCGTGCTCTGGGGCCGGCTTGCCATGGCGGGAGGTGCCTTTCCAACGGGTAAACTCGAACGGGATCGTTCCTGTAGCGATCCTATTGAACATGAGTTCTGATTTCCCTCTGTCTTCTTCAGAAAGGCGTGCTGTGCTGCGCACACATGACCTCGGATCCCTTCGCTCCGAGCACATTGGACAAACCGTAACCCTCGCCGGCTGGGTCGGCCGGCGTCGTGACCACGGTGGTGTCGCCTTCGTTGACCTGCGGGACGCCTCGGGTGTGTCCCAGGTGGTCGTCCGTGAAGAGGAAGTCTTCCACGGGCTGCGCAACGAGTACGTGCTGCAGGTTACCGGCACCGTCTCCCGGCGCCCCGAGGGCAATGAGAACCCGGCGCTGGCCACCGGCGAGATCGAGGTCATGGCCGAGAAGGTCACCATCCTCAACACCTCCGAGCCGCTGCCCTTCCAGATCGACGAGCACGTCGAAGTCGGCGAGGAAGCCCGGCTCAAGCACCGCTACCTGGACCTGCGCCGCCCCGGCCCCGCCCGCAACATGCGCCTGCGCTCCGAGGCCAACCGCGTGGCCCGCGAACTGCTCCACCAGGACGGCTACGTCGAGATCGAAACCCCGACGCTGACGCGTTCCACGCCGGAAGGCGCCCGCGACTTCGTCGTCCCCGCGCGCCTGGCGCCGGGTTCCTGGTACGCGCTGCCGCAGTCCCCGCAGCTGTTCAAGCAGCTCCTGCAGGTCGGCGGCTTCGAAAAGTATTACCAGATCGCCCGCTGCTACCGCGATGAGGACTTCCGCGCGGACCGCCAGCCGGAGTTCACCCAGCTCGACATCGAAGCCAGCTTCGTCGAGCAGGACGACATCATCCGTCTCGGCGAAAGCATCGTCAAGGCACTGTGGAAGCTGATCGACGTCGAGATCCCGACGCCGATCCAGCGCATCACGTATCACGACGCGATGGCCCGGTACGGCTCGGACAAGCCGGACCTGCGCTTCGGCCTGGAACTCACCGAGCTCACCGAGTTCTTCAAAGACACCAACTTCGGCGTCTTCAAGGCACCCTACGTCGGCGCCGTCGTGATGCCCGGCGGAGCCTCCCAGGCCCGCCGCGCCCTCGACGCCTGGCAGGAATGGGCCAAGCAGCGCGGCGCCAAAGGCCTCGCCTACGTCCTGTACAAGGAAGACGGCGAGCTCACCGGCCCGGTGGCCAAGAACCTCACCGACGCCGAGCGCGCTGGACTTGCCGGCGCCGTCGGCGCGAAGCCGGGCGACTGCATCTTCTTCGCCGCCGGTGAGAAGACACCGTCCCGCGCTCTGCTGGGTGCCGCCCGCGTGGAGATCGGCCACCGCACCGGCCTCATCAACCCCAGCGACTGGGCCTTCTGCTGGGTGGTGGACGCCCCGATGTTCGAACCCGCAGCCGCCGCCGTCGCATCCGGCGATGTCGCCGTCGGCGCCGGGCAGTGGACCGCCGTGCACCACGCGTTCACCTCGCCCAAACCCGAGTTCATGGACAGCTTCGACAAGGATCCCGAGTCGGCACTGTCCTACGCCTACGACATCGTCTGCAACGGCAACGAAATCGGCGGCGGTTCGATCCGTATCCACCAGAGCGACATACAGGAACGGGTCTTCGAGCTGATGGGCCTGGACAAGGCGGATGCGCAGACGAAGTTCGGCTTCCTGCTCGAGGGCTTCAAGTTCGGCGCGCCTCCCCACGGCGGCATCGCCTTCGGCTGGGACCGGGTGGTCGCCCTGCTGGCCGGTGTCGAGTCCATCCGCGACGTCATCGCGTTCCCGAAGTCCGGCGGCGGCTACGACCCACTGACCCAGGCGCCTGCCCCGATCACGGCGCAGCAGCGCAAGGAAGCCGGCGTGGACTTCAGGCCGGAAGCCGCGAAGGCAGCCGCACCGAAGGCGGCAGACGTTAAGAAGTCCCAGGACGGCACCAACTAGCCTGACCTGTTCGGCAGCAAAGGCTCTCCGGGGAACCGGGGAGCCTTTGCTGTCGCAGCATCGGACGAGGCGGACGCAGGTTGCAGACGTGGCGGACGCAGACGTGGCGGACGTTGAGGCTGGAAAATGAGTGGGACGGGAGGGGACCCCATGGAACCGGAACCGATAGCCGGGCTTGAGGCATTGATGGATGCCGCGTGGCCAGCCGCCGAGCGGGTGGAATCCGGCGGCTGGGTGCTCCGGGCCGCCTCCGGCGTGACCCAGCGGGCCAACTCGGTCTGGCCCCGCGACCCCGGGGCGGACCCGGACAGTCTGGCGGCCACGCTCCGGGAGGCGCGCCTCTGGTACCGGAAACGCCGGCTGCCGCTGATCTTCCAGGTCTTCGAGGACCCGCATACTGCGCCGCTCAACGCCGTCCTCGACGAGGAAGGGTTTACCCGCCAGTCCGAGACCCTGGTGCTGGTCCGGGACGCCGGCACGGATTCCCCGCGGTCGGGCGGCGTGGAGATTTCCGCCGCGCCCTCCGCGGAGTGGCTGCGGCTGTGGTGGAGCGTGGACGGCCGCGGCGACGATGCTGCCCTCGCCGTCGCCCGCGGAATCCTCGAACGCTGCCCGTCGCTGTACGCCCTCGTGCGGGACGACGACGGCCGTCCCGCCGCCGTCGGGCGCCTTGCTGTTCCTGCCGGCAGGGCAGGAAGCCGGGGCGGGCTGTACTGCATGGCGACCCGACCGGACGCCCGGCGGCGCGGCTACGCCGTCCGGGTCCTGCACACCCTGCTCCGCGAAGGGGACGCCCGTGGCCTCCGCAGCTACTGGCTGCTCGTGATGGCCTCCAATGCCGGAGCCCGGGAACTCTACGCCCGCGCCGGTTTCCGGGCCGCCGGCCGGTACCTCTACCGGCAGGAACGGCCGAAACGGCACCTGACCGGCTGCTGACCGCCGCCCATGGGATTGCCCGCGCTCAGAACCTCAGGCGAGGATCCCCGGCGGTGATCTGCCGACCGGGTCGAGCTGGATCGATATAGTTGCGGCATGCCCGAGCTGATCGAACCTATCGGACGTTTGCGGGCAGCCTGGCTCGGGGCGCATGCCGAATGGGGTCCCGGCGTCCACGAGGACGGGTTCGGGCTCTTGCCGGCGGACGACGTCGATACGCCAGCCGGGTTCGCGGCCTGGCTGGCGCGGCTGGCCGGGGAGTCGGGGCGCTGTACGCACCGTTGGATTGTTGAGGGTGACCAGGTGCTCGGCGGGATCGCCCTGCGTCACGAGGGAAACGAGTTCGTGCCGTGGGCCGGACACATCGGATATGGTATCCGGCCGTCCGCGCGCCGGCGCGGACTGGGCACCTGGGCTCTAGGCCGGATGGTCGGCGAGGCGCGGGCACTCGGCATGGAGCGTGTGCTGCTTGTCTGCGAGGCTGAGAACGTCGCCTCGGCGAAGACGATTATGCGCCATGGCGGCATCATTGAGGATGCCGCAGGCAGCGGCGCTGTGCTGCGTTACTGGATCACTCTCGGTGAGCTGAGCGCCTGAGTCACGGTGCATCAGGGCAGACCGGCGGCGTTGTATCCAGGGACGTGCGACTGGATTGTTCAGGGGGCGGCCACCTGCGCGGGGACTGTCAGCGCGGCGGCTGAAAGCGCTCCCACGCCGATTGCCTGGTCATTCCCAGGGCCGCGCCAATGCGCGCCCAGCTGATTTTCCGTTCACGCGCGGTACCGACCCAGGCGCTCAGTCGCTCTTCGACCTGCGAGGCGACGGCGGCGACTTCCGGCAGGTCCCCTCAACGTCCTGGGGCTCAGCCCCGCCGCTTTCGCGTTGCTCAGCACATTCGCTGCCATGGGTGGCCTTGTTGCCTCGTTCTCCGCGCCAGCGATTCTGACCCGGCTCGGCATCGGAAGGACGAGGGTTCTCGCTGGCATCGCCTGCGTCCCGGCTGTCGCGCTGATGCCCCTTGCCCCGGTCCTGCCGTGGTTCCCGGCACTATGGCTCGGCGTTTCCGCGTTCGGATGGGCATTCCTGGTAGTGGTTATCTCGGTAGCCGGCGCCGGAATCATCCCGCGCATTGCCGTGTCCCGCAGGCTCGGAGCAGTTACGGCCAGCAGCAGGCTCTTTACCCTCGGCATCATGCCTGTCGCCAGCCTTGCCGGTGGCGCACTGTCCGCATGGATAGGTGTCCAGCCGGTGCTCTGGATCTGGGCACTCCTCGCTGGCGCCTCCGCGGTCCCAATCGCACTCTCGCCGATGCGGACCTGGACGGAATTTCCGGCAGGTTCCGACTCGTCAGTTCTCCCACTTGCCGGCTGACGATCAAGCTGGTCATGTGCTGGTGGGACCCAAGTGACTGCGGGCTGCCGAGGCGCGGGTAAGGCAACGGGATGCCGGGCCGGACGGCGGTTCCGGTGTCGGGCTGGCACGCAGAGCCGATGTCGATTTTTTGTCGGAGGCTCCCTCTAATCTGAAAGTGTGGATAGCCGGACAGCGTTGAGCGTGGAGAGCAGGGAGGCCCTGGCGGCTGTCGCGGCGTCCACGGC
>NZ_JARUXE010000045.1 GCF_030433895.1 Arthrobacter sp. PsM3 | reverse complement strand
GTGGTCCCCGGATACGGCGATTTCCAGTCCGTCGTAGCCCCAGCCGGAGGCAAGCCTGGCGACTTCCTCGAAGGGCAGGTCGGCCCACTGGCCGGTGAACAAGGTGTACGGGCGGGGCATGTCAGGCTCCTTCAGTCTGCGGGACGGTGGCGGGGACGGGGTTCAAGTCCGATGGCCCGGTAGCACTCGTCGATCAATTCCATCGTCTGAACGGCATTGTCGCTGTCGGTGGGCATCGGGACTCCACGACGCACCAGCGCCGTGAACGCCTCGAGCTGGTAGGTGTAGGAAGAACGCGTTCCGAGGTGCTCCACACGCTTGCCTGCAACTGTATCTACGAACAGGCGATCATCGGTGTGCGGACGAACGAAATTCGCCACCGTGGCCTGACCCTTGCTTCCGATGAGGCGGTAAGTCATCTCACGGCTGCCTCCAGCCATGTGGCACCGCGCCGATGCTGTTACTCCTGACGGGTACACCAGATTGGCATCGACCCATTCGTCCACGCCCGGCAGGCCGGCGCGTTCGGCGCCGCGGGCATCGACGAGCCGGGGTTCGCCGCCTGCCCAGGGCGCTATCGCGCGGACGGCGTGCAGGCTGTAACAGCCCAAATCCATCAACGCGCCGCCGGCCAAGGCGAATGACCAGCGCGGGTCCTCCGGTGCCGGGGGCGGGATCGTCATGGTCGTTTCGACCCGCTGCAGCTCGCCGAGCTCGCCGGAACTCAGCAATTCGTGAAGCCGTTTTGTCACGGGGTGGTAGAGGTAGTGGAAACCGGCCACGACGGCGACCCCGGCGCGCTTGCCGGCGTCGCGGACTTCCCGGGCCTCCGGAGCGTCAGCTGCGAACGGTTTCTCCGACAGGACATGTTTTCCTGCAGCAATCGCAAGCAGGTTCCACCCGGCATGCAGGCCGTTGGCGAGGGGGTTGTAAATGACCTCGACCTCCGGATCCGAAATAACGTCGGCATAGGTGTCGTGGACGTGTTCGACTCCGTGTTGCTTCGCGAAATTCTCCGCACGGGCGCGGTGACGGGCGGCCACTGCTACCAGGCGGGCGCCCGTCAGCCTGGCTGGTTCAACGATGGATGTCGGACTGATCCGGGATGCCCCCAGCACCCCGATCCGAAGCGGGCCGGACATGTCAGTCCCCTTCTCTGACGCGAGACGCCAGCTGGATCAGCGCGCTCTTCGCAGCCGAGCTTTCCTCCACGGCGGCGAGGACCCGCTGGACAGCCAGGCCGTCGTCGAACGACGGCGACGGCCCGGTCCCGCTGCCGATGGCCGCCAGGAAGTCCCGGATCTCGTGCGTAAAGGTGTGCTCCCAGCCGATGATGTGACCCTGCGGCCACCACGCACCGATGTAAGGGTGCTCGGGCTCGTTGACGAGGATCCGGCGGAAGCCCTGCTCCCGGACCGGGACGGTGGCGTCCAGGAAACCCAGCTCGTTCAGATCCTCCAGGTCGAACAAGAGGGAACCCTTGTCGCCGTAGATTTCCAGTTTGAGCGAGTTCTTCTGGCCCGTGGCCACCCGGGAGGCCTCGACCGAGGCGATGGCCCCCGAGGCGAGCGTCAGCGTGGCCCACACGGCGTCGTCGACCGTAACTTCCTCCCGGCCCTGCGCCCCGGGGCGGTGCGTCGTGAACGTGTGCGTCCGCCCCGAAACCTCGGTGATGTGGTCTCCGAGCAGGAACAGCACCTGGTCGATTGCATGGGAGGCAATGTCACCAAGGGCGCCGGAGCCGGCCGCTTCCCGCTTCAGACGCCAGCTCATGGGTGACTCCGGATCCGCCAGCCAGTCCTGAAGGTAGGCGGCACGCACATGCCGGACGGTTCCGATCCGGCCTTCGGCGATCAGCTCCCGGGCCAGTCCCAAGGCTGGGACGCGGCGGTAGTTGAAGCCCACCATGGACTGCACACCACTCGCACGGGCCTCCCGGGCGGCTTCCGCCATGGCTTCGGCTTCCGCCAGGGTGTTGGCCAGGGGCTTTTCCACCAGGACGTGCTTGCCTGCGGCCAGCGCCGCCATGGCGATTTCGGCGTGCATAAAGCCAGGGGCGCAGATGTCGACGATGTCGATGTCATCACGGTCCAGGACGGCGCGCCAGTCCGTGGCTGACTCCGACCAGCCGTACTTGTCCGCTGCGGCAGCAACCCCTGCCGGGTCCCGGCCGACG
This sequence comes from Arthrobacter sp. PsM3, assembly GCF_030433895.1. Lineage (GTDB taxonomy): Bacteria > Actinomycetota > Actinomycetes > Actinomycetales > Micrococcaceae > Arthrobacter. Next base: position 30,089 of record NZ_JARUXE010000045.1, on the reverse strand, counting down.
AGGACTTTCTGTTCGAAGGCCGGGACATCAAAGTAGCTGGCAACGTTCCGCCAGGCGTTCGAGTGGGCTTTGCCCATGAACGCGTAGCCGATCAGTGCTACTCCCAAGGGCCTGTCGGTGATCCTGCTTTCGTCGGGCATCGTCACTTCACGGCACCAAAGGACAGCCCGGCGACCATCTGCCGGCGCAGCACGATCATCAATACGAGAATCGGCGCGACGATGAGCGTGGACGCGGCGGTGATGTTGCCCCAGTCCGTTCCGTACATGCCGGTGAACTGCTGCAGGCCCACCGGAGCTGTTTTTGCTCCGCTGCGGGTGAGGGACAGGGCGAAAAGGAATTCGTTCCAGGACAGGACGATGGTCAGCACGGCTGCCGTGGCCACCGACGGTACCAGCAGGGGCCAGATGATGCGCCGAAGAATGGTCCAGTGGGACGCGCCGTCCACCATCGCTGCTTCCTGGATCTCGTACGGCAGCTGCAGGATGGAGCTGCGGAGGATCCACACCACGATGGGCAGGTTGAAGGCGGCGTAGGGGATGATCAGCACGGGGTAGGTGTCGATGAGACCGAGCCGGCCGGCGAAGACGAAGATCGGGATTACCGCAACGATCGGGGGGAACATGTAGGTGGAGAGAATCCAGGAAGACAGGCCCTTTCGTGCCCGGAAATCCCTCATCGTCAGGGCATAGGCTGCGGGCACTCCGACGGCGATGGCCAGCAACGTCGCGCCGAGGCTCACGATGGCGCTGTTGAACAGGAGCTGACCGAAACTTTCGGATTTTCCGTCCCCCGCCGTCAGCACGGAGGCGTAGTTTTCCAGCGTCGGTGTAAACACCCAGGCCGGCGGTATTTGGTTCGCAAGACCGGCCGGTTTGATGGAGGTGATGAGCATGAAGATCAGAGGCACGAGGCCCACCAGAAGCCAGGCCCACAGGAAGGTGCGTCCAACAATCACGCGAGCAATTAACCCGCGGCGGACGGATGGTGAAGTAGTAGTCATTACATTTCCTCAGGATCGGACCGGCGGCCGATGACGCGCAGCATGAGCGGCACCAGAAGCGAGAGAATGATCAGGAAGATCACACCCAGGGCGCAGGCCAGGCCCACGTTGAAGCTTTGAAGACCGACGCGGTATATGCCGAGATTGATGATTTCGGTCGATTCGCCGGGGCCTCCGCCGGTCAGGATTTTGAATGAATCGAAGGTCTTGAAGGCTTGGATGGTGCGGAGGACCGCCGCGATTGCGATAAAGGGCACCATGCCCGGCAGGGTGATGTGGCGGAACATCTGCCAGGGGCTCGCACCGTCGACCATGGCGGCTTCCCGTGGTTCTGCCGGCAGGGACTGGAGTCCCGCCATCAGAATCAGTGCAATGAAGGGCGTCCACTGCCACATGTCAAGGATCAAGAGAACGATCCAGGCGGAAGTCGGGTCGCCGAGGAGATCGACTCCCTTCGGGAATCCCAGAAACCCCAGGTAGTAGCCGACCCACCCGTAGTTTGGATTGAGCAACTGCTTGAAGACCATTGCCGCGACGGCAGGTGTCACCGCGAAGGGCAGCAGCATCAACGCGGCCCCCCATTTATTAGCGGTAGTCTGTGCCGCCAGCGGCAAGGCCAGCGCAAAGCCCAGAATCATCTCCAAAATGACTGCCACGGCCACAAACGCAAGCGTTATGCCGAACGCGTTGCGGACCGACGCGTTCGAAACTGCCTCGACGAAGTTGTTCAGTCCGACGAACCGGCCGGCGCCGCCGAGGATCTTATCGTTCCGGAAAGCTGAATAGAAGATAAAGATGGCTGGAGCGACCGTCATCAGCAAAAGGACGATCATCGCGGGGGCCATATAGGCCCAAGGGAGCGAACGCTTCCTCCACGACGGCCGCTTGGTGCCGTGCGGAGCGGTCGAATTGCGCCCGTCCGCACGACGGGCGCCTTGAACCTTCAATCCAGCGTCGGGCACTGTGACTGCGGATTTCATGTTTGGTGCTCCTTAGGTGAGGTGAGCGACACGTCAGTAGCCGGCTGACTTGAGGAGGGTTGACACCTTGTCGGCCGCCGTCTTCAAGGCGTCCTGGGGCGAGGAAGAACCGGTTGCCGCATTGTTCACGGCGACGGCTACTTCGTGGCTGACTTCCGTGTAGTTGCTCAAGCGTGCCCGCCCGACGCCAACTTCAAGGGACTTGCCGAGCGTCTCGTAGAAGGGCGCCATCGGGTTGTCGCTCTTGATCGACGCGAACACTGATGCGCGGCTCGGGTGCAGGGCCTTTGCGGTCATCGCTGTCTGCTGTTCGGCAGCCGTGAGCCAGCTGATCGCCTGGTAGGCCCATTCCTTGTTCTTGGAATTCTTGTTCACGCTCAGCATCCAGGTTCCGAAGTGCGGGCCCGCTGCTTCAGCCGTGGGCACCGGGGCGTAGCCGATGGTGCCGCCCTTGACGTTGTCCGCCAGCTTGAGGTCGTGGTAGTTGATCGTCATCGCGGTAAGTCCACTGTCAAAGGACTCCGCGGTGGTTCCCCAGTCGGCAGAGGTGCTGCCCGGCGGTACATGGCCGCTCTGGGCAAGCTTCGCGTAGTAGCTGAGCGCCTCGACGCCCTCCGGAGTGTTGAAGGCAAGCTTCAGGTCCTGGTCCACCAGTGTGCCGTCTCCGCCGAAGGAAGCCAGCAGGGTCTTGAAATCATCGGTAGCCCAGTCTCCGACGCCGGCCATTACGGTCGTGCCGTAAAGGTTCTTGTCCGGCTGGGTAAAGAACTCGGCCGCCTGGGCGTATTCTTCCCACGTTGTCGGAACCTTCAGGTCCTTGCCGTACTTGGCCTTGAAGTTTGCCTGCTGCTGAGGATCGTTGAAGAGATCGCTGCGGTATCCCATGACGGCGACGTTTGACTGGATCGGAAGCCCGTAAATGTCGAATCCGGCGCTCTTGATCGCCGAGGGGTCCGGTTTGGCCGTTTCTTCCGGGTATCGCTTGAGCGGCGACTCAGCGTTGTAGACGGCTGTGTCGTAGAAAACCTTGGGGATGAAGTCGCCGACGTTGGAATCAGCCACCGCCGGGTTCAGATCCTTGTTCTGCAGGTAGGGGGTCAGCGGTTCCAGGTTCTGGACCAGGGCAGGTGCCCACGGAGTGTCGACGACGACGATGTCGTAGTAGCTGCTGCTGGATGCGAACTCGGAAAAGACCTTCTGCTGGAGGGCGTCATAGGGCTGGTTGTCGATCTTGAGGTCGATTCCCAGCTTTTCCTTGAACTGCGGGACCAGCGACGCCACAGCCGCGCTATTGGCCTCGTCCGTTGTGTACAGCATCCTCAGCTCGGCCGGCTTCGCGGCGCTGGCATTGGGACTGGGGGACTCGGCTGTGCAGCCCGTTGCGAACAGGGCGGCCGTCACCGCGACACCCAGCCCCGCCACCAAGCGGGACTTTGACACTCGACTCTGAGTTTTGAACATGGGCCTGTCTTTCGTCTTCGGTGCCTGTCTCTAACCGCAGCAGGCGCCGTTCCAGTGATCGCGGGCGGTGATCCGCCTCACAACAGACTAGGGTGACTTTTGTTGGTAGTCAAGCAAAAGTTGCGAGAAGGAATCGCACTTCCGGCTGCGTTCAGCCATTAATCCGCGTTATCTCCGGTCCGGAGCCGGCTTGGCGGCGACTGTGCGGGGCATCGGAGCAGCCAACGGAGCTTGTCTGCAGGGCTAAGAACCAATCCGGCAACTATTGACTGTCAGTAATCAAGCTTTTGCTTGTCTATTGACATAGGCCATGTGTCCGATGTCATAATCGGTACAGGGATTCAACCTGATGACGCGAAGAGTGGCCCTCACAGAGGGTTCGTTGCCACGGCACCTTCATTTCGTTCGGCGACATTCAACAGACAGCAAGGTCAATACGAAGGAGACGCAACAGTGCGTGCAGTAATTCTTCCGGGGGACAAGAAGGTCCTCGTTGCCGACAGGGAACGTCCGGAGCCGGAGCCTCACGAAGTACTGGTGCGGACAATGGCCTCGGCTATCTGCCGAAGCGATATGAGCCTTTACTACGGCAACCCGATTGTCGGCGGCGAATCGGCCGATACGGGTGATGTGGTGCCCGGCCATGAGGCAGCAGGGGTCGTGGTGTCAGTCGGAAGTGCAGTCACAGGTGTTCAGGCGGGCGACCGCGTGGCGGCACACCTGGCCGTCGGGTGCGGCCACTGCGAATACTGCGGCCAGGGCTATTCGATGCTCTGCCCTGAATGGAAATGCTTCGGATTTGATTTCCCGGGCGGGGATGCGGAGTACTTCACCATTGCGGCCCGGAACGCCCTGCCGTTGCCGGCTCATTTCAGTTTCAAGGCCGGGGCGGTCATGACCGACATGATCGGTAGTCAGTACCACGTGCAGAAAAAGATGGGCGTCAGCGGCAACAAAACTGTTGCAGTAATTGGCCTGGGCCCGATGGGCTCGGCCGCCGTACTCGTTGCAAAAGCCTTCGGTGCCCGGGTGATCGCCGTCGACATCCTCGATGAGCGTTTGGAGCAGGCCCGCGCGCTGGGAGCAGACAGCGTCGTGAACAGCAAAGACGCTGACGCCGTTGACGCGATTCTGGGCTTGACCGGTGGCCGCGGTGTCGAAGTCGCCATTGATTGCTCCGGCAACCCCGCGGGCCAGAACACCGCTCTGGACTCGGCGGCGAAGTTGGGAAGCGTCGCTTTTGTTGGCGAATCCCGTGCCACGCAAATCAACCCCAGCGACCAGGTCATCCGCAAGCTCCTCACCGTGGTCGGCGGTTGGTACTTCCCCTTGGGCGAGTGGCAGGAGATCCTGCGCTTTGTCGATGACAACAAAGTGGACGTCGAAGCCATCATCAGTCACGAATATTCCCTGGAAGACGCCGAGCAGGCATTCGGAGCCTTCGATCGGCGCGAGACCGAAAAAGCCGTATTCGTCTGGAACTGACACCGCAAGCTTCAGCGTCGATATCTAAGAAAAGGACAAGCAGCATGTTCCGCTACACCGCAGAGATCCTCCCGTACCACGACATGTCACTCGAAGATGCAGTCAGAGACCTGGCGGACATCGGCTTCACTGAGGTGAATCTCTGGTCTTCGGCCGCGCCCTTGGCCCACCACGTCCACCCGGGCGATGACCCCGGAAAGATCCGCGAACTCCTGGCGAAGTACGGCATGAAGGCGTGCGGTCTCACGGTTTACGGAAAGAATCAGGACGAGATCCTGGAGCGGGTCCAGTTTGCGGCCGATCTGGGGATCGATACGGTCATTTTCGACTGCGAAGCCAACTACCCCGACTTTGTCGGGACCTTCCTGCCGCCGATAGTGGAAGCAGGCGCCAAGGCAGGCGTGCGCATCGCGGTTGAAAACCACCTCACGGTTCCCTTTTCGGCCGATTTCGAAGCGGGCGGCAACGAAGACAAACGGTGGGATGAAGGGGTGGACACGTTCGCCCAGATCAAGCGCCTCGTCCGCGACATCGACGATCCCTACCTGGGCGTTTGTCTGGCGCCCCCGCACATGTGGGTCATGCAGGAGACCATCAGCGAAGTCATCGCCTTCCTGACCGAGCGCAAGAGGCTCTACTACTACTACATCTGGGACGTGGACCGCTCCTACCGCCACGGCGTGGACGGACTGAATTTCGGTCCCGGCGAGAAGCAGCTCCCTTCACCGGAAGGGACGCTGGACCACCGGTTCCTGCTGTCAGAGCTTCAGCGCGCCGGCTACCAAGGAGCAGCCAGCATAAAGTGCCACGGAACCCACGGCTGGAGCCTGGAAAAGATTGGCCGGGAACTCAGGGCCTCCGACGCCTACGTGCGTAGTGCCTACAACGGCCTGACCAAGTAAGAGATCGGGACCGGTGTCGTGACACATGCCAGGTGGGGCCCGGTACTTCTGCACGGCGTCTGTCATCTTTGGTCTAATGATAGAAGGAACTCAAGCAACGGTAAGCCCGGTCATGAGGATTCAACTACAACCACCGCTCCCGCTGCCGCGCGGAGCCCTAGCAGTAAAGGGCCTTGATGACCTTGACGCGGACCTTGACCGACGGAGACGGCCAGTCTCCAAGCACGAGAGTCTTAAAGCATGCGCCCGGATTCGGTGCGAGCGAGCTCTTCCAGATACTGAGGGACGGCAGGCCGCGCACGCGTTCTGAACTGTCGGCAGCTACTGGCTTTGCACGCTCCACCATCACGTCGCGCATTGACGAACTGATGAAGACCGGTTTCATTGCCCCAGTCGGTGACGCGGCCTCCACCGGCGGCAGGCCGTCGGCCCTGGTGGCGTTCAACCCCACCGCGAGGGTGGTTGCGGCAGCGGATATCGGTGCAACCCACGGCACGGTGGCAATTATGGATCTCGCCGGAAATACCCTGAGCAAGGGCACTGAGGAGATCCAAATCGCTGCGGGACCCGAGCCGGTGCTCGAATGGCTCACGGCCACAATCGATTCACTGGTGGCAGGGCTGGGGCGGAAAAAGAGTGATGTCGTCGCTGTAGGCATCGGGCTTCCCGGTCCGGTGGAGCATTCTTCCGGGAAACCCTCGCAGCCGCCGATCATGCCGGGTTGGAACGGATTCGATGTTCCCCGCTATGTCCAGCGCAGCTACGACGTGGCTGTGCTAGTGGATAACGACGTCAACATCATGGCTCTCGGCGAGCGGGCCGTGGCGTGGCCGGAGTCCGACAACATGATTTTCGTCAAAGTCGCCACGGGCATCGGCTCCGGAATCATCAGCAGCGGACAGCTGCAGCGCGGTGCCGACGGCTCTGCAGGCGATGTTGGGCACATTGCAATCGGGCGGGCGGCAGGCATCGCCTGCCGGTGCGGCAATATCGGGTGCTTGGAAGCCATTGCCGGACGGCCGGCTATGGCGGCGGCTCTGAGGGCTGAGGGCGTAGAACTGGAGCGCGACAGTGACGTGGTTGCCCTGGTCCAGAAAGGAAACCTCCTGGCGAGCCAGACTGTTCGCCAGGCGGGCAGGGATATAGGTGAGGTCCTCAACATGTGCGTTAGCATCCTCAACCCGTCCGTTATTGTTATCGGCGGCTCGATGGCTGAAGCGAGTGAACAGCTCATCGCGGGGATGCGGGAAGTTGTCTATTCACGCTCCACCCCCTTGGCTACCCAGCACCTTTCAATCGTTCAAGCCCGCACCGGGGCCGACGCCGGGGTCATCGGGGCAGGAATCATGGCTATCGAACATGTTCTCGAGCCGGAAAACCTAGAGGCCTTGACTGCGACTTACTCAGCTTGACGTAATATCCGCTCTGGGTCTGCGGGAAACGACTTACAGACTCTGGTACTGACAGACTTTCCAGCCTTCCGTGGGTCAGCGACAAGTACGGCAAGCACAGGAGGCGTGGCGGGAGGCCAGCCTGACGCATTACGCACAGATTCAGGACCGGGAGACGTTCTTTAGCGACCTGGGGGAGCAGGCAGCGGAGCAGATCGATCAGATGCAGACGCAGCATTAGATGACGGCCAGTGGTGCACTCTATACACATGGAAGACATTCACCACTCGGCAGATACTCATCGTTGGTAGACGCCAGGCAGGAACTGAACAATGAGAGTGGGACTGCGGCTACAGGGAACCAACTGCCGGACCGTTGTACTGGACGGGCGCACTGCAGTTTCCTCCGCTCGGGAGGTGCACGCGGGCAGCTTGTCGGAAGCATTGGAGTCGTCCCTGTCCGGGCTCCGTCGGGAGTTCGGGTCAGGCATCACGGAGATCACTGCCGACGTCGGACGGGTCTTGGTGGAGCGGAAACTGGCCGACGTCGTCGCCATCCGTATTTCGCCCCGTCCCCCCGCGGACGAATTTCACATGACCGTGCTTCCAGCCCTTGTTCAGCCGGCAGTGACCCGGACCGTGCATGTCCGCGGGGGTCACGACCTGCGGGGTCGGACTCTGGCCCGGTTGGACCTGGAGGCGTTCCTGGCCGATCTACCCGGCATCCTTGCCGGGGACGTGCGGAACGTGGCGATCACTTCCGTCGGTTCGACAGCGTCAAAGGACCATGAAACGCGCATAGCTGATGCCATCCTAAGCAACGACAGAGACATGCGGATCAGTATTTCCAATGACTTCTATTCCAGCGTTTTCCGGGACCGCGACTACACGGCCATCCTTAACAGCGCCCTGATGGAGACGGGGGAAGAGCTGGCTGCCATGCTTGAGGAGGCAGGCCGGCGCCAGTTCCCGGCCACCCTCTTGTCGTTTGCAAAGAACGACGGCGGCCGCGCACCTCTGTCACGGCTGGCCTTGGCGCCTGTGCACGGGTTGCGCGCCGAGCCCGCGATGGGAATCCTTGGCGCGGCCACGTTGGCGGGAATCCCCGAGGGGGAAGTCATTCTCTGCATGGAGGCCGGGGTCAGCGTGGGCCACACCCGTGGAGGGCTGCCTGTCGCCAGAAGCCTCATTCGCCAAGGATTTGAGGCAAGCCTCGCCAGCAACGCCGCCATTCTGGAGCCGTACACCGTCCACCATCCGGTTCGCACCGACGTCCCCTCCGTGATTGCCGACCTCCGCGAGTGGCAGGAGAGTGCGCTGCCCTTCGGGCTGGTGCCCACTCTGCCGGCGCTGCAGGACGCCGCGCTGGTAGGATCTGCCGTGGCCCCGCTGACGGCGTGGATCGACAGGCTCGAGACCGTCAGTGGCCGGGTTGACCTGCAACGCGTTCAGAACCTCGCCGAAGAGGACGCCCACTCAGCGGCGGTCCAGTTGGGCGCCAGCCCCGGGCAGACCCACATCATTGAATCGAACGTCTTTGCCATGCCCTACGGCAACCCCGGAATCGTTCGAATCCGGGTCCAGGCGGCAGGAGAAACGTCCGCCGACGAGGAACACGTGCTGCCCGCAGCCGCGCGGGGAATCAACCCATGAGCACCGTACTCACTACCGAGGACGTCCGGAACCTCAGAACAGGTGCCCACTTCCTGGCTTGCACCATCGACCCGACGGCCATCTACGTCTACGCAGAGATGATCCAGCGGGGGATGGAGGATCGGTCATTGGAACTCATCACCGTCGACGAGCTTGCTCCCGATGATCTGGTGGTGGCGGTCGGAATGGTAACGCAGGGCCTTTTCATCGCCGATATGCCTCCCGTGGGCGATGAGTTCCTCGGCTGCATCAGTGCCATCGAGGCCAGTCTCGGCCGGAGGGTGAGGGCGATCTATTCGCTCGCCGCCGCCAACATCAACGGAATCGTCCCCCTCATGGTTGGGCTGCAGTCCTCGCTGCCCGTCATCGATTCCGACCCCATGGGCCGCGTTTTCCCCTTGATCAGCCAGACAACTCTGAACATTGGAAATGTGGCGATCGGCCCTATCGCGCTCATGGGGGTAACCGGGGAACGGGCGGTGGTCGAGGTCGAAAGCCCGCAGCGGGCCGAGACGCTGGTGCGTGCGCTGGTGACCGAACTCGGCGGCTGGGCTGCCACCGCCATGTATCCGTGTTCCGCACAACAGCTGAGGGAGCATGGCGTTCATGGCTCCATCAGCCGGATGATCCGGATCGGGCAAATCCTCGACGCGAGCACCTCGGTTGATAGAAAGCTGTTGTTGCTCGCCGATCTCCTCGGCGCCACGCGCATCGCCCGGGCCCGCGTGAGCCACATCGAAAGCCTTTCCCGGCCCACCGACCTCGGCTTGCCGGCGCAGCCGTCCAGCGTAACGCTCGAAGACGAAACCACCGGACGCATCGTCCGTCTTGAAATCCAGAATGAGATCCTGCTGGTCCTCGTGGATGGCGCGGTAACAGCAGCCGTCCCGGACATGGTGACGCTACTTAATTCCGAGCAGGGCACGGTGGTCAACCTCGAGGACGTCCAGGTGGGCGACGTCATCGACATCGTGAAGTTCTCGGCAGCGGCGCAGTGGTATTCGGAGGCGGGGCTTGATCTTACCGAGCCCAAGGCCTTCGGCATTCCGATTGTGCACCCAAGGCGGCGACATGCGTAGATCGAAAAATGAAACCCGGCTCGATGTTGTCGCGCTATTGGCGCACGGTTCCCTCCGTGGTGCCACGCCGCTATATCTCACTCCATCCAGCGGGTTGATAGAAAGTGTTGTCCTCGTCTCCCAGCTTGAGGCGATCCGGCAGGTGCGGCCCAATACTGTGGTGGTCCTCTCCTCAGAGATGGGATCAGGGGGTTGGCTGGTGTCCGCGGCGCTGCGCCATGCGTGGGAGCGGCGGGCTAGCGCCGTCGTCGTGGCCGGCAGCGTCTATGCAAGCGCGGCGGTCGGACTGGCGGAGCGGTTGGGCATCACGCTGCTGGCCACTGACGGGGAGCCTGCAGCGCTTGCCTTGGCGCTGGCGGCCGAGATCGGCGCTGCCCTGTCTGTGGTCGATGCGGAACTGGCCAGGGTCGCCCGGACAGTCGCAAAGGACACCACACTCGGTGATGTCCTCAAGACGATTTCCAGGGAACTGGACGGGGTCGGAGTTTCGCTGGAGTACGACGGCGTGGTTCTGGCCTCCGCCGGGCTGGCTCCACGGGAGACTGACGAAGTCATCACCGTGGAAGTCGGCGGGGCCAATAGCGTCGTCCGTGGTACCCTCACGGCCCGCGCGCCCACTTCCGGCGTCCACAACCTGCGGCTGGTGCGCTCAATCCTTGAGGTGGCCACCCCCGCGGTGAAGGCTGCCTGGTTGTTGGAGGAGGTACTTAGTACTGCCCGGGCCGTTCCCACAGCGGCGATCGCCGGGTTGGATCAGGACCCTGCCGCGTCGGGCGCGGAGTTCGAGGAAAAACACCGGCATCTGCTGACCCAGTTGGGCTGGCGCGAAGGGGAGCCGTACATGGCCGTGTGGTTCAGCAGCGGGCAGGTGCAGGACCATCGGCCCGAGCTGACGGCCGTGTTGCGCCTGCTCTGGCGCAAGGTCACAGTACGCAGCCCCTTGGCTGAGGTTCAAGGCGGTTGGCTGACGCTCGTACCGGCCGGGGATCAGGACGCCTCGACCCAGCTCGAAAGCCGAATCAGGACACGTCTGGGGCCTGCTCTTGCCGAGCTTGGCCTGGTGGCGGGACTGTCCCGATGGCAGGAGGATGCCCCGGCGCTGGCGTTGATCGTGCGTGAGGCGCGGCTGGCTGCACAATCCGCCCGGTCAACGGGGTCCGGCACGGTTCTCGGCTTCGCCAGCCTCGGGGTGGTCGCGGCCACGACCTTCGTCGACATGGACGCCGTCGCGCTCGTGGCAGAACTCTCACTGCCGCGACTGATGACCTCCCCTGACCGCGACGTGATTATTACCGCAGTGGCCGCCTTCCTCGATCACCGCGGCTCAGTCAGCCTCGCCGCGAAATCCCTCAACCTGCACCGGAACACCCTGCAGGCCCGGCTTAACCGGGCACGGGATCTCGGTGTCCCGCTTGATATCCCCGCTGAGCTGCTGTCCGTCCACCTCATCATCAAAGTGCTGCGGCGATCTGTGACAGGCAAAACGACCTCCGAAGACCCCCTCGAAAACCAGAAAGGACTCCCTGAGTTCCCGGTCTGATTCCTTCAATGATTGGGCCGAGGATTTCTGGCTTCGGCCAGCGCTTAAACTGCCCCTATCGAACGCCGGGCACGAGCACGGCGCGCGTCTCCATCCGTCAGCAGTCCGTGACGGCGTGGTCCATGCCGGAGCCCAACCCTGGTCCGTGCCCGCCGGACTGTTCCACGGACACGGATCCAGGCCCGGCAGGGCTAACTTATTTGGACGACGATCTTCCCTGACTGTTCGTTCGACTCCATGTAGCGGTAGGCATCAAGCACTTGGTCGAAAGCAAAGACCCTGTCGACTCTGGGCCGCAGGGCCCCGGAGCTAATCCGCTCGAGGATGAAGTTGACACCTCGCCGCCGCTCATCGGCCCGTCCGACATGGTTGAACATTGAGTACGGGTGGAAAACCGATTGAGTTCTGCACATTGCCGCCATGGGGATAACGGGCTGCGAGTCGCTCAGCGTTCCGTAGCCGAAAATGACGGAGTTGGGCGCGAGGTGATCGACGTAGGTGCCGAGGGACTCTCCTCCGACAGGATCGAAAGCGACCCGCACGCCTTTGCCATCGGTGGTTCGGTCGATGACCTCGCCGAGGTCATCGACCCCCGCGAGGGCTACTGCGTTTGCGCCGGCCTCGAGGAGGAGCGATCGCTTCTTCTCCGACCGTGTCGTCGCGACCACCTTCGCCCCCAGTGCGCGTGCGATCTCGATGGCGCCAAGCCCGGCCGAACTGGCGGCGGCAGTGACGAGCACTGTGTCTTCGCATCCGAGATTGGCTACCTCCGCGAAGGCGAAGTATGAAGTGAGATATTGCATCCAAACAGAGCAAGCCTGGGCATCCGAAAGTTCCGGTGGAGCAAGGGTTAGGTAGTCTGCCGGGAGGACGGCTGTTGTTCCCTGCACGCCGTCGGTTGCGGTGAAGAAGGGAATGCTCGTGACGCGGTCGCCGATGGTTAAGGCGGTGACGTTCTCGCCGACCTCGGTGACGGTACCCACTGCCTCGGACCCAATGCGCGAGGGGAACACCGGGATGGTGTAATGCTCTCCGTGGATGAACATCAGATCTGCCCGGTTGAGTGCGAAAGCTGCGACGTTGATGCGGACATCGTTTGCCGCGACTTGACGTGGAGAAGCAGCTTCGACGGCCAGCACTTCGGGGCCGCCTAATTTGCGGAAGACAACCGCGGATTCCGGCCTGCTCATCGCTGGACCAGCGAGAGGTTGGGCTTGAGGGGGGACAGCAGTCCGATTTGGACATGGTAAGCGTGGGTCATCGTGGGGTTGATACATAGGCTCCGTCTGGACATCGCCTTACCTCCGTTTATGCGTGGTGCTAAATGCCACGTTTGATTTTGATTGGGTTAGCCGGCGCTGATGCCGCCGGGTTATGGGAAGGATGCGGTTACCCGTCCCGCATTGCTGGTGACCCGCAAGGGTTCCCTCGCCTGCCTCGATCACGGGATGTCAAGGCAAGCGAGGGTATCGGGGTAACCTCCGGCCAAAGATGCCGTAGGGGTGGAGGGGCTCTGTGACGCGCAAGCAGTCGGCGTGACGAGCGGTGCAATGTATTTACGAGGACACCGTGGTCATTGACACCATGTGCTTTGGCTCGAGAGCCGGGAAGAACCGTTGGCGTTCTTGGACCGTGGGCCCGTCGTAGCCCAGGCGCTTGCTGTGCGTCCAACCGAACCGACGGACCGAGTCGACGAGCTGCTCGGCGTGTTTGAGCGGGGCCACGGTCGCATCGATCACGGGTACGCCAATTTCCTCTTGAACCGTTCGGAAGAACCCGAATTCGGCCGTGCAGCCGAGGATGACGACGTCTGCGCCGTCCTGCTCCACGGCCTTGCGGGCTTCGCTCATGATCCGCTCTTCCGTGAGTGCGGGATTCTCCTGGAAGTCATCGACGCCCATCTCAAGCACCCGCCACGAGGCAAGGCGCTCTGATGCGCCGCAACGGTGGATGTTCTCGGCCATCTCGGGAATCCACTTCTTCCGTCCGACGAGGATGGAGAATCGCTCGCCCAGACTGCCGGCGATGCTCAGCGCCGAGTGCGCCGGGCCTACAACCACCATGCGGTCGGTGATTTCGCGTGCCGCCCGCAGCGCCGGGTCGTAAAAGCAACCGATGACGGTGGCGTCGTAGCCTTCTTCTTCCGCCCACCGCACGGTGCGCAACAGCTGCGGAAGCATGAGAGCCTCGAAAGCGTTGTATTCAACGTGGGAGGGGCCCTCTCCGTCAAGGGAAACGACATCAACTTCGGTGCCGGGACGGACTATCTGGCGAAAGGAATCCGCCATCGCTCGATTGTACACATCGGTGTAGAGCGGGTTGATCCACAGGATTCGGACGTTCTCCGAGAGATCGTAGAGATTGTCGGTGGGGGTGTTCATTCCAATTCACTTCCTTCGGTTTCGGGCAAGAACAGGCCGAGGATGACCGTGACAAACAAGAACATGTTGATAAACAGAATTGTCGAGGTGACTCCGGCGGCGGAGGCTAGGAGGAACCCGACAAGACTCGGTGCGACCGTATTTGCGACGCGCTGACCGAAGATCCCGAACCCGTAACCTGAGCCACGAAGGGCCGAGGGATAGAGCTCGCCCATCCACGTGTCCCAGACACCCCAGGCTCCCAGCGCGAAGAAGGCCAGAGAGAACATGCCGACATACATCTCGGTCTCGGTTGAGGCTGTCGCGAAGAAGAAACCGCCGCCGGCGGCAGCGAGGACGTAGATCGTGAATATCCATTTGCGGCCAAAGCGTCCGGTCAGGTAGGAGGCCGTCATGTATCCGGGGATCATGAGGACCGCGCTCAGGGCAATGAAGGAAAAGCTTGATGAGGCGCTCAGTCCTCGCCCTTCAAGCAATGTCGGCATCCACGATTGAAGTCCCCAGTAGCCCCAAGAGAAGGTGAAGTTGATGAGGACCTGAATGACCGTGATCCGGCCCATCCTCCCCCTGAAGAGGCCCCAGATGGACTGCTTCTCGCCCTCCGACACGGTGAAAATGGTGCCACGGGAAATGCCGCGTGCTCCCAGACGGTCGAGGACATCGTGCGCCTCTTCATTCCGCCCCCGCCTCGCGAGCCAGTACGGGGATTCCGGAACGACCTTGTACAGAACGATGCCCCACAGGCTGGCAAGTGCGCTAACAGCAATGACCCAGCGCCAGCCGTGCCCGCCGATCAGAGCAGCGGTGCCGAGGGCGGCCAGAATACCAATCGGCCACCCTGCGGCAAGATAGACCGTGGCCTTTCCGCGGACCTTAACCGGGAGCAGCTCTTCAAAATAGGGGAAAGTCACAGTGAAGACACCGGAGAACAACAGCCCGGAGAGGAAGCGAGCCACCGAGAGGGTCTCAAAGTTCGGTGCGAAGCAACTCAGGAGCGTGAAGACGCCATAACCGGCGAAGCTCCATGCACACGTGGCTTTGCGCCCGATCCGGTCAGAGACGGGCCCCCAAATTAGTGACCCGGGGATCATGCCCAGGAAGAGCGCCGAGATGGCTATTCCTACCTGCGTCATGCCGACCTGCAGGCTAGTAGCCAGATCACCAGCCACGTAAGTGAGCATGAGCATTTCCCAGGCTTCGATTGCGAAAGCGAAGAAGAGGACCGCGCAGATTTTAAAGTGGATGGACCCGAAAGGCATGTCGCGGAACGCGTGCCCGACGGCCATGGAGCGAGGCGGGCTCGCCGTCCCGGGCGCTTGCCCTGAAATGAGTGGGTCGATACTGGACATGTCTTGACCTCCGATATTTTGGACAGGATAAGAAGTACACGCAGCGTTTCTGTGCACGGAGAACAGTCCGGATATCAAGGAATTCAATGAATTCACCTCGGAGCAGCTCACCCAAGCCTCCACTCGGGGTAGCTCGCCCTAGCCTCCCGCCGAGTGATTGCACTCACACTACAAACGGAGAGCGCTCAGATAGTGTTCACTTTGCACTTTTCTGAATCGCCTGTTTGGGCGTAAAGCACTGCTCTTCTAGATGCGCACCCTCTGCCCAGGTCAAAGAGACTTTGTTTTGGGGACATTGGGCAGGCTCTATCCGCCGTTGCTGCTAGGCCTTTCGGACTGGCGCCAGGCGTCCGAGAGGAATCGCCAAAGGGGCGCCAGCCACGGTTCGTTCCAGCACTTGTGCCTGCCCGGCCAGAATGGCCCGGGCTACTTAACCCACCCGGAAGCGTCTTCGTTGTCGCCCGCGAGAGGGACAAGCGCCGATTCAGTAAACTCACGCCGATGGCGCCGAGCCACCGGCCTCGACAGTGCTGGTGCCCGCACACACTGTTATGCACTCTGCCCGTACGGCTGTAGCCGAATCATGCAGTATGCCCACCATCTTGGTTGGCCCCGTATGTACCGTGATCTCCCACACACGAAGTTCCATTCCAAGACCATGAGGAGATACACATGCCGAACTACAGGGTGTCGATGGATATCGGCGGAACCTTTACTGACATCGTGGCGTACGACCAGGCCGCCGGAACCTACGCGGCTACGAAAGCGTCCACGACGCCGGGGAACCTGAGCGCCGGAGTCATCGCAGGCCTCGAATCGATAGTTGATGATCTATCGGACATCGATTTCCTGGTCCACGGCACCACCCAGGGCCTTAATGCGTTCCTAGAACGTCGTGGGGTTCCCGTGCTACTGCTGGCCACGGCCGGCATCGAAGATACCTATCACATCGCCCGCGGACCCCGGCTTGAGCTCTACAATGCTCAGTACCGCAAGCCTGCCCCGCTGATCGAGCGCAAGGACGTCATCGGCGTCGGTGGCAGACTGGACAGTCAAGGCCAGGAACTCGCGCCTTTGGACGAACTGGCAGTCCGCCACGCAGCGCGCCGGGCAGTGGAGGAGGGCTACGGCGCCGTCGCCGTTGCGTTCCTGTTTAGCTACAAGAACCCCTCGCACGAACTCAGGGCCCGCGAAATCCTGCTCGAGGAACTCGGGGAAGAGTTCACAGTCTCCCTTTCGCACGAAGCAGCCAAGGAATGGCGCGAATACGAGCGCACGTCCTCCGCCGTCGTCGAGGCCTACACGGGGCCGGTCGTACGCAACTACCTCCTGGACTTAGAAGAGAAACTCGGTGACCGGGGAGTGGAAGCCCCGCTGCACATTATGCAGTCCTCCGGCGGCGTGCTTACCGCCGAGTCCGCCCGTAAGCGTCCGCTGCAGACACTGCTTTCCGGCCCGGTCGGCGGTGCCATGGGCGATGTCGAACTGGCCGGTGTCTCGGGAAACCGCAACCTCATCGGTGTGGACATGGGCGGCACATCCTTTGACGTTTCCTTGGTGGTCGACGGCAAGCCGGACGTCTCCACGGAGGCCCACCTTGAAGGTCTGCCGATGCTCATGAGCGTCGTGAACATCCACACCGTCGGCGCTGGCGGCGGCTCCGTCGCGTGGCTCGAAGCCGGAGGCCTCCGGGTCGGGCCGCGTTCCGCGGGAGCAACCCCCGGACCGGCTTGCTACGGCCGCGGCGGGACGGAACCCACAGTCACTGATGCCAACCTGGTGCTCGGCCGTGTCGACCCCGACTGGTTCGCCGGCGGACAGGTCGCCTTGGATCGTGAAGCCGCGATCACAGCCCTGAAAACAGTTGGTGATCAGCTCGGCCTGGACCCCATCGCCATGGCCGAAGGCATCTGCGACGTCGCCAACTCCCAAATGGCCCAGGCGATCCGGACCATCACCATCTCCCGCGGCATCGAACCCCGCGACTTCGCCCTCGTGGCCTTTGGCGGTGCCGGCCCCATGCACGCCGTGTTCCTGGCCAAGGAACTCGGGATCCCGGAAACGGTCGTTCCCCGCTTCCCCGGCGCTTTCTCCGCCTGGGGCATGCTGCAGACGAACATCCGCAAGGACTTTTCCGAACCGTACTTCTACCTCGACGAAGACATCGACGTGGCCGACATGGCCGGCATCCTGCGCTCCATGGAAGCCGAAGGCCTGTCGTCCCTGATCTCGGAAGGGGTCCCGGAGGAAAGCCGCGCCACCACGGCGTCTGTGGACGTCCGCTACCAGTCGCAGGAGTTCTCCCTGAACGTTCCGCTGACGTCCGCTGAGGAACCCGAGTCTCCGGACTTCGTCGCCAACCTCGCTGTCCGTTTCTCCGGGATGTACCACGAGCGCTACGGCCACTCCAATCTTGGCGCCCCGATCGAAATCGTCACGCTGCGCACGCAGGCCGTGGGCGACCTGGGGCGGCTGGAAGCTCCGAGTTACGTAACCGCACAGGGCCCGGAGTTCAAGCACGAAATCCGCCGCGTGGTCTTTGACCACGTCGAACACGACACCACCGTGGTCCGCCGTGACGACCTCGGCGCCGGCCACACATTCGAAGGACCCGCCATCATCGTGGAGCAGACCGCCACCACCGTGGTGCCCCCCGGGTTCAACGTCAAGGTCGACGAGTTCGGCTCCCTGGTCATCCGCTCTGAAGACGTCGAAGGAAACTGAGGTACAAAAAATGACAATTACAGCAGTCAAAACCCTGGACCCCGTCACCGTGGAAATCATCCGCAATGCGCTCACCAGCGCCGCGGATGACATGAACGCCACCCTGATCCGCTCCGCTTACTCACCCATCCTCTACGAGGGCGGGGACTGCGTCGTGGCCCTCCTGGACACCGAGCACCGCGTGCTCGGACAGTCCGCCGGTCTGCCGCTGTTCCTAGGCAACCTGGAAACCTGTTCCATCGCCGTGGAGGAGATGTACGGCCGCACGGTCTGGCAGGAAGGGGACATCTGGATTCTCAACGACTCATACCTGGGCGGCACCCACCTGAACGATGTGACGATTTTTGCTCCGATCTTCGACGAAGGCGCGGTGGTCGGATTCGCGGCCACCCGTGCTCACTGGATGGACATGGGGTCCAAGGATGTCGGCGGTTCGATGGACTCGACGGACATTTTTCAAGAGGGCTTCAGGATGGGGCCGGTCAAGCTGGTCGAAGCCGGAGTTGAGACTTCTGTTGTGGACCTGATCCGGACCAACGTGCGCTTCCCCTACCAGACCATCGGTGACATGCACGCGATGATCGCCGCCCTCCGGATGGGGACCACCCGGATGAAGGAGCTCGTGGGCCGGTACGGGATGGAGCAGCTGGATGCCGCCCGGGATGAGATCTTCCGCCAAACGGAGGAAATCGAGCGTGCGACTGTCCGCAACATCCCGGACGGGGTTTACGAAGCCGAGGGCTTCCTGGACAACGACGGCATCAATCTGGACACTCCCATTCCGATCAAGCTGCGGATCACCGTAGCCGGCGACACCGTTGACTTCGACGTCACCGGCTCGGCGGACCAGACCACGGGTCCGGTCAACTGCGGCGCCGCCCAGGCCGTCTCGGCACTTCGCGTGGGCTACAAACTCCTCGTCAGCCCGGAGTCCAACTCCAATGGCGGATCCTTCCGGCCAATGACCACCCAGGTACGGTCCGGCTCAGTGCTCGGCGCCGTAACGCCAGCCCCGTGCCAGTGGTACTTCTCCCACCTTGGGCTGCTGATCGACCTCGTCTCCAAGGCAATGGCCCCGGCCATGCCCGAACGCGTCGCCAGCGCCAGCCACGGTGACTCAATGATCATCACCGCCGCCGGGTTCGATGCCCGCTTCGGCCGGAACTTCGTCACCATGGAAGCCACTCTGGGCGGCTGGGGTGCCTGGCAGGGCACGGATGGCGAATCCGCCATGATCAACAACGTCAACGGCTCCCTCAAGGACCTGCCCATCGAGATGCTGGAGACCCGCTACCCGTTCCGGATCAACGAGTACTCGATCCGCCCCAACTCCGGCGGCCCCGGGCAGTACCGCGGCGGCAACGGCGTGGTCCGCGAATACGAATTCCTGGCCGACTGCGTCGTCGGACTCTGGTTCGAACGGTCAAAGACCCCCGCCTGGGGGCTCTTCGGCGGATCAGACGCCCAGGGCCCCGAAGTTGTGATCAACCCCGGCCGCAGCGATGAGGTCCGCACCCTGAAGGCGAACGCCCACAAGGTCAAGGCCGGCGACGTCGTCCGCCTCGCCGTGGGAGGCGGCGGCGGCTTCGGAGAGGTCTCCAAGCGCTCCCGCGAGGACATCACATACGACATCGTCAACGGTTTCATCACCGAGGACTTCGCCAAGACGCACTACGGCTACTAATCACCGCCAGCGGATGGGTTCCCATCAAGAAAAGAAAGGACTCCATGAGTTCCCAATTTGAATCCTTCGACGACGTGTACGCTCACGCCCAGGAAGCAGTCGGTGTCACGCTCTTTACGGCCTCCGTCATTGCCGATAGTGGCGCCAGCATGGCCCGCGTCTATACTACCCATCCCGATGTCTATCCGGTGGGCGGAAAGAAGGCCCTCGCCGGGGACACGAACCCGGTGTGGCTGGAACAGGTGCTCAATGGACAGCAGCCGTTCCTGGGGGCGGATAAGGAAGCAGTCCGCGCATTCTTCTTTGATTCGGCAACCATCGAGTCACTGGACTGCGGGGCCATCGTTAACGTTCCGGTCGTGAGCAACGGCCAGACTATCGGATCCATGAACTTCCTCGCACCTGAGGGCAGCTACGACCAAAGTTCGGTGGACGCAGCCGTGGACGTCGCACGGCGGTCTGTCCATCTGCTCGAAGAAGCCCTTACCACCGCCAACTAGTTCCTCCGCGGGCGGGCACTAATTGGGGGCCCGCCCGCGGGGGACAACAGGAAGGAACCGCACGTGACCACTCCGGGAAGCCTGACAATACGGAACGCCCTAATCTTCGACGGTGAATCACCTGACCTGATTGAGGGCTCTATCAGCATCCGGGATGGCCGGATCACCGCCACAGGGCGGGAGGTGGAAGAGACCGGTGTCGTCCTTGACGCCGGCGGCCGAACCGTGATTCCAGGACTTATCGATGCGCATTTTCATGCTTACGCCCTCAGCCTGACGTCCGCCAGGAACGAGACGGGCCCACTGAGCTATTCCGCACTTGCCGGGGCACGCCGCCTCGCGGCAGCACTGCTCCGCGGCTTCACTGCGGTTCGTGACGTTGCCGGTGGGGACGTTGGCCTTGCCAGCGCCATCGAGGAGGGTCTGTACCCCGGTCCACGCTACTTCTTCACCGGCCCGGCGCTAAGCCAGACAGGCGGCCACGGCGATATCCGGGCCGCGAACCACGGAGGATGCTTCCATGGCGGGCACATGTGCGAAGTGGTGGACGGCGCCGATAATCTGCTGCGGGCCGTGCGTCACCGATTCCGCACAGGTGCGTCCGCCATAAAGCTAATGACCTCCGGAGGGGTCGTTTCACCGGTCGATCCGATTTGGGTTCCGCAGTACAGCGCAGCGGAAATCCGCGTCGTAACGGAGGAGGCTTCCCGCCGGGGCAGCTACGCCACGGCTCACGCATATTCGCCCGAGGCCATTCGCCATTCAGTACTTAACGGGGTTCGTTGCATCGAACACGGCAACCTGCTGGATGCCGAAACAGCCCAACTAATGGCGGACCACGACGTCTATCTAGTCCCCACCCTGGTGACCTACGAAGCCATGGAACGACGCGGCAAGGAAGTCGGACTCACTAAAGTGGGAGCGGCCAAGAACCGGGAAGTGTTAGAGGCAGGGAGGAACGCCGTGGCACTGGCCCGAGCCGCCGGGGTCCGAATTGGGTTCGGAACAGACCTCATGGGTGACTTGGAGGATGAGCAACTGGCCGGACTCCGCCTGCAGTGTGAAGTGCTTGGTGTGTACGGCGCACTCCGGTCGGCAACATCAACCAACGCCGCCCTGCTTCGGCGCGGTGACCTTGGACGCATCACCCGAGGGTCCTGCGCTGACTTGGTGATGCTAGACGGGAATCCCTTCCATGACCCCTCGATCCTCTGGGACGAAAGCAAGACGCGTACCGTCATCAAGGACGGGCAGATCATCTCCCACGGTGCCCTTCGGGGCGCAGCGGACTTCCCGGTAAACGTTCCGGTTGTCTGAGAAGCCGGAAGTGGACTCGCGCGTGCCCGGGCACCGACACAGACAAGCTGGAAGTAGTCGCTCTGTGCTAACAGCGGTTTGTTTTCGGTCAGATCCGTTCTAAACCCTTCCGGTCTGGGCCGGGGGGCCAAGGCTGTGCACAAAGCACCTTCTCGCATCGAGTAAGCGCCCCGATAGACCTGAATGAGCCAGAAAACGAGAGGCATGTAATGTCCGCACTCGCTGACCCCATCGACATCCACGTCAGCAGCCACTCCGTTCTTGACGAGCGGTTAGAAGTAGCTGTAAGCCAACTTCAGGGGGTTGCCATGCTTAGTAAGTCGCACGGGATCCTGGTAACACGCCACGGGCCCGGCCACTACACAGCGTCTTTGTCGGACAGAGTTCCCTTCGGAATGACCCGCGAACTCCTTCACTGAACCCGTCGAGTCCCGGAGGATAAGCCATGGGAGTGGAAGGAAGGACACCGCTGCCGGAAGTAATGGACGAATGGAACCTGCTGGTGGGGCGCACAATCGAAATTCGGCGCGACGGCCGGCACGTTCGCACTGCCGAAGTCGAAGCCGCTACATCGGATTCTTCGATCATGTGGCTTCGCTTTGATGGCAATCACTTGCGAAAGTTGATTGCCAAGACCGACGGGTACGATATTCGCCATATTGACTGAAAGAACCCGGCTGAAGCCGGCTGGGTTCGTGCCGGTCCACTTAGCTACTGCTGCGCGGCATTTCTGTATCCTCGCTAATGGAATGGACGCCTCGCAACAGTGAGTAGGTCGCGCTCGGCGTAGCGTACTGCGCGGGAGTTCGTGTGCGTGCAAGTTTCAGCGATCTCGCTTCCCACCGAATAGACCTTGCAGCGGAATAGTATCCGATCAAGAACGGCGCTGTCCTTTCGTCAGCCGTTGTCTGAGCTAGGGGCGTTGCCTCTCGACCGCGTTTGTCCCACAGCCTGTGGGACAAATTGTCGGTGCCGTGCCCTTTCTTCGTGGCTCGCAGACGGACCTGTCGGAGGCATGGGTTCCAAGTCGGCGTCGAGGCGAGCGTCCGGGGGAGTGGTTTTCAAAAGCCGACGAATGCAAAGGCAGCTGGGGAGTCAGGTCGTACATCTCCTTAGGACCTCGCCGACCGACGCCTGACCTGCCAAGAGGTGAGAAGCACCCGGTCAACCGTCCACTCGTCCCCCTGGCATGTCTTGACCGTTCGAGCGCCTTAGGGCTGGAACCCGGTTCGAGTCCCACCTCGGGCACAGTGTTTTCCCTGCTGAGGGGACGCTGCGAATGCGACGGCATCGGCCTTGAACTCCGTAGGCGACGTAGTGCAGGACGTCGTCTTCCCAGATGGACGTGACCAGGACGTGGGAGCTGCCGATATCAAACAGCTGCGGGCATTCCCACATGGTGCCGGTCCAGACGGGATCTGTCTCCGTGCCGGACCGCTGCGCGGCGATGCCGTCCAGGGTCCACTGGGAAAGGTCCGGGGAGCTGTAGGAAACTGCGGCGGCGGTGCGGCCCTCCAGCCCGGCGCCCACGAACATGCGCCACTGCCCGCCGTCGCGGAAAACAAAGGGGTCGCGGTAGGCGACCTCGCCCAGGTCCGGCGCGGTCGTCAACTTCCCGCCCTTGGTCCACGAATCCCAGGAGTCATCGTTCGGGGTGGCGGACCGGACGGTGCCGATGTCGAGGTCCGGCTCGGTGACCGAGGTGTAGAAACATGGTGGCGGCTCCATCGGCGTCCGTCACGATGGAACCCGACCAGACGCCGTCGTCGCCGTCCCCGGGGGCGACGGCATCGCCCTGTTCCGTCCACGCAATCATGTCCGGGGAGGTGGCGTGCCCCCAGTGGCAGTTCGAGGCCTAGGTGGTGCGGTCCGGGACGTACTGGTAGAAGAGGTGGTACTGGCCGTCCTTCCAGGTCACGCCGAGGGGATCGTTGATCCAACCCTCGGTGGCTGTGAAGTGCAAGGCGGGGCGGGGTTCCTGCGCGTTCATGCTGATCCTTCTGTGCTGTCTGCTGGACGCTATTTGCGGCCAGGAACCTTTGCCGGATTTCCCGTGCCTGCTCGGCATTGGCTTCTTCCCAAACGTCGATTTCTGCTCTGCGTTCGTTCCGGACGGCGTCGCGTGCTTCGGTGAACCGCTTCATCCGCTCGGCGGCGGCGTTGCGGGCGGCCTAATCGTATTTTCACGGCTCGGCCACGGAGAAGGCCACGGCATTGTCAAAAGTTGCAGGTAAGAAAGAAAGAGCGGGCTGGCTTCGTATCCTCCTCCGTGGGGCACAATTTGGCCCCGGGCCCCCCGAAATCCATGACGGCAGAGTCACTCAGAAGCAACCGAGTCCTGTGGGACGCATCAGATATCGAGACACAAGGGAAAACGGCGCGAAGAGTGGATGATATGCCTGCGAGATCTTGTCCGGCCCGTTCACAGCTCGGTTAGTTTCCTTAGTTCGGCGACTTGAATCCGCAGGAGTTCCGGGTTCTCCTGCGGATCACTAAGCGAGAGGCCAGTAAGTTCCCTGACGGCACGGCGCATGGCTTGCAGGCTCGTGAATCCGCCGGCGCCCGCTATGTCCGTCAGAGAGCGTTTCCAATCGGTTGCTTCGGCGAGGAGCTCGAGGGCTTCCAAGGTCCGCAGGGCGCGGATGTGTTGGCTGACCTGGAGCCTTTCGTCTTCGAAGAGGTAGTAGAGGGCTCGGCGTGAAAGAAATGAGTAGGCCACGACCTCGTCAACAGTGAGGGCAGGGTTCCTGAAGTTCTTGCGCACGAATTTCTTGATCGCTGCGATGCGGGCCAGTCTCAGATCGCCGGGATCGGCCGTGGTTTCGAGCAAGGAACTGACCAGGGCCGTCATCATCGACCAGACGACCGGTTGGAGACGCTGCATCTCCTGCGCTATGACCGTCCGCTGCCAGCCAGACAAGGCTGGAAGAATCAGCCCACGCATAATGGGGTTTTCTCTGATGTCGGCCAACCCCTGCAGCCGATTAACTGCTCTGTCGTCCAAGCCCAGCAGGCCTCGATCGAAATGGATCCGCACCGCGCTAAAGCCGGCTGGCGCATGGAAGTTGCCAGGCAAGGAAAGATCAAAGGACCTGACTGTTCCGGGAGAGACAGACTCGGAGCGTCCCGCGAAGCTGAACTTGTCACACGAAGTCCTGAAATAGACGAGCCAGTCGCTGGGCTTCGTATCCGCGTTCCAGTAGCAACTGGCGGGTTCATTCGTGACATCAACAAGGCTGAACCCGGGACCGTCGAGGCTCAGGGCGGTTGGACTGAAACCCGGTCGCACTAGCTTTTCTGTTTTTTCCAGCCGAACGGGAGCGTCAATGGCGCTGCCGTACCAGCTCCGCCAATGTTCGAATTTTTCTTCGGGGCTCAGCCCGGCCGGAACAGTGTAGCGTCTGATCTGGTCCTGCGATGACCCGCCCGGACCGCCGGCAACGACGCTGTCGGGAGGAATATATTCCATGGGGTTGGGACCTTCTGGCTAAACCGAGATTCAATATGCCCCGTCGCTCCAAGAGCAAGAGCGATCGTGTTGTACGGGTTGTCGATCGTCATTAGATTCTACCCGGGGCCGGTCACCGGGTACGCACTGGCGCTCAGCAGACTTGCGCTGTGCTGGCCAACAGATCTGTTGTCCGCTGAGGCTAGGTGGAGCCGACAGCAAACGGTCCACTGGTTCCACGGCCAGTCCGGCGTCCACGGCTCGAAGTCGCGGGAGACCCTGTCCTGGAACTGGCCAACACCAGATTCTCTGTCACAGCGGGTGCGCCGCTTGCGTACACTGCCTCCTTAGGCCGGCGAGCAGCAAGTCAGTGGCACCGGGACACCGGGTTCTGACAGTGATGACCCCAGGTCGAAGTAGGTGGATGCTCCCTAGAAGGGCGTCGCCTATGTCCCGACCTGCCTGTCGCAGGGCACGGACTGCAGCTGCATCGGTCCGCCGGACAGCGCCGCTGATCGCGTCCGCTTCTTCCTTGGAGTCCGACGACACCGGCCAACGACCCGCTGCCGAGCTTCATCGCCGCCGGGCACCGCGGTGAAGGCGACGGTGGGAGTAACGAAACAAGGATAGGCTGGGCCGCCTCCGGCAATGCCGGATTATTCGCCTTCGTCGACCGACTGGCGACGATGACGTTCCCGTTGGCCGTACGCCGCCCGAAGAATATCGTCCTTTGACTCGAATCCCGAGCCCAACGCGCCGCCGATGAGCGCCGCCGATGTCGTCATCCAGGCAACTTCAGCAAAGTCCCAAACGTTGACCGGATGTTGCAGGGTCTGCGCCAATAAGGAATCGTCGATAGTGAATGCCGCGGCCAGCAGCACGGCCACGAACAGCAGGACGTAGCTGATCACGACGCCAATCATCAACGACCACACTGTAGAGGTGTTGTATAAGGAAGCCTTGTATCGTTCGAGGGGATCGTCGCGCCGGGGGCTTTCCCACAGATCGTGTTGGGTGATGATCCAGAACACCATCGAACTGATCGACAGGACCATCAGCAACGTCAGCCTGAGCGCCCCCAGCAGGTCTGCAAGTTGCCAGATTGTGTTCGTGACTAGCGCGAAGGCGCCTGTGGCGATCGCGGCGGCCATTGCGCTTTTCAGTCCGAAGACCAGCCGCCAAGGACGGTTCGCCCGCAGCATGCCCGCCAGCAACCGTCCGCGGCCGAGGCGGGTCGCTGAGACGTAGCGGAACCCAATCGGCCCGTCGTCAAGAACAGCGGTCTCGATGCGCCGCGATTGGTGCAGCGAGGGCGGACCGAATTCACCGGCGTCATCCTCGGGATCGAAGTGGCGGTGCATCGCCCAGCCGAGGTCGGCGACGGCAGTGCGGATCCGGCGGTCGATGTCGACGGCGCCGAGCGCCGGCAAGGAAACCAGGGAGATCGGCTCCCCAAGCGCAACTTCCGCGACCACAGTCCGGCCCTCGAAACGAATCGGAAGATCGGTCAGGCAGACCACGACATCCCATGCGCGCCGGATCCGGTGCTTCGCCATGGAGTCCAGCATCGGTGCCAACCCATTGCCAGCCGTAAAATCCTGGTACTCGATCACCACGGACCAGTCGTGGCGCTCATCGGCAAGGTTGAGCAGATGGACCACTTCGCGGCCGTTGCGCTCGGCAAACTCGGCCGTGACCTCCGGTTCGGCGAGCACGCCGAGGGTGCGGGCACTGATGCGGGTTACGTCGCCCGAACTTTCCGGCACGCCCGGCCTCCTATGGTTCGGTGTCCATAACCAGCGAACTGGATGTCACCGTCGCCATGGTCACAGGTTCCCGATGCCTGACTCCGTGGGTGTGCTCCGGGCCGCCGCGGTTCGTATCCCTTCCCGTGCCCACAGGGTCAAGGTCTACCGGCAGCGGCCTCAACAAAGGGTTCCTCTGCCCGCCATGGATGTCGCATTGCCCCGCCCATCCGGAAACTGCGGCGAGGCGCCCCGACGGGAGTCGGCGAGGTTCGGAACGCCTCCGAAGGAGGCCAGGGTCCGGGCGGTCTCCACGAACTCGCGTGCCAGCTCGTCATTGACGTCAGTGCGCCATGCAATCGACAGCGGCGAGGGCGGGACGTCTCTGACCGGGATGAAAGACAGCCCCGGACGGTCATAGAAACGCTGGGTGGAGGCTTGAGTGAACGCAATTCCCCGCTCACCCATGATGGCTTCGAAACACTCGTCGACGGTGGCTACCTGAGTGCCCAGACGGACCGGCTGTCCGCCGCGGGCCTGGGTTGCGAGCCAGAAATCCCGCCATTTGTCCGGAGCCTTGCGGGCGACGAAAGGCTCATCAACGACCTGTTCCACCGAGACCTCGGACAGCCCGGCAAAGCGGGAACTGCTGGCGACTACGAGGACCCGCGGCTCAATAAACAGTGTCTCCATGGCGAGCCAGTCAGCCGCCGGCAGCGGAGGCCGCACAAACGCCACGTCAGCGCTTCCGTCGGCAAGCCCGGCAGTAGGGTCGGCGAAATCGAAGGACCTCATCTGGACGTGGATTTCCGGATGGTTGTTCTTGAACGCGGCAAGGATCCGCGGCGTCAGTTCAGCAGCTGCGTTGGCCTGAAAGCCGACTATCAGGGTGCCCCGCACACCGCTGGCAGCCTCCCGGGTCAACGAAACGGCGCGCTCCGCGGCGGACATAAGGCGTTTTGCTTCACCCAGCAGGACATCACCTGCGCTGGTCAGGGAGACGCTGCGGCTGGTCCGGATCAGCAGGGGAGTGCCCAGCGAGTGTTCAAGCTTCCGTATTTGGACGCTGAGGGATGGCTGGGCGATGTGAAGTCGGGCAGCGGCTCGCCCGAAATGCAGCTCTTCCGCAACGGCGACGAAGTACTGCAGGACGCGCAGGTCAAGCTGTGGCTGCTGCATCGTTCAACTCTAAGCTCCGCCGCAACCGGGGTCCAATAGTTTCAGGCTATCGGTGGATAGGGGACAGGTATTGGACCGTTCGTGGCAACGGGGGCTGCAATGGAAGCAGCGAAGGGTTGCCATCGGAGACAGCCGCAAAGGCACTCCAGAAACCCCGCTTTCGAGGCTCGGACAGAGTAGCCCGGCCCTCCGCGAGACCAATGAGAGGAACAACGAAATGACGGTCGCAACACGTGCCCCTTCTGTAGACGCCTGGGTTCAGAGCTTCACCGAGGCCAACAACCAGGACCCGGAAATCCGGGCCCACGGAAAGTACTTCACCTGCTCCTACCTGCTGGACATGGAGGCGCACACCTTTGTTGTCCGGGTGGTGTCGGGCACCATCGCCCAGATTTCCGTGGACCCGGGACCCATCGAGGTGCCCTACCAGTTCGCCATCCGGGCCAGCGCCCACACCTGGAGTGAATTCGGTAAGCCCGTCCCGGCTCCCATGTACCACGGCATCTGGGCCGCCACTTTCCAGCGCGACATGAAGCTGGAGGGCGATGTCCTGGTTCTGATGCAGAACCTGCGCTGCCTCACCCGCCAGATCGAGCTGCTGCGCTCCACCGGCGCACCCGTCTAGACCATAGGAGTTCCTGACATGAGCAAAATTTCCCCCGTCACCGGCCACTACGTCACAGTCGACGTGGACGGCCTCGAATACAAGGTTTTCTACCTCGAAAACGGCCAGGGCCAGCCCCTGGTCTGCCAGCACACAGCCGGAGCCCACAACCACCAGTGGCGTGGCCTGCTGGAGGACCCGGAGATCACCGCCAGCTACCGCGTCATCGCCTACGACCTCCCCCGCCACGGCAAATCAGACCCGCCTGAAAACACTCAGTGGTGGACCGAGGAGTACCAGCTCAGTGCGGACCACTTCGCCAACTTCATCGTTGCCCTCGTCGATGCACTGGAACTGGTTGATCCCATTTTCATGGGATCCTCCTTCGGCGGGAACATAGCGCTGCAGCTCGCCCACCGCTTCCCGGAGAGGTTCGACGCCGTCATCCCCGTGGAGGGGGCGGACTACTCACCGGGGTTCTACCTCGACTGGTGGCAGCACCCCCACGCCAACGCCGCGCAGGTGTGCGGCAGCGGCACCTGGGACCTCATGGCCCCGCAATCGCCGGAGGCGGACCGCTGGAAGACGTGGTTCTACTACACTCAGGGTTCCGAGGCGTTCAAGGGTGACCTGTACTTTTACTCGGTGGACCACGATCTGCGCGGCAAACTGGGCGAAATCCAGACGAACAAATGCGCGGTGGTCCTGATGACCGGCGAGTACGACTACCTCACCACCCCTGAAGACGGAGCCCGCACCGCCAGCCAGATCCCGGGCGCCGAGTTCATCGAGATGAAGGCCATCGGGCACTTCCCAATGAGCGAGAACTACCCGGTCTTCAAGGGATACCTCGTTCAGGCTCTGGACCTGATCCGTACCAAGACCAGCGTCCGAGCCTAGCCGGTTCTCACCTCAGGCGTCGGTGCCGACCCTGGAGGGTCGGCACCGACGCCACCCCAATGGCGAAAGACACACAGAAGATCTAATCCCTCATGCCGTGCCTCTGGCAGCCGAACCGCACCAAACTGCTGAAGGTCGGGCTGCACACCGCTACGACTTCCTTCAAACCCCTTGGAGACATAACGATGTCAACAAACGCCCAGCGTGAAGCCGCCCTGCTGGCCTCCGTGCCGACGGGCCTGCTGATCGGCGGCCAGTGGCGTCCGGCCGCGTCCGGCAAGACCTTCGACGTGGAGGACCCCTCCACGGGCAAGGTCCTGCTGAGCATCGCCGACGCCGGACCCGAGGACGGGGCCGCTGCCCTGGACGCGGCGGCCGCTGCGCAGGAGTCCTGGGCCAAGGTTCCTGCGCGGGAGCGCGGGGAGATCCTGCGCCGGGCCTTCGAGCTCGTCACCGCACGGGCCGAGGACTTCGCGCTGCTGATGACCCTGGAAATGGGCAAGCCGCTGGCCGAGGCCCGGGGTGAGGTCACCTACGGCGCGGAGTTCCTGCGCTGGTTCTCCGAGGAGGCCGTCCGGGCTTTCGGCCGCTACTCGGTGTCCCCGGACGGGAAGTCCCGGCTGCTGGTGACGAAGAAGCCGGTGGGCCCGTGCCTGCTGATCACGCCGTGGAACTTCCCGCTGGCCATGGCGACCCGCAAGGTCGCCCCCGCCGTCGCCGCGGGCTGCACCATGGTGTTGAAGTCCGCGAACCTGACGCCGCTGA
>NZ_JARUXE010000044.1 GCF_030433895.1 Arthrobacter sp. PsM3 | reverse complement strand
GAGAGAGAGAGAGAGAGAGAGAGAGAGTCGCGACCAACAAGGACGGCATCGTCTACTACCGTGACGCGGCACGAGGTTTGCTGAACTGTGGGAGCTCACCGCCAACGATGTACTGGCGTCTCTGTGGCTTGAAGCACGATCCGGGTCTTGTCCCAGGCACCGGCCTTGCCGGCATACTTCATCCTGGTCAACGAACATTGGTCGTACTCGTCGGCGAGGGTGACAAGCCCGGTCGCGACCTCGGTGAGCGCACACGGTTCCACGGCCTCGTAGCCGATGTGCAAATTGGACACCTTTCGCCCGGCCGCCGCGAAGGCGCAGAACCGCTCCCCGCCGGAGACCTTTGGAATGCGCGGGAGAAGAACTGGCCGCCCTCAGACCCGCAAGGGTTCACGTCTGGGATGAGGTCTGTCATCAAGCATGAGAACGGCTTGGTTGACCCTGCCCCCAGTATAAAACGAAGATTTGTGGTTTGGGCCAGGGGGACGCCCCGGGAAGCAGGGCTCGCCGCTCGCTAAGCTGGCTCTGGAAGGCGATTGACTGTGCCCGCGGAGTTACCCTGAGCGTGGAAATAACCTTCCAGGATGAGAGCGGACAGTACCCCAAACGCACTTCCGACCTCCTGATTAAGCTCATTTGACCCAAGGCGCTCACACTTCTTCGTCCTCGCGCCTCTACGCTCACTGACGAGTCGGGACATATTCCGGAGCTAGCCCCTAAGATCCGCTCCTCGCGCAGGCAATCCTCAAACGGTCACCACATCAGTGCCCCAGACCAGGATGCCCGTGTACACCGGTGCTCTACATGCCCGGTGGAGATGCCCTAACTGCAAGGCCACTGGCGTCTCACAACCGAAGGCCTGTGAGACGCCGGGAGGTTGCAGAATGGTTGCCTAAGTCCTTACTCAGCAGGCCTGACCAAAAATGTGCACGAGGGTCAACATCGTTCGTGGCTGACCGTTCACCTTCCCGGATTTTCTTGAAAGACGGGCATTCTCGGGTTGAACCGCCGTTGGTGCCTCGATCATCTTCGGGGGATCAAGGCTAAGCTCCCGCGCGGATCCAGCCCTGGAAACCGAAGGGCGGACCGTCCATGGTTTGCTGGTTGACGTAGAGAAAGCCGTCCGTCCCAATGCCCAGCATCGCCAACACGTTGTTGGCCTGAAGCACGCCGGCGGGTACACCCCTCAGGGAGCAGGGCAGCTCGGTCCAGAGTCCGGCAAAGGTGCCGTCATCTTCCTGCAGGTCGAAGTACTCCGTGCTCGGATCTGCGCGGGTGGCCAGAACCAGGCGGCCGTCCGGTGCCGGCCTCGTCAGCACCGTGATCTGCCCCTGCCCCGCCGGACCGCCCAGGTCCGACACGACGGGATCCCAGCCGCCATTCACAGCGGCTTGGAGCGACGCCAGCACGTGGCCGTCCTGTGGATTTCTGTAGAACACCCGCAGCAGGTAGTCACGCCCCTTTGCTGCCTGCGGGGCCCCGGCGGCGGCCCTCGAGGGAAACGCCGGGTCATGCTCCAGCGGCCCGTTCGCGACGGGCTGGAACCAGTGCTCCACGCCATCGCCGCTGCTGGCAAATAACTCTATGCGGCCGTCGGCGGTCACAACGGCCGCGGCGGGCTCGTTGATCAGGTCCGTCCCGCCGTCGACGTCCTGCCAGTCGGAAAAGTCGAGGTTGGGCCCATTTTGGGCAATGGTGCTCATTCCGCCACTGGGATTGCGCGCGAAAACCTGCATCCTGCCGTCCCGGTTGCTGGCGACGGTGGGGGTGCCTGTGGCCGCCGATCCGGTGCCGTCGGGGTTGCCCAGGTTGACCCAGTCGGAGAATGCGAGGTCGGGTCCGGTCTGGAACGCCGTGGTGATGTCTCCGGTGTCGATCCGGAATGCAAACACCTCAAGCCGGCCGTCGGCATTGTGCCCCACTGCCAGATGCGGAGCGACGGGACCACCCCCAAGTTCTTTGGGGCCTTCCCACAGACAACTGATCGGATCCTGGTGCCACGCCATGACCTGACCGTCCAGGACGGCGAACGCGCGGGGCGTGCCCAGCCCGTCGCGGGCCGCCCACACGCTTCCGGAGGGCCACCGGTAGTACCTCGACGAGGTCCAGCCGAGGTCATGGGCTTGCGGGTCCGATGCCGCGTATGTTGCGAAGATTGAGGCCTTCTCTGCGGATCGCTGCCCGGTCAGGTTGGGCTGCGAACCGGCGATACTGTAGCAGCGGTAGTTGACCAGCGCTGCGTGCCGGCAACTGTCCGGGCCGTGGTAGTCGGCCACCGCCTCGGCCACGAACTGTGCCGTTGCTATGTGGTCCTGGTGATCGTCGGCGGCCCGCGGGTCCGGGCACGGATCCTGCGCCCGGATGATGGTGGGCTGGAAAATTTCCATGAGGGACGTCAGAGTACTGATGAGTTCCGCCCGAGTATACGTCAGGCTGTTGGCCACCGGTCCCCCCGTGGGCACGATCGTTGGTTGTGAGGCGGACTCCCCGCGGAACAACTTCCCCAAGGCGTCCAGATGATTGGCGTCTCCTCCGTCGGGAAGGCACAGGAAGACCAGCTGGACCAGGCCGGGCGCATCGGTGAGCGTGTCGATCTCAATCGGACGGCCATCGACGTCCATGCTGGACCGGTCCCAGTGGTCAGCGACTCCGGCCATGAGCGCATAGGCGGCTCGTTCTCCGTTCTGGCGGTCTGCCGCGTATTCCTCCCTCGTGCGGTTCCCCAGCCCATCGAACTCGCCAGCGGTAACGAACACGGTGCAGTGCGGCAGCCCGGAGACGATCCAGTCGCTGATATCCGGGTTCTGGAACAGCAGGTCGTCGTCCTCATGGGCAACGAAGCTCAGCGAACTCGCCAGGAGTGTGGGCACAGGGCCGCGGAGCGCCCGACGTCCTGCAACGGTAGCGGTCCGGACCGGGCGTATGTGCCTGCGGGCTGCGCGGAACGCAGGCCGGTTGTACCGGGCGGCGACATCCCCGGCGGCATCGCGACACCGCCTCACGTCACGCAGGGTTTCCCGGGCGTCCGCCCCGTCCAGGACACGCGAGCCATCC
The DNA here is from genome assembly GCF_030433895.1 of Arthrobacter sp. PsM3. Taxonomy (GTDB): domain Bacteria; phylum Actinomycetota; class Actinomycetes; order Actinomycetales; family Micrococcaceae; genus Arthrobacter. The sequence continues at coordinate 29,875 of NZ_JARUXE010000044.1, read as the reverse complement.
TCGCGTCCGGAAACTGCCTCGACCCCGATGCGCGACATCATGTACTCCCCATGTCCAAAACCCTTCGCCATTAAGAGCGCGGCCGCATGTTGAAAGCCACAAGCCTCCAGGCCAGCCGGGCCCGGATCTACAAAGAATCCAGAATCGCGGCATCAGGTTCCGCCATCTCCAGTATCCCTCTACAGCAGCATTATGGCACTGCAACTGTTCACCCGGGGTGGACTTTAGCGCTTCGTGGCGGTGTTCTGTGATCACTCAGTGTCGCTTTCCCGGGCTTCGCGCTGTCTTGCGTTGCATGCCATGCAAGACGCCCGGTGCGTGACCGCCATTCTGAGCTGCGATTTAACCGCCATTCCGAACCAACAGTCACAGCTTTTTGTATGGGATTTTTCGTGGTGCGGGAGAGGGCGCGGGTGTCGCGGTGAGGGACCGGCTTACGGGACGGTTTGAACGGGCGCGGGTGTGAGACATGATTCGCTGTGTTTCGTGGGGTGGTGGGTGCCCGGAAAGGTACCTTCGATGGATCGGGCCGCTTCTTGGTCCCGGTTCGGCCCTTCTACGTTGGAGGATTGGCCCCACCCTCGACCCGCCCGTAGCGTTCGCTTTGTCGTCCAAGACTGAGAGAACGGAACGGGTTTGAAAGAGAGATCGAGAGTGGAACAATTCGAGCGTATCCGCCGCGATGCGAGAGTAAAAGAAAAGATATGTCCGTCCGAGAGCTGGCCCGGGTCCATGGTGTGCATCGGCGCACGGTGCGTGCCGCGCTGGCCGACTCGACGCCGCCGCGCAAGGCCCCGGTGCGGGAGTCCCCGGCCATGGGCCCGTGGTTGAAAATCATCAGGGCGTGGCTTGTCGCTGATCTTCAGGCGCCGCGCAAACAGCGCCATACCGCCCGGCGGGTTTGGCAGCGGCTGGTGGACGAGCACGGGGCTACCGTGGCGGAATCCACTGTCACCCATGCCGTGGCGAAGAACCGGCGTGAGCTGGTGGGCACCCCCGTCGATGTCGCGGTCCCGCAGACCCATGCCCCCGGCGCGGAAGCGGAGGTCGATTTCGGTGAGTTCCAGGCCCTGATCGGCGGGATCATGGTCAAGCTGTTCATGTTCGTGCTGCGGCTGTCGCATTCGGGCCGTGCATGTGGCGTATGCCAATCAGGCTCAGGAATCCTTCCTGGACGGACGTAACGTGGCCTTCGAACGCCTCGGCGGAGTCCCGTCGAAAATGATCCGCTATGACAACCTGACCCCGGCGGTGATCTCGGCGCGTTTCCAGGCCATTCCGGCAGTGTGGCTATTTCATGAGGGCATTTTTGACCCTGTAGGACTCACCACGGAACTGCAGGAGCCGGCCGTGGTGGACCAGACGGTCGATGACGGCGGCGGCCATGTTGTCGTCACCGAACACTGTTCCCCAGCGGGAGAACTCCAAATTAGTGGTGATGATCAGGCTGCGTTTTTCGTACCCGTCAGCGATGACCTGGAACAGGAGCCGAGCCCCTTCGGTGTCGATCGGGAGGTAGCCCAGCTCGTCGACCTATGCGGATGTCCGCATAGCTTGACCTATGCCGAGCCCGCGACTATGCCGAGGCTGCCGCCGGCCCGGGCTGGTGTGTGGGGCCCCTGCGGCTTGCGGCTCGGCATAGTTACAGGCTCTCGAGGAACGCGAGGATCTTGTCTGTTGGGTGGTATCGGCCAGGGCTCGCGGATGCCGGCGTGGTCAGAGCGAGGGCTTTCTCCTTAATGATGATGTCGGCATGGACGTACGCGTCGGTGGACCGGACTCCGGCGTGGCCGAGCCAGAGGGCGATTACCGACGTATCGACTCCGGCTTGGAGCAAGGTCATCGCGCAGCTGTGACGAAACACGTGAGGGTGGATTTTCTTGCCCGGTAGCGATGGACAGGTTCGCCCGGCGGTCGCTGCGTGTGTGCTGACCCGCAGCGCGACGGCGACGCGGGAGAGCCGCCGCCCGGTCCGGGTTTCGCGCCGGTGCCCAGCGTGACATCGGCGCAGTTCAGGCCTGTGAGCTCGGAGACCCGCAGCCCCGTCTGGATGGCGAGGAGGATCAGGGCCCTGTCGCGCCGGCCCTCCCATCTGGACTTATCCGGGGCCGCGACGATGGCGTCGATCTCGGGCGGGGTCAGAAACGTCACGATGCGCTTGTCGAACCGCTTCGGCGGGATGGCGAGAACACGCTGGATCAGCAGCGCATACTCCGGATGACGCAACGCGGCGTAGGCGAACAGGGATCGGATGGCTGTCAGGCGGACGTTTCGGGTCCTGATGCTGTTGCCCCGGGTGGTCTCCAGATGATTGAGGAATCCGGAGATCATGGTCGCGTCCAGGTCGTCCCAATCCAGCTTTGAGGGCAACTTGCCGGTCCGTGCGTGGATGAACTCCAGGAGCAGCTTCAGGGCGTCCCGGTAGGCGGCGATGGTCCGCGGGCTGGCTTGGCGCTGTTGGGCGAGCCGGTCGGTGAAGAACATCTGCAGGGCCGGTGCGATCAGCGTCCTGATCGCACCGCCGTCCAGCGGGTATTCTGGCGTGCCGCGGCCAAGGCCAGCAATTCCGGCGCGGCCGAGAGATACCAGTAGGTCGATGCCGGTTCACGGTGGCCCAGGTAGGTCGATGGCCATGGAAGCTTCGCCTGCACGTCCTCGCCGGTCCGATACCAGCTGAGCAGGGTGCGGACCGCGAAAGTATGCCGCAGATCGTGAAGCCTCGGCGCCGAGGGTGCCCCGTCCCCGACCCCGGCGGCATCGACCAGTTGCCGGAATGTCTGGCATACGACCGCGTAGCAGAGGGTCGCACAATTCGGTGTCGTTCAAGGGATCATCATGGACGCCATACTTCGGAGCGGGATCTGGTGATCTGCGAGTCCCAATGGGAGTTGGCGCGTTTACTGGCCGCGGACTTCGATGCGTCGGTGGGCCATATTGTGGCGCAACCGTTTCTGTTGAAGGCTGAGGTCGCCGGGGCGGTGCGCAGGCACATTCCGGACTATCTGATGCCCATCGACGTGGGGCCGCTGGCGGTGGAGTACTTCCCGACCGAGCGGAGGAGTCGCCCTCAGCGCTTCGTCTCGTACCTGGTCAGGACCACGCCGCCGGGAAACGTCCGTGTCTCCACCAGGTTCAGGTTCACCCAGCTGTCCAGCGAGGTGAAGAACGGAGTGCCGCCGCCCACCAGGACCGGATGGGTGGCTAGCGCGTATTCGTCGATCAGACCGGCCCGCATGGCCGCCCCGGCGAGCGTTGCGCCGCCGACGCTCATCGGGCCGCCGTCCCCGGCCTTGAGCCGGGTGATCTCGGCGATCGCGTCGCCGGTGACCAGGCGGGTGTTCCAGTCGACCTTGTCGATCGTCGAGGAGAACACCACCTTCGGCGTGTCCCGCCAGTTCCGAGCGAACTCGATCTCCGCCGAGGTGGCGTTGGGCTGCTGGTCGCCGGTCGGCCAGTAGGAGCTCATGGTCTCCCACAGCTTGCGGCCGTACAGCGACAGGCTGCTAGCCCGCTCCTGGTCGAGCCACCACTGGAAGAGTTCCTCGCTCGGCCCGCCCCAGCCGATGTCGTCGCCAGCCGCGGCGATGTAGCCGTCCAGGGTCAGATTCATGGCGTAGATCAGTTTCCGCACGGCGCCAGCCTTCCGTCTCGTAGTGGTCGAGGGCGTTGTTGAACTCTGTCGTCCCGCAAATGATCGGCAGCATCTTGTCCCTCATGGAGCCACCGTAACTGCCAATGATCTGGATGCCATAGCCTTCGGTCAGCGTTTCAACTGAGCTGCCCGGTGAAGGATCCCTCAACGGACACTTTGGGAGGGTCTAGCCGGTCCAGGCAGATCTAGGGGTCTGCCAAGCGCCAGGGCTGCCATGGTCCGTGGCCCAACAATGATGGGACTTGGCAGCGGCGCGTAGGGTGCTGCGCGGGTAGTCGTGTCGAGCGTGCGCCGTGCCGGACCAGGACTAATCGCCGCCACGGAGTTCATAATGCACTTCATGGCGCTGAAAGCTGGGGGGCGAGGCCAGGACGATCAACCGTAATGGATCGCACGCGACCAGTTCAGCGCCCATCGGGCAACTTTGATCTAAGTTCTGCTGCACGGGAAGCGAGGGCCTGACGCTGGTCCCGGGTAAATCTTCTGACCTGCAAGGTCGAGGAATGCCCGGCTGCCCAGCTCTCCCACACCCAACAGCTGACCCACCCGACGCCTTGCTTCGTCCGCGTCCTCTGAATCCTCAATCATCTGGCAGACCTCGTCACGCCGATCCATCGCCTGCACCAGGGCATCGAGGATCATCAGTTCATCCCTCGTCTGCCGCTCATCCTCATCCATGCCGCGATTCTTGCACGACCGGCAGTCTTTGGGGCATTTCCGTCCAGTTGAGGGATCCTCAGGCGGGACACCCTGGGTTCAGCGAATCTGTCCCGCTCAACGGTTCCCGAACGAATGCTGCAGGTCCGTTCGGTCTGCGGGTGGGGCGAGCTAAACTCGCTTGTACTAAAGAGGTTGGGGGAACCGAAATGAGTACGACTATGGTGCCGGCTCGCACATCAACTGGCCGACTAAACAAACTGGCCGTTGTGGCCATCATTTTCGCCGTCATCGCTGCATCAGGATTCTGGGAGGCCGCGGGCTAGCCATTGCTGCCTTGGTCGTTGGGTATGGCATAGCCATGCTGGCATTGATCAACACTCTGGGGTTCATACCGAGCGCGGTCCAGCAGATCTCAATGTAGTACTGCGGCTGACGAGCCTAGCCTCCAGCCTATTTCCTGGGGACTACGGCGAGGACCGTCCCGTAGAGGGTTCGGCTAACGGGACACGACAATGTTATGCCGTCGGGTGGCAGTTGGTGCTGCTTTCGGGGCGAGGCCTTGATCGTTGGCACCGTGCTCTCGACGGCTGGTGGCGCCGCCGGGGTTCCGTTGTTTCGTATGGCTCTGTTAGTCCGCTCAGAGTCTGAAGGGGCGCTGCCCGGTCATGCAGCGGTCTGCCGATCGGATCATGAATGGCTTGAAGGGAGGTGATGTGGTGATGGAGAGTCAAGAGGCTGAGCATGCCGTGCTGCATGCCCAAGACTCGGCATCGAGCGCGGGCAGGACCCGGCGGCAGCCGCAGTTGAACTTCTCCAGCAGGATCAGGTGTTTCAGGGCAAAGAAGCGCCACACCCTGTCAATGCGGGGTGCGGCAGTTTGGGGGAGGCCTCTGGTGGGGAGAATTGGGGGTGTGGACAGTGTCCACACTTCCACACTTTGGGTTTCGGGCTGGGTCGTACTGGTGCCGGATTCCTTATGTTTCGGCGCAAGTCCAGTGTTTGCAGGGGCTGGAGTCCGGTTCGAGTCCGACCTCGGGCACGTGTTTTCATTCTTCAGGGGCTTGTAGGCCGCTGAATGTGCACAAACTGTTCACTGATGGGCCCCTTCGGGGGCCTTTTTTGTTGACCGCTGCCGGCGGCCTTCTTTCGTGTTTGGGTAGCGGTGTCGCTCGTATCCGTTCATGGCGGGTAGGGCTGCTAACTGCATGACCTGACGCTGGCTGGGGAACGGTGAATGCGTTGGCTGGTTTGGCTTCTTTGATATCACGACTGTTCATGGCGACGTTCCCCGGTAAGTGCATGACTGTGCGTCTTGTTGACGGGTTCTGCGCGGCGTGGGGGCGGAACTTGGCTGATCCGATCGGGGTTGATTTTGTCAATCCGGGGGACCCCATGTCGCAGCTGGCAGTGGGGATACTCGCGCTGGTCGGCCGAATGGAACTAACCTATGCAATCGAACCAGCAGCTCGCGTCCGTGTCGTTGCCGCCGGGAAAGGCAAGAGAAGCAGACGCCCCTGCGTCGTGGATCCGGCGAAGCTTCCCTACGCCGGACTCCTGCGCGACTTGGCGCTTTCGATCTCGGAGATCGTGAGGGCGTCCGGCATAACCCGCTCCAGCCTCTACCGCCACCTCGACGCCCCGGGCGGCCGACTGGCGTTCGAACGGTTCTCTATGTCGCGCCCGACAGTCGGAGACTAAGGAACTTGGCGGACTCGATGAAACGTCCCGCCACCCCGTGGCGGTCCGGTGAAGATCACCTCACCCGCAGAAGGCCACGAACCGAGGGCCAGCCGGCGACTCGTGGATTTTATGCCGATTTGGCAGAGGAGAGATCCGTCCGGACCGCCCCTCTGCCTTCCGACCGTTTGTCCTAGTGTTTCTTGAAGGCGTCTTTGACTTTTTCGCCGGCCTGCTTCAGGTCGGCCTTGACCTGGTTGCGTTTGCCCTCCGCCTTCAGCTGGTCGTTGCCGATCGCTTCGCCAGCTGATTCTTTGCCTTTGCCGTGGAGTTTGTCGACGGCGTTGTGGATCTTGTCACCGAAACCCATGGTGATTCTCCTTATTTGGCCGCCCCTGCGACGTGAATGTCGTGGAGGCCGACACTTAAGTTTAGGGACAGAACCCTCAAGATGGGGTGGCTGGCGGTGCGTCGGTGCGAAGGAAAAACTTGCACGGGCCGCTTATGAACCCGAGATGAAATATGATCTCAACAATCTAGGCGATCAGGGTATGCAGATCGACCCCGAAGAGGGCCACGAGCGGCCAGAGGAGAATGGCCGCCAGGCCTTCGAGAATGTTGCCGGGAATATTCTATGCCTTGGTCCGCTGGGTACCGTTTCGTCAACCGGTCACGGGGCGTGGATGGTTTGATTAGTCCATGCTCCGTCTAAAACGCCGTGTGGTTTTCAGCCTGTTCGCGGTTGGCCTCATCACCGCATTCTCGTTCTGGGCAACCCATCAGCCCGGTGCGGACGCGCGCGGGGCCCTTTCTGCACCCCCGCGGGCGGGGGCGAAACTTGAAATGTTGTCCACCGGCATCACCACCGCCGTGGACGTGACCCCGAGCCCGGATGCCCAGTGGCTCATTCGGGCTGCCGCGCAGACCGGGATCCCCGCCCGCGCGCTCCGGGCCTACGTAGCTGCCGCAGCGACGGCCAATGATTCCGCCCCGGACTGCGGGATCGGCTGGAACACCGTGGCAGCTGTCGGCTTCGTCGAATCCGCGCACGGAACGTACGGCGGCGGCAGCCTCAACACCGCAGGGCAGTCGAGCGGCCCCATTGTGGGCCCGAGCCTCAACGGCGCCGGATTCGCCGCCATCGCCGACACGGACGCCGGTGCCCTGGACGGCGATGCCCGCTGGGACCACGCCGTCGGACCCATGCAGTTCATTCCCACCACCTGGCAGCTTGCGGGGCGGGACGGAAACGGCGACGGAACAGCGGACCCGTTCAATATCGACGACGCCGCCCTCAGCGCGGCGACCTATCTGTGCGCCCACGGCCGTGACCTCTCAACCGCCCAAGGATGGACCGACGCCATCTACTCCTACAACCAGTCCGATCCCTACATTCGCCAGGTGCGGGCCCAAGCCACCGCCTACGCCGCGAAGACGGGCACCCCCGAATGAGCCCACCCGCTGATGGCCCATGGCGGTGAATGCCAGGGGGCCGGTGAATCCACGAGGTGCTTCAAGCCGCCGGCGAGGATTCAGGAGGCGGTGCCTTCTGTTAACACCAGGAACCCCTCTCGGATAGGTGTGCACAACCTGCACTCGCTGTCCTCTGGTCCTCGCCCAGAAACCGGTATCTCGTCAAACTTGACGTCGGCGCCGCTGGGTCTTCCTCGGCCTGTTGCCCGTCACGGTTGGTGGGGGCGACCGCCATCATCGTGGAATTCCTGGCGCGGTCCGGGACTAATTCGTCGAATCAAGCAGTTATGCAGCTGGAGACGGACTGGGCCTGCGCGCAGCGCTCCAGGATGACGACGGGAATGAGATTACGTGACGAAAACGCCTGCAGAGGGAGTCGGCTTCCGCTCGAATCGCGGACCCATACTGGTTTCATTGATGCTCTCGACGGGTCTGGTGGCGATCGATTCGACGATCGTCGCCACGGCGGTGCCGTCGATCGTGAATGACATTGGTGGGTTCGCGTCTTTCCCGTGGCTCTTTTCTGCCTATCTGTTGGCGCAGGCCGTGTCCGTGCCCGTCTACGCTAAGCTCTCCGACGTCGTCGGCCGCAAGCCAATTATCCTGATCGGTATCGGGCTGTTCCTGCTCGGTTCGATCCTCTGCGGATTGGCATGGAGCATGCCGGCCCTCATCGCGTTCCGTGTGCTGCAGGGCTTGGGCGCGGGAGCAGTCCAGCCGATGGCGATCACCATCGCCGGCGATATCTATACGTTGACTGAACGGGCGAAGGTGCAAGGCTACCTTGCGAGCGTGTGGGCGGTGTCCTCCGTCGTTGGCCCGACGCTCGGGGGCGTGTTTTCCGCACTGGGCATTTGGCGTGGGATCTTCCTCGTGAACATCCCACTTTGCCTCCTGGCAGGGTGGATGCTGCTCCGAACGTTCCACGAAAATGTCGAGCGCGCTAAGCACCGGGTCGACTATCTGGGGGCGGGCCTGCTGACTGTCTCGCTGACCCTGATCATTCTCGGGGCCCTTGAAGGCGGCCAGGCGTGGGGCTGGACCTCCGTCGTCAGCGTTGCGGTGTTCGCCGGCGGGGCACTCTTGTTCGCGGCGTTCATCCTCGTAGAGCGGAGGGCCGCCGAGCCCGTCCTGCCGCCGTGGGTCGTCTCCCGGCGGCTGCTGGCGACGACGGCATTGATCTCCTTTGGCGTTGGAGCGGTCATGCTTGGCCTCACGTCTTACGTTCCCACGTTTCTCGAAGGGGCCCTCTCGACCTCCCCGATCCTGGCCGGCCTCGCGCTGGCAGCATTGACCATCGGCTGGCCGATCAGTGCGTCCCAATCGGGCCGGTTCTATCTTCGGATGGGGTTCCGGAAGACCGCGATGATCGGCATTACTATCACGGTCATCGGTACAGCAGTACTTGCCCTCACCGCCTCCGCACCCAGTGTTCTCCTGGTGGCGGCGAGTTGCTTCATCGTGGGTCTCGGACTGGGGCTGGTGGCCACCCCGAGCCTCATCGCGGCCCAGTCCAGCGTGGACTGGAATGAGCGTGGAGTTGTCACCGGTGCCAATCTTTTCGCGCGGTCGATCGGCAGTTCCATCGGCGTCGCGGTTTTCGGGGCGGTTGCCAATGCGATTTACGCAGGCACTCCGGGCGGCAATGCGGATCCGCACTCAGTCGTCTCTGCCTCCGGGGCTGTTTTCCTGGCCGTACTGGCCGCTGCCGTACTCACAGTCGTCGCCGTTATCGCGATGCCCGCCGCAGACAAGAAGACCACCGCCCACTCGACCAGAGACCCTGAGGCGGCCGCCGAGCCCAGTACGGTATCTTCACAGGATTAGGGTCGCCCCCAGCTCTGTCTAAACGTCGTTCGCCTCGGCTGCCCGTTTCCGGTGCAGATCCAGGCTGGTTTCAGCGCCGCCTGACCGGGTACTAGAAGAGCCGAGCAAAGCCCCGGTTTTGGCGGTGCTGCTGTGCGCTGTTATCGGCGTTTGGGCAGCGAATTCCCGGTGACAGTTGATGTCTCTCCCATCGCCCAAACGTTCGGAACACAGGGGGTTGCCGGCCGGGGCCTGGCCCCTAGGAAAATCGCCAGCCGGGCTCGCGCTCAGGATTGATGAGCTCCGTCGCTACCTGAAGATCCATGCCATCAACGTGACACAGCCTGCGAAGCCAATAGCCCAGTTCCCTTAGAACAGCGGCCAGGGCACCGCCGACATCTCACCGCTCGGAGCCGGAAACCGCCCTGCCAAGCGCAACCGGGCGCAGCGCGCGGCGAGCGATGCGATTTCATCGGCGCTGAGCAAGTCCGCCAGGTTCCGGCCCAGCCCACCGTGCAGTCCTTCGCTGACACGATCAATGCCGTCGCGTTCCTCGGCGGTCAGAGCGTCTCCCAGCCATCCCCACAGCACCGTGCGCAGCTTGTGGTCACGGTGAAAGGTGAGCCCATGGTCCACGCCGTACCGGTGTCCGTCCGTCATGGCAAGAATGTGGTCGCCTTTGCGGTCAGCGTTGTTGACGACCATGTCGAACACCGCCATGCGTCTGAGCGCTGGCGAGTCTTCGTGAACGAGGGCGACCATCCGTCCGCTCTCATCTCGTCCCTCGAGAACGTGTTTCCAGCCCGTCTCCGGCACGTGGTCCGTCGCGACCAGGTCCACGGCGCTTTGGGCGGGGTCTTGCTCCTGCCAGAGCTGCACCATTCCTTCGCCCAGCGGACCACCGCGCAGCCAGGTGTGCGGCACGACGTCCCAGCCGAAGACCTGCGAGACCAGGTAGGCGGCCACCTCCCGGTGAGCCAGGGCGCCGTGGGGAAAATCCCACAGCGGACTTTCCCCTGCTATCGGCTTATAAACGACCACCACGTCGCCGATGCTGCCCAGAAAAGTAGCGTTTGAAGCCGTCGTGATGCGGCCGGTGAGCGTCAGCTCGGCGGTCACTAGGTCCGGCGCTGGCATCAGACCTCGGGAAGGGTGCAGATGTGCCCGTCGGCGTCTATGGGGTAACCGCAGAGCGAGCACGCCGGACGACCGGCGCCCACGACCTCACGAGTGCGCTTGGCGAATGCGCGGGCGGTGCCGACCGGCATTCGCACCAGCAGCATTTCGGGCTCGTCAGCGCCGTCCTCATCAAGCGATTCGTCGTTGTCATCAGCATCGACATCGGTGATGGGGTAGGCCTCAATTACGACCTGGGCCGTGGTTGGGTCCCACCCTAAGCTCATGGCGCCGGTGCGAAACTGCTCCTGAACGGCCTCGAGCTGGTCATTGTCGACAAGTTCAATGGGAGTACTCGTGGGAACGCTAAAGGGGTTGCCCTCGACGGTGATGAGCTGGTCGAGAATCTCGTCGATCTTCTCCGCGAGCAGAGCCGACTGCTGCTTCTCCAGGGCAATACTCACCATCTGCGTCCCTGCGCGCACCTGCAGGTAGAACGTGCGCGCCCCCGGAAAGCCAATGGTGCCAACGACGACCCGATCAGGCCAGGCAAACTCGTGAACACGTGTAGGCATGTCACTATTTTAGGCACATGAGGTTCATGGCGCCTTTTGCCCTGCACCGCCGCCCACCGGCGCATCGCCAGAGTGAATGCCTTTCGACAGCCACGACAGATCACCCGCGTCGGTGTTGGTCGCGTAGATGCTCGGCCGACTAGCGCCGTAGCGCACGATCGATACCGAGGCGGGGCCCACGTTAATACGCTGGAACAGGTCAAGGTGCATGCCGAGCGCGTCGGCGAGGATTGACTTGATGATGTCACCGTGACTCACCGCCACCCACACGGCCCCCGGCCCGTACTCGGCTTCGAAGGCTGCATCGTGGCGCCGAATCGCTGCCACCGACCGAGCCTGCATCCCGGCCATGGATTCACCGCCGGGAAAGACGACGGCGGACGGTTGCGACTGCACAACCGGCCACAAATCCTCGGTCGCGAGATCACTAAGCGTGCGGCCCTGCCACTGGCCGTAATCGCACTCGGTGAGATCGAGATCGACCGGCGCGTACGGCCTGCCAGCCTGGCGATCGAGGATGATCCGGGCGGTCTGCTGACAACGCTCAAGAGGGCTCGACACCACCCCGACTACGGGCACGGCCGCGAGCCGGTCTCCGGTCAGAGCCGCCTGGTCGCGCCCGATCTGGTCCAGGCTGACGCCGACGGCCCGACCGGCCAGCAGTCCCGTTGCATTGGCTGTGGTGCGGCCGTGCCGCACGAGAATAACTGTCGCCATCCACCCAGCCTAACCACCCGCTCGATGACGGTGTGAACCGTACCGGGTCGCGCGTCGAACAGGCAGATAAAGCACCGGCGGAACCCTTCAAGCACGCCGACGCGCTCAAAGCCGCACAGACGGACCCGGCACGCATTGACCAGCTCATGGCCGACGCAGCAAAACCGGAAGAACTGGCACAGCCAGAACCCCCGGCCGAAGTCGACCCCCGCATGGAGGACGTCCTGTACCCGCTCCGCGTCGGATCCAGTAGTTCCCGCCCTCTCAGAGCGGGTCGTGGCCATTGTTTGTGATGGACCACACCGACCCCGCGCTGTGCGCCCGGATCCAGGACGCGGCACTCTTTACACAAGACGGCGTGCGACGACCGCGGCCCGAACGGCCCGCCTCAAACGCCTACTAGATGGCGGCTTGCGCCAGCGCAGCGCCCATCTTGGTTCGGAACTGCTCGAACTGCTCGCATGCCTGGCGAAGAGAAGTCCCATGTTGCAGGCCAACTGATGGGACTGGTCATCGCCCGGTACCTTCGTCAGACTCGAACCGTTGGCGACCCCCAGCCACGATAAATTAACGCGGCACATCGCCCCAACAATCCAGCATTACTTCACCGGTGACCTTCACGCCATCCCGGGCACGGGCACCGGACCCCGACCTGATCGAGGTGACTCATGACAACCTCTCGCGCGCCATCGGCACCCTCGCCGGCACCGACCTAGGCAAAGCACGCAGCGGCACCATCCGCCGAAAACTCATCACAGTCCCCGCCAGGGTCACGACCTCTGCACGGAAAATCACCCTGCGCCTGCCCGCTGACTGGCCCTGGGAAACCAGCTGGTCACAACTCTTCGTAGCGGCCCGCGGGCCACCACGGACCGCCGCCATCTGACCACCCAGCCGACTTGGCGCAACCAGCACCGGGAACCCCGTCATGCCCATCGACCGAACCAGGACTCAGATCAGAACGACCCCGCCCCATCAACCGGTGGATCGAGGCTAAGCGGGCAGGAGGAGGGCGGTTCGGGCGCTATCGATATACTCGCTGGATGCGGATCCGCCCAGTAGATCTTGTCGACGTGCTGGTCTATCTCGTGGTGCTGGGTGTGTTCATCCAGCTGTTTCCCGACGTCATATCCGAAACATTCCTGTTGGCGCTCTTGACGGCGATCCTGCTGAAGGTCGTCCTTGGAGTCGTGCTGTGGGCGAAGAAGTGGATCGTTGCACGGATCCGGTCAGCCGATACTCGGCGGGTTCGAGTCGTCAGCGCGATCACCCTGTTGCTGGTGCTGCCAGGGAGCAAGTTCATGGTGCTCGGACTGGTTGACCTGGTATTCGGCGACGCTGTCCGTCTCGGCGGCTTCTTTCAGGTGACTGCGCTGATCATCGTTCTCATGCTCGCGCGAGGTGGCGTGCGATGGGTGTTCAGACGGACCGACGAGAGCGCATCAGCGTAGTCGGGGCCATCGCGACGTGCGCGCATGGGTCGTCTGTTTTCAGGTGGGTGCTGCCCCGATCGCCTGGCGTGCGCTCTGCACTTCTTGGGGGCGGTACGGCGCGCGGGGCTGCACGAGTTCACGGGTCTAGGTAACGAGTTGCTTGGGCAGTTGGGATGCCCCGGTGGCGACTCGCGTTCCCGCATACGTGCGGGTTCTGACAAGGCTGCCCTGTTCGAGTTGCTTGCATGCTTGACCGGCGGCTCCGAGAAGACGCCTAAGTCCCCGGCGGTCTAACTCCTCGTCGGCGCCGGCACGGTCCCGTGACGCGAAGCGCGGTTGAATACGACCAGGTTTCCAACTGTGCGCAGTAGTAGCGGGCCCCTCAGGTTTGTGCTGGTCACGTTCGTGGATGGCCGGGCTCCACAGCCTCCGCTGGGACGAGGTCGCGGCACTCGTGGTTTACCGGGACGCCAAAAACGCGACAGGGCACCAGCGATCCGAAAGTCCGCGAGAGCGGCTGCGCCACGAGTTCGCCGGACCGGCTGCTGGAACTGTGACCCGAGCATCCGTACGGCGATGTCGTGGCACAGATACTCCTGCCGGGCTGGCAGAGCGCTTTGCCGACGAAAATACTGTGGGCACCATGGCCCGGTCATACCTTCGTTCGGGGGCAGCGTTTCGAGTCTGCTGGTCATGCGGCCGTCCGCCGTTTGGTCCATGAAGGGGATGAAGGGAGGTGGACTCGTTATGAAGAGCCTTGAGGCTCAGTGGGCCGCGCGGCCTGCCGAGGAGTCCGCTACGCGCGTGGGCATGACTCCGTTGCGGCCAGGCGGGGACTCCCCGGGCAGAATCGATTTTCTCAGGACAAATAAGGGCCGCGCCCTTCTGGATTCGGGGTGCGGCAATTGGCGTGGCGCTTTTGATGTGGAGAAGTGGGGTGTGGACAGTGTCCACACTTTGGGTCTCAGACTGGGCCGCACCGGTGCCGGACTGGGCCGAATTCCGCATATTTCGGCGGGAATCCAGTGTTTGCAAAGGCTGTAGTCCGGTTCAAGTCCCACCTCGGGCACGTGTTTTCCCTGTATGACCTGGCGCTGGCTGGCAAGCTTCGGATCTCCGCAAGCGATCAACAGCTGAGCTGTAATTGCATGAAGATGCCTAGCCGGGTTGCGGAGCCAAGAGCGGGGAGCAGTTGCTGCAGGCGTCAGACTTGCCGCTAGTGATCTTGGCGTTAGAACTTGGCGTGGTCCGCGCGTTCAAGCAGTCGGGATACCGTGTAGCCGACGACGAGGCCCCAGAACGCCGGATGGATGTTGAAGAGGCTCAAACCCGAGATGGTCACGACGAATGCCACCAGGGACCCCAGGGTGAAGGCTGTGGCGAAGGCGGTCACAAAGGCTTGCTGGAGAGCCCGCAGCATGGCTATGCCGCCCAGGGCGAGGATGAATTCCTTGGGGGTTGCGAGCATGAGGCGGGTGAGGGTGGGGGCCAGGAGTGCACAGACTATGGCGAGGATGCCGTACACCACGGCAGCAGTGTACTGCCGTTGTCTGCTTCCCGAGGACGTCATGAGGGCGTTCGTGGGCCCGGTCACGCATGCTGAAACGGCGCCGCATCCGGCATTGAGCAAGGAAAACGCCCCCGAAGCGATGGCGAAGACGTTAATCGGCGGATTGTGGCCGGCGGCACGGAGGACGGCGACGCCCTGGCCGTTCTGAACGAACAGCACGGTGAGGGCCAGAGGAACAACCAGCTCGGGCTGGGCGGCCCAGGTGAACTCAGGAAGGGTGAAGACCGGGGTGGCCAGAATCGGTCCGCCTTCCCGGAGGGCAAATTGGCCACTTGCTGCCACAGCAAGGCAACCAACCACTAGGGTGCCGAGTACCGGAGGAAAGGTCCTGCCCAGGGCGGGGACGGCTGTGAGGACCAGGAAAACGGCCACCATCGGGGCAGCCACCACAGGGTTCGCCTGCGTTGAGGCGACTATGTCTGTGCCGAATTTCAAAAACACAGCAGCCACCATGGCCATGACAATGGGCATCGGGACCGCCGCCATGATCCGGCGCACCATTCCGGTGGCACCCAGGGCGAGGATGAGAATAGCGGACGTGAAGAACGCGCCGACCACCTCCGGAAAGGACAGGTGTTGCAGCGACGGGCCGAGGAGCACCGTGCCGGGAATGGACCAAGCGAAGCCCAGCGGCTGGCGGTAGAGGAGCGACATGAAGACGGTCGCTGCCCCGCCTGAAAATAGGATGGCAAACACCCAGGACGCGAGCTGGCCGTGAGTAAGTCCGCCCGCCGTTCCAACGGCCAGCGTGACTGCTATCGGCCCTGAGCCGGCGAAGATGAGGCCGATCACCCCGTTCGATACATAGGGCATGCCCAGGTCACGGAGGAATTGGCGCACCCCGGCGGGGCGAACCCGCGGGCGTTCCAGCAACGGTTGAGACTCCGGAGCCGCAGCGGCTTCCGCGTGAGGCATGGCGGGCGGGATCTGGCGGGATCGCGGCATTCTGGCTCCTGGGAACGGCGGAAGGAACCGGCGCCCCGGAGTTGGCACTCCGGGGCGCCGTCCGTGCAAGAGCCGAGGCGCCGGCACCGATTGCGGGCGGTGGTGTTTACTTGTGCTGGCCTTCCTTGGCGAGCACATAGTTATAGACCACTTCTTCGCCGGCATGGCCGTCCGTGCGCGGCCGCGGGTCCAGCATCAGTTCGGGCTTGACCGCCGAGGCAATGTCATCGGCGTTGTGAGGATCGCCGGGGAAGTACAGCTGCTGGGTCACAGGCTGGAAGCCGGGCGCGGAGACCTTGATGTGTATGTGCGCCGGGCGCCAGGCGTGCCACCCGGCCGCGTTGATCAGCTGCCCGCAAGCCCCGTCCGTGGGAATCTGGTACGGCGCCGGGCGCATGGTGTTGATTTCGAAGCGGCCGTCGTCGTCCGCCTTGACCGTGGCGCGGAAGAGCCATTCGGGGAGGCCCGGGGCGTACTGGGAGTAAAATCCGGCGCTGTCCGCATGCCAAATTTCCACCTGAGCACCCTGGATTGCATTGCCTTCGGTATCAGTGAAGCGGCCCGTAAAGTGCAGTGGGGTGCCCTCCTCGTCCTCGCGCATCTCCACAGTGCCAGGGCTCTGGAGCACAGGGGAGCCGGGTACGTAGTAGGGTCCCTCGATGGTACCCACGGTGCCTGGACGGTCCCGGGAATTGACGTCCTCGACAGTGTGTTCCAGCCACACGTCCAGGAACAGCGGCCATTCCCCGTCTGTTCCCACCTTGATCAGCCAGGCCTTGAACGCGTTGTATTCCTCGTAGGTGACCTCGTGTTCGACGACGATGTCGTTGGCGGCCTTGATAAGTGCCCCCGCCAGCAGGCTAACCCTTTCCTTCGGCACATCCAGCCGAGCGAGCTTTCCTGAGGCGGTGAAGCGCTCGGTGGCCTTCGAACCTGCTTCGACGGCAGTGCCCTCGTCCTCTTTACGGGCGCCCGTTTGGGTCTCTGTCATGGTCTTCTCCATACTCTTCATTGAACAGGGGAGGAAAGATTCCTGCACCCGTTGCGAGCCTCCATGCGCCAGGGTCTGAACCGAAGTGAGGTGGCTGCGCGTGATGTCTGTCTCATGGTAGGCCTCGCGATAAGGACGCCACAAATATCGATTTAGCGGCTTTTCTGTCATTAAGCCTACATAATGCCACCCTTGGTACAACCTAGGTATTTGCCTGATGTGAGTGCGGTCACGATGGGACAAGATTGCCTGAGAACGTCCCCCGTCGGCGCCCCCGGCCGGCCCGGAACTCCCGCCAGATTTGTACAGCACTCTCCAATGAAGGAGCAGCCATGACCGAGAACCTGACCCATGTCCGTGAGGTCCTTTCCGACGCCGTGATCGACGACCGCGAGAACGGCGTCATCCGGGCCAAGCGCGAAATTTTCACCGATGAGGATATTTTCGAACTTGAGATGACGCACATCTTCGAGGGCAACTGGGTTTATCTCGCCCATGAGTCCCAGATCCCCAATGTGGGGGACTACTTCACCACCAACATTGGCCGCACTCCTGTCGTGATCACCCGCGACAAGGACGAGAACCTGAACTGCATCGTCAACGCCTGCTCCCACCGCGGAGCGATGCTGTGCCGCCGCAAGACGGACAACCGCACCACTTTCACCTGCCCGTTCCATGGCTGGACCTTCAAGAACTCCGGTGAGCTGCTGAAGGTCAAGGACTCCCGCAACGCCGGCTACCCGGAGACTTTCAACAAAGAGGGCTCCCACGACCTCACCAAGGTTGCCCGCTTCGACTCCTACCGCGGTTTCCTCTTTGGTTCCCTGAAGGCGGACGTGCTCCCGCTCGAAGAGCACCTGGGTGACGCCACCAAAGTGATCGACTCCATCGTGGACCAGTCCCCGGAGGGACTCGAAGTCTTGCGCGGCTCATCCACCTACACCTATGACGGCAACTGGAAGGTGCAGGCGGAGAACGGCGCCGACGGCTACCACGTCACCGCCGTGCACTGGAACTACGCTGCCACCACCGCCCGCCGCAGCGCCGGCGACTCCGCCAACAAGACCAAGGCCATGGACGCCGGCAAATGGGGCAAGGTCAAGGGCGGCTTCTATTCCTACGACCACGGCCACCTGCTGCTGTGGCAGGAGTGGACCAACCCCGAGGACCGCCCGCTGTGGGACCGCCGCGAGGAGCTTGTGTCGAAATACGGCGAGGAGATGGCCAACTTTATGATCAACATCTCGCGGAACCTGTGCCTGTACCCGAATGTCTACATCATGGACCAGTTCTCCTCCCAGATCCGCCACTTCCGCCCCATCTCCGCGGACCAGACCGAGGTCACCATTTACTGCATCGCACCCAAGGGCGAATCCCAGGAGAACCGCTCCAAGCGCATCCGCCAGTACGAGGACTTCTTCAACGCCACGGGCATGGCCACCCCCGACGACCTCGAAGAATTCCGATCCTGCAACAAGACTTACTGGGCCACCTCGGCGCCTTGGAACGACATGACACGCGGATCCACCCATGAGATCGCGGGCCCCGATGAACAGGCCCGGGCCCTGGGCATGACCAAGGTGATCGCGTCCGGGGTGCGCACCGAGGACGAGGGGCTCTACCCCATCCAGCACGGGTACTGGAAGGAAGTCATGGACCAGGCCCTGACGGAGGCGGAGCTCTCCGCCGTGGATACCGTTCCCGTCACTGCCTGACCGCGTCCACGTCGAACCAGAGAAAGTGCGTAACCCATGACCAACCTGACAAAACCTGCTGCGGCGCTCAAGACCGCCGGGGAGATCGCCACCCTCGAAACCGTCCGTGCCTTCCTGTATCGGGAGGCCCGGCTGCTGGATGAGCGCAAATTTGATGACTGGCTCCGGTGCTACCACCCGGACTCCGAGTTCTGGATGCCCGCATGGGATGTCGACGACCAGCTTACCGAGGACCCGCAAAACGAGATCTCGCTCATTTACTACGAGAACCGCGGCGGCATTGAGGACCGGGTCTTCCGGATCAAAACGGACCGGTCCTCGGCCACCTCCCTCCCGGAGCCCCGCACCGGGCACAACATCACAGACATCGAGATCGTGGAGCACGACGGCGACCAGGTGAAAGTGCGCTTCAACTGGTTCACCCTGTACTTCCGCTACAACACAACGGACACATACTTCGGGACCAGCTTCTACACGATCGATCTTGCCGGCGGGGAGCCTGTAATCATGAAGAAGAAGGTCGTCCTCAAGAACGACTACATCCACCACGTGGTGGACGTCTACATGATCTGACGGGCCCGCGCCGGTGCCGGCATTTCCCCGGCACCGGCCTTGACCGTTCCACAAACCGTGCCCGTCGGGCACATCCACACTTTCCCGGGTCGCGACGGCGCGATCCTCAGCCAGGAGGAAATCATGGGCCACAAAGTAGCCCTCAGCTTCGAGGACGGCGTCACCAAAGTCATCAAGGTCGGCGACTACGAGACCGTGATGGACGCCGCGTACAAGGCGCGCATCAACATTCCGTCGGACTGTCGTGACGGTGCCTGCGGCACCTGCAAGGCCTTCTGCGATTCCGGCTCCTTCGATCCGGGCGACTACATTGACGACGCCATGACGGCGGAGGAGCTCGAAAAAGGCTACATGCTCACCTGCCAGGCAGTGCCTGAGTCCGATATGGCCATTCAGATCCCTGCCACGTCGGCATCGGCGAAAACCGGGGCCACCACCTTCACCTCCACCGTGAAGGAGCTCAAAAAGCACACGGAAACCACGGTCTCCTTCACCTTGGACGTGGACAGCCGGGATGGTCTGGCCTTCCTTCCGGGCCAGTATGTCAACCTCAAGGTCCCCGGAACCGACGCGGAGCGTTCCTATTCATTCAGCAGCGGCCCCGAGGTGCACGAAGCGTCGTTCATGGTGCGGGTGACGCCCCAAGGTGCGATGTCCGAATACCTGCGCGACAGGGCAGCGGTGGGCGACACCATAGAATTCACGGGCCCCTACGGCTCGTTCTTCCTGCGCGAGCCCAAGCGCCCCCTGCTGCTCCTGGCAGGCGGTACCGGCCTGGCCCCGCTCCTGTCCATCCTTGAGAAGCTTTCCGAGAATCGGTCGTCGGTACCCGTCCACCTGATCTACGGTTTGACCCGCGAGGCGGACATCGTTGGCCTGGACTGGCTCCGCGAATATGAGGCGAAGCTGCCCGGCTTCACGTGGGACTACGTTGCGTCCGAACCAGGCACGTCTGCTCCCAACACGGGCTATGTCACCCAGATCGTTGCGCCCTCACACCTGTTCGACGGCGATGTTGACATCTATCTCTGCGGACCGCCTCCCATGGTCAATGCCGTGTCGAAGTGGCTGGACTCCGAGGGCATCAAGCCCGCCAACTTCTACTTCGAGCGTTTTGCCCCGAAGGAGACCACCGGCGGCGACGCGGAGACAGGTGCACCGGCACCCGTGGAGAAGATCGAGGCAGAAGGCGACACCATGAGCCGCAGCGAGGCCGTCTCGTCCCTCGAGACCGGCCGGCTGGATTTCCGCAAGGAAGACAGCTTCGCCCAGCTTGATGCACGCATGGGCCTGGAGCTCGCAGTGAGCGAGCTGATGCTGGGCCGGCTCAGCCCGGAGCAGCTGCACCAGTTCCGCCGGCTTGCCGAGGCCACCATGCGCTCTGTAACCGGCGGCACCATCCAGGACCCGGATGAGTTCGCGCGGACCAACGAGGAGTTCCATGAATACCTCTTTATGGTCTGCGACAACCCCATGCTGCTCGAGTCCTACCGCCGGCTCGACGTCCACGCGCAGATGGCGGCCGCCTTCGAAGCGGGGACCAGCATCTTCACGCGGGTCACGCAGGACCATCTCGATATCGTTGACGCCTTCGAGCGTCAGGACAAGGCGCGGGCGCGGGAGGTCATCATGGCCCATGCACACGACGCCAAGGACACCATGGCCCATGCGATCGATGCCAAGGCCGGCCACTGATGACGCAGCCATACGCTGGACAGTTCATTACGCCGGGCCGCTATGCCGGCAAGGTAGCTCTTGTGACCGGCTCCGCCCAGGGCATTGGCCAGAAGGTAGCGGAGCGGATCGGGGCCGAGGGCGGCGCCGTTGTCCTCGTGGACCGGTCCGACCTGGTCCACGAAGTGGCGCAAGGGATCGAGGAAGCCGCCCAGGGGTCAGGTTCAGGAGGCTCCGCTATCTCGGTGACCGCAGACCTTGAGACCTTCGCTGGAGCGAAGCAGGCCGTGGAGGCTGCGCTGGCCGCCCACGGCCGGGTGGACGTGCTGGTCAACAACGTCGGCGGCACGATTTGGGCGCGTCCGTACGAAGAGTACGACGAGGAGAAGATCGAGAAGGAGATCCGCCGCTCACTCTTTCCCACCCTCTGGACCTGCCGGGCTGTGCTGCCTGCCATGCTGGAACAGGGCTCCGGCACCATCGTCAACGTTTCCTCGGTGGCGACCCGCGGGCTGCACCGGGTGCCCTATGCAGCGGCGAAGGGCGGAGTCAACGCCTTAACGCAGTCGTTGGCAATGGAGGTGGGCGGACGCGGCATCCGCGTGGTCGCAACCGCCCCGGGGGGTACCGAGGCGCCGCCCCGCAAGGTCAAGCGGGGTCCGGAAGCCGAATCCTCCGTGGAAAAGGCCTGGTACCAGGTGATCGTCGACCAAACCGTGGATTCATCCTTTTTCAAGCGCTACGGGACCCTGGACGAACAGGCCGCGCCGATCGTATTCCTTGGATCAGACGAAGCGTCGTACCTCACCGGAACCATCCTTCCGGTTGCTGGCGGGGACCTGGGCTAAGGCCGCCGGTGATGGATTCCCGCCGCCAAGGCCGTGCGGCCCGCTCCAGTAGGATTGCGGTCATGACGACGGGCTCCCTCAGCAGTGAAATGGCGGAGGACCTTCCGCTCGTTGGCCGGCGGGGGGTCTTCGAGGAGCTGCTGGAGATTCTCCGCACTGTCCGCAAGGGAAATGTGGGCGCAGTCGTGATCTCCGGGCCGGAGGGCTCCGGGAAGACCGCAGTGCTCGATTTATTTCTTGAACACTGCCGCACCGGGGTCCGTGGTGTCCGCGTACTGTCCGCCATGGGCGACGACTGGGAGGCTCAGTTTGCCCTCGCCGGTTACTCCCAGCTTATGCTCACCACGCCGCTCCGCTCGGCGAAGGATTACGACGGCGGCCCGCCCGTTCCCCCTGGCCCCGTCGCGTCGCTTACGCCGGGCCAGGTGGTCAATTATTCTTTGACTCTCAGCACCCACCTCGAAGGACTGCAGTCGCACGGCACCGCAGTTGTCGCCGTCGACGACGTTCACAAACTCGACACCGAGAGCCTGCGCATCCTCACTTTCGTCATGCGCCGACTGCACGGAAAACGGATTCTGTTCCTTTTCACGATCAACCCCGATGACGCAACACGTGTCCCCGCAGGTGCCCTGGACTTCCTTTCAGGTCATCAGGTCACCCGTATCCCGCTGGATCCGCTCACACCTCAGCAGGTCCAGCATCTTGCCCGGACGACGCTCGGCATCGACCTTAGTGCGACGGCGGCCCACGGGCTGGTCCAGCACACCGGCGGAATTGCGCAACCGGTCGTAGAGCTGCTCCACGAGTTACCAGCAGAGACGTGGCAGGCGTGGTTTCCCTCCCTGCCGCCGACCTCCCGGGTGCGCGCCCGGGTGCGCAGCGTCCTGGCGGCGGCGTCCCCCGGGCTGGTCTCTGTGGCAGAGGCTGCGTGCGTGCTCGGACGCAGCGCCGGGCTTCCAGAGGTTTCCCAGGTCAGCGGGCTGGAATCGGTCATGGAGGTACTCGACGAGGGGCACCGGGCAGGGTTGTTGGGGCTGACTGTGGATCAGGCCCGTTCTTCCGTTGTGTTCTTTGAACCAGGCACAGCCGAGGCCATCTACGAACAGATCGCCCCCAGCCGGCGCATCGCGCTGCACCGGCTGGCAGCTGAGGCTGTGCAGCCCGAGGGTGAACGCCTGGGCCACCGCGTCTCAGCAACCCCCGGTGCAGACGAGGCCCTTGCCGAGGAGCTGGAGGAGTACGCCCGGGGCCAGGCCCTGCTGGGAGTGTGGCAGGAGGCCTCGACGGCACTGTTCTCCGCGTCCCGGCTTTCCCAGGACATCCGATCCCGGAACGACAGGCTGTTGAGAGCCGTGGATGCCCTGGTGGGTTCCGGCAACATAGCCCAGGCGCAGATGTGGAGCGCGGCCGTGGACGCCCTGCCATCCTCAACGCTCCGCTCCTCCGTGCTGGGATACCTCTCGACAGTGTCGGGACAAAATGACAGCGCGCAGACGCAGCTGGAGATGGCCTGGCGCACCTGCAACCCAGAGCGTGATCCCGCGGCCGCCGCGCAGGTGGCGCAGCGCTTCGTCCTGCACGGCGTAGCGTCCTGGGACGGCCCGCTGATTACCGGCTGGGCCGAACGAGCTATGGAACTTACGCAGCCGGGAACCCCCGCCCACGTTGAGTCAGAGGCAATCTACGGCTTGGGCCTGTATGCACAGGGCCGGCTTTCGGAGGCGGAGGCCTCCTATCACCGGGCCTTCGAACATGCTGCCGAGAACGCCCAGAAGCAGCGGGTCCAGATGGGTGCCGGCTGGCTGGCATTACGCCTTGACAACGTTGAGTCAGCGTTGGTGAACTTCGAGGCGGCTGCTCCCACTGAGTACCGTGGCGGCTCGATGCGGATTTCCCTGTGGGCCGAGGCGTGGCTGGCGCGTACCCACCTGGTGCTCGGAAACTGGGATGCGGCTGCCGACACCGTGGCACGCGCATCCGTACGCCTCGAAACCTCGCGAATGCCGCTGATCCGGCCCCTGCTGTACTGGACTGCCGCGGAGCTTTGGTCCATGCGCGGGGACTGGGACCGGGCCCGCTACTACGTTTCGCAGGCAGCGGTGCAGCCGGGGACCTACCGGGCCATGCAGGTGCCGGCAAGCCTTGCCCGTGCCCGTTTCCACGAGGCGCGGGCCGACTACGAAAGTGCTGTGGCTGTGCTGCAGCCGCTGACGGAGCTGGACCCCTGGACTGAGAACCGGGTGTCCTTCTGGCCCTGGCAGGACACCTACGTCAACGCGCTTGTCATGACTGACCAGCTCGACGCTGCCGACTCATTCCTCACCGCGTTTGAA
Source organism: Arthrobacter sp. PsM3 (assembly GCF_030433895.1). GTDB lineage: Bacteria > Actinomycetota > Actinomycetes > Actinomycetales > Micrococcaceae > Arthrobacter. Next base: position 6,114 of record NZ_JARUXE010000044.1, on the reverse strand, counting down.
CGTGTCCCGCGAGAGCGGGAAGTGGCATCGGATCTGGCGCGGATGGCGTGGGCGAGGGGCCGGCTCGTGGCCGCGCAGGGGGACCCTGACACTGCCAGGGAACACTTCGAGGCGTCCCTGGGCCACCTCCGCGGGCTTAACCGGCCGTATTTGCGGGCCCGGGTTAGCTTTGCCTTCGGCCAGAGCATGCGCCGGGCGGGCAAACGGCGCTTGGCGTCCTCGGTCCTGCGCGTGGCCCGCGACCTGTACGACTCCCTTGGGGCGGCCACCTACGTGGAACGGTGCGACCGTGAGCTCAAAGCAACAGGTCTCGACGTCGGTCACCTGCCCGATCTGGCAGACCCCGTGCTCATGGCGGCCAGCGACCACCACATTCAGTTAACAGCGCAGGAACGGGCGGTGGCCGAGCTGGTAGCGGCCGGAGCCACCAACAAGGAGGCGGCCCGCGCTCTGTTCGTGGCGGAGAAGACGGTGCAGTATCACCTCACGCGGGTCTACCGGAAGATGGGAGTCCGCTCCCGCAGCGAACTTGCGGCTGCGTTCCGGGCCACGGACTGACCCGGGACACAGCTTGCCCTGATGTAGGCCGGCGTAACTTGACCCGGCGTTTACTTGACGTCGGACGGGTGCTTGGCGAGCGGCACCACCGAGATGTCCATGAAAGGGAACAGCGGAAGGTTCTGCAGGATCTCATGGAGTTCGTCGTTCGAATCGACGTCGAAGATTGAGTAGTTGGCGTATTCCCCAACCACCCGCCAAATTTCCGGCCACTTTCCCGAGTGCTGTAGCGCCTGCGAGTAGGCCTTCTCCTTGGTCTTGATCTCCGCGGCTTCAGCGGCGGGGAGATCGGCGGGCAGGTTGACGTCCATGTGGACAAGATATTTCACGGATGTACTTTCGGAAGGTGGGATGTTATCGGTCTGAGCGGTACAGGGAGAGCTTGTCTTCATCAACAGCGGTGCCTACGCCCGGTCCCTCGGGAACACGGATGCGACCGCCGGTGATGGCCAGGGGCTCGGCCAGGAGGTCATCGGCCATGTCCAGGTAATTGGAGAGCTCCGCCGCACGCTTGGCGGTATGGGCGAAGGCAGCGCCGAAGACCACCGAGGCGGCCGTGCCGACCTGAGTGTCGATCTGGTTGCCTATATAGACGTCGATGCCCATACCCTCGGCCATGCCAACGATTTTGGCCGCCTCGGTAAAACCGGACCGTGCCGTCTTGACAGCCAGGAGGTTCGCGCCGCCGGTGAGGATTTCCCGTGCGGCCTCACCCAGATTGGCGGCAGACTCGTCCGCGGCGATGGGGATGGGGGAGTTCGCCACGAGGCGACGGCGGCCGAGGACTTCGCGGGCGTCGTCGGGCTCCTCCAGGAACTGCAGGCCCAACTCCGCCGTGCGTCGCAAAACGTCGGCGGCCTCGTTGGCGGACCACCCGCGGTTGGCGTCCATGTAAAGCTCAGCATCCTCGCCAAGGCCATTCCGCAAAACCCGGGCGGCCTCGATATCAAGGTGAAGGGGACGGCGCCCGGTCTTGAGCTTGAACGTATTGATGCCGTAGGTCTCGCGGAACTCCAGCGCCAGTTCCAGCAACTCCTGGGCAGGTTTGAAGCCGAGCATATGGGAGACCCGGAGCGAGTCGGAGTACCCGCCCAGCAGCTTTGTCACCGGCTGCCCCAGAGTCTTGCCAATGACGTCCCACAGGGCGATATCCACGGCCCCCTTGGCCGTCTGGTTGTGGACGGTTCGGTTCAGGATTTCCTGGACTTTCTCTCGGTCAAAGATGTCGACCCCGATCAGCTGCGGGGCAAAAATGTCCTCTACCACCGCGACGATGGACTTCTGCGTCTCACCATAGGTGTAAGGGCGCGGCGGTGTGTCGGCGGTGCCCACCACCCCGTCGTCTGAGCGAAGCCTGATGAGCACATGGTCTGCCTCGTGCACGGATCCGGAGGCGAAGTGCAGGGGGTGGAGGTAGGGGATCGAGTAGGGGATCGCCTCAATGGCTGCGATCTTCATCAGTGGGTCAGCCTTTCATCAGTGGAAAACGGCACGGGGCCGGGGTGCGGGGGCAGGCGCCCGGGCTCTGCAGTCGCGGTATCAACGACTTCAAGGAAATTCTGCAGCAGGGCGGAGGGGTGCCCGCGCATCCAGGCAACTGCGAGTTCCACCGCGGGGACGTTTTCAATCTCCCGGTAAACGACGCCTTCGAGTTGGATGGCCCGCACGCTGGACGGCATTACGGCCACGCCGCCCCCTGCGGCCACGAAAGCCAGCATCGTGGAGGTCTCTCCTACCACCTGGGCGATGCGTGGCCGGAAACCGGCCTGGCGGCACAGGTCTGATGTGGTGCGGTAGAGCACAGACTCGGGTGCATAGGCGATGAAGTCCTGGTCCTGCAGTTCGTGCATCGCCACGGTCCGGTCTACCGCGAGGGCGCTGAACGAGGGAAGCGCGACGACGAGCGGCTCCCTGGCCACAATCCGGTAGTCGATGTCGGGGGAAGCAACGGGGGGGCGCAGCAACGCGGCGTCCAAAGTACCCTCCCGCAGCCCTGCTTCCATGGAAGGTGTGAGCATTTCGCCGTGCAGCGCAAGGGACAGGCCGGGCAGGACCTGCTTGGCAAGGCGGGCAATCTGCGGCATGACGCCGTAGGTTGCCGACCCTGAGAAGCCCACCCTCAGGACGCCGGTGGCGCCCTTGCCCACTTGAGAGACATCGGCCTGAAGTGTGGCCAACTCGTTGACGATCTGCCGACCGCGATCCAGCAGGAGTTGGCCCGCCGCTGTGAGGTCCACCCTCCGCGTAGTGCGGTTGAGCAAGCGGACTCCCAGCTGCTCTTCCAGCTGGCGGATCTGCTGCGATAGAGGTGGCTGAGCCATGTGCAGGCGCTTGGCCGCGCGGCCGAAGTGCCGCTCCTCGGCAACCGCGATGAAATAGTTCAACTGCCGAATGTCCAACGTGGTGCCGTCCTTCCGCCCGACCGGCCCAGCCGGTGCTGCCCTGGGCGCGTTATTGATTCAAAGAATAACCATAAAGAGCCTTACTAGTATATTCAGCAGGCGTAATAATGTCAGGCAGCGACCGGGCGGCCTAAGTGAGTTGCTCAGTAGGAACGCTGTCCTTTGCCCGCCCCTCGGCGATCTGTTCGACTTTGTGTTCGACTTCCTCCATCTTGCGTTGGCGGGGTACCAGGACTGTGACCGCGGCGCCGAAAAGTGCCACGGCCCCGTAAATGTAGAAGGCGGTGGACCCGCCGATGCCAGCGGCGGCCAGCCAGCCGCCAATGATCGGGCCCAGCACCCCGCCCAGCCGGCCCACGCTGGCGCACCATGCAACGCCCGCCGCCCGGGCATTGGTGGTGAAGTAGTTGGACTGGAACCCGTAAACCAGTACCTGGGTGCCCAGTGTTCCCACGCCCGCAAGGGCAATGAAGGCAAAAAGCAGCGGCAACGGAAAGCTAAAGGTCATGAGCCCCAAGGAAATCGTCGCCAGTACGAAGGTCGCGGCGATGACACGCTGGGGTCCATTCCTATCCGCCAGACGGGACGCGAGCAGCCCGCCCGCCACCGCGCCGAGGTTCAGCGCGAGCGGGAAAAACAGGGAGTACGTCCGACCGTAGCCATAGCCCTCCATGATTTTGGGCAACCACGTGTTAAGTCCGTAGGTCAGCAGAAGGCCTGAGAAGGACATCAGGCCAAGCAGAATGGAGGCTACGGCGAACTGGCGGGAAAAGACAGCTGCAAAGCCGGACTTCTGGGGCGCGGCACCGGCCTCCAGGATCACCCGCTCTTCGATGAGCGGGACACCGGTGCGTTCGGCGGCCGCCATTGCCTCCTCTTCACGGCCCCGGGACAACAGCCAGCGCGGCGATTCCGGGAGTTTGCGCCAGGCAAGAGGCAGGAGGATGACCAGTGGCAGGGAACCGATGATGAACAGCCCGCGCCAGCCGATGCTGTCGAGGAAGAGGATGCCCATGATTGACGCCAGGACGCCGCCTGCCGGGACCCCCGAGTACACAATTGCGTTGTAGAACTGCCGCCTCCCCGCGGGTGCGAATTCAGCCATGGTGGCGCCTGCGGTTGCGATAACTACTCCCAGGCCGAGTCCGGTAATGAAGCGTAAGGCGCCGAAGGCAGGAACGGTGGTGGCAAACGCCGTGACGAACATGCCGACGGAGAACCAGGCGATGCCCAGGAGCATCAGCCGGCGTCGGCCGGAAAAGTCACCGATGGCGCCGCAGACTAGAGAGCCCACTAGCACTCCGATGAGCGCCCAGGATCCCAGGAGGCCGGCGGTGACTGCATCAAATGCGCCGATCTGGCTCTGGTCCGCAAGCAGCCCCGGAAGGACGGTGCCGTAAATGACGAGGTCGTATCCGTCAAACAAGAGGGTCGTGCAGATAATGAAGGCGACCCAATTTGCCGTGCGCGCCTCCTTTTTTGGATTTTCGGCTATAGCGGCATGCGGTTGTGTCATGGTGCCAAGTCCTCTCTGCGCGAAGCGAAGGCGGAGCGGCGCAGCGAAGGATCCTCCGGGCCGTCTTCCGATTGCTTCAGCCTGACAGGGCTGTGATGCAAGTCATATGAGGGAACTACCCGGCTTTTCGCCCGGGGGATATTTATATGCTGCAGATATCAAAAAGTCATTCTGGGGATGTGGGCCCTATGCAGTCCGGCCCGTCTCAATCCATACGATCTGGATATGGGAAAGCGGGGCAGGAACGCTGGTCGTAATAAGGACGCATGGATAGGCTGGCAAAATGATCAAGCCCGCACGCCTTCACTCAGACCTGTCCCGCCTCGGCAGGGAGTCGGACATGTTCCTGGCCACCGTTGAGTCCCTTGTCGACGACGAGATGACCGCGCCCTCGCTGTGCCAGGGGTGGACGCGAGCCGATGTCATCGCCCACGTCGCCTCCAGCGGCCGCGCCTTGGTCAAGCTTATCGACTGGGCCACCTCCGGCGAGGAACGTCCCTTGTACGCCTCACGGGACGCCCGGTCCCAGGAGATCGCCGCCTTGGCCGCGCTGCCGCGGCAAGAGCTCCTCGGGGAACTGCGGGAGTCGGCCCGGAACTTTGCCGAACAGGCACAGCGGCTGGGCGGGGAGCTCGCGGCCCCTGAGGTGCAGCTTAACGGCAAGGCGCTCGCTGCCACCTCCATCGTTGCGCTCCGGATTGCCGAGGTGGTGGTGCATCACCACGACCTCGACACTGCCTGGACAATCGAGGAGGCCGATCCGGATTCACTGCTGAACGCCCTTGAAGCCGTGGTGCGTTCGCTCCGGGCCAAAGGGTCACCGGGACTGACGTTAGTGACCGAGGAGCGTGACGAGTGGGTGATCGGCGACGGAAGTCTGCGCGTTGTGTCCGACCGCGAGGGCCTGCTCCAGTGGCTGGCCCGCGGCGACGCCGAACATATTGACGTGGACGGCCCGGTGCCGGTGCTGCCATCCTGGTGAGCGGATGTGGGCTGGTCACAAGGGAGGACTGCAGCGATCCAAGACGTGCAAGCGGAAGGAGTCCGGTGATGGGCCGGGTGTCCTTTGTCCGATTCAACGTTGCCTGCCGCCGGCTGAAAGGGGTGTGCACAATGTGCACAACCTGTGTTTCGGAGCGGGTCGTACTGGCGCCGGACTGGGTCGGATACTGAATTTTCAGTGGTGCGGCGGGTACTCACGGGCTGAAACCCGGTTCGAGTCCCACCTCGGGCACGTGTTTTCCCTGGTCAGGGGCTTGCGGGCCTCTGAGCGGCACAAGCTGTTCTGGCCGGGGGAGCGGTGCTGCCGTGGCTGGTTTGCCTTCTTTGTTGTCACTACTGTTCATGGCTGCGTTTCCAGGTCCGTGCATGACCGTGTGCGATTTGTTGACGGGTTCTGCGCGGCGTGGGGTTGAGAAGCGGACGGCCCTGCGTGGTCGCTCCGGCGAAACTTGCCTACGCCGGACACCCGCGCGACCCGGGGCTCTCGATCGGGAGATCGTGCGGGCGTCCGGCATCACCCGCCCCAGCCTCTACCGCGACCTGCCTGCCGGCCACCAGAGTCGCTGACGGCCGAGAACCAGCAGAACGCCTAAGAGATCGGCTCCAGGGTCTGTGGGTGGTGCTGCCGGCTTTTCA
>NZ_JARUXE010000043.1 GCF_030433895.1 Arthrobacter sp. PsM3 | reverse complement strand
CCCGCTCCGCCAACCCCAGTCCCGCTCCGCCAACCCCAGTCCCGCTCCGCCAACCTTAGTTAGGACATGACCATGCCAGTCGTACTGGAACACCTGGGCAAGCGCTTCGGCGACGGCGCCCCGGTGCTGGACGACGTCAACGCCAGCATCGGGCAGGGCGAGTTCGTCGCCCTGCTCGGTGCCTCCGGCTGCGGCAAGTCCACCCTGCTGAACATCATGGCGGGACTGGAGGCCCCGACGTCGGGCGCCCTCGAGGTGCCGAGCGACGGCGCCGCCTTCATGTTCCAGGATGCGGCCCTGTTCCCCTGGCTGAACGCCCGGGAGAACATCGAGCTGGCTCTGAAGCTCCGTGGGGTCGGCAAGGCCGAGCGCCGGGTGAAGGCCAAGGAGCTGCTGGACCTCGTGCACCTGGGCGGCGCGGGGGACAAGCGCCCGCACGAGCTCTCCGGCGGGATGCGCCAGCGCGTGGCTCTGGCCCGCTCACTCGCCCAGGACCGGCAGCTGCTGCTGATGGACGAGCCTTTCGCCGCCCTCGACGCAATCACCCGAGACCTGCTGCACGACGAGCTGGAGCGGATCTGGAAGGAAACCGGTCGGACCATCGTTTTTGTCACGCACAACGTCCGGGAAGCCGTGCGGCTGGGCCAGCGCGTGCTGCTGCTCTCCTCCCGGCCCGGCCGCGTGGTGCGGGAATGGCACGTCAGCGAAGAGCACCGCACCGATGCCGGACTGGCCGGCCAGCTCACCGGCGAAATCACCGCCCGGCTACGCGAGGAGATCCGCCGCCATGCCAAGTAAACAAACCTCGCTTGTTGAGCCCGGCGAGACCCGGCATATCACCGCGGCCCTGACCCGGTCCTCCACCGGTTCGGCCGACCTCCGCGAGCTCGAGGCCGGGCTGGACTCGCTGCAGTCCGACGCCGTGCGCAAGGCCCGGATCGACTGGAGCCGGATCCTGCTGCCGGTCGGCGCCATCGCGGTCCTCATCATCTTCTGGCAGCTGTATGTGTCGATGGGCTTCAAACGGCAGGACCTGGTGCCCGGGCCGCTGGACGTCGTGGCGCAGTTCGGCCATCTCTGGGCCGAGGGCAAGCTGCAGGAAGCGGTCTGGACCTCGCTGCAGCGCGGGCTCGTGGGGTTCCTGATCAGCGTGGCCATCGCCACCCCGATCGGACTGGTGCTGGCCCAGGTCGCCCCGCTGCGCCGCGCCTTCGGGCCGCTCATCTCCGGGCTTCAGGTGCTCCCGTCCGTGGCGTGGGTACCCGCAGCCATCATCTGGTTCGGCCTCACCGACGCCACCGTGTACTTCGTGGTGTTCATGGGCGCCATCCCCTCGATCATCAACGGGCTGATCTCCGGCGTGGACCAGATCCCGCCGCAGTACCGCAGCGTCGGGAAAGTCCTGGGCGCCTCCCGGGTCCAGCTCGCGCTCCAGATCATCCTCCCGGCCGCTCTGCCCGGGTACCTGAGTGGCCTCAAACAGGGCTGGGCCTTCTCCTGGCGCTCGCTGATGGCCGCGGAAATCATCGCCGTCGGCGGCACCATCGGCTTCGGCCTCGGCTCCATGCTCAACCAGGGCCGCGACCTGTCCGACATGACCATCGTGATGTCCGCGATCCTGCTGATCCTCGCCGTCGGCATCCTGATCGAACTGCTGGTGTTCGGCCCGATCGAAAAGCGACTCCTCCGCCGTCGTGGCCTCCTGGCCGGCAGCACCCGCTAAGTCCCCACCCAAGCAACGCGGGGTCAGTTACGGCCCATAAACCCCGGGTTTATGGGCCGTAACTGACCCCGCGTTGTTGTTCGCGTTGTTGTTGCCTGACGGGGCGTGCCCGACGACTGCCGCCGTCGGGGCCGGCGTCTGGCAGACTGACGGCATGACCGTGAGCTTCGTCTGCCGCACCGAATCCGTCCTCCCACGGGAGCAGTTGTTCGACCGGGCGCGCAGCATCGACGCGCATGTGGAGACGATGGCGGCCTCGGGCGAGCGTGCCGTTGCCGGGGTCACCCAGGGACTCATCAGCGTCGGCGAGGAAGTGACCTGGCGGGCGCGGCACTTCGGCGTACCCCTGACCATGACCAGCCGCGTGACAAGCCTCGACTACCCGACGTCGTTCGTGGATGAACAAGCGAAGGGCCCTTTCAAAGCATTCCGCCACGTCCACGAGTTCGCGGCCACCGGCGCTGGGGCGGTTATGACGGACCGGATTGAATTCTCGGCACCCTTTGGACCGCTGGGCTGGCTTGTTGAGCGGGTCATCCTGCGCCGCTATCTGGAACGCCTCATTGCTGGGCGCGGGATCCTCCTCGCGACGCCTTGTCCGGACCCCGGGACGGGCCTACACTCGCGGCTATAGGCCGGTTTGCGGCCGACTCTGCCCAATTCTGAGGAGACAGCCGTGGCGCCAAAATACGGAGTGCTGGCACTGGTCGAAGCCAAGCCGGGGAAGGAGCAGGATGTCTGGGACTTCCTCAACGGCGGCCGCGACATCGTTCTGACTGAGCCCGGCACCCGGACCTGGTACGCCTTCCGCGTCAGCGAGAACACGTTCGGCATCTTTGACACCTTTGACACCGAGGAGGGCCGGCAGGCCCACCTCGACGGAGCCATCCCCGCGGCTCTCGGCCAGCACGGCCCGGCGATGCTGGCCAAGGACCCCGACATTAAACTCATCGAGCTCATTGCGGTGAAGTAGGCCCAGGAGCCGGGCCGCTGCTTGCTGCTTGCGCGTCACCGTCGGGCCGCCTGCGGCGCCGCGCCTTCGGGCCGCCTGCGGAGCGGGGGCAGTTTGGCGCGGACACGCCGCTGTTTGAGCTCGAAGTGGCTGCTGCGGCCGTGAAAGTGCCCCCGGACCGCCCGCAACTTGCCCCGCAGTCTGGCCACGGGCACCGCACAGCCGCAGACCACCCGCCAGACCACCCGGCAGCCCGCCACAACTATGTGACGCGGCGTTACCCTGCGTGAACGGGTGTTTCCGCACCGTTGTTTCACCGTATGATGCCGCCCTATCGTCGATGCATGGCAATTCAGGACATTTACCCCACGGCGCTCCGCCTCCTTGGCCGCCCCGTGCTGGTCGTCGGCGGCGGCCCGGTCGCCGCACGCCGCGCCAAGGGACTGCTCGACGCCGGGGCCCAGGTCACCGTCGTCGCGCCCCTCGCCTGCCCGGCCCTGAACGACCTTGCCGACGCCGGCCTCCTCACCTGGGAGCCGCGCACCTACCGCCCGGCCGACGTCGACGGCGTCTGGTTCGTCCAGACCGCCACCGGCAGCCCCGCCGTTGACGCGCAGGTGGCCGCCGACGCCGAGGCGCAGCGCATCTGGTGCGTCAACGCCTCCGACCACGAGGCCTCCGCCGCGTGGACGCCCGCCGTCGCCGTCGTCGACGACGTCAAGATTGCCGTGAACGCCGGGGGAGACCCGCGCCGCGCCATGGCCCTGCGCGATGCCGTCGCCACCGCCCTGGAAACCGGGGACCTGCCGCTGCGCCGGCACCGTGTTTCCGGCGCAGGTGCAACCACAACCGCCGGTTCCGTGGCGCTCGTCGGCGGCGGACCCGGCGACACCGGCCTCATCACGGTCCGCGGCCGGCGGCTGCTGGGCCAGGCCGACGTCGTCGTCGCCGACCGCCTCGGCCCGCGCGAACTCCTCAGCGAACTGGCCCCCGACGTCCGCGTGATCGAGGTCGGCAAGACCCCCGGCCACCACCCCGTCCCGCAGGCCGAGATCAACCGCATCCTCCTCGACGAGGCCCTGCAGGGACACCGGGTGGTCCGGCTCAAGGGCGGCGACCCGTACGTCCTGGGCCGCGGCGGCGAGGAAGCCGAATTCTGCCGCCAGCACGGCGTCGAGGTTGAAGTGGTTTCAGGAGTCACCTCGGCCATCTCGGTCCCGGCCGCCGCCGGCATCCCGGTCACGCACCGCGGGCTGGCCAAGGGCTTCAGCGTGGTCACCGGCCACGAGGAACTCTCCGAAGTCCCGGCCCGGGCCGACCACACCGTGATCCTGCTCATGGGGGTGGGCCAGTTGCGCGACTCCGCGGCTGCCCTGGGACGCGCCGGTTTGCCAGCGGGGACGCCGGTTGGCATCGTAGAGAATGGTTATTTGCCGAACCAGCGGGTGACCATCGGAACGCTCGGGACCATCGCGGACCAGGCGGAGGCCGCAGGCGTCGCGAACCCCGCCGTGATCGTGATCGGTGACGTGGTCCGCGTCAGCCCGTTCGCGCCGTCGCACTTCAAGACCGCGGACTACAGCACCACCTCCCCGAACGCACCGCGCACCGCCCGTACCGCCCAGACCCGCGTACTGACCAAGTAGCCCGAAGACCCGTGACAGAAAAAGGAACACAGCCGTGTCAACAAACACCCCTGTAGGAACTGCCGCCCGCCCGCTGCGCATCGCCGTCGTCGGCTCCGGACCCGCCGGGGTGTACGCCGCGGACATCCTGACCAAGAGCGAGGCAGTCAAGAGCGGCGAGCTCACGGTGAGCATCGACCTCTTCGACCGCTACCCGGCGCCCTACGGACTCATCCGCTACGGCGTCGCCCCGGACCACCCGCGGATCAAGGGCATCGTCAACGCCCTGCACAAGGTCCTGGACCGCGGCGACATCCGCTTCTTCGGCAACGTTGACTACGGCACGGATCTCTCCCTCGAGGACCTCCGCACCCACTACGACGCCGTCATCTTCGCCACCGGCGCCATCAAGGACGCGGACCTGAACATCCCCGGCATCGAACTCGGCGGCTCCTACGGCGGCGCCGACTTCGTCTCCTGGTACGACGGCCACCCGGACGTCTCCCGCGAATGGCCCCTGGACGCCCGGGAAGTCGCCGTGATCGGCAATGGCAATGTGGCCCTGGACGTCGCCCGGATGCTCTCCAAGCACGCCGATGACCTCCTCGTCTCGGAAATCCCGGACAACGTCTACGCCGGCCTCAAGGACTCTCCGGTCACGGACGTGCACGTCTTCGGCCGCCGCGGCCCCGCCCAGGTCAAGTTCACCCCGCTGGAGCTGCGCGAACTGTCCCACTCCAAGGACGTCGACATCATCCTCTACGCCGAGGACTTCGAGTTCGACGCCGAATCCGACCGCCAGATCCAGAGCAACAACCAGACCAAGACCATGGTGGGCACCCTCACCAACTGGATCGCCGAGCAGCCCGAGGACCTCTCCGAGCTCACGGCCTCCCGCCGGCTGCACCTGCACTTCCTGCACAGCCCGGTGGAGGTCTACGACGACGCCGCGACCCCCGGCCGCGTCGCCGGCATCAAGTTCGAGCGCACCGAGCTGGACGGCACGGGCAACGCCCGCGGCACCGGCGAGTTCGTCGACTACCCGGTCCAGGCCGTGTACCGCGCCATCGGCTACTTCGGTTCCTCGCTGCCCGAGGTCGAGTTCGACCACAGCAGGGGAGTGGTGCCGAACGACGGCGGCCGCGTCCTGGACGCCGCCGGCACCCACGTGCCGGGCATCTACGCCACCGGCTGGATCAAGCGCGGACCCGTCGGGCTGATCGGCCACACCAAGGGCGACGCCCTGGAAACCGTGACCTACCTGCTGGAGGACCGCGAAAACCTGCCGCTCGCCGCGGCACCCGCCCAGGAGACGATCGTCGAACTGCTGGAAAACCGCGGGGTGCAGTACACGAGCTGGGAAGGCTGGCTGGCGCTGGACGCGCACGAGCGGTCCCTCGGCGAGAAGGCAAGCGCCGACGCCGGTGCGGACGGCATCCGGCGCGAGCGCATCAAGGTGGTCCCGCGCGAGGCCATGGTTCAGATTTCCCGCGACGGAGTAGCCGCGGAGGTCTGACCCCCGCACCCACCGCACCCACCAGCAACGCGGGGTCACTTCGCGCCCATTCCGGAAGGGATTATGGGCCGTAAGTGACCCCGCGTTGTTTGGGGGCGGGAGGGTAAAACGGGGCTTTAGTCAGTAGGCTTACCGTCATGGATGAGCATCAGATGCCAGGGACCCGCCGATGAGGCTCCGTCGCAGCAACGCGTCCGGCCGGGGCTACCGCCGGGTCGCGGCCGGGACCGGCTTCAGCTATAAGGACCTGGACGGCTCCAACCTGGCGCCCGGGCCGGTGCGCAAGCGGCTGGAAAGCATCGGCATCCCGCCGGCCTGGACGGACGTCTGGATCGCGCCGTACGACAACGGGCACATCCAGGCCACCGGGCTCGACGCGGTCGGCCGGCGCCAGTACATCTACCATCCGAGCTGGCGGGAGCGGAAGGACCGGCTCAAGTTCGACCGCTCGCTCCAGCTGGCGGAAACCCTGCCGGCCGCGCGCCGGCGGGTCACCATGGACCTGCGCTCCGAGGGCCTCACCCGCGACCGGGTGCTGGCCGCCGCCTTCAGGATGCTGGACAGCGGCTCGCTGCGGGTCGGCTCCGAGCGCTACACCAACGAAAACGGCAGCCACGGCCTCGCCACCCTGCTCTGCGCCCACGTGCGGGTCCGAAACGACGAGATCCGGCTCAGCTTCCCGGCCAAGAGCGGCAAGACCTGGGAGTCAAGGATCGACGACGCCGACCTCGCCGCCGTCGTGCGCCAGCTCAAGCGCCGCGGCGGCAACGCCCGCCTGCTGGCGTACAAGGAGGGCCGGAGCTGGCACCCGGTGTCCAGCCAGGACATCAACCAGTACGTCAAGGAGCGAACCGGCCAGGACTTCACCGCCAAAGACTTCCGCACGCTGCGCGGGACGGTCGCCGCCGCCGCGAGCCTGGCGCGGAGCGGCCCGCAGCCCAAGGTTTCAGCCCGCAAACGCGCGGTGAGCCGCGCCATGGTGGACGCGTCCGCGGTCCTGGGGAACACGCCGTCGATCGCCCGGAAGAGCTATGTGGATCCGCGGGTCCTGGACCACTTCGCCGCGGGGGAAACCATTGACCCGAAGCGGCCGGACTCGGCCGAGTCCGAGGTCCGGTCCCTGCTGTACCAGGAAGGCGACGTGGTCCCGCTGCGCTGAGCGGGGGCGGCCGGGCCCCTCGGGGCGCCGCCGTCGTCCGTGCGGCGCGCCGCCGTCGCCTGCGCCGCGCCGTCCGCCGCCAGGGCGCGGCTCAGAACACGGCATTGACGAACCCGATGACGATCGCGGTCCACCAGCAGGCCTGCGAGATGACCAGGCACACGAGCAGATGCGTCCGCTGCCCGACGGTCAGGCCTTTGAACGAGGCATCGTCGGGCAGGCGGGCCAGCCGCCGCATGAGCGGGATCAGCATGATGCCGTTCAGGCTCAGGACCAGGACGGCGGCCAGCTTGACGTCCGTCATCGGGTTGGTCAGGTGCGGGTTCAGGAACACGCCGGTGGCGAGCATGCCGGTGAGGCCGCCCCAGATCAGGGGTGTGGCCGCCCCGTCGAGGCGGATGGTCTCGGACAGTTTGCGCCTGCCGATAAGCCATAGGAAGCCGTGCCAGTCCAGCAGGATGATGGCGCCAAAGGCCACCACCATGCACAGGACGTGAACCACGACGGCCAGGTTGTGGGCATAGCTGTCGACGTGGACCGCGGTGGACAACGTGACGGAAAGCAGCCACGCCACGGCGGCCGCTGCAGACAGCACGAAGACGAGGCGCCGGGTGGATCGCTCGGATTCACGGTGCCGCCGGAGGGTGCGTCTGCTGACGGGAACGTAACTCATGGCTCACCTCGGAGAACCGGACCTGCTGAGGGGCGTGAACGGAGCCTAGCTCAAACGATATCCCCAAAGCCCGGCCGGGAACAGGGACGGCGTCCGGCGGCGTCCCCGGGGGCCGCGGCCGGCGCTAAAGCCAGCGCTGCAGCCGGCGCTACATCCGTCCGAAGCGTGCCCGGAGCAGTGCGAACGCCCCGTAGGCGATGAAGCCCGCGCCGATCGCCGCGAGCAGGGCCGGACCGAACGGATGGTCCTGCAGGGCCTTGAGGCTGCCGTCGAGTCCCGTGGACGAGCCGGGGTCGTTGGTGGCTGCGGCGATGACAAACAGCAGCCCGGTCAGGATCAGCGCCGCACCCTTGGCGATGTGTCCGGCGACGCCGAGGCCGCTGACCAGCCGGCCCCGGTGGGTCCCCTCAAAATGGGCCAGCTCCTCCTTGAACTTCTTCCCCGCGCCCTTGACGATGAAGTACACGCCGATCCCGACGACCGTCACGCCCAGTCCGATCAGCGCCGGAACCCCGAACGGGCTGCGCACGACGGCGGTGCTGAAGTCCCGCGTCGAGTCGCCGGAATCGCCCGGGTTGCCGAGGGCGAAGCCGGCGAAGCTCAGTCCCACGCTGCCGTAGGCGATGCTGAGGAAGCCGGAGGACACGAGCTTGGCGAGCCGCTGCCGCCGCGGGAGGTGCCTGGCCCGCAGGGTGGCCTCGCTCAGCTGCCACAGGGAGAGCCCGGCGCACGCGATAAAACCGGCCCACATAACCGCCGGGCCCCACGGGTTGGCCGCGAGCTGTTCGATCGCCCCGGTGGGCTCGGCCTGTCCCGGGGCCCCCAGTGCCAGTGCCACGGCAATCGCGCCGATCACGATGTGCAGCAGCGCCATCACGGCAAAACCGGACCGGGCGACGACGTCGAGCGCCGCGCTGTTCGACGCCGCCTCGGTCGCGTCGGCTGCGTGGCCGGCAGCCTCGCTGAGGGTCCCGCCGCTGGTCGCCCCGGCAGCGGGGGAGCGGCCGTCTGCCCCGGATGATTCCATGCCGCCGAGTCTACGCAGGGGAGTGCACCGCTGGACTATCAACTTTTTCATAAGTGTGCTTACCATAACCGAGTCGCGGTCCTTCGAGGGTGGCGGCAGTTCCGGATTCGAACACAGACGATAGGAAGCTCTTCATGGCAGGTAATCTTGTTGCCCGATCCATCCACGACCTGACGGCGGGCGCCTGGTTCGGCGGCTCGCTGATGGGCGCCATCGGGCTGAACGGCGCGACGGCGGAGGCCAAGGACCCGGCCGAACGCACCCGGCTGTCCAGCCTGGGCTGGAAGAAGTGGGCCCCGGTCCAGACGGCGGCCTTCGGCGCGCACTTCCTCTCCGGCCTCGCGATCATGTGGGAGAACAAGGGGCGGATGGCCAAGCAGGACGGCGTCATGCGCCTCAGCGTCATCAAGTCCATCGTGACCCTGGCCGGTGCGGGTGTCAGCCTGTACGCCGGGCTCCAGGGCGCCAAGGTGGACAAGCTGGCCGGCGAGGGCGCCAAGGGTGCCACCGAGCCCAAGCCCGGCGCGTCCGAGGAACTCCGCTCCGCACAGCAGCAGCTGAAGATCCTGCAGTGGGCCATCCCCGTCCTCTCCGGCACGGTGATTGTCCTCGGTGCCAAGCACGGCGAAATGCAGCGTCCCAAGAACGTGTTCGCGGGTCTCGCGCGCTAACTGCGGCCCCAGCAACGAAGGCCTCCGCGCCGGAACGAGATTCCGGGGCGGAGGCCTTTGCTGTTGGGCCGGGAGGACCTACTGCTGGATCCATTCCGCGCAAGAGTTCAGGTTGCGGTGCACGCTCTCGACGGCGGCAGTTTCGTCGTGTGCGGCGATGGCGTCCACGAGTTCGTCGTGGCCTTCGTGCGGGAGTCCGTCGAAGCCGCCGCGGCGCTGCTGCCGGAGCAGGTCGGCGTGGAAGACGGCCCCGAAGCTGTTGTACAGCTCGTGGAGCAGGGGATTGCCCGACGCCTGCGCCACCAGGACGTGGAAATCCCAGTCCGCCCGGGCCCAGCCGGGGTAGTCCCCGGAGTGCCAGGCGGTGCGGCGCGCCTCCAGCAGCAGGCGCAGCGCCTCGACGTCGTCGGCGCTCGCATGGCGGGCGGCGAGCCGGGCCGCCTGGGTGTCCAGGCCGACCCGGACCTCCAGGATGTGGACCTGCGAGTGGTCACGGTACATCCGCTGGGCGGCGCCGGAAATCTCGCTGGTGGCGCGGACGTAGGTGCCGTCCCCGCGGCGGACTTCCAGCATGCCGCTGTGCGCCAGCGCCTTGACCGCCTCGCGCAGGGTGCCGCGTGAGACGCCGAGGACAGCCATGAGCTCGGGTTCGGCCGGGATCCGCTGCTGCAGCGGCCATTCGCCCGAATGGATCAGCTCCCGCAGCTTGCCCGTGATCTCCTCCACCAGCGGGGGCCGGTGGGACGTGGTGAGTGTCATGACTGTCCCTTTCCTGCGGACGTGTCGGCGGACGTGGCGACGGGGGTGCCGGCACGGAGCGGTTCCGCACGGGGCCGTTCCCCCTGGTGCGGCCCACTGCGCGGGGGGACCTTGGGCCGGCCGGTCAGCAGATGCCCGACGGCGATCTGGCCCAGGGCGACGGCGAGCAGCAGGACCAGCGGCAGCGTCCAGGCGCCGGTGGCGCTGTGCAGCAGCCCCATGCCGAACGGGCCGAGCGTTGCCAGCAGGTAGCCCGCGGACTGCGCGACCGTGGACAGGGCGGTGGTTTCGGCGGTGGTCCGGCCGCTGCGGCTGATCATCACCATCACGAGCGGGAAGATGCCGAGTCCGAAGCCGAGCAGCACCGCGGTCAACGGAGCCCAGGAAACCGGCAGGACCAGCATGGACAGGACCCCCACGGCCATCGTGACCGTGGCCAGATAGAAGGCGGTGCGCTGCATCCGGGGGCGTGAGCCGATCGCGACCAGCACCATGCCCGCCGGGACGGAGACCAGCTGCATCAGGCCGAACATCAGCCCGCCCTCGGAGGCCGAAAGGCCCAGCGTGACCAGCATGTAGGGGAACCAGCTGAGCACGGCGTAGGCCAGCAGGGCCTGGACCGTGAAGCCGAGGGTAATCAGTGCGCCGGTGCGGGTCCGCAGCAGCGGCCACGGGGAGACCCGGCCGGCTTTGACGGCGGGCGCGTTGCGGTGGGCGTGCAGGGCGATCGGCAGGAACCCGAGGCAGGCGCCGAGCGCGAGGAAGCCGATCGCGCCGACCCCGGCGGAGGGCGAGCCGAGCTGCTGCGCCACCGGGACGATCAGCACGGCGACCACGGTGGCGCCGGTGGTCATGGTCACGGTGTAGAGGGCCGTCATCAGCGAGGTCCGGTGCGCGAAGTGGACGCGGATGAAGGATGGCATCGCCACGTTGCAGATCGCCAGCCCGGACATCCCGACGACGGTGCCCGCCAGCAGCATGCCGGTCGACGGGATACCGCGGACCAGCAGCCCGGCCGCCAGCAGCACGAGGGAGAGCAGGATGGCCTTCTCGAGGCCCAGCCGCCGGGTGAGCCACGAGGTTGCGGCTCCGGCCACGGCGAAGCAGAGCGTGGGGATCGAGGGAATGATGGCGGCGACCAGCGGCCCGTAGCCCAGGACTTCCTGCAGGTCGTGCAGGAGCGCGGCGGCGCCGGTGATGCCGGCACGCAGGTTGAGGCCGATCAGCACAATCGCGACGACCCCGGCGATGACCACGCCGCGGGGTGCGCGCTCGACGGCGGGAGGTGCTGTCTGGGGAGGGGCGGACGCCGCCGTGCTGATAGCCATTCCTAAAGGTTAGACGTTTGATGTTTGATGTCGAGCTTTTAGTGGCGGAAATCTCGGCAGGTGACACGGCCGCCGTCGCCCTCCAACCCCAACGCGGGGTCACATCGCGCCCATGTTGGGGCCCGGGATGGGCGCGATGTGACCCCGCGTTGCTCTGGAGGTGGGGCTAGTGGGCGTGGCGGGCCCGGAGGAGGATCTTGAAGAGTTCGCCGAGGACCAGCAGCAGCACGGCCGGAACCAGGCAGGCAAGCCACTGCTGGCCGGTGAGCGGGACCGTGCCGAACAGGTCCTGCAGCACCCGCATCTGGGTGATCAGCATTGAACCGACGAAGGCCCACGCGAAGGCCCACAGCAGCTTCGGGTTGGACAGCGTGGAGGGACCGAAGGCGCTCTCCGTGGGGTAGCGCAGGTTGAGGGCAACGGCGATGTTCATCAGCCCCAGACCCACAACCCCCATGCTCTGGCCGACCTCGAGTGAGCCGTAGGAGGTCTTGCCGAGCTGCACGAGGACCAGGGTCGCGGCCGCCAGGAACAGTCCGACGCCGACCAGCCGCAACATCATGGACCGGACGATGATCGGCTGATTAAAGGGCCGCGGCTTGCGGTCCATGATGCCCGGCGTCGCGAGGTCCAGGCCCATCACCGCGCCGATGGGCGCGACAATCGCCATGTGGATCCACAGCACCTGGGCCGGGCTGAACAGCGCCGTCCCGGCGATCGCGAAGGCGGACGATCCGATGAACGCCAGGATGAACATAAACAGGTTCGCGACCTGGATCCGGATGAACTTCTGCAGGTTGTCGTACACCAGCCGGCCCTCTTCAACGGCCGCCACGATGGTGGCGAAGTTGTCGTCGGCGAGGATCATCTTGGCCGCGCCCTTGGCGACGTCGGTGCCCGTGATGCCCATCGCGATCCCGATGTCCGCCGCCGCGATCGCCGGCGCATCGTTCACGCCATCGCCGGTCATGGCCACGACGTGGCCCTTGCGCTTGAGCACCTCGACCAGCCGGACCTTGTGTTCGGGCGCCACCCGGGCGATCACGCCGATGCCGTCCACCTGGCTGTCGGCTTCCGCGTCGGTCATCGCCGCGAACTCGGCCCCGGTGACCGCCCGGCCCCTGATGCCCAGTTCCTCGGCGATCGCCGCCGCGGTGACGGCGTGGTCTCCGGTGATCATCCGGACCCGGATGCCGGCCTGCTTCGCCGTGGCGATGGCGGCCACCGCCTCCGCGCGGGGCGGGTCGACCTCGCCGATCAGGGCGCTGATCTCCAGGTCCTGCATGAGCGCCATGAGGTCACTTGACGGATCGAACGTCGCCGGGTCGAACTCGCGCTGCGCCAGGGCCAGTACCCGCCGGCCCTGGCTGGCGATGCGCTCGTTCTCGGCGAGCACCCGCGCGCGCGTTTCCTCCGTGAGGGCCTGGGCGCGGCCGCCCGGCATCCGCCCGGTCGAGGACCTGCTGAGGACGACGTCGGGCGCCCCCTTCACGTAGGCCCGGATGACCGGCCTGCCGTCGGCGCCGGGCATCCGGTGGAACGTGGCCATGAACTTGTAGTCGGAGTCGAAGGGGACCGAGGCCACCCGCGGGTTGTTCCTGCGGAACGCCGTGACGTCCACGCCGCCCTTCTGCGCGAGCACGTACAGCGCCGCCTCAGTGGGGTCCCCGATGACCTCGCCGTCCTGGATGTCGGAGTCGTTGCACAGCGCGCAGGGGAACATCACGTAGTCCAGGTCCCGTTCGGCGTCGCCGGTGGTCCGCTGGACCTGGCCGTCGAAGCTGTAGCCCTCACCGCTCACCGTGTAGTGGTGCTGCACCGTGGTGATCTCGCGGACCGTCATCTGGTTCAGGGTCAGGGTGCCGGTCTTGTCCGAATTGATCGCCGAGGTGGAGCCCAGGGTCTCCACCGCGGGCAGGACCTTCATGATGGCGTTCTTCTTGGCCATGTTGACCGAGCCGACGGACAGGATGGTGGTGACGACGGCGGGCAGCGCGTCCGGGATCGAGCCAACGGCCAGCGCCACGCCGATCCCGAAGAGCACCGCGAAGGATTCGCCCTGGGCCAGGCCCATTACGACGATGGCGATGAAAGCGAAGAGGGCCGCGACGATGATGAAGATGGTGAGCCGGTCCACCTGCTTGGTGAGCGGGGTCTTCTCCGCTTTCTGTCCGGAGAGCATGTGGGCGATGTGTCCCACCTCCGACCCCATGCCGGTGGTGGTCACGAGGATTTCGCCGTGGCCGCGGGTCACGTTGGTGTTCATGAACGCCATGTTGACGCGGTCACCGAGGCCGACGTCGTGCCGGCTGATGGAGGCGGTCTCCTTCTCGACGGCGACGCTCTCGCCGGTCAGGGCGCCCTCCTCGATCTGCAGGGTGGCCGCCAGGATGATCCGGCCGTCGGCGGGGACGCGGTCACCGGCGTCGACCACCACGATATCGCCGGGAACAATCTGCTCGGCGGGGACCTCCGCCATGACGCCGTCGCGGCGCACCTTGGCCATAGCCTTCATCATCCTGCCCAGGGACGCGGCGGCGGCCTCGGCCTTGCCCTCCTGGTGGTAGCCCAGCCAGGCGTTGAACAGGGTCAGGACGGCGAGGCCAATGGCGGTCCCGTATTCCTCGATCAGGAGGCTGACCAGCGCGGCGACCACAAGCACGATCTGCATGTAGTCCGCGTAGTGCTTGAAGAACTGCTTCCAGACCGGCTCCTGCTTCGCCGCGGCCAGGGCGTTGGGGCCGTACTCCTGCAGTCTTTGCTGCGCCTCGGCGGCGCTCAGTCCGCGGGCCGGCTCCACCCGCAGCTCGGCTGCGACCTCCCCGGGTGCCAGCGCGTACCAGGTCGCGTCCGCCTCGGCCGGGACTACCCCTGCTGCTGCTCCGGACTTGTCGGTCATGACGTACTCCTCATCGAGGCACTGCTCAGAACGGGGTGGGAATCTGCCGCGGCGTCAGGGTCGGCTCGGTGTAGTCGCCGGCCTTCTGCCGCTTCGGCAGTTCGACGTCGAGCCCCGGGAATGGCTCGTAAGGCACCTGGCTCAGCAGGTGGCTGATGATGTTGAGCCGGCCGCGCTTCTTGACGTCGTTGTTCGCGACGTACCAGGGCGCCCAGGCGGTGTCGGTTGCCTCGAACATGGCGTCCCGTGCCCGGGAGTAGTCGTACCAGCGGCTGTAGGACTTCAAATCCATCGGCGAGAGCTTCCACGTCTTGCGCGGGTCGTCCATGCGGCTCTTGAGCCGCCGGGTCTGCTCGTCGGCGCTGACCTCGAGCCAGAACTTGAGCAGGATGATTCCGGAGTCGACCATTGCCTTCTCCACAAGCGGGGTCATGTTGAGGAACTTTTCGGTCTGTTCCGGGGTGCAGAAACCCATGACGGGCTCGACGCCGGCCCGGTTGTACCAGCTGCGGTCGAAGATGACCACCTCGCCGGCCGCGGGGAAATGCGACATATAACGCTGGAGGTACATCTGGGATTTTTCCCGGTCCGTCGGGGTGGGCAGTGCCACCACCCGGAACACGCGGGGGCTCACGCGCTCGACGATGCGTTTGATCGTGCCGCCCTTGCCGGCGGTGTCACGGCCCTCGAACACGATGCAGATCTTGGCTCCGGTGGACTTGACCCACTCCTGCAAGGCGACCAGCTCGCCCTGCAGCTTGGCCATTTCCGCCTCGTACTCCTTGCGGCGCATCTTTGTCCCGAGCTCCTCGTCGGCGCTCTTCTTGTTCTTCTTCTTTTTGCCCACGCTCGGCCTCCTAGTCGGTTACTTCCTAGGGCGAATCAGGCAACCGCACCGCGACACCAACGGGACCGGCAATTTCACCCGGGGAACGGGGACGGGAACGGGGGCCGGTGAGTCGTAGGCACCCGTCGCGCGCACTCCCGTGCAGCGACCTGCCTTTTCCAGTGTTGGCCCTGGCCGGAATCCGGGTCTACGGCACTAAGACCCTATTGACGCGCCAAACCCCGCGGCCGTCCGGGGACTGGTGCGCCAACCCAGGGAACGCGACCCGCCGCCGTCGTCCTCCACCAGCAACGCGGGGTCACATCGCGCCCATGCTGGGGCCCCGGATGGGCCGGATGTGACCCCGCGTTGCTCTGGGGGTGGGGGAGGGGAGGGGGTCAGTGGGGGTGGCGGGCGCCCAGGCGCTGCACGGCCAGGGCGAGCCAGAGCTGCACCCGGTCCGAGGTCTGGGCAGGGTCGTAGCCGGTGAGTTCGGTGATCTGCGCCAGCCGGTAGCGGACCGTGTTCCGGTGCAGCGTGAGCGCCTCGGCGACGGCGGCCACCGAGCCGTTGTTGTTCAGGTAGCTCTCCAGCGTCGCCATCAGCTCGGCGCCGTGGGCGGCGTCGAAGGTCCGGAGCGGATTGAGGGCCTCGTTGGCCATGTCCGCCAGCGGCACGTCCTCGCTGGCCAGCAGCAGCGAGGTCAGGCTCAGCCGCTCGGGTTCGTTCACGGGCAGGCCGTGGCTGGCCGCATCGCGGGCCTCGAAGTAGCTCCAGCGCAGCCCGTTGGGCTTGGTGTACGCCCCGCCGATCCCGATCGTGGCGTGGATCCCGGCCTCGGCCAGGTGGTCGCTGAGGCTCCGGGCCAGCGCGCTGGCGCCGCTGCCGTCGTCGGGCACCACCGCCACCAGGTCCTTGCCGACGACGGCGCTCACCGACTTCTCGAGCGGCTGCGGCAGCGAGGAGGTCCCGAGCTGTTTGAAGTGCGCGGCGGACTCGGCCAGCAGGACCACATTCCGGCGGGTGCTGTTGACGCCGATCCCGGCGAGCCGCCGCGTGGCTTCGCTGGGCTCCAGGGTCCCGTGGATTACGTCCTCGAGGACCTGCCCGGCCAGGGCGCGCTGGGACTGGCGCTGCTTGACCATGTTGTTGAGCTCGACGCTGATCAGGTTCTGGGCGTAGCCGACGATCCCCGAGTCCTCGAAGGGCTGTTTGACCCACAGTGTGCACGCGTCGCGGCGGCCGGTGGGGATCGGGAAGGACGCCCAGCCCTCGGCGCTCGGCGCGGGATGGCCGGGGACGCTGTTGTAGAGCTGGGCGGTGAACTGGGTCATCACGATGTCGGTGCGCAGCATGGAACCGAGGTGCTTGAGGAGTTCGGCGAGGCCGCCGCCGGTGAGCAGGGCCCGGGCCAGGATCTGGTGCCCGGCGATGAGCCGCTCCAGCTTGGTGAAGTGGTCCGCGGACTGGGCGTCCGCGACGAGCTTGCCGATCGCGATGAACGGCGTCTCGTACGGCACCTCGACCACCGGCAGCCCCCAGCGGTTGGCCTCGGCAATCAGGGCCGGAGGCACGGCGTCGTGCGTCAGGCCGATGCCGAACCCGATTCCCACCGCCCCGGCGCGCTGGACCTGGCGCACAAAGCGGCGCTGTTCCGGGGCGCTCTTGAGCCGCATGCCGGTAGTGAGGATCAGTTCGCCGCCGTTGAGGAAGCGCTGCGGGTCCTCCTGCTCGGTGACTGCCACCCAGACGATGTCCTGGTGCCAGGTGGTTTCGGCGAGGCCGGCCTTGGCGAGTTTAAGGGATGGCACCGCCAGCAGGGCAGCGAGTGAAATGGCCATGGAATCAGGATAACCGGGGGCTGGTCAAGCGCACTAAAATTTGGCGACAACGGTGTGCAGGTGACTATTCCCCGGGGTTGACCGGCTGGCATAGGCTCGGAGCAGTCTCATTGGGTCCTTTTCAGCGTGAAAGAGGTTGCACACCGTGGTTCAAACCTTGCAGAACTTCATCAACGGCGAGTTCGTCACCCCCGCCGGCACCGCGATGCTGGACATCGTCAACCCCACCAACGGCGACGTCGTTGCGAAGTCGCCGGTCTCGGTGCAGGCCGACGTCGACGCCGCCATGACCGCCGCGAAGGACGCCTTCAAAAGCTGGAAGCGCACGACGCCGGGGCAGCGCCAGCTCATGCTGCTCAAGCTCGCCGACGCCGTCGAGGCGAACAGCGACGAGCTCGTCGACGCCCAGCACCGCAACACCGGCCAGGTCCGCTCGCTGATCGCCTCCGAGGAGGTTGCCGCCGGCGCCGACCAGCTGCGCTTCTTCGCCGGGGCCGCCCGCATCATGGAGGGCAAGTCCGCCGGAGAATACTTCGAGGGCCACACCTCCTATGTCCGGCGCGAACCGATCGGCGTCGTCGCGCAGGTCGCGCCCTGGAACTACCCGTTCCTGATGGCCATCTGGAAGATCGGCCCCGCCCTGGCCGCGGGCAACACCATCGTGCTCAAGCCCTCGGACACCACCCCGGAATCCACCCTGGTCCTGGCCCGCCTCGCCGGCGGGATCTTCCCGGCCGGCGTGCTCAACGTCGTCCTGGGCACCGGCGAGACCGGCGCCCTGATGGTGGAGCACAAGGTCCCCGGCCTCGTCTCGATCACCGGCTCCGTCCGGGCCGGCATCGCCGTCGCCTCCGGCGCCGCGAAGGGCCTCAAGCGCGCCCACCTGGAGCTCGGCGGCAAGGCCCCCGCGGTGGTTTTCGCCGACGCCGACATCAAGAAGAGCGCCGCGGCCATCGCCGAGTTCGCCTTCTTCAACGCCGGACAGGACTGCACCGCGATCGCCCGCGTGCTGGTCCAGGACACCGCCTATGACGATCTCGTGGCGGCCCTCGTGGAGCACACGAAGACCCTGCGCACCGGCTCGCAGAACGACGAGGACAACTACTTCGGCCCGCTGAACAACGTCAACCACTTCAACACGGTCAAGGCCCTGGTGGAGTCCCTCCCGGCCAACTGCCGGATCGAGACCGGCGGCCACCAGGCCGGCGAGAAGGGGTTCTTCTTCGAGCCCACCATCGTCACCGGCGCCAAGCAGAGCGACGACATCGTCCAGAAGGAAGCCTTCGGCCCGGTCATCACAGTGCAGAAATTCAGCACCGAGGAAGAGGCCGTGGAGCTGGCGAACGACGTCGACTACGCCCTCGCCTCCAGCGTCTGGACCTCCAACCACGGCACGGCCATGCGCCTCAGCCGCGACCTGGATTTCGGCGCCGTCTGGATCAACACCCACATCCTCCTTACCGCCGAAATGCCGCACGGCGGCTTCAAGCAGTCCGGCTACGGCAAGGACCTCTCCATGTACGGGGTGGAGGACTACACCCGCATCAAGCACGTTATGTCTGCATTAGATGCATAACGCTCTCGCTTAGTCCCCACCGGCGCCCTAACCTCGCTCCGCTCCGGCCAGGAACCCTGCCGGCGTGGCCCCATTGAGTCAAGAAAGGCTTTCCCATGACCAGCACCGCCTACGACATCACCTACCGTCTTGAGCAGAAGCGCCGCGTCCAGGCCGACTTCCCAGGCCCGAAGTCCCTTGCGCTGACCGAACGCCGCAAGGCCGTCGTCGCCGCCGGCGTCGCGTCCAGCGTCCCCGTGTTTGTCGCCGACGCCGACGGCGGCATCATCCACGACGTCGACGGCAACTCCTTCATCGACCTGGGCTCAGGCATCGCCGTGACCAGCGTCGGGGCCTCCGACCCGGCCGTCGTCGGCGCGGTCAAGGAAGCCGTGGAGCACTTCACCCACACCTGCTTCATGGTCACGCCGTACGAGGGCTACGTGGCCGTCGCCGAGCAGCTGAACCGCCTCACGCCCGGGGACCACGAGAAGCGCACCGTGCTGTTCAACTCCGGCGCCGAAGCCGTGGAAAACGCCGTCAAAGTGGCCCGCCTCGCCACCGGCCGTGACGCCGTCGTCGCCTTCGACCACGCCTACCACGGCCGCACCAACCTCACCATGGCGCTGACCGCCAAGGCCATGCCCTACAAGACCAACTTCGGACCGTTCGCGCCCGAGATCTACCGCATGCCGATGAGCTACCCGTACCGCGAGGAAAACCCGGAGATCACGGGGGCCGAGGCCGCCAAACGCGCCATCAGCATGATCGAGAAGCAGATTGGCGGCGAGCAGGTTGCCGCGATCATCATCGAACCCATCCAGGGCGAGGGCGGCTTCATTGTCCCGGCGGAGGGGTTCCTGCCGGCGCTGGCCGCGTGGGCCAAGGACAAGGGCATCGTCTTCATCGCCGACGAGGTCCAGTCCGGTTTCTGCCGGACCGGTGAATGGTTCGCCGTGAACCACGAGGGCGTCATCCCGGACATCATCACCATGGCCAAGGGCATCGCCGGCGGCATGCCGCTCTCCGCCATCACCGGCCGCGCCGAACTGCTCGACGCCGTCCACCCGGGCGGCCTCGGCGGCACCTACGGCGGCAACCCGGTGGCGTGCGCCGCGGCGCTGGCGTCCATCGGCTCCATGGAGCAGTACGGCCTCAACGCCCGTGCCAAGCACATCGAGGAGATCGCCCTCGGCAAGCTGCGCGAACTGGCGACTGAACTTTCTGATACTTCGGTCATCGGCGACGTCCGCGGGCGCGGCGCGATGCTGGCCATCGAACTGGTTCAGGCCGGCTCGAAGGAACCGAACCCGGAACTGACCAAGGCCGTGGCCGCGGCCTGCCTCAAGGAGGGTGTCATCATCCTCACCTGCGGCACCTACGGCAACGTCATCCGGCTGCTGCCGCCGCTGGTCATCAGCGACGAGCTGCTGCTGGACGGCCTCCAGGTCCTGGCCTCGGCCATCAAGGCGAACGCCTAACCCAGTCGCGAAGAGCTGCCGGGAAGGCAACCCCTTCCCGGCAGCCAGCCGGCATGATTGCCCTGCTCAGGGCCGAATGCCGCGAAGTGCCACGGCCAATTCGGGGCCCCGACCCCGTCGCATCGGACTCTGCCCTGGCCCGCGCCCCGGGCGCTGCGGCTGGTGTCCCTCGCTATCATCGGCGGCACCGCATCAGGTGCTCTTCGGCCTTCCGATGCCCATGGTGGTGGTCCCGCGCGATTACACCGGGATCCAACCAGCCCCGCAGTCTGAGTCCAGTTTGAGCGGCGCCGCACCTCTGCGCCGGCTCGCCGGACCCCGGCCCTCCAGTGCGTCACAATGACGGCGCAATGGAGGGCCGTGGCAGTTTAAAGCCCGCGCAGCGAAATTATTCCTGGCTGGGAACCTATCAACTCCTGCGCCTGTGGTGGCGTTTCCAAGTGATGACGCACCGAAAATGGGGTCTTAGGGCCCTACGGAAGGCCTGCGGCATCCTTGGCCGCGTAAACCGAGGCAATGTATCCGAGTACCTCCCGGCCGGACCAAGTACTGCTCCTCTTCCGGCAAGCAAATTATTCACGTAATCAGCACTCGTGTCCCCCTGCATGCATCCCAATAGTTTAGAAGTGGGCCACATGCCGGAATCTAGGAGGTGCAAGTTGGTTACCCAAAACGAGATGTCCTCGAAGAGCACTGTCTTGCCCTTGGCGCACGCTTCTCTTCCGGGAAAGAAGGAAACTTCCTTCCCCCGAATAACGTCAGACGATCTCCAGTTGACCTGGAAACCGTCACCTCCGTGTACAGCGAGGCACTCCGAATCTCACACACCCTCAGTGCAACCATCGATTTCCTGGGGACCCAGTCTTGGGATGCGCGCATCCCCGTCGTCGAAGACGAAAGTGGCGTTGAGACCGGGAATAGCGTCAGGCGCATTGCAAGAGAACGCGCCGGAACGGTGCCGGTTGTGCGCAGGAGCTGCTCTTTTCCAGGCAAGGCGTGGCAACGCCCCCGGAGCGGAAGTGACGGCCCAAAGCCAACGCCAACATCTTGCTCGACAAGGGGGAAATGCAGTGACTCAGCTCTCAACGGTAACCGAGGACCGCACCGGCGACACCGCCGCCGCGTGGTCAATCTCTGTGGACAAACCCCGCCATCCCGGTGGGCGCCTTTTCGGGAACAGTTTCGATCATGCCCCACAGCCGACTTTAGTCCCGGAGCAGAGTGCCGCCGTTCTCACCCTTGACGCTGGCATACGGGATGAAGCAACTGGGGAGGACCTCCGATGACGCACATGCAGAGCGTCGCAGTGACTGCACAGGCGACCTTCGGCCGGGACGGCGCGATGTTCGAGGGCCTGCTTGGCTTCGTAGGACAGCTGAGCGTGGTGCTGTGGGGCCTGGTGGTCGTCACCGCAATCATCCGCTTCGTCGGCATCCGGATCTATCGGCGCGGCGCCGCCAGCACGCGTCTCGTCGAGACTGAGGCGTCGCGCGCCGCCATGCCAACGACCGCCATGCCGATCACCAAGGCCGCGGTCGACCTGGTCCATCCGGCCGCCGCTATGCCGACCACGGCCATGCCGACCACCAAGGCCGCGGTCGACCTGGTCCATCCGGCCGCCGCCGTCACAAGCGCCACGTTCGACCAGGTCCTGCAGCCGGCCCAGGCGCCGGCCGCCGTCGCCGCGTCCGTGAAGATGCCGCACCGCGCGCATCGCAACCGGCGCGCCGCGCACGTGCCCGCGTTCGCCGCCAACTCCACGGAGGCGTGAGCATGGACATCCCGCTCGTGATCTTCTGGCTGTTCGCGGTCGTCAGCATCCTCTACGTCGTGCACTTCGGCCTGTACCTGGTGGGCGCCAACTTCTACGACGTCTGGCAGCAGCGGCGGAAGAGGATGCGGGGAGTCCGGCTCCCCGTCGAGTACGAGGCGGAGTGCGCGGCGACGGCCACCTGGACCCGCCGCGCCCTCCCCGAGGTGCCCGGGCTGGTCTCCATCGCCATCGCCGCCCACAACGAGGAGACGGTGATCGTCCGGACGCTCGACTCCATCCAGCACAGCACTTACCGATCCTTCGAGGTCCTCGTCGCGGATGACGCGTCCTCCGACCTCACCGGCCGGCTGGTCCGCGACTACCAGGTGCGTCACCCCGAGATGGACCTGCGCATCGTGCGGATGCACAAGAACGTCGGCAAGGGCGCGGCGCTCAACTCGGCGCTTCGCCGGCACGCGCGCGGCCAATTCGTGATGACGCTCGACGCCGACTCGATCATCGAGCCGGACACCCTCACAAACGCGCTGTCCTACTTCGACGACCCGTACGTGGCCGGTGTCGCCGCCAACGTGCAGATCCTGGAGGAGACGACCGTGCTCGGCATCCTGCAGCGGTTCGAGCACATGATCGGCTACCGATCGAAGAAGCTCTACTCGCTGCTGAACTGCGAGTTCGTGGTGGGTGGGGTGGCCTCCACCTACCGGATGCGCGTGCTCCGCAAGGTCGGCTTCTATGACACGGACACCCTGACCGAGGACATCGGCCTGAGCGCCAAGATCACCAGCCTGGGCAACCGTCGCTTCCGCATGATCTATGGCGCTGACGTGACCGCGAAGACAGAGGGCGTGCTCACGCTCCGCGCCTTGGCGAAGCAGCGCTACCGCTGGAAGTACGGAAGCAACCAGAACCTGATCAAGTACCGCGGCATGATGCTCAACCCGAGCCGCCGGTACACCGGCACGTTGACCTACTACCGGATGCCGATGGCGCTGCTCAGCGAGTTCACTCTGCTTGTCTCGCCCCTGGCCTGGACGTACGCGGTCTACTGGTCGCTGGCCACGCAGTCGCCCGCCCTGATACTCGGGGCGTACGCGACCATCACCGCCTACACACTGCTGACGATCTGGATGGATGAGAACCTGACCGCGCGTGAACGCACCCGGCTGTCCATCTACGCGCCGACGGCGTACTTCCTCTTCTACATCATGGATCTGGTGCAGCTGACGGCGGCAATTCGCTGCATCGCGCGCTCACGCGGCCTGTTCCAGCGTCCCGAGATCAACACATGGACGTCCCCGCAGCGGGCCGGCAGCGTGGCGGTGGTGGCTCATGCCGCATAAGCGCCGGTGGCTTCTGCGTGTGCTGTTGAATCCCCTCGTAGTCATCGCGGTGGTGGTCGTCATGATCACCACCGCGTGGATGCTGTACGTCGGTGGGACGAGCAGCATCGCCCGGGCGCGACCGGGCGCGAATCTGCTCCCCGCGCTGGATCGGACTGCGGCGGGCGTTCCGGCGGCCTCCGGCCCGTCGGCGCCCGCCGGCCTCTTGGGGGGCTGGAACGTCAGCCATAGCGGGGACGCCCAGACCTCTCTGACGCTGGTCGACGGGCAAATGAACGACCAGGCACTGAAGCTCGACATCACCCGGTACGCCTCGGGCGATGTCACGCTGACGAGCCCACGGGTCGATGTGGAACCCGGCAAGACCTACCTTTTCAAGGCGTTCACCACCAGCGACGCGGACTTCACGATGCTGGCCCGCCACCACCACGCCGACGGCAGCACAACTCTGGAGCAACTGCGGAACCCTCTCCAGAAGCCAGGCAGTTCCCCGTTCACGGTGAGCGACGTGTTCGCCAGCGGTGACACGACGACCGCGGTGGAGTACGTCTTCCGGCTCGCATCGACTGGCACAATCCGGGTCGAGGGCGCATACCTAGAGGCGGCGGACGACGTCCGGGTGCCGCCCGCCGCTAAGGCGGCGGCCAATCTTGTCCCCAACCCCGGGCTCGCCGGTCCCCGGCCGGACGCACCCGACTCATGGTCCCCGTACGCGTCCGGGGCGTCGACCATGGAGTCCGGGCGCGGCGTGGACAAAGACGGCAGCTTCCTCTGGACCCGCGTCGCTAACTACCAGAACGGCGAGGCGAAGTGGCAGTACCAGCCGGTCCCGGTGACCACCGACCAGTACTTCGTGTTCGGCGCGACCTACCGGTCCGAGGGCCAGGTGGACGTTGTAGCGGAGTTCGAGCTCGCGGACGGCGGGCGTGCGTTCCACAACCTGGCGACGCTGCCGCCGGCGGGAGAGTGGACGACGCTCAGCGAGTCGTTCCAGGCCCCCCCCGGGGCGAAGACGGCAATGGTTACCGTGGTGTCCCACGGGGACGGCACCACCGGCGTCCGCGGCTATTCGCTGAGCGACATCACCAAGCCGGGACCCCTCCGCTGGAGTCAGCCCATGGTCTCGATCACCTTTGACGACGGCTGGCAGTCGGTGTATGACCGGGCCCTGCCGCTGCTGAACAAATACAACTTCAAATCCACCCAGTACGTGAATGCCAGCTCCATCGAGACGCCGAACTTCATTACGGGCGCCGAGGTGCAGCAAATGCACCAAGCCGGACATGAGATCGCCGCACACAGCTACGAACACGTCGATCTCACCTCGATTGGCACCGACCGGCTGGACGAGGAGTTGCGCAAGAGCGAGGAGGTGCTGGCCGCTGCCGGCCTCGGCACCGACGATCTGGCACCCCCATACGGCCGGGTAGACCCCCAGGTCGACTGGTACGCGAGCAAGTACTTCAACGTCGTGCGCGGGACGGACGATGGCATCAACACCCGGCAAAACCTCGAACAACACGATCTGAAGGTCCTCTATGTGACCGACGAGACCACGCCGGCCACCCTGGCCGAAGCGCTCGCCGAGACATCCCGATTAAACGGCTGGCTCGTCCTCGTCTACCACCAGATCGCCGCCCCCGACTCGAGCGGCACCCAGGAACACACCATCGCGACGGACCGGAGCACCATCACCAGCGACGTCCTGGCCGCCCAGCTGCAGCTCGTCGCCGATAGCGGCATCGAAGTCCAGCCGGTCGCGCAGGCGTTCAAGCAGCTGCAGGGCCCGTGATCACCATTCGGCGGTGTAACCCCGGCGTCGTCGGCCACCCGAAAGAACGGAGAGTCTCATGACCAGAACCGGAACCAGAACTAGAACCAGAACGTGCTTAGCGCGGGGGCGCACCAAGCTCGTGACCATCATTGTCGCGGTGGGGGCCATGGCCGCCGCGCTGCTGTCCCCGACGGCCGCTTACGCCGCCGTGGACAACCCCGTCGCAACCCCGCTCGTATCCTTCACCTTCGACGACAGCCAGCTGAGCGCGCTGACGCAGGCCGCGCCGGTGCTGCAGAAGTACGGGCTCACCGGAACCAGCTACGTCATCACCAACTGCGTCGGCATGACGACAGTGCCGAACACCTGCCGCGCCAACACTGATGTCCCGTACATGACGTGGGACCAGATCACTCAGCTGCAGAACACGTACGGCTGGGAGATCGGGTCGCACACCGTCGACCACCAGTGCCTGGTGAGCGTCGGAAACGACTGCCAGGCCGCCAAGCTGACGGCCGCTCAGGTGGATGCCGAGCTGGCCAACAGCAAGGCCGCGCTGGCGGCGCACGGCTTCAACCCGACCGCCTTCGCCCCGCCGTACGGCGACTACGACATGTCCGCACTCGCCCAGGTTGCCAAGTACTACAGCTCGATGCGCGGTTTCGCCGACACGGGCAACAACATCTGGCCGCTCGGCGACTACCTGCTCCGCGACGTCCCCGTCCAAGAGGTCACCACCCCGGTAGCCACCCTGAAGGCGAAGGTCGACGAGGCGATCGCGAACAAGACGTGGGCCGTGTTCACCTTCCACGACATCAGGCCGGCGCCGAGCAAGGTCCCGGACGACTACGAGTACGGCACGGCTGAGCTGGACCAACTGGCCGCGTACGTGCAGACCAAGGTAGCGGCCGGCCAGATCAAGAACGTCAACATCAGCAAGGGCCTGGTGAACGGCAGCCCCAACAAACTCGCGAATCCGACCTTCAACAACGGCATCGGCGACGGATGGCGCACCGACTCCCCGTCGACGATCACCGCGGACGCCGCCAACAATGGGAGCTATCCCGACTCCGCCAAGTCGGTGAAGCTGGTCTCGGGCGCCACGACGGGTCACCTGTTCTCGCCGACGGTTCCCGTCTCGCCGACGACGAACTACATGTTCAAGACCTTCCTCAACGTGGCTGCGATCACGTCCGGTGAGGTCGGGTTCTACGTCGACGAGTACAACTCGGCCGGACAGTGGATCTCCGGGCAGTTCCGCAAACGCGAGAACACGCGGTGGGTGGAGTCGATGAACTTCACCTACACGCCGAGCTCGACCAATGTGGCCTCGGCCAGCCTGCAGATCTGGGTGACCGGTAAAGGCATCACCGCATACGTGGACAACGCGCAGATGCTGGCGCTCGGCGCAGAGACGACCCCGCCGCCGGCATCCAACCTCGTTGCCAACGGCACGTTCGACGCCGGCATCAGCTCGGGCTGGACGACCGACTCGGCTGCCACCATCGTGGCCGACGCCGCAAACCACGGGAGCCCGGCCAACCCGGTGAACTCGGTGAAGCTGACGGCCACCACGGCGAACAAGCATCTGTTCTCCCCGCAGGTCGCGGTGACGCCCGGTACCTACAAGATCGCCGGCTACCTCAACATCGCGGCGCGAACCAGCGGTGAGGTGGGCTTCTACATCGACGAGTACAACGCCGCCGGGCAGTGGATCTCCGGGCAGTACAAGCTCGGGGTAACGGTCGCCGGCGTGACCAACGTCGACCTCACCTACTCGCCCAGCACGACTGCGGTCGCCAAGGCGAGCCTGCAGGTCATCGTCCAGGGCAACTCTGGAGTGCAGGCGTACTTCGACGACGTACGCTGGACCAAGCCCTAACGACGAAGACGAGGAGACAGGATGGCCGCGCGCCCGCACGCACTGAAGGTGGTGCTGGCGTGCGGCCTTCTCGTCGTCCTCGGCGGCTGCACCTCACCCGAGCCGACACCGGAGCCCGATGTGACGATCGACCTGCTGCACGAGGACTGGAAGGACGTCCCGGGCGTGACGGCCGGCGGCGACGGCCTGCAGGTCTCCGCCACCGCCGGGCGCATCGTTCAGCAGGACGGCGGGGGAGGCCAGCCGAACCCGCCGCTCAACCTGGCCGGCACACACCTAATGGTCAACGGGGACTTCACACTCAGCGCTACGTTCGCCAACGTGACCGCCGACGCGTCCTGGGCGCTGTATGACCGGCCGCCGGTGATCGCCGACGAGTTCCGGCTCGAGCCGGCGGCCCTGCGGCTCACCCTCCAGGGCGACAAGCTGGAGATCGCCGTCTTCGACGGCACGCAGAGAAAAGACGTGACCCAGCCCGTCCCCGTACACGACGAGCACGTGACGGTCAGCGACCCGCAAGCGCCGCTCACGGTGAGCCGGTCCGGCGACACGCTGAGGATCGCCAGCGGCGCGGACACGCTCTCCTCGCTGCCCCTCGGAAAGGTGTTCTCGACCGGGGAGTTGTGGCTCGGATTGTCAAGCGATTCCGGGGCCTTCGACGTCACCTCCCTCAAGGCGGATGCGCCGGGGAGCGCAGGCCTGCGCACCTCGGGGGCCGCGGTCGCCGACGCCCAGCCGTCAGCCGCGGGCCTGCAGGCACTGGCCGCCAGAACCCGGCCGGACTTCCGGATCGGCGCGGCAGTGGCGCTAGGCCCTCTGACCGGCGACGCGGACTACGCGCGGGAGTTGGTGTCTAACTTCGGCTCCGTCACACCGGAGAACGCGATGAAGCCGCAATTCCTCTCCCCGCAACAGGGGGTGTACACCTTCGACGAGGCCGACGCGATCATCGCGGTCGCGAAAAGCAAGGGCATGATCGTGCACGGCCACACCATCGCCTTCAGCGAGGCGATGCCCCGCTGGATGCAGGACCTGCCCAGTGGCACGGACGCGGAGCGCCGTTCCAGCGCCGAGGCCCTGCTCGGCTACGTCACCACCGTGGTGACGCACTTCAAAGGACGGCTCGACTCGCTCGACGTCGTCAACGAGCCGTTCGACGTCGACCAGGGGACCAGCCTCCAGCAGAACATCTGGTATCGCGTCTTCGGACCCGGCTACCCGGTGGTCGTCTCGCAGGCGGTCTACAAGGCCGACCCGGACGTCAAGCAGTTCATCAACGAGAACGGGGCCGATGTGCCGGGGCACCGCCAGGACGCCCTGCTCAAGCTCACGCTCGACACCAACGCGCAGGGCGGGCACATCTACGGCGTCGGCCTCCAGGCCCACATTTACAGCCTTGAGACCGATGCCATTCCGCAGGCAAAGCTGTCCAAGACGCTCGCCACCTTCGAGGCAGCCGGCCTCCGTGTGCGCATCTCGGAGAACGACGTCACGGATGAGCAGGGGAAGGACGTTCAGGCGGAGCAGTACGCCACGGTGCTGGCCACCTGCCTGCGCTCGCGTGCCTGCATCTCCTACACGACGTGGGGCGTGGACGACCGCTACGACTGGTCGATCGACGACCATGGCAACCTGCAGCAGGGCCACGATTTTCTGTTCAACGGCGGACAGCCAACTCCCGCGTACGACGCGATGAAGCGTGCGCTGGGCGGCTGACAATCAGGTCGCGGGCGACCCGGACTTTGGGCCCCGGGTTGCTTCCTACTTCCAGGAACTGGCATCGAGCTGGATAGCGACGACGTAGAGGTGCTGGCCGCCCTCGATCTTCTCGACCTCGTAGACCCGCACCTTGGTCTGCGGCACCGTACCCATCGGCCGGCCAACGCCGATCCCGTAGGTGAGGACGCCCTCGAAGTCACCGGCCGGGGCGTAGCTGGTGAGGGCCGGGTAGCCGATGGAAGGGGCGGGCGCGCTGGTGATGGTGCTGGCCGTGCCGTCCGCCGTGTGCGCCTGGGCTCCGTGGAACACCACCCTGAGGATGGCTCCGGTGCCGGGCATGGGAACAGGGAGGCCGCTGGCGTCGGCGAGCAGTTCGGGCACAAACTCGACGTTGTAGCTTGGGAACCCGCCCTGGAACCGGAAGCTCAGCTGGTCGTAGGGGGGAGTGTCCGCGGGGTGCATCCCGGCTCCGATGGCATACAGCGTGGGCAGCGGTGCGGCTGCCGGCGGGGGAAGCGGTACCGGGTTCGTATGCGTGGCTTCGAACGGCTGGCCAGGGCCTGGCCAGGTCCAGTCGAGGGCGACCGTGGAGGAGATCACCTTGTCGCCCGATTGCGGCGGCGCCGTTTCGTCCGAGTCCGCCGGCACGGTGGCGGACGCTGACGGGGCCGCCGTCGAAGTGGCCGCCGTCGACGTGGCTGGGGCGGGCGGCGGCGCGCCGGAGGACGCAGCGGACTGGCTGGTGCCGCCGGGTTGTGGGGTGGACGGACTACAGGCGGTGAGGGCCAGCAGCAGGGCCAGCACCCCCACCCCGGCGTTCCGTGCACTGGCGTGGATCTTCCCGTTGTTGATTGCGCTCATGATGCGCTCCCCTCGACCCTGCCAGCCTAGGGGCCGGTGATTGCCCTGCTCAGGGCCGAAAGTCACGAACTGCCACGGCCAATTCCGGGTCCTGCTGGGCTAGAGTCGTTCCTACCACTGCAGGAACGCAGACCGGCCGACGTCGCCCGGGACCCCCGGAGCCAAGCCGGCTTCTGCCACAGACCCATAAGGGGTTCATACATGCGATACGTAGTTGGCTACACACCCACCGACCGCGGCGCCGACGCCGTCGCACTGGCCTCCGCGATGGCCCGCGCCCAGGGTGCGCACCTTGACCTCGTCTACGTCGTGGACCGGCGCACCCCCTATGTCGCGATGAACCCGGAGGGAAGCCGTGTCAGCGCCGCGGAACAGGAAGTCCTCAGCGCGGAACGGGAGGGCCTCTCGCTCGTCCCCAAGGACATCGAGGCCCGGTTCCACGTCCGCCAGGCCGACTCCCATGCCGCCGGCCTCATTGACGCGGCCCTGGAATACAAAGCCGGCCTGATCGTCGTGGGCGCCGCCAGCTCCGGGCTGTTCAAGCGGTACACCATTGGCAGCGCGGCCAACGCCCTGCTCCACGCCTCGCCCGTTCCGGTGGCCCTGGCCCCCCGGGGCTACCACCGCACGGAGCCGATCTCGCGGCTGACCCTCGCGGTGGGCCAGCGCCCCGGCGCGGAGGCGGCGATCGACGTCGCGGTCGAATCCGCGGAACGCCGCGGTGTCCCGCTGCGGCTGGTCTCCCTCGTGGAACTCGACGCCGAAGGGGACGGCGGAGAAAACATCAACGCGGCGCATGTCCACGCCAACACCGTCCTCACCGCGGCGGCCCACCGGCTCCCGGCCGGGCACAACGTCACCGTTGAAGTTGCCCACGGGCGCACGATTGAGGAAGCGATCGACGACCTCGAATGGGACGAAGGCGAGATCCTGATCGTGGGTTCATCCCGCCTGGCGGAAAAGAACAAACTGTTCATCGGCAGCACCGCCCACAAGGTGCTCCTTGCCCTGCCGGTTCCCATGGTGGTGGTCCCGCGCGACTACGTGCGGATCGACACCAGCCCCGAGGACTGACAGCGCGGGAGGGCTGACAGCGCGGGAGGGCTGACAGCACGGGAGGGCGACGCCGGCGGGGCGCCCGGCCGGCGTCGGCCGCCTGCGACGGCTGAGCCAGGCCCGGCCGGCCGCCGCCGCCGGGCGGCCAGTCTCAGGCGGCCGCGCGGGCCAGCTTCCGGGTGACGGAGTTCTTCCGCGTGGTCAGCAGCATGTCCACCGTAAGCACCAGCAGCGCCAGCCAGACGACGCTGAAGCCGATCCACCGGTCGGTGGTCATGGGCTCGTGGAACACAGCCAGCGCCACGATGAACTGCAGCACAGGGGCGAAGTACTGCAGCAGGCCGATCATGGTCATCGGCAGCCGCCGGGCGGAGGCGCCAAAGAACAGCAGCGGCACGGCGGTGATGATGCCCGACGCCGCAAGGAGCCAGAAGTGCGCGGCGCCGTGGGCAGCCAGCGTTGCGGCGCCGGTGAGCGCCAGGACCGTCATCGCGGCCGCGGCCACGGGCGCCAGCACCATCGTCTCGACCGTGAGGCTGGTGATTGAATCAGCGCGCGGACCCACGCGCTTCTTCACGAAGCCGTACAGGCCGAAGCTGAGCGCCAGGGTCAGGGCAATCCACGGCGGTTTGCCGTAGGAAACCGTCAGGACGCCCACGGCGATGAAGCCGATGACGACGGCGGCCCACTGCAGCGGCCGCAGTTTCTCCTTCAGCACCACCACACCCAGCAGGACCGAGACGAGCGGGTTGATGAAATAGCCCAGCGAGGCCTCGACGGCCTGTCCGGTGGTCACGCCGTACACATAGACCAGCCAGTTCACCGCGATCAGGACCGCGGCGATGATCAGCGGGAGGATCAGCGTCCGGGTCCGGAAGGCGGCCCCCAGGACGCGCCAGGAACGCGTGACGGTGATCAGGAGGGTGCAGAACAGCAGCGACCACAGCACCCGGTTGGCCACTATTTCCACCGCTCCGGCCGGCTGCAGCAGGAAGAAGTAGAGCGGCATCAGCCCCCACAGGCCGTAAGCGCCGATCCCGAAGATGATTCCCGCCGTCGTGTCCGTATCCACTGCCTTGAGGACGGCCGGCGGACGCTGCGACTGGCCGCCGGGGGCAGCAGCGCCCGGAGTGCTCAGCGCGGCAGGGGAGGGGGATCGGTCGGGGATAGGCACAAGATCCATAACACCACCTCCGGGACCCGTATTCCTGTCTTGCGGCTCCAATGCACCCGGCGCCGGGCACCGATCCCTGCGATGTCGGTCACGGGGGCGCCCGTTCATCAGCGCGGACATTTAGAATAGGGGATTGTGCGCTGCATGAACTGGCGCTGTCGCCAAGACTCAGAAGGGCTCCCGGTGTCCAACTCGGCCGAAACCACGTCCAAACGTCCGCTCCGCGTTGCGATCGTCGGCGCCGGACCGGCCGGCGTCTACGCCGCGGACATCCTGACCAAGTCCAACGACGTCAAGGACGGGGACTTTGAAGTCAGCATCGACCTCTTCGAGGCGTACCCGGCCCCGTACGGCCTGATCCGCTACGGCGTCGCCCCGGACCACCCCCGGATCAAGGGGATCGTCAACGCGCTGCACAAAGTCCTGGACCGCGGCGACATCCGCTTCCTCGGCAACGTCACCTACGGCCGCGACCTGACCCTGCACGACTTCCGCGCCTTCTACGACGCGGTGATCTTCTCCACCGGCGCCATCAAGGACGCGGACCTGGACATTCCCGGCGTCGGGCTCGAGGGGTCCTTCGGCGGGGCCGATTTCGTCTCCTGGTACGACGGGCACCCCGACGTTCCCCGCGACTGGCCGCTGGAGGCCAAGGAAATCGCGGTGATCGGCAACGGCAACGTCGCCTTGGACGTGGCGCGGATGCTGGTCAAGCACGCCGACGATCTGCTGGTCACGGAGATCCCGGACAACGTCTACCAGGCGCTTAAGAAGTCCCCGGTCACGGACGTGCACGTCTTCGGCCGGCGCGGTCCGGCCCAGGTCAAGTTCACGCCACTGGAACTGCGCGAACTCTCGCACGCCCGGGACGTCGACATCGTCCTGTACCCGGAGGACTTCGAGTTCGACGAGGCCTCGGATGAAGCGATCCGCAGCAACAACCAGATCCGCACCATGGTCAACACCCTGACCAACTGGCTCGTCGAGGAACACGCCGAGGCCGAGGAGCCGTCCTCCCGGCGCCTGCACCTGCACTTCCTGCACAGCCCGGTTGAGATCCACGACGACGCCGCGCACCCGGGCAAGGTCACCGGCATCAAGTTCGAGCGCATGCAGCTGGACGGCACCGGCAACGTCAAGGGCACGGGGGAGTACCTCGACTACCCGGTCCAGGCCGTCTACCGCGCGATCGGCTACCACGGCTCGCCGCTGGACGAACTCGAATACGACACCCGCCGCGGCGTCATCCCCAACGAGGGCGGCCGGGTGCTCGACGCCGAGGGCAATCCCGTCCCCGGCATCTACGCGACCGGCTGGATCAAGCGCGGACCCGTGGGCCTGATCGGGCACACCAAGGGCGACGCACTGGAAACGATCGGCTTCCTCCTCGAGGACCGGCTGAACCTCCCGCCGGCGCAGAACCCGGACCCGCAGGCGATCATCGACCTCCTCAAGGAACGCGGGATCGAATACACCACCTGGGAAGGCTGGAACAAGCTCGACGCCCGCGAACTGGCCCTCGGCGCGGAGTGGTCCGCTTCCGGGGACGCCAACGGCGTCGTGCGGGAACGCGTGAAGGTGGTTCCCCGCGAGGACATGGTGCAAATCTCCCGCGGCTGAGTGTTTTGCGCGGCGCGGAATTCCTCGCGACGCGCGAAAATGCGGGCGCTCCGGTATCCCGGCGTCGACCGCGCCTTGGCGCAGCGTGGATCCCATTGTGCGGCGCCGAGCCTTTTGCGCATCGCAGGTCAGAGTGCGGGGCTGGGAGATGCAGCGCAAGAGTGCGGGGCTGGGAGATGCAGCGCAAGAGTGCGGGGCTGGGAGATGCAGCGCAAGATAGTTGGCGCAGCGCGGGATCATTGGCGCAGCGTGGAGCCGGCCCGTCGGCGGCGCCCGCGGCGCAGATTTCCTCGCGACGCGCAATGACGCGGGCGCTCCAGTATTCCGGCGTCGACAGCGTCTTTGGCGGGCGCGGAACTAATGGCGCAGCGCAG
>NZ_JARUXE010000042.1 GCF_030433895.1 Arthrobacter sp. PsM3 | reverse complement strand
CGCGTTGGCTGGGCATGCCCGCCGCGTTGGCCACGCCGCACGGTGGGACATGCCCCGCTCTTGCAGCAACGAGCGGACATAGTCCCGTTATGTCCATTGATGGGCGCGTTGGCTGGGCATGCCCGCCGCGTTGGCCACGCCGCACGGTGGGACATGCCCGCTCTTGCAGCCACCAGTGGACATAGTCCCGTTATGTCCACTGATGGACGCGTTGGCTGGGCATGTCCTCCCGCGGTGGCCACGCCGCGGGAGGGCATGCCCATCCCCGTATGGGAGGATGTTCCGGTGACTTCCCCCGCCCCCGCCCGTGCCCGCCGCCTCCGCGGCCGTCGGTCCGGCGGTCTCCCGTACGTGGGGCTCGTTGCGCTGGCGCTGCCCCTGCTGCTGGGTGTGGCTGCGTGCTCGGCCCCCGCTCCGACGGTGTCTTCCCCGGCCGGATCTGCCAGCCCCGCCAGCCCGGCCGGCTCCGTGAGCGCGGCGCCGGCGCCCGCAGCGTCGGGGCCGGCGCCGGTTTCCCCTTCCCCGGCAGCGGCCGGGGCGTCCCCCTCCGCTGCCGCAAGCACCGCACCTTCCGGAGTGTCCGACGCCGTGAACGCGGCGCTGCAGGCACTGGCCGCTGCCACACCGCAGCCGAGCCGGGAGCAGGTGCGCGCCAGCCTCTCCGCAGCGGGGTTCGCCCCGGCCGCCGTCGAAGTTTCAGCGTCCAAAACCCCCACCGGGCTGGCCGCCGACGCCGTCGACATCGGAGTGCTGGGCAACAACGAATGTGTGATGGCGCAGATCCGGTCCGGAACTGTGGAAACGTCAGTCTTGCCGGTTCTGCCGAACGGGCGATGCTTTGTTGGCAGCGTCCAGCGGTAGGCAACAGGAGTCGCATGTCGAAGGTAACGAACCGCCGCGCCGGGATGGCGCAGGAAACCCACCGCACCCGCCGGCGTCGCTCGCTGATGGCCGTCCAGGTCGCGGGCGAACTGCTGATCACCGTCGGCGTGATTGCTGTGCTCTTCGTCGCCTGGCAACTGTGGTGGACCAACGTGGAAGCCGACGCTGCCCAGGGCGCTGCCGTGAAGCAGTTCCTGCAGGAGCACCAGGTGCCCGCCCCCAACGCCCCCGCTGCCGCGGCGCCCGCGGAACCCGCCGCGCCGGCGGAC
Organism: Arthrobacter sp. PsM3; assembly: GCF_030433895.1. Lineage (GTDB taxonomy): Bacteria > Actinomycetota > Actinomycetes > Actinomycetales > Micrococcaceae > Arthrobacter. Next base: position 33,845 of record NZ_JARUXE010000042.1, on the reverse strand, counting down.
CCGGCTGCCGTGCCGGCCGGCACCGCACCGGCCCACGGCAAGGCGATCGGCGTCGTCTACATTCCCCGCTTCGGAGCCGACTACAGCCGGCCGGTCATCGAGGGCACCAGCAGCGACGTCATCGACACCCTTGGCCTGGGCCACTATGCGGGAACAGCGATGCCCGGGGCCGTGGGGAACTTTGTGGTGGCAGGCCACCGCCAGACGCACGGCGCGGTCCTGGACAACATCCACATGCTGGTGCCGGGGGACAAAATCTATGTCCAGACTGCCGACGGGTTCTACACCTACGTGTTCCGGAACCAGGAAATTGTCCTGCCGGACCGGGCGGACGTGCTGGCGCCGGTGCCGATGCAGCCCGGCGTGGCGCCGGAACAGCGGCTGCTGACCATGACCAGCTGCAATCCGCGCTTTGGGTCCGAGGAACGCATCATTGCCTACTCGGCTTTCGATTCATGGCAGCCGCTCGGCGCAGGGCCCCCGGCGCCCATCGCGAAGCAACTCGCCGCACTGCAGGGGAAGGGCTAGACAATGTACCTTTGGCTTTTTCAGCACCTTCCCGGGCCGCTCTGGCTGCGGGTCCTCTTCTCGGCGGTGATCCTCGCGGGAGTGCTGCTTCTGCTGGTCGACGTCGTTTTTCCGTGGCTTGCTGACTTCACGCACCTGACCGACGCGACGGTCGGCTAGCCGGTGCCCGCGAGCCAGCCGCCGCCGTCCGGGCCGCCGCCGGCCCCGCCTCCTGCGCTTCCCTTGTTGGAGGAGCTCCTCGCCGGCGCGCACGTGGTGAGCCTGCCGATGCGGGTGAAGTTCCGCGGCATCCTCCAGCGCGAGGCCCTGCTGCTGGACGGCCCGCTGGGGTGGGGCGAGTTCTGCCCCTTCCCGGAGTACGGCGACCCGGAAGCCTCCCGCTGGCTCGCCGCCGCGCTCGAGGCCGGCTGGCAGGGGTTCCCGGAGCCGCTGCGGACGGTGATCCCGGTCAACGCCACGGTCCCCGCGGTCGCCGCGGACCGGGTCCCGGAAATCCTGGCCCGTTTCGGCCGGGTGGACGCCGTCAAAATCAAGGTGGCCGAGCCCGGCCAGAGCCTCGACGACGACGCCGCCCGGGTCGCCGCGGTCCGCGAGGCGCTCCCGGACGCCGCGATCCGGGTGGACGCGAACGGCGGCTGGGACGTCCTGACCGCCGTCGAGGCGCTGACCCGGCTCTCCGCCGTCGGGCTCGAATACGCCGAACAGCCGGTCCCGGACATCGCCGGCCTCGCCGAGGTCCGCCGCCGGCTGCGCGCCGCCGGCACCCCGGTGCTGATCGCCGCGGACGAAAGCGTGCGCAAGGAGGACGACCCGCTCAAGGTGGCCCGCGCCGGCGCCGCGGACCTGATCGTGGTGAAGGTGGCGCCGCTCGGGGGAGTGCGGCGCGCCCTGGACATCGTGGCGCAGGCCGGGCTGCCCGCCGTCGTCAGCTCCGCGCTGGACACGTCCGTGGGAATCCGTGCCGGACTGGCGCTCGCCGCCGCGCTGCCCGAACTGCCGTACGCCTGCGGGCTGGGCACCGTGTCCCTGCTCGCCGCCGACGTCACCAGGGATTCCCTCGTGCCCGACGACGGCGCCATCCGGGTCCGCGACGTCGCCGCCGATCCGGGCCTGCTGGACGAATACGCGGCCGCGCCGGAGCGCCGCGAGTGGTGGCTGGAGCGCCTGCGCCGGGTCCACGCGGTGCTGGCTGCCGGTTAGGAGCCGGCGGGTTTCGCCGCTATTTCAGCCCTACCGGCCAGCGGCTTGGTGGGCCCGGATCTGCGCGGAATCAAGGGTATCGCTGTAGACGGCGGCATTGTCGATGGTGCCATCGAAGGACCGGTTGGTGGGGGCGCCGGGCCAGGTGACCGCACTGGTGTTCATGGTGTCGTAGCCGATCCGCCAGTACCCGGCGTAAGTTGGACCCGATGTTGCGCCGAGGTCGTAGTCGACCAGCTGTCCGTCGATGAAGAGGGTGATCCCGGGCAGCACGATTCCACCGGTCGAACGGTCGTAGCCCCAGGACTGCGACATCGTAACGGTAGCCTGGTGCCATGCCCCGTCGTTGTAGCCGCCGCGGCTGGTAATGACGGACAGGCCGTCGCGATTGACCGGGCCGACGCCAAAGTTAATGGCCCCCGTGTTGGTCATGTAGAGCTGCCGGTCAGTGACGCTGGAAGCGCCCGTCTGAGCGTTCCCCAGCCCCAAGAGCCGGCCGCCCTTGGTGGTCTCCGTCTTGAACCAGATTTCCAGGGTAAAGGAGTTCGGGGCACTGCCAAGACGTGTCGGGGTGCTGACGTAGCTAGTTGACCCGTCAAGACGAAGGGCGGGGCTGTCGTCGGCAGCGCACGATCCCCCCACGCGGGACGCTGTTCCCTGCAGAGTCCCGTTTCGACCGATCACGGAGGCGTCAACGGCGGCACCGGAGACCTCATTGAAGGCATAGAACAGGTAGGGGCTGTCCGGCCGGGCGGCGGAGAAACACGGGTAGCTGCTCAGCGCCGAAAAGCTGCTGGCCTGGGTGGGCGCGGCGGCTGAAAAGGCTGCATGTGACGGCGCCGCCATGAACAGTCCCGGCGTCACCAGGACGGGAAGCGAGGCCAGGCTCAGGAGCACCCTGGTGGTCTGGGCCCTCCGCGCAGTCCGCCGGAGATGCCGGCGGGTGGCTGGGCGTGCGGTACTCCCGACCCGCCTGCGGATGGCTGGGCGGCCGGTACGAGGCTGCCGGCCGCGCGTCGGCCCGGTCTTGACGGGGCTCTGGCCCCTGGAAGCCGCGCTGGAAGCTGCACTGGACCCGGCGGCCGCGGCCATGGTCAGGGCGGAGACCGCAACGAACACGGAGGCGAGATTGCCCCAGTTCTTTTCGGCGAGCCAGACCATGGGAAGGCCTACGAAAGGTACCCGAAGCACGGCGACACCGTGCACTGCGTCCGGCGCGACCGGGGAGGAATCGTTGGACTGGTTCGCGTCGCCGCGCAGGATGAGGCCCCCATCAGGGGCGTCCTCCACATAGCGGTGCAGGCGCAGCTTGCCGGCATGGTCCGGGTCATCCACGAGCAGGATGTGGCCCGGAGAGGCCGTTCCGGCGGGGACCGGCCGGCTGACCACCACGTCGCCGGCAGAGATCCGGGGCTCCATGGACCCGGTCATGACCGTGGTGGGTGTCCATCCCAGCGCGAAGGGCAGCAGGCCCCACGCCAGCATTCCGAGCATGGCGAACAGGACCGCGCGTGCCACGACGGACCCGACCAGCCGCGCTGCTCCCATGCCGGCGGACTCCGGGCCGCCGTCGTGAAGCTCTACGGCGGAGCCGGCGCCATCGGCGTCCAACCGGGTTGCAGAGTCTGTGGCTGCGGGGTTCTGGTCACGGCGGGCCGCCGCGTTCACCCTGAGGTGCCTGAGGCCGGACCTGCGGATGGTGTTGCTGTCCCGGGTCCCGCCGGCCTGACCGCGGGACGTCCGGGCAGCACGGTGCCCGGACGTCGCGGGTAGTCGGCTGGGTCCGGGCATCGGATTAGCTGTTCTGTGCTTCCCAGGTGAAGCCCATGGACGCCGTGCCACCCTGGGTGGTGTTCGGGGCCCCGGTCTTCATCGTGTAGGTGATCATGTAACCGCGGGTTTCGGTCTTCCCGTTGCCAGCAGGGGTCCAAGTGCCGAAGCCCGTCCCGAAGCTGGTGTTTTTTGCGCCAAAATCCGCGAGTGTGCCGATGTACGGGGCTGCTGCGGGGGTCAGTGCGGTGAAATCCTTGCAGGAGTTCTCGACGGGCGCGGTGCCTTCGGTGATGACGAGGTCGACGTTGGCGCCGAACTCATTGGCGGTCTTAGCGTCGGTGGCGTAGAGCTTGACTGCGGAGGCCAGGGAGCCACTGGAGGTCACGGTGATGCACTTGGAACCGGTGGAACCGGGCTTCATGCCCGTTGCGGTGAACATCGCAGTCCCGCCGGTGGCGCCATTGCCATTGATTGCGCCGCTCTCGATCTTGACCGTACCTGCCGTCCAGTTGCTCGCGGGGCTTGCCACCGTGCTGCTGAACGCGGAGTAGGAAGCCTGGGAGACGGCGACGCCGCTGATCAGGAGCGCTGCGGGGACGACGGACCATTTGGCCCATTTGGCCGTACGTGCGGAAATCTGTGCCATGAGAAGCTCCTGGGGAGGAAGTGGGACTGCGCCCGGCTGAGACCTAGCGCCGGCTCCCTGAGTGGAGCCTGCAGAAATAAACCTATACACACTTAACTTGAAAATCAAGCTAACGAATATTCCCTCTAGTTTTTTGGCTAGAAAACCCCGGTTTCAAAGGGTTTCCGGCAAAGTGGCTTGAGAGTAAAGTAGATTGAGAAGCAAGTTTAAAGTTGATTCACAGCACTGTTAGGGCGTGGCGCCTATGATGGACAGCCCGCACATACCTGGGCGCGAGGACAAGGACAAGGAGCTAGACATGGCAGACCAATCGGAGGGCTCATCGGGTGACAAGGACGCGCTGCTGCGCATCACGCAGGGACTGCGTCGGGTGGACGTGGGGACGTATGCCCTGCGGATCCGGCTGGCCGAGAAGCTGGGCATCGGCACCATCGACATCAACGCGATGGCCTTTGTGGGCGAAGTCGACGGCATGACGCCGAAAGCCCTCGGGAGTCTGCTCAACATCACCACGGGATCCGTGACCGCCATGGTGGACCGCCTGGAATCCAAGGGCTTTATGTTGCGCAAGCCCCACCCCACGGACCGGCGCAGTGTGCTCTTGCAGCTGAGTCCGGCCGGCACCCACGCGATGCAGTGGGCCACGGAGCACTTCGCTGAAGCTGCCGCGGCAGTTCTCGAGGGATCGTCGGCAGACCGCATTTCCGACGTCGCCAGCTTCCTTGAAGGAATCGGGCAGCGGCTGCTGGCCGCCGCAAGCGCGCCGGAGCAGTCGCCGAGCTAACCCGGGAGTTCACCGCAACTTCACCCGGAGGACCGCTGCGAGTAGTCCAAGGCTGGAACGGTGGGGAGGCCCCCAATCCACCCGTGGAAGGTCTCTCCATGTCTGTCTCTTCCGGACGCAAATTCTCCCTGCTCCCGATGCTCGGCCACACCAAAGGCAAGCGAAGCGCCGTCACCTGCGCGCTTAAATGCGACAACGCCTGCAGCGGCGAGGTCTGCAACACCAGCTCGAACAGCTACTTCCGCGACATCGCCTCCGCCACCATGTCCCGCCGCGCCGCCCTGGGGTTCGGCGCCGCCGGTGCCCTCGCCGTCGCGTTCGGCGGCGCCCTGGCCTCGCCCGAGTCCGCAGTGGCCGACGGCGGCCCCGGACTTTCCGCGGCAGCCAAGAACGGCTACGGCACCTCCAAGCTCAAGTTCACCGCGATCGCCCCGGTGGATTCCGCCGTCGACGCCCTCACGGTGCCGGCAGGCTTCACCTGGCAGCCGGTGATCCGCTGGGGTGACCCGATCTTCAATGACGCCCCGGAGTTCAGCCTCGGCAACCAGACCGCGGCGGCCCAGGCGCGGCAGTTCGGCTACAACAACGACTACTCGGACATCCTCGAGGTCCCGGGCAGCAAGGGCCGCCGCGCGCTGCTCTTCGCCAACCACGAATACACCAACGAGAGCATCATGTTCCCGGCCACGATGGCCGCCGCCGACGTCCGCGCGATCGGCGCCGCCGCACACGGGCTCACCGTCGTCGAGCTGGAGCGCAAGAACAAGAACAAGCCGTGGTCCTACGTCAAGGGCGCGAAGCTCAACCGCCGCTACCTCAACAACACCGCCTACCAGCTCACCGGCCCGGTGGCCGGCTCGCCGCTGGTGCGCACGACGGCGGACCCGGCCGGCCGCACCATCCTCGGCACGCTGGGCAACTGCTCCGGTGGCACCACCCCCTGGGGCACCATCCTCTCCGGCGAGGAGAACTTCAACGGGTACTTCGTGGCGCCCGGCACCTCGGCCGCCGACAAGCGGTACGGGCTCACCAGCAAACCGACCGCCCGGCAGTGGGAACTCGATGACCCGCGTTTCGACGCCCGGAATCCCGGCTACGAAAACGAAACCAACCGCTTCGGCTGGATCGTGGAAGTGGACCCCTTCGACCCCACCTCCACGCCGAAGAAGCACTCCGCCCTGGGCCGGTTCAAGCACGAGGGCGCCAACCTGATCGTCGCCGAGTCCGGCCATGTGGTCGCGTACATGGGCGACGACGAGCGCTTCGACTATCTCTACAAGTTCGTTTCGGCCGCGAAATACGTGGAGGGCGACCGGAAGCACAACATGACGCTGCTCACCGAGGGCGATCTCTACGTGGCCCGGTTCGCCGGCAACTCCCCGGCCGCCGAGATCACCGGGACCGGCGCAGTGCCGTCGGACGGCGGCTTCGACGGCACCGGGGAATGGCTGCCCCTCGTGGTCGGCGGGAAGTCTCTGGTTCCCGGGATGTCCGTCGAGGAGGTGCTGGTCTACACCCGCCTGGCCGCGGACAAGGTGGGCCCGACCAAGATGGACCGCTGCGAGGACGTCCAGCCCAGCCTGCTCACCGGCAAGGTCTACGTCGCCTGCACCAACAACTCCGACCGCGGCAAGATCGGCAAGGAAGGCGCCACGGAGGTCAACCCGCGCAACGAAAACCGCGACGGCCACATCGTGGAAATCACCGAGACCGGGGACCAGACCTCAACGGCGTTCAGCTGGAACCTGCTGATGGTCTGCGGCGATCCCTCCACCGGGGACGTGACCTACTTCTCCGGCTTCCCGGCGGAGAAGGTCTCACCCATCTCCTGCCCGGACAACCTCGCGTTCGACTCGGTGGGGAACCTCTGGATCTCCACCGACGGCGCTCCCTCCGGTATCGGCAAGGCCGACGGGCTGTTCAAGGTCACCCTCGACGGCGCCGAACGGGGCCGCGTGGAGCAGTTCCTCGCCGTCCCGCGCGAGGCCGAGACCTGCGGGCCGATCGTCCACGACGAGGAACGCACCGTGTTCGTCTCCGTGCAGCACCCGGGCGAGGAGGGTTCCTTCGCGGACCAGCATTCCTTCTTCCCGGACTACGTCCCGGCAGGCTCGACGCCGGCCCGGGGCAAGGTCCGCGCCCCCCGCCCGGCAGTAGTCCAGGTCTTCCGCGCCGACGACTAACCCAGCAACGCGGGGTCAGATCCGGCCCATGTTGGGGCCCGGGACGGGCGATATCTGACCCCGCGTTGCTTCTTGGGACGACTGGGGTGTGGTGGCCCGCAGGTGATTTCCGGAGACGAACCAAGTGTGGGTCTGTCCAAACACGCGTGAATGCTACTCCTGCGGCAACGCGGTTCTGTCCGTAACCTTCGACTCATTCAGGTATGAGGACTAGGTGGGGGAGTGTCTGATATGGAAATTTCAAGACGAACTCTGTTCGAGGCTGGCGCGGCGGCCGGCGCAGGATTGATATTGGCGCCGGTCATCACGTCCACAGCCTCTGCGGCCGTTCCAGCGGGGGTGACCCCCTTCACCGAGCAACTGCCGACGCTGGCGGAACTGGGCGTCATTGATGCCACGGGCGGCGGCAGCGCAACCATCGAGATGGTCAATGCAACTCATCAATTCCACAGTGCGATGACTGCGACACCGACGTTTGCCTACCGGGGCGGTACCGTCTCGCAGAACTACCTCGGCCCCGTCATCGTGGCGAAGCAGGGTGTTCCGTTCGACCTGACAGTGGTAAATAGTCTCGGCGCGCACCCGCTGGCTTCCGCCATCGACTACGGCGTCGACGGCGCCGTTGCCGCCGACGCCACCGCCCCAAGAGCCTCCGTACACCTGCACGGTGGGAACACCAGCCCGGGCAACGACGGCGACCCAACCGACACCTTCGCAAATGGCGCATCGAAGACCTACCACTACGGGAACACGCAGGAGGCCGCCGGCCTCTGGTATCACGACCACGCCCTGGGGATCACCCGGCTGAACGTGTTCGCGGGACTTGCCGGCGGTTATGTGGTTCGCAACGGCGATGACCCCGGCGACGGCACCACGGGCCTGCCCCCTGCCCCGTTCGAGCAGCCGCTGGTAATCCAGGATCGTATGTTCAACAGCGACGGCACCTTCTTCTACCCGGCCAACGCCAATCCTGGGACAACTGGCCGGCCATGGGCGCCCGAATTCTTCGGCGACGTCGCAACGGTCAACGGCAAGGCGTGGCCGAACCTCAACGTCGACCGGGGCAAGTACCGGTTCCGCGTATACAACGGGTCGAATGCCCGGTTCTACAATCTCAGCCTCAAGTCCGCCGGCCCTGCCAACAGGTTCTTCCAGATCGGCTCGGATGGTGGCCTGCTGAATGCTCCCGTTCCCCTCAACACACTGTTGCTCGGCCCGGGTGAACGGGCCGACGTCGTGATCGACTTCGCCGGACTGAAGCCAGGCGCCAAGGTCCTTCTCACTAACAACGCCCGCGTGCCGTTCCCTGGGGGTCCGCGCGCGGTCAAGCGGGGCGGCTCGCCCCTTCCACAGATCATGCAGTTCACGGTGACAAGTGCAACCGGGTGGACAGCACCGCTGCCTGCAACTCTCCGCGCCGCGCCCATCACTCCGCTGGCCACCACGGCCCGGCCTGTTACGGCGGTCCGAACCATGACGCTGGTCGAAAACCTCAACGCGTTGGGCTCTCCGCTCATGGTGCTGCTGAATAACAGGAACTTTGACGTCGCGGGAGCGACCACAACAGTCGGCACGAACACCCTTGAACAGTGGGAGCTGGTCAACACCACCGTCGACGCCCACCCTATCCACCTGCACTTCACCCAGTTCCAGGTGCTCAACAGGCAGAAGTTCGACTCGGCGCGCTACCTGGCCGCAAATTACGGGCCGCAACCTTTGGCGCCCAACACCGGCTCGTTCCCCCCGCCCGCGGCCGCGTTCCTGCAGGGCGCCCCGCAGGCACCCCCCGCCAATGAACGGGGGTGGAAGGACACCGTCGTGGCCATGCCGGGGGAGGTCACCCGGATCGTTGTGCCCTTCGGCGCCAACGCGGGCGGCTCCGTGACCGCCTTCCAGGCCTCGTTCACCGGGCGCTACGTATGGCACTGCCACATCCTCGAGCATGAGGACAACGACATGATGCAGCGCTACGTCATCACCGCCTAGCCGCGCGCCGCCGGGGTGACGTGCGTCAACGGGGAAACCCTCCCCGGACCGTCCCGCAGGTGTGGCTTCTCACAGCCCGGGGTCCCTCTCATAGCAACGCGGGGTCACATCCGGCCCATGTTGGGGGCCGTTATGGGCGGAATCTGACCCCGCGTTGTTTCGTGGGGCGGAGGGGCGGGGGAGCCCGGGGCGGGGCGGAACTGATAATTTGAACAGTGTGAATAATCCCGCCGAAATGGTTGTCCCCAGAGTCCAGGCAGCAATTGCCAGCGCGTTCGGCGAAGAGTTCCGCGAGACCGATCCCGTGGTCCGGCCCTCGCAGTTCGCGGACATCCAGATCAACGCCGCCATGGCACTGGCCAAGAAGGTCGGGCTGCCGCCGCGGGACGCCGCCGCCCGGATTGTCGAGGCCCTGGACCTGGACGGGATCTGCACCGGGGTCGAGATCTCCGGACCCGGCTTCATCAACCTCACCTTCGACGGGACCTGGATCGAGGAGCTGCTCAACACCGAGTCCCACGGCACCCCGGGCGTGCCGGCGGCGGACGCCCAGCGCGTCGTCGTCGACTATTCCTCCCCGAACGTCGCCAAGGAAATGCACGTCGGGCACCTGCGCACCACGGTGGTGGGCGACAGCATCGTCAAGGTCCTCGAATCGCTCGGTGACACCGTCATCCGGCAGAACCACATCGGCGACTGGGGGACCCCGTTCGGCATGCTGATCGAGCACTGGCTGGAAATCGGCGAGGACTCCCCGGAGGCGGCGCTGCTGGTCGATGACCCCAGCGCCTTCTACCAGGCCGCCCGCGCCAAGTTCGACGCCTCCGCCACCGACGAGGACGGCTTCGCCACCCGCGCACGGCAACGGGTGGTGGCGCTGCAGAGCGGCGACCAGGAAACCTTCGCGGTCTGGCAGCGGCTCGTCGCCCAGTCCAAACGCTACTTCAATGCCATCTACTCGGTGCTGGGCATCAGCCTGACCGATGACCACATCGCCGGCGAAAGCTCCTACGACGCCCATCTGGCACAGCTGTGCCAGGAACTCGAGGAGCGCGGCCTCGCCCGCATCAGCGACGGCGCCCTGTGCACCTTCCCGGCCGGCTTCAGCGGCCGCGACGGCCAGCCGATGCCGCTGATCATCCGCAAGTCCGACGGCGGCTACGGTTACGGCACGACGGACCTCGCCACCATCCGCTACCGGGTCCGCGAGCTTGAGGCCAACCGCGTCCTGTACGTTGTGGGCGCCCCGCAGAACATGCACCTGCGCATGGTCATGGCCACGGCCCGCGACGCCGGCTGGCTGCCGGACACGGTCGAGGCCGTGCACGTGCAGATCGGCAACGTGCTGGGGGAGGACGGGAAGATCCTGAAGTCCCGCTCCGGCGCCCCGGTCAAGCTGATGGCCCTGCTGGAGGAGGCCGTGGACCGCGCCCGCGCCGTCATCGACGCCAGCCGGCCCGAGCTCACCGAGTCCGAACGCGCCGTGACCGCCCGGCAGGTGGGCATCGGCGCGGTCAAGTACGCCGACCTCTCCGTGGGGCACGACACCGAATACGTCTTCGACTTCGACCGGATGCTGGCCCTGAGCGGGAACACGGGGCCTTACGTGCAGTACGCCGCCGCCCGGATCCGCTCCATTTTGCGCAAGGCCGGCGTACTGGAGCGGTACACCGCCCTCGAAGCCGCCGGAATTGAGACGGCCGGGACCGACAGCGACGGCGGCACGCCGGCGACGCCGATCGCCGTCGTCGAGCCCGCAGAACGCGCGCTGGCCCTGCACCTGCTCGAATTCGGCGCGACGCTGCACAAGGTGCGCGAGTCGCTGGAGCCGCACCGGCTGTGCACGTACCTGTTCGAACTCGCCCAGCTGTTCACGACCTTCTACGACCAGTGCCCGGTGCTGAAATCCGAGGACTCGGTCCGGGAATCGCGGCTCGACCTGTGCGCGCTGGTGCTGCGCCGGCTGTCCGAGGGCCTGGACCTGCTCGGCATCGAGACGCCGGAGAACATGTGAGCTCCCGGCGAGGCACGTACCCTGAGGGCCCCGAGGCTGACGGCCCGGACGCGGAGGGCACGGGGACGGAAGGCGCCCGATCGGGCGTGCCGGCGTCGGGTGCGCCGGACGGGGACGGGCTGACCGCGCTCGACGCCGCACGGATCGCCGTCGCCGCCCTGCTGCTGGAAGGGGTCCGCTACGTGGTGGTGGCACCCGGCTCCCGGTCCGCCCCGATGGCCTATGCCCTGGCCGAGGCCGACGCCGCGGGACGGGTCGAGTTGCTGGTCCGGATCGATGAGCGCGACGCCGGCTTCACCGCCCTGGGCCTGGCCCTGGCCACCGGGGCGCCCGCCGCCGTCCTGACCACCTCCGGGACCGCCGTCGGCAATCTCCTGCCGGCCGTGATGGAGGCCAACCACGCTGCCGTCCCGATCGTGGTGATCTCGGCCGACCGCCCCGAGGAACTGCGCGGGACCGGCGCCAACCAGACCACCATGCAGCTGGATCTGTTCGGTGAGCATGTCCGTTTCGCCGCCGATGTGCCCGCCGGCCGCGACCCGCGGCGCGCCGTCGAGACCGCGCTCAGCGCCGCCACCGGGGCGTTCGAGGACACCCCGCCCGGGCCCGTCCAGCTCAATCTGGCCTTCCGCGACCCGCTGGTTCCCGCCCCGGGTGACAGGCTCCCGCCCGAGTCCGGCCGCCGGGTGTACCGTGCGCCCCGCGGCCCGCTGGCCCTGGATTTCCCGCCGGCCTCCGAGGCCCTGCCGGAACGTCGCACCGTGGTGCTGGCCGGGCACGACGCCGGCCCGGTCGCCGAAGCCTTCGCCCGTGCCCACGGGCTGCCGCTGCTCGCCGAGCCGTCCTCCAACGCCCGGTTCGGGCCCAACGCGGTGGGGCCCTACCGGCTCCTGCTCGCCGACTTCGGCCCGGAGTCCGCCCAGCCGATCGAGCGTGTGGTGCTGTTCGGCCGGCCCACACTCTCCCGGCCGGTGAGCGCCCTGCTGGCCCGCGCCGACGTCCCCTCCGCCCTGTACCAGCCGGTTCCCGTGGCCTGGTACGAGCCCGGCCGCCGCACCGAACTGCCGCTCCACAACCTGGCGGACCTCGCCGACTTCGCCGGCCGGGGCTCCGCGGCCTGGCTGGATGCCTGGCTCCTGGCCGGGGCCGCCGCGCAGCACGCCCTCGACCTGGCCCTGTCCGGCTCCGCGGCCACCGGGCCCGCCGCGGCCACCGGGCCCGCCGCGGCCACCGGGCCCGCCGTCGGCGCCCTGGTCTGGGAGCACACCCGCGGCCAGCTCGTGCTCGGCTCCTCCAACGGCATCCGGGACGTCGACCTCGCCGGCGCGCCTGCCGCCGAGCCGGGCGCAACGGTCTTCGCCAACCGCGGCCTAGCCGGCATCGACGGGACCCTGGCCACGGCCACCGGAATCGCGCTGGGCGGCCGGCAAGAAACCACGGTGCTGCTGGGCGACGTCACCTTCCTGCACGACGCCGGCGGCCTGCTGCTCGGCGCCGGGGAAGAGGAGCCCAACCTGCGGATCGTGGTCCTCAACGACGCCGGCGGTGCCATCTTCGGGCTGCTCGAACACGGCGCGGTCGAGGCCGCGGGCCGCTACGGGACCGCCGTCGAACGCCTCTTCGGCACCCCGCACAGCGTGGACCTCGCGGCACTCGCGGCGGCCTACGGCATCGCGCACCGCTCGGTCAGCACGACGGCGGAGCTCGCCGCGGCGCTGTCCCGTCCGGTGGAGGGGCGCAGCATCCTCGAGGTGCGCACGGACCGGCACGGGCTGCGGGAACTGCACGCACGCATCCGCGCCGCAGTGGGCTCCGCCGTGGCCGGGGTGCTCGCGGCGGAGTAGGCGCGGCGCGCTTCCGCTGCGGTTTCGGACGAGGGCGACGCGGATCCGGAATCACCGGCAGCCACCCGCGACACGCTTCGCGACTGGTGACTCGCCAAATACCCTGCGCGCCCGAATACCCGCCGCGTCAGGGCTTTTGCGCCGCGCACACCGGGAGCCGCGTCGCACGACGAGAAGTAACGGGCGCCCAGGGCCGGACGGGGCACGCTACGGGGCCTGCGACGCGCTTCGGGTCCAGCGACTCGCGACGTGCCCGGCGATGCGCTGCCAGCTTGGTGACCCGCCATATACCCTGCGCGCCCGAATACCCGCCGCGTCAGGGCTTTTGCGCCGCGCACACCGGGAGCCGCGTCGCACGACGAGAAGTTACGGGCGCCCAGGGCCGGACGCGGCACGCTACGGGGCCTGCGACGCGCTTCGGGTCCAGCGACTCGCGACGTGCCCGGCGATGCGCTGCCAGCTTGGTGACTCGCCATATACCCTGCGCGCCCGAATGCCCGCCGCGTCAGGGCTTTTGCGCCGCGCACACCAGGAAGCGCATCGACGAACGCGAACCGCATCGACGAACGCGATGCGCCGCGAATGACGGGAAGCGTATCAGTTGTCCACATGGCTGTGCCGCGGCATGGTGTGGCCGCTGACGGGATGGGATCTTCGTGGCATGACCGAACTGCCGAGGTTGATCCTCACCCGCGAGCACATCCAGCATGGGCTGACTGCCAAGGAGTTGGCGCGGCGCTGCCGTTCGGGCGCGCTGGTGCGGTTGCGGCAGGGTGTCTACGTCGACGGCGGCGTCTGGCGAGCCCTGACACCTTGGGACCAGTACCGGGTCCGCGTCGGTGCCGCCGCGGAGACCTTTGTTGCCCGGACGATCTTTGCCCGGCATTCCGCTGCCTCTGTCTGGAGAATTCCGACAATCGGGCTCCGTCACCCCATCCATGCCCTGACCCTTCAGAACGACGGCGGACGGTCCCGGGCAGGGGTGCTGCGACACTACGCTCCTCCGGCGGGGCTGAAGTGCGTGCGGCGGGAGGGGATTTTGGTGACCGGGAGAATTCGCACCGTGCTGGATCTCGCGGCCTTCACGCCCTTCGCCGAAGCCGTGGTGCCCGTGGACCACGTGCTGAAACCTGACACTGAACAGCGGCTGCCGGCCCTCACGAAGGAACTCCTTCTGGCTGGAATTGAGGGCAATTACACCGCCGCCGCCGCGCGGCGGGTCCGGGCCGCGGTGGAGTTTGCCGATCCTCGATCGGGTTCTGCGGGGGAGTCATACAGTCGGGCACTCATGTGGGTGGCAGGGTTCCAAGCGCCGGAACTCCAGGCGGAATTTCGCGACGATTCCGGACTCGTGGGCTACACGGACTACTACTGGGACAGGGTGCGGGTGGCCGGCGAATTTGACGGCACCGAAAAGTACGTCAAGCCCGAATACCTGAAGGGCCGGACCGTCTCGCAGACCGTCGTTGACGAAAAAGAGAGGGAGAACCGGGTCCGGGCACTGGGAAACGGCATGGTTCGCTGGGTTTGGGCCGATCTGATGGCAGCGGGACAACTCGAAAGGAAGCTGGCAGCGGCGGGCGTGCCCCGCCGTCGTGCACGCTCCGCGCAGTGACAGCGGTGCTCAATTTCGCACATGACGCAAAAAAGCCCAGACGCTGCCGAATTCCGGTAGCGACGGCGCTTAAGCGCATCGCCAGGCGAAATCCGCCGCACATCAAACAGGGAGCGCACTGCGGGTTACGAGCCGGGAGGGAGCCAGAGCCGGGGCGGATTGGTTACCTACGGCTCGGGACGGCTGCCCTGGAATTGCTTCGCGACAAGGACATCAGTCGAGGAATGGGCAAGGATGGACAGCGTAATGACCAAGGCCACCAGATGAAAAAGCTCATCGGAGTGTTCGATCCCTGATTCGAGGACGAGCAGCCCGTAGACCACGGAGGCGAACCCCTTCGGACCGAACCACATCGCCGCGAGTTGCTCCTTGACGGGCAGCCGGGTACCGAGGAACGAAACCAGCAGAGCCAATGGCCTCGCCACGATGATGGCCAGGATGGCGAATACCCACCCCGTCCACGCGATCTCGCCGAAGAGGAACTCGGGAGTGATGAGGGCGCCAAAGACCAGGATGGCCGCCAGCTTCAGCAGTTCGGACACCAGCTCCCCGAACTGTTCGAATTCTTCCCGGAAGCCAGGTCCTTCCGTGGCCACCGTGATGCCGGCCGCGAACGCAGCCAGGAAGAGGTTGGCCCCGGTCACCAGGCAGATGGCAAGTACGAGCAGGCCAATGGATACGGCCACCAGCGGTTGCAGTCCTTTGGTTGCCATCAAAAAGGGAAGCCGCTCCAGCCAGATGACGATCAGCGGGACCAAGACACCGATAAGCAGACCCAGGACGATTTCTTCGGTTAACACCCCAAGGCCGACATCGGTCCCGCCACCGAGGGCCAGTAGTACAAGAACTACGGGCAGGGCCAGTCCGTCGTTGAGCCCGGACTCAACATTGAGGAGGTGGCGCAGGCGCCCCGGCACTTCCTTGCGCCCCACAATGGCGGCCGCGAACACCGGGTCAGTCGGTGCCAGCACAGCACCAAGCAAGAAGCACTGAAGCCAGGGGAGGCCCACAACGTAATGGGCCAGCAGTGCGGTGAGAAGAAGTGTCAGCGGCAGCCCCAGCAGCAGTGCCCGGCCGGGCAAACGCCACGCCCTGCGAATGTCGGACAACCCCACTTTCATGCCGTCGGTATACAGGACCGAGAACAGAGCGAGTTGGGCCAAAACCCCGACTACAGGATCGGCGGGAGTTATTGGGACAACTCCGAGTACGCCCTGGCCTAGGACAAAGCCGCCGAGAAGGAACAGCACCGCAGTGGAAAGAACCGTTCGACTGGCCCGCTCGGAGATGAGAACACCCAACACCAGCAGCACCGCAAATGCGAGCGTAAGCATCGGTATCATCCACATTCACCCGCCTACTTGGGTGCATCAGAACTCAGGAGCGGAACCGGCGACCCCGTCCGCGATCAGGAAGTACCGGCAGCACACATCCTCCGACCCACGGCCTCGGCCAGTGCCAGTCTGTGCCCGTCGTATTGCGCGGTCAAGGCTCGCGGTGGCGGTGGCGGGGACGGCGAAGCGGAACCTGCCGCATGACACGGAAAAGCCCCGGTGCCACCGAATTCCGGTAGCGCCGGGGCTTTTGCGCATCGCCGGACGGAATCCGCCACGAAAGAGGACAGCCGCCACGTGGAACCACGTAGCGGCTGCCCGAAAGCGGCGCGGGGTACCGGAATTACAGCACCCGGCTGAGGAACTCCTTGGTGCGGGGATGCTGCGGGTTGGCCAGGACCTCCTGGGGATCACCGGATTCCACCACCACACCGCCGTCCATGAAGGTCAGGCGGTCGCCCACTTCGCGGGCAAAGCCGATCTCGTGGGTCACTACAATCATGGTCATGCCGGACCGGGCGAGGTCCTTCATGACGTTCAGGACATCGCCCACCAGCTCAGGGTCCAGCGCGGAGGTGGGCTCGTCGAAGAGCATCAGCTCCGGATCCATGGCCAGGGCGCGGGCAATGGCCACCCGCTGCTGCTGTCCGCCGGAAAGCTGCGACGGGTAGTGGCCGGCGTGGTCCGCAAGGCCCACGCGGTCCAGCAGTTCCATGGCCCGCTTCCGTGCGGCGTCACGGGACTGGCCCTTGACGTGCACCGGTGCCTCCATGATGTTGTAGAGCGCCGTCTTGTGCGGGAACAGGTTGAAGCGCTGGAACACCATGCCGATCTCGCGGCGCTGGGCGGCGATCTCCTTGGTCTTCAGGTCATGGAGCCGGCCTTTGACGTCCCGGTAGCCGATCAGCTGCCCGTCCACGGAGATCCGGCCCGCGCTGATGGTCTCCAGCAGGTTCACGCACCGAAGCATGGTGGACTTGCCCGACCCGGACGGGCCGATGACCACCGACACTTCACCCCGGTTGACCTCCAGATCGATGCCGCGCAGCACATGGTGCTGGCCGTAGAACTTGTGGAGGCCCTCGATCCGCACCAGCGGTGTCTCAGTGGTGATCGTCATTTTGCCTCCTCCTCGGGAAAGTCCATCTTCAGCGCCGGCTCCGCTGCAGCGCTTGGCGCCACGGCGGCGGCGGCTTTTGCTGCCGCCGGGTTGATCGTGGCCGGAGCAAGGTTGTCCACTCCCTTGCCGTAGTAGGCCTCGATGAAGTGCTGGCCCACCATCAGCAGGCTGGTGATCACGAGGTACCAGATGGCCGCAACGATGAGCAGGGGCACCGGCAGATAGGTCCGGTTGGCCAGGGTGTTCGTGGCAAAGGTCAGGTCCAGGGTGAACGGCACGGCCAGGACCAGGGAGGTGGTCTTCAGCATGCCGATCGTTTCGTTGCCGGTGGGCGGCACGATCACCCGCATGGCCTGCGGGAGGATGATCCGCCACATGATTTTCGTCTTGCCCATGCCGAGGGCCTCGGCGGCTTCCTCCTGGCCGCGGTCCACCGACTTGAGGCCGGCCCGGAAGATTTCCGCCAGGTAGGCGGACTCGTTCAGGCCCAGGCCCAGGATGGCCGCAGCCGTGGTTGTGATGACGGTGCTCGTGTCCACGGCGAACCACTCGGGTCCGAACGGGATTCCGGCGGTGATCTTGGGATACAGGACGGCGATCAAGCCCCAGAAGACCAACTGCGTGTACACCGGAGTGCCGCGGAAGAACCAGACCCAGGCCCAGCTGGACCAGCGGAACACCGGGTTCTCCGACTGGCGCATGAACGCCAGAAGGATCGCCAGCACGATGGCCAGGACCATGGAAGCCACGGTCAGCAGCAGCGTCCAGCCGACGCCCTGCACCACCTTGGTGTCAAGGATGTAGGTCCCCACGATGTCCCAGCGGAAGTTGGGGTTGGTGACCAGGCTCTGCAGGAACAGGGCGAGCACGCCGAGGATGATGATGGCGCTGATCCAGCGGCCCGGGTGCCGGACCGGTACCGGATTGTTCAGGACTACCGGTGCCTCGGGCTTTTCCTGATGACTGTCCATGTGCGCACCTGGTGTGCGGCCGGTTGTGGGAAGACTCAAGATCCGACCGCCGGGTTGACCTCAGACTTGGTGATGGCGCCGTCGGCGTTGCCCCAGCCTTCCAGGATCTTCTTGTAGGAACCGTTCTCCATGAGCTTGGTGACGGTCTTCTGGACGACCTCGGCCAGGGCCATATCCGACTTGGCCACGGCGATCCCCTGCGGAGCGGAATCGTAGACGTCGCCGAGCTTTTCGATCTGGCCGTTGGTCTGGGTGATGGCGTAGCCAGTGATGGGGGAGTCGGCGGCCATCGCATCGACGCTGCCGTTGACCAGGCGGGTGGTGATGTCCGTCTGGTTCTTGAGTGTCACCACGTTGATGGCCGGCTTGCTGTCTGCCACACACTTCTTGCTGCGGTCCGACAGGTCCGGATCTTCCTGGACGGTACCGGTCTGCACACCGACGGACTTGCCGCAGAGGTCATCCAGCGAGACCTTCTTCGGGTTGCCCTTCTGCACGGCCCAGGCGGTGCCGGCGTTGAAGTAGCTGACCATGTTCACCGCGCCGAGCCGCTCCGGGTTGATCGTGAACGAGGAGATGCCGAGGTCGTACTTCGGGCCCAGGGCCGGGAGGATGCCGGTGAATTCGGACGTCTGCACCTGGACCTTCAGGCCCAGGGTGGCGCCGATCGCCTTGGCGATGTCGACGTCGTAGCCCACCGGGGTCTGGCCGTCGGTGCCGAGGAATTCCGCGGGGGCGTAGGACGTGTCCGAGCCCACCGTCAGGGTGCCCTTGGACTTGATCGACTCCGGCACCATGGCCGCCAGGGCGTCGTCCTTCTGGACGGTGCTGGGGTCGAAGCTGGCCGCGGCACTGCCGGATACGGACGGCGCCGCGCCGGCCGGTGCCTTTTCGGAGGCATTGGTGCAGGCGGAGAGCGTCAGGGCGCCGATGGCCAGCACGGTGGCTGCCTTAAGCGTGGAGGTGCTCAGGAGCGAACGGGAGATCTGCATTTTCTTACCTTTTGTTGCAGGAGGGATGCGTAACCAAGTCGGTTTATAGTGTATCGCCGAAGAAGAGATGTGCGTCACAGAAAACTAAGTTTCACTATTGGATAACTATTTCGGGGTTAAATACAAGACTTTCACACGTTGGTGTGTCTGGAATCCCGGATTCAGGACCGGCAGAACGGACCGGCCGGACCGCCTGTCGGACCGGACGGTGAACCGGTCCCTAGCTGCTGATGCCGAGGGACTCCAGCATCGGCCGGAACTTCGCCCAGGTCTCGGCGAGCTCGGCTTCCGGCACGGATCCTTCGACGACGCCGCAGCCGGCGTACAGCCGGACGGTCTGCGGGGACTCGATGACGGCGCCGCGCAGCGCGATGCCCCATTCCCCGTTGCCGGCAGCGTCGAGCCAGCCGACCGGTCCGGCGTACGGGCCGCGGTCCAGGTGCTCCAGCTTGCGGATCAGCGCGCCCGCCACGGTGGTCGGCGTGCCGCAGACCGCCGCCGTGGGATGCAGCGCATTGATCAGGGCGAGGCTGGTGGGGACATGTCCCTCCACCTCCGCCAGTTCCGCCTTCACGTCCGAGGCGAGGTGCCAGACGTTGGGCAGTTCCAGGATGAAGGGTTCGCTGTGCGCGTTCATCGCCTCCGAAAACGGTGCCAGCTGGGTGGTCAGCGACTGGATCGCGATGTCGTGCTCGTGCCGCTGCTTCTCCGACCCGGCCAGCACGCGCTCGGCGAACTCCAGCGGCGAGCCCGCCATGCCGTCAGCGTCGCGGCGGTCCAGGGTGCCGGCCAGGACGCGGGCCTGCGCGGTGCGGCCCTCCACCTGGATCAGCATCTCGGGGGTGGCACCGACCAGCCCGTCGACGCCGTAGGTCCAGCATTCGCGGTAGCGGACGGCGAGCTGGCGCAGGATCTCGGCGGCGTTCACCCCGGCCGGAACGGTGGCGACGATGTCCCGGGCCAGCACGAGCTTCTCGAGCGCCCCGGTGCGGATCTCGGCCACGCCCGCGGCTACGGCGGCCATCCAGTCTTCCTCGCTGAGCGAGCCGGTGTGCAGTGTCGCCCCGGCAGCCAGCGGCAGGGGGCGCACGACGGCGGCACCGGCCCGGGTGGCGACGGCGGCGCGGGTGCCGTTCCCGGCGGTGCTGTTCCCGGCGGTGCCGGACCCGGTTCCGGACTCGGCGGTGCCGTTCCCGGCGGCCGGGTCCGCAGGGTCGGCCGGGTCCGCAGGGTCGGCTGAGTCCGCGGGGGTGCAGCCTTCCGGCGTCGGGCCGTCCGGGAGCGTCCCGGCAGCACTGCCGTACCCGCTCCTAAGCCAGCGGTCCAGCGCGGCGCGGGCGCCCGCTTCGGTGAGGTCGCCGTCGTCGAACGTCAACTGGGTGAGCCAGGCCTTGCCGTCGCGCAGTCCGACGACGATTTCGGGCACGATCATCCGCGACTCATGTGCGGAGGCTTTGGAGAAGGCGAAGGAGCCGAACGCGACGGGGCCGGTGCCGGGCCATTCGACGGCGTCGGTGATCTCGGCCTCGAGGACCAGGTGGCGCCACCAGATGTCCGCCTCGAGGAAGCGGTCGGGCCCCGTGGCGGTGAACCGGGCCACCTCGCCGAAGCCCACGAGGCCGGCTTCGCGGCGGGTCCAGCAGAGGAGGTCGTCCCGGACCAGAAACGACGGCAGCCCCCCGGGGAATGATTCTGCATCGAGGGGGACTGTCAGGGTTCGGAACGCGCTCGTCATAGTGAGACCACACTACTCCCGACACGCCGGAGGCCCTGCTCCGGGCGTGCTGAGCCCCTGCTCAGGCCCCGGTTAGCCCTTGCCCGGGCCCTGCTCAGCCCTTGGTTAGGGCGTGTGCTGATCATTTGAGACACTGTAAGGGTGAACCGAGCATCCTTGGATAAGCGTCCGGACGAAGTAGCCACGATGTTTGACGACGTCGCCCCCAAATACGACGTCGTCAATGATGTCCTGTCGATGGGGCAGACGCGGCGTTGGCGCAAGATTGTGGTCGAAGCCATGGATGTGAAGACGGGCCAGCGGGTGCTCGATCTCGCCGCCGGCACCGGCACCTCCAGCGAACCGTATGCCGACGCCGGCATCGACGTGATCGCCTGCGACTTCTCGCTGGGCATGCTCAAGGTGGGCAAGCGCCGCCGCCCCGACATCGACTTCATCGCCGGGGACGCCACACGCCTGCCCTTCGCGGACAACACCTTCGATGCCAGCACCATCTCCTTCGGCCTGCGCAACGTCAACGAGCCGAAGAAGGCCCTGGCCGAGATGCTGCGCGTCACCAAGCCCGGCGGCAAGCTCGTCATCGCCGAGTTCTCCCAGCCCGTGGTGCCGCTGTGGCGCACTATGTACACCGAATACCTCATGCGCGCGCTGCCCGCGATCGCCGTCAAGGTGGCCTCCAACCCGGATGCCTACGTCTACCTCGCCGAGTCCATCCGCGCCTGGCCGGACCAGGACCACCTCGCAGCCTGGCTGCAGGAATCCGGCTGGGACAAGGTCACCTACCGCAACCTCACCGGCGGCATCGTCGCCGTGCACCGCGCCGTCAAGCCCGGCCCGGAATCCGGCCCCGCCGCGGGCGCCGCAGCGCTGGCCGCCCACACCGGACCGGTGGCGAAGCTGCGGCGCAACATCATCCGGCCCGCGCGTTAGTCCACCGCCGCCGTGAAAGTACTGATCGTCGGAGCAGGTCCGGCCGGGTCCACTGCCGCCTACTACCTGGCCCAGGCCGGCATCGACGTCACGGTGCTGGAAAAGACCAGCTTCCCCCGTGAAAAGGTCTGCGGCGACGGGCTCACCCCCCGCGCCGTCCGCGAGATCCAGAAGCTTGGCCTGCCGCACCCCGAAACCGACGGCTGGCGCCGCAACAAGGGCCTGCGCCTGCTCGCCGGCGGCCGCAGCATCGAACTGCCCTGGCCCGAGGTCTCCGACTTCCCGCAGTACGGGCTGATCCGCACCCGGATCGG
Source organism: Arthrobacter sp. PsM3 (assembly GCF_030433895.1). Lineage (GTDB taxonomy): Bacteria > Actinomycetota > Actinomycetes > Actinomycetales > Micrococcaceae > Arthrobacter. The sequence continues at coordinate 11,876 of NZ_JARUXE010000042.1, read as the reverse complement.
CTTCGACGAGGAGCTGGCCCGGCACGCCCAGTCCGCGGGCGCCGTCGTGCTGGAACGCCACAGCGTCACCGAGGCACTGCGCTCCGACGACGGCCGCGTCGCCGGGGTCCGCGCCGCCCTGCTCGACGAGTCCGGCCGCAAGACGGGGGAGACCCGGGACTTCAGCGCCGACGTCGTGCTCGCCGCCGACGGAAACTCCAGCCGCACCGCCGTCTCGCTCGGCATCCGGAAGCGCGACGACCGGCCGCTCGGCGTCGCCGTCCGCACCTACTTCACCTCGCCGCGGCACGACGACGACTGGATGGAAGGCTGGCTGGAGCTCCCCGGCCGCGACGGCAAGCTGCTGCCCGGCTACGGCTGGGTGTTCGGCGTCGGCGACGGCACCTCCAACGTGGGCCTCGGCATCCTGAACTCCTCCAAGGAATTCGGCAAGCTGGACTACAAGCAGGTCCTGCGCGAATGGACCGCCGGGATGCCCGCCGAGTGGGGGTTCACCCCGGAAAACCAGGTCGGCGAGATCCGCGGCGCCGCGCTGCCGATGGGCTTCAACCGCACCCCGCACTACTCGCCGGGACTGCTCCTGCTCGGCGACGCCGGCGGCATGGTCTCCCCGTTTAACGGCGAGGGCATCTCCTACGCCATGGAGTCCGCCCGCTTCGCCGCCGAGTTCATCATCGACGGCGCCGCTCGTTCCGCATCCGCCGGCTGGACCGGGGCCGACGCCGACGCGCACCTTTCGCGGTACGCGGACTACGTGCGGGACCAGTGGGGTTCACACTTCACCCTGGGCCGTGCCTTCGCTGCCCTGATCGGCAAGCCGGCCGTGATGAAACTGGCCCTCCGGACGGGCATGCCCATTCCTGTGCTGATGCGGTTCGTGGTGCGGCTGCTGGCCAACCTGACCGATCCCGCGGCCAAGGGCTTCGAGGACCGCGTCATCCGGGTGCTGGAATCCCTGGTCCCGGCGACGTCCAACCAGGGCCGGTCCCGGGCGGATGCTGCCAGTGCGGGGGCGTCGCCTGCCGGCGCCATCCCCGACACCCCTTCGCACACCGGCGCCATCCCCGACACCCCTTCGCACACCGGCGCCATCTCCGCGGTTTCCGCAACTGAAGTTAGGGTTATCCCGTGACCAACTCTGCAGACCAAAGCTGGACGCACGCCGGACACGGCCTGCCGAGCTCCGAGCCCAGCCTCAACACCACCGCGATCGCCACTGGCTTACAGTTGCCGGCCGGATTTGCCGCGATCGCCGGGGACCCCGAACTGGGGCCCGCGATCACCACCAACCTGGCCCGCGTGGAGAAGAAGCTGCGCGAAGCCATCGCCAACTCGGATCCGCTGGCTGACGCGACGTCGCGCCACCTCGTTGAAGCCGGCGGCAAGCGCATCCGACCGCTGCTGACCCTGCTCTGCGCCCACTTGGGTGACGCCTCCCGGCCCGCCGTGGTGCAGGCCGCCGTCGTCGTCGAACTCACCCACCTGGCGACGCTCTACCACGACGACGTGATGGACTCCGCGCCGTTCCGCCGCGGCGCCCCCACGGCGCATGAGGTCTGGGGCAACTCCGTCGCTGTCCTGACCGGCGACCTGATCTTTGCCCGCGCCTCCATCCTGGTCTCCGAACTCGGCTCGCGCGCGCTCGGCATCCAGGCCCGCACTTTTGAGCGGCTCTGCCTTGGCCAGCTGCATGAAACCGTCGGCCCGCGCCCGGACGAGGACCCGGTGGAGCACTACCTCTCGGTCATCGCGGACAAGACCGGCTCGCTCGTGGCGGCCTCCGGTCAGCTCGGCGCGATCTTCTCCGGCGCCGACGAGTCCTACGAGCCCATGCTGGTCGAGTACGGCGAAAAGGTGGGCGTGGCCTTCCAGCTCGCCGACGACGTCATCGACGTCACCGGGGTCAAGGTCAAGTCCGGCAAGTCCCCGGGCACCGACCTGCGCGAAGGTGTGCCGACGCTGCCCGTGCTGCTGCTGCGCAAGAAGGCCGAGAACGGCGACCAGTCCGCCGTCGAACTCCTGAAGCTCATCGACGGCGACCTCAGCTCGGACGAAGCCCTCGCCGCCGCGGTGGCCGGCCTCCGCGAGCACCCCGTCACGGCGGAGTCCTGGGTGGTGGCCCGGGCCTGGGCCAATGAAGCGATTGCCGCCCTCGCGCCGCTGCCCGAGGGCGTGGTGAAGACTTCGCTGACCAACTTCGCGATGGCCGTGGTGGACCGCGCCAGCTGACTCTTTGTGCGGGTCTCCGGGTCCCTGCCTTCGGCGGGTCTCTGCCTGTCGCCTTTTACCCTGGTCTTCTCGTGGGTTCTACTGCTTAAACGGAATGGCCCCGGTTCTCTACAACGTTTCCAGTCATCCGTTGTGTCGAACCGGGGCCATTTCTCCGTTCGCATCAGATCCACCGGAGGCATTTGGTGAACCCATGAATGAGCCTATGACAGAAATGTCATGCTGTCTAGCGCCTGTGTAAATTTGCTGTCACACGCTGGCCTGGCCCGGCCTGACGCGCTCCGCAGGCGCTCCGCAGGCGCTGGCGGGCACTGCGGGGGCACTGCGGCAGGGGCTCCGGCGGCACTACGGGGGTACTGGCGCAGGGGCTCCGGCGGCACTGCGGGGGCACTTTCAGCCGCCGCAGGCCCTTGCCCGGCTGGTTTCCCGGCGTGTCCGGGTCAAAGTGCCCCCCCTGCCGCGCGTCGTTGTCCGGCCGCCGGAGGCCATTCCCACGCCATTCGCCCGCAGTTCGCCAGCTGATCCCGCGGCTTATCGGTGTCAAAATGCCCCGTGGCCATGGTTTCTCTGACCGGGCCCGGGGGGTGTTGGGCCGCGAAACCCCTGTGGCCGTGGTCTCTCTGACTGGGCCCGGGGGTTGTTGGGCCGCGAATAGTCCAGGTTGCTAGGCGGCGGGCTCTGGACATAGCGGCGCGAGGGCACTTTGCCGCGGTTTGGGCAGTTCCCAAGCTGATTCCTCGGGCGTCTCCGTGTGAAAGTGCCCCTCGGCCGCCGGAGTCCTTTGGCCGGGGTTATCCACATAGCGCAACCGGGGCGGACTCGAAGTGCCGCAGACAGGGCACATTGGCGGAATGAACGTAGCGACTTATCTTGCTGCACGGAGCGGAACGGCCACTGCGGCTGACTTTGCCCGGGCCGGATTCAGCCGACACCGGGTATCCAAAGCCGTGGCGGACGGCACCATAGTGAGGATCCGCCGCGGACAATACGGACTGCCGCAGGATTCCAGCGCCTACCGGGCCGCCCGCGAATTGAAAGGGCTGCTGACGTGTCTGTCGGCCGCTCCGGGTTACAGGTTGTGGACGTTGGTTCCGGCCCAGTCCACGCATCTGAGTCCTGGGCATCGGGCAGCGCCGCCCGGCTCCGTGGCACACGGCCGCTGCCGGCATCCCAAGCATCCGTGGCTACCCGTGGCCGGACTCGCCGACGTCCTGATCCACGCACTTCACTGTCTGCCCGAATTGGAAGCCCTTGTGATGGTCCAATGTGCGGTAGGTCGCGGGGACATCAGTCTGGACTTCCTCCGCGGCAAGCTGAGGGGCAACCGCAACGGCCGCGTCAGGTCGGTGCTGGACATGGTCATTCCCCGGGCCGATTCGCTGCTGGAAGTTCTGGCCAACACCGCCTTCCAGAGAGCCGGCCTGCGTGTCCGACGGCATGTGGAGATCCCCGGGGTGGGCGAGGTGGACTTCCTCATTGAGGGCATTCTCGTGGTGGAAACGGACGGCGAATCGCATCTGCAGCCGCGGCAGGTGAAGAAGGACCGCGGGCGGAACAACGCGACCATGGTCGCAGGTTACCTGTTTCTCCGGTTCGGCTACGACTTCGTGGTCCATCACCCCGAACGGATGATGGCCCAGGTCCTCGCGGTGCTTGAGCAGTGGCGGCGGGGCGCGTTTCAGCCGTAAAGGTGGGTTTCTGGAGGCCGTCCCGGTGCGCGGGGGTCTATTTCGGCAGTGACAGGCTGGTCGCGGCCGCCGTCGGGGGCTACTTTGAGGCAGCTAGGGACGAATTCCGGCCCGGGTGGCGGCGTGTCCGTGGCAAAGCGCCCCCGCACCGCGGAGGCGCCAAGAAAGAAGCCGAGAGTTAGTCCTCGTCCTCGTCGTTGAAAGCCCACTCGAACATGTCGAAGACGAACTCGGAGAAGGTTCCTTCTTCGCTCTTCCACTGGCCGCGGGCGTTGTTGCGGCGGTACACGATCGGGTCCGGAACGCTGAGGTCGCCGACCCGGAATCCCCAGGTGAACTGTTCTTCCTCGTCCTCAAGGAACATGAGGAAGCCTTCGTCATCAACTTCGAGCTCTTCGGGGTCCCAGAAGTAGTGGTACGCCTCCATGATGTCCTCGCAGCCGCCGACCGCCAGGTAGAACTCCCGCAACACCAGGGGCACCTGGAACTGGTGCTCGGCGAGGGCCGCATCCAGCTCGTCGGCCGGGAGGCCATCCTCGTCCTGCCATTCGTCTTCGAGATACTTCGGAACAAGCGCGCGGAATTTCTCGAGGAACATGTCAGTCATGGTTCTTATCCTAGCTAATCCTTGGGCCCGCCATTGGCCGCGCCCAGGCCAAGCCGGTGCCAGCCGCGGACCGCCAGCGGAACGTGCCACTTCCGCCGCCAGGCCGTGACCCGGAAGGCGAAAACGATCGCGGCAACGGCGCCCGCGGTCAGCGCGTTGAAGGTGCCGGTGACGGACAGGGCCACGGTCAACGCCGCCCCCGCGAACGCCGGCAGCGCATAGAGATCCTTCGGGTCGAACAGCTGCGGCACCTCATTGGCGGTGATGTCGCGCAGCAGGCCGCCGCCCACCGCCGTCGTGACCCCGAGGAGCACCGCCGCAATGGGGTTCATCCCGGCGGCCAGCGCCTTGAGGGAACCGGTGATGCAGAAGAGTGCCAGGCCGCCGGCGTCGAACAGGATCAGCAGCGAGGTGTAGCGCTGGACGCTGGAGAACAGGAAGTACACCAGCACCGCGGCGAGCAGCGGCGGCGCCAGGTAGGCCGGGTTGGTGAAGGCCGCGGGCGGGCCGGCGTTGATGATGATGTCGCGGATGACGCCGCCGCCCAGGCTCACCACCGAGGCCAGCAGCAGGGACCCGATGATGTCGAACTGCTTCCGGGCCGCGAGCAGGGACCCGGAGACCGCGAAGAAGAAGACGCCGGCCAGGTCCAGCCAGAGCGCGACAACGCTGAAGGAAAAAGTCATGGAGGGTCCCGGTCGGATATCAAGGGGCGGATGGGGCGGCTCCAAGGCTACGCTAACGGCTATGAATAGCCCCATCCTGATCGCCTGCGCCCACGGCACCTCCAGCGCGGAGGGGGCCGCCGAAGTCAACGCCCTCCGGGACGGGATCGCCGCGCTCCGGCCCGGGCTCGACGTACGGGAGGCCTACGTCGACGTCCAGGACCCTGACCTCCCGGCCGTCGTGGCGGGCCTCCCGGCGGGGGAGGCCGCCGTCGTCGTCCCGCTGCTGCTCAGCGTGGGGTACCACGTCAAGGTGGACATCGCCCGGGCGGTCAAGAGCCGGCCGGACACCCGCGCCGCCGCGCCGCTGGGGCCCGACCCGCGGCTCGCGGCGCTGCTGGACGTCCGGCTCCGGGAAGCCGGCGTGACCGACAACGACGCCGTCATCCTCGCCGCTGCCGGGTCCTCCGACCCCACCGCCTCGAAGAATGTCGAGGAACTCGCCGGCCAGCTGCGCGCGCTGCGTTCCAACCGGATCGTGGCCGCCTACGGGGCGTCCGCGAAGCCGTCCGTGCCCGACGCCGTGGCCATGCTCCGCGAGGAGGCCGCGGGCGGCGCCGGCGCGGGGGAGTCCGCGGGGGCCGTGGACCTGGGCGGCCGCGTGGTCATCGCCGCGTACCTGCTGGCCCCGGGTTTCTTCCACGACCAGCTGCACAAGGCCGGCGCGGACCTCGTCACGGCGGCCCTGCTGCCGTCCCCGGTGCTTGCCGAAATTGCGCTGGAACGTTACGACGCCGCCCTCGCCGCGGGGGCCTGAACCGGGGGCCTGAAGCGACCCGCCCCATGCACACGATCCGCGCCACTTCAAGGCTCGCCGACGGTTCGTGACGATTTGTTGCCCTAGGTGACCCCGCGTTGCCGACCCTTTGTGGCCGCATTACGGGCCGCCCTACAGTCGATCCATGACTGATACAGCTCTAGCCGGAGCGTCCCCGGACCAGGCTGCCCCAGGCCGCACCAAGCGCCCCACCTCCCGCCCCGCCGCAAAGCCGCACGGGCAGTGGAAAGTGGACGGCACCGCGCCGCTGAACGCCAACGAAACCTGGAAGCAGGAAGACAACGGCCTCAACGTCCGCGAACGCATCGAGTCCGTCTACTCCAAGCACGGCTTCGACTCGATCGAGGGCACGGACCTGCACGGCCGCTTCCGCTGGTGGGGCCTCTACACCCAGCGCAAGCCCGGGATCGACGGCGGCAAGACCGCCACACTCGAGCCGCACGAGCTCGAGGACAAGTACTTCATGCTGCGCGTCAGGATCGACGGCGGCGCCCTCACCACCGAGCAGCTGCGCGTCATCGGCCAGATCTCCGTCGACTTCGCCCGCGACTCGGCCGACCTCACCGACCGGCAGAACATCCAGCTGCACTGGATCCGGGTCGAGGACGTCCCCGAAATCTGGCGCCGCCTCGAATCCGTGGACCTGTCCACCACCGAAGCCTGCGGCGACGTTCCCCGCGTCATCCTCGGCTCCCCGGTCGCCGGCATCGCCAAGGACGAGATCATCGACCCGACGCCGCTGATCCACGAGCTCGCCGAACGCTTCATCGGCGACCCGGAACTTGCCAACCTGCCGCGCAAGTTCAAAACCGCCATCACCGGCCACCCCAGCCAGGACGTGGTCCACGAGATCAACGACGTCGCCCTGGTGGGCCTGGTCCACCCCGAGCTCGGCATCGGCTACGACCTCTGGGTGGGCGGCGCGCTCTCCACCAACCCGATGCTCGGCAAGCGCCTCGGCGCGTTCGTCCGGCCCGACCAGGCCGCCGACGTCTGGCTCGGCGTCACCAGCATCTTCCGCGACTACGGCTACCGGCGGATGCGCACCAAGGCCCGGCTGAAGTTCCTGCTGGCCGACTGGGGCCCGGTGAAGTTCCGCCAGGTCCTCGAGGACGAATACCTCGGCTACAAGCTCGACGACGGCCCGGCCGCGCCCAAGCCCTCCACCCCGGGCGACCACATCGGCGTGCACGAGCAGAAGGATGGCAAGTTCTTCATCGGCGCCACCCCGCTGGCCGGCCGCCTTTCCGGCGGCCAGCTCGTCAAGCTCGCCGACACGCTGGAAGCCCGCGGCTCGCAGCGGCTGCGCACCACCCCGCACCAGAAGCTCGTCGTCCTCGACGTGCCCAAGGACCAGGTGGAACCGCTCGTGGCCGAACTCGACGCCCTGGGCCTCTCCGCCCGGCCGTCCGTGTTCCGCCGCGGCACCATCGCCTGCACCGGCATCGAATACTGCAAGCTCGCCATCGTCGAAACCAAAGTCACGGCCGCCACCGCCGTCGCCGAGCTGGAACGCCGCCTCGCCGACCTCGTCGAGTCCAAGCAGCTCCCGCAGGCCCTGTCGCTGCACATCAACGGCTGCCCCAACTCCTGCGCCCGGATCCAGACCGCGGACATCGGCCTCAAGGGCATGATGCTTCCCACGCCCGACGGCGACCCCACCCCGGGTTTCCAGGTCCACCTCGGCGGCGGGCTGGCTTCCGACAGCCGCGAGGAGGCTGGCCTCGGACGCACCGTCCGCGGCCTCAAGGTCACCGCCGAGGACCTCCCCGACTATGTTGAACGCGTGGTCCGGAAGTTCGTGGCCGACCACACCGAGGGCCAGACCTTCGCCGAATGGGCCTTTGCCGCCGATGAGGGTGATCTGCAGTGAGCAAGCACGCACTGGGAATTGACCCGGTAGGTCCGGACGCCGATCGCCAGGGGGCGCCCGCCCCGGCCACGCCGGTCCCGGTCACGCCCGGCCCGGTCACGCCCGGCCCGGTCACGCCGGTCCTGGCCACGGCCGCCCCGGCCACGCCGGTCCTGCGCACCCACGCCGAGCTCAAGGCCGTCGCCGAAGCCGGCGCCGCCGAGCTCGGCTGGGACGCCCCGGCCCGCGAGGTGATTGCCTGGGTGGCGCGCAACTTCGAGCTGCCCGCCGTCGCCGTCGCCTGCTCCATGGCCGACGCCGTCCTCCCGGCGCTCGTCGCGGACCAGCTTCCCGGCGTCGACGTGCTCTTCCTGGAGACCGGCTACCACTTCCCGGAAACCTACGCGACCCGCAACGAGGTGGCGGCGAGCCTGCGCGTCAACGTCGTCGACGTGCTGCCGGAGAACACCGTGGAGCAGCAGGACCGGCTCCTCGGCAAGGACCTCTTCGCCCGCGACGCCGCCCAGTGCTGCGCGCTGCGCAAAGTGGCCCCGCTGCGCCGCACCCTGGCCGGCTACGAACTCTGGTTCACCGGCGTCCGCCGCGACGAGGCCCCCACCCGCACCAACACCCCGCTGGTCACGTGGGACGAGACCAACGGCCTGGTCAAGGTCAACCCGGTCGCGGCCTGGAGCTTCGACCAGCTGGTCCAGTACTCCGACGACAATCTCCTCCCCGTCAACCCGCTGCTTTCGCAGGGCTACCCGTCCATTGGCTGCCAGCCCTGCACCCGCAAGGTGGCGCCCGGCGACGACCCCCGCGCCGGCCGCTGGGCAGGAACCGACAAGACAGAATGCGGACTACACGTATGAGCAACTCCCCAACTTCCGTGGCCGTCGACCCCGATGCCGCCCCAATCACCACCGCCTCCGCAGCAGATGCCGCCCCCGCCCCTGCGCCGTGCGGCATCCGTCCTTCGGACGATGCGCGCGGCTCCGACAGGCCCGATGCCACTCCCGGGGCGGCATCTGCTGCTGCGGCTACGCGCCCCGCCCGCCTCTCGTCCCTGGACACCCTCGAGTCCGAGGCCATCCACATCATCCGCGAGGTCGTCGCCGAGTTCGAGAAGCCGGCGCTGCTGTTCTCCGGCGGCAAGGATTCCGTGGTGATGCTGCACCTGGCCACCAAGGCGTTCTGGCCCGGGAAGGTCCCGTTCCCGGTGCTGCATGTGGACACCGGGCACAACTTCCCCGAGGTCATCGAATTCCGCGACCGGACCGTGGAGCGGCTGGGACTCAAGCTCGTCGTCGGCAGTGTCCAGGAGTTCATCGACTCCGGCGAGCTGGCCGAGCGCGCCGACGGCACCCGCAACCCGCTGCAGACCGTCCCGCTGCTGGACGCGATCCAGCGCAACAAGTTCGACGCCGTCTTCGGCGGCGGCCGCCGCGACGAGGACAAGGCCCGCGCCAAGGAACGGATCCTGAGCCTGCGCGACGAGTTCGGCCAGTGGGACCCGCGCAACCAGCGGCCCGAGCTGTGGAACCTCTACAACGGCCGGCACACCGTGGGCCAGCACGTCCGCGCATTCCCGATCAGCAACTGGACCGAACTCGACGTCTGGCGCTACATCGAGCGCGAAAACATCGACCTGCCGGGCCTCTACTACGCCCACGACCGCGAGGTCTTCGCCCGCGACGGCATGTGGCGCGCGGTCGGCGAGGTCTCCCGGCCCCGCGACAACGAGCAGGTCATCACCAAGACCGTTCGCTACCGGACCGTCGGCGACATGTCCTGCACCGGCGCGGTGGAATCGGCCGCCGCCACCGTGCGCGACGTCGTGATCGAAGTTGCCGCCTCCACCATCACCGAACGTGGCGCCACCCGGGCGGATGACCGCATCTCCGAGGCCGCCATGGAAGACCGCAAGAAGGACGGGTATTTCTAATGAGCACCGACATCGACACCGCCCGCGCGGCCGCCCTGCTTGACGAGGCGCCGCTCGCGCACGCTTCCCTGTTCCGCTTCGCGACCGCCGGTTCGGTCGACGACGGCAAGTCCACCCTGGTGGGCCGCCTCCTGCACGACTCCAAGGCGATCCTCGCCGACCAGCTCGACGCCGTCGCCCGTACCTCGGCGGACCGCGGCTTTGGCGGCACCGGTGCCACCGGCACCCAAGCGATCGACCTCGCGCTGCTGACCGACGGCCTGCGCGCCGAGCGGGAACAGGGCATCACCATCGACGTCGCCTACCGCTACTTCGCCACGGACCGCCGCAGCTTCATCCTCGCGGACTGCCCCGGGCACGTGCAGTACACCAAGAACACGGTGACCGGCGCGTCCACTGCGGATGCCGTCGTCGTGCTCATCGACGCCCGCAAGGGTGTCCTCGAGCAGACCCGCCGGCACCTCTCCGTGCTGCAGCTGCTGCGTGTGGCGCACGTGATCGTCGCCGTGAACAAGATCGACCTCGTGGACTTCAGCGAGGCCGTGTTCCGGGAGATCGAGGCCGACGTGCAGAAAGTCGGGCGCGAGCTCGGGCTGGGCGCGGACGGGGTCACCGACCTCCTGGTCATCCCGGTGTCCGCGCTCGACGGCGACAACGTCGTGGACCGCTCCGACCGCACCTCCTGGTACGACGGCCCGGCCCTGCTCGAGGTCCTCGAGACGCTGCCGGCCGCGGACGAGCTCGAGAGCCACCTGGAAAGCTTCCGGTTCCCGGTCCAGCTGGTCGTCCGGCCGCAGGGGGCGCTGGCTCCCGACGCCGTCGCCGCGGGACTCGACGTCGAGGGCTACCGCGACTACCGCGCCTACGCCGGTCAGATCACCGAGGGTTCGGTGAAGCTCGGGGACAAGGTCAGCGTCCTCACCCCGGGCCAGGCGCCGCGCACCACCACGGTTATAGGGATCGACTTCGCGGGACGGCGGCTCACCGAGGCCGTGGCCCCGCAGTCGGTGGCCCTGCGCCTCGCGGACGAGTTCGACGTCGCACGCGGCGACACGATCGCGGCGACCGGGACCATCCGCGAAGCCTCGGCCGACCTCTACGCCGCACTGTGCTGGCTCTCGCCGAAGCCGCTCCGCGAGGGCGCGAAGGTGCTGGTCAAGCACGGCACCCGCACGGTCCAGGCCCTGGTCCGGAACGTGACCGGAAAGCTGGACCTCGCCAACTTCCAGCTGGAGCCCACCACCACCCTGGAGCTCAACGACATTGGACATGCCCAGCTGCGGCTGGCCGCGCCGCTGCCGCTGGAGAACTACCTGCACCACCGCCGCACCGGGGCGTTCCTCGTCATCGATCCGCTGGACGGTAACACGCTCGCCGCCGGCCTCGTCAAGGACCACCCCGGCGACCACGAGGACGAGCGCTACTCGATCTAGGCGATCGTCCGGCCCGGCCCCCGCTGGAACCGCACTGCCCCGCATTCCCAGCTTTGCCAGCCTGGTGGTGCGGGGTGGAGCCGTTTCTGGGCCCATCCCGGGAGTTGGGAGCCGCCCCGGGGCACTGACCATGGCCCCATGTCGCCGGACGCCGCAGACGCCGCAGACGCCGCCGACGGGCCCGGCTCGACGCTGCGCAAATGATCCCGCGCTGCGCCGACTTTCCTGCGCCGCGCCATGGGTTCCGGGCCCCGCAAAGGCGCTGTCGACGCCGGAATACCGGCGCCCGTGCGTCATTGCGCGTCGCGAGGAAATCTGCGCCGCGGACGCCGCAGACTGGTCCGGCTCCACGCCGCGCCGACTGTCCTGCGCTGCGCCGACGATCCTGCGCCGCGCCATGGGTGCCGCGCCCGGCAAAGGCGCTGTCGACGCCGGAATACCGGCGCGCGTGCGTCATTGCGCGTCGCGAGGAAATCTGCGCCGCGGACGCCGCAGACTGGTCCGGCTCCACGCCGCGCCGACTGTCCTGCGCTGCGCCGACGATCCTGCGCCGCGCCATGGGTTCCGCGCCCGGCAAAGGCGCTGTCGACGCCGGAATACCGGCGCGCGTGCGTCATTG
>NZ_JARUXE010000041.1 GCF_030433895.1 Arthrobacter sp. PsM3 | reverse complement strand
TCAACACCGCAGGGCAGTCGAGCGGCCCCATTGTGGGCCCGAGCCTCAACGGCGCGGGATTGGCTGCCATCGCCGACACGGACGCGGGTGTCCTGGACGGCGATGCCCGCTGGGACCACGCCGTCGGACCCATGCAGTTCATTCCCTCCACCTGGAACCTTGCGGGGCGGGACGGAAACGGCGACGGAACGGCGGACCCGTTCAATATCGACGACGCTGCCCTCAGCGCGGCGACCTATCTGTGCGCCCACGGCCGTGACCTCTCAACCGCCGCCAGGGGGCCCGGTGAATCCACGAGGTCCTTCAAGCCGCCGGCCAGGATTCAGGAGGCGGTGCCTTCCTCGGATGTGGCCGGCACTTCCCTTTAGTGGCGCCGGTTGCCGCAGATCACCTCGCGCAGCACCAGCAGCGCCCAGACGGCGCCGGGGATCCCGGGCGCCGCATCGATGGTGCGTCCGCTGCGCGATTGCGGGCGCATCGCGGCTATATTCTCCCATCGCCGGTCTTGAGTCGTTGGGTTCGATCACCCTAAAGTGAGTGCGAACGGCAAGCACTTCAGGAGATGACATGTCCCTCGTCCGCGTGCATAACTTCTCGGTCTCCCTCGACGGCTTCGGCACCGGCGAGGGCCAGCAACTCAACGCTCCGTTCGGTCACGCAGGCTCACGGCTGATGGAGTGGGCCTTCGAGACGCGCACCTTCCGCGAGATGGGCATCCACGGGGAGTCGGAGGGATCCTTCGGCGTCGACGAGGCGTTCGCCAGCCTGTGGGGGCCCGGGATCGGCGTGGAGATCATGGGGCGCAACAAGTTCGGCCCTCAACGCGGTCCCTGGGAGGACGAGGAGTGGAAGGGATGGTGGGGCGATAACCCGGTCTTCCACACCCCTGTCGTTGTTCTGACACACCACCCCCGGCCGGTACTGAAGATGGAAGGCCGAACAACCTTCCATTTCGTTGACGCCGACCCCGTCTCCGCGCTCAAGCAGGCCCGCGCCCTGGCCGGTGACCTCGATGTCCGGATCGGTGGCGGCGTCAGCACGGTCCGACAGTTCCTCGAGGCCGATCTGATCGACCACATGCACATCGTCCTCGTGCCGATCGTCCTGGGCCGGGGCGAACGGCTCTGGGACGGACTAGAAGGACTCGAACAACGCTTTGACATCGAAGCGACCCCTTCTCCATCCGGGGTTCTCCATCTGGTCTTCACCCGTCGCACGGCCCGGTAGGCCGACACGGGAGCGACGCCGCCCGCATCTATGGCATTTTTCCCTAGGGCTCGAGAGGACGGAGTGTTTGAGCCAGTACTCCTGGGGTTACCAGCGTCAGCAAGCTCTGACAAAGACCCCAGCATCGCTTGTTGGGCGGGACGGTCGGTCCATTCCCGCAAGCCGATGTCCGTCGGGGACAGTTCGGGTTCCGCCCGGGTATGCGCATGGCGCTGGCCTGCACCTTGGACTGTGGACTGAGTCTGACCCGTCCCGGCTTAAGGGAACGGAGTAAGTGCTTTCTTCTATGAGCCGTGCTTCCCCATCTTGATTTGTGCTCTGATGGAACCCATCGTGGTCGGCTTTGTCAGAGGGAATTCGAGAATTGTTTGCAGAGTCCGTTTGTCAGGTCCGCGCTGGTTTTTCCTTGGCCGTGCAGATAGGCGGCGTTACTGGCGCGCCTGGCCTTCTCCTGTTGCAGGGACAGGCAAACTCTCATGTCTGGTGGGATGGGCTTCGTGAAGGGTTCGAATCTGAATTCCAGACCATCACGATGGATTACCGGGGAACCGGAGCAAGCCGCGGACCCGTCGGTTCCTGGAGTATGGAGAGTTTCGCAGCCGACGCTGCTGACATTTTGGATAGTGCCGGGATCGCTGATGCTTTCGTTTATGGAACGTCGATGGGCGGCCGCGTGGTCCAGATGCTCGTGGTACGTCACCCGGATCGGGTGAAAGCCCTGGTCCTGGCGTGCACCACCCCCGGCGGGCCTAATACCGTCGCTCGCTCCCGGGAAGTCAGCGATGACTTGCCCGAGCTACTGCGACTGACCGGCTCGACGTCCTGCACAATCTGTTCTACACCCCGGTGGAGAACGCCCGTCTTCTTACTGACCGGATTCCGGGTGCGCAGCTGCAGGTCTATCCCGGGAGCAGGCACGGATTCTTCGAGGAGTTCCCACCACGGGTCCCTCCGGCCGTGATCGAATTCTTCACAGGATTCCGCACAGACTGAGGGGCCTGCTTGTCTGGCGGCCGCCTCCTAGCATTCTGGCGGCCACCGGTAAGGGCCCGGTGCCTTGTTTACCGGGATGAGCGGGGCAATCTCTGTTGTGAGCCATGGTCCAGGTGCCCACGGACAGCGTCTTTACCGGCGGCCTGGATTTGCCGCAACTAGTCTCGATGATCGTTGGCGACTTCTTGGCCATACTCGAATTCGTCAAGCAGTCCCGCCCGGCCGATGACCTCGGGAATTCGGTGAAGTACGTTCCACGGTTGCCGCCTTGGCGTAGTAGCGCGCCAGCGGATATTGGCGTATCGGCATATTGGCCTCTCAGGCGGCGGCAGCAAGGGGCCGGCGTGGGGGAGTGGGTGGCAGAAGAGCATGTGTGCGGCCGCGGCGGCCGTCCACTTCACGCTGACCGACGTGCTGAAGGGATACATATGAAAAAGCGTGTACCTAATGGACGTGGCCGCCGGCCTTTTGCAGGGCGACAGCGTCGCCGGCCGGCCAGCCGCAACGCCAACAATCCCACTCCATACCGTGTCTACACAGCCATCTCAGAACAGGGCGGTATCCGCGCCGGGGAACCAACCGCCATCCGACGGGGCCTGCAGTCGACCCTGAACCCGCATCCGGTCCTGCGGGACGGCGCTGGTTCCCTGGCAGGGCTACCGGACTCCAAGCCGGCCCTGGAGCTGCTGGGGCATTCCCGTACGGCGAGGCGATCTCCGTGATCTTTTCGTCCCCGATGACATCATCGCGTTCCTCTACGCACAAGCAACTGTCCAGACGCCCAGCCTCAGGGAATGCATCCTGTGAATCGTAGGCTGAACATCTAAGGCCCAATCAGAATTAAAGCTTCATCCACGGAAGGCTCCACAATGTACGTATCACAAACCAACTACGCGCGAAAAAAATCTCAGAAGGGTTTACAGAAAAGGTCACGGCACTTACGGAACTGATGCGTTGACCATGAATCATGTCATGGACCGCGCTGCTGTAGCCATGCTTGCGGCAGCCTCTGAAAACTTCAGCAGCCCAAGCGATGAAGTGGATTACTTCTTGATTGTTTCTTCAGGAATCATCACCAAGAAGACCCTTCTCAGTAGTGACAGTTTCTTCAGGATCGTTCTGTCAGGCGATGACTCAGAAACCTACACTGTGATTCTGACTG
Source organism: Arthrobacter sp. PsM3 (assembly GCF_030433895.1). Taxonomy (GTDB): domain Bacteria; phylum Actinomycetota; class Actinomycetes; order Actinomycetales; family Micrococcaceae; genus Arthrobacter. The sequence continues at coordinate 31,720 of NZ_JARUXE010000041.1, read as the reverse complement.
AGAGTACGGCAGCAGAGATTCAGGTAGACCGTTCGCTCAAGAAGTTCTGATAGCTGCTCCAGAAGTCGTGCAAGTCTCCTGCCGCAAACCCAGCGCCTCGCTCTTGTGTTGGTCCTCATGCTTATCAACGCGAGAGCGACCGGTTCCGGCGCTCAGCATCATTTGCAGACTGCCCAGGTTCCCTCCGGCGGTGCCTGATGATCGCTGCCAGCCCGGGCTTGGCTAATGGGTTCGCCTTGCCGGGTAAGGGCTCCACCGGCGGCGCTCCCGATTTGGTCCATTTCGTCGGTGGGTTCCACGGAAATCAGGAGGATGCCGAGGTCGCGGATCTTTGTGAGCAGCCCGTGCAGGGCAGCTTGGTCGGGGACGGGGCCGCTGAGGCTTGTCGTGCCGTCGCTTTCGCGGGCCAGGGCGAGGTCTCCGAACCACGCTGACCAGTGGTCGTCGAGGTGCCCCTTGACTCGAAGCCGGTAGCCGAAGGGTACATGGGAACCAGTCATGAGGGCCGGGCCTTGCCCGGTGTCCTGACTGTTCGGTTGCCGCCGCCGCGAATAATGAGCTCCGCTGCAATGAGGTTCAGGGCCCATCCGGCCCCCAGCATGAGGTCGGTGGTGAGTTCGCTGACGCCGAAGACGGCATTCCCGATGCCTTGGGTGAAGACTTGGGTGCCGGCGCCGAGAGCCAGTGCGTAGGCACGTGTCATCCAGGCCCGGTGAAGTCCGACGTCGGCGCGGCGGATCGCCGCGAAGCCGAGGATGATGCTGGCCGCCATGCCAGAACCAAACGCCAGGCGGAAGATGTAGGCGAGCTCCCCGGTGCCGGGCTGCCGGGGGTAAAACTGCGTCATCCACAGTGCGGAGAACGCAACGGCCAATCCCAGGACCACGAGGACGCGTCCGGCCGCACGGTGCGAGGCGGGCCAACGGCGTCGGAATCGGTGCGAGAACTGGAAGGCGCCCAGGACTGCGTAAGGGATCGCGCTGACGACGTGCACGACCACGGGCACGGGTGAGGCCGTCATGCGGGTGTTCTCCGGGATGAGCGACGGTCCGCCGGCGAGCTCGATAAGCCGTAATGAGCCCGCAGCGGCGGGGAACAGGACGAGGGCGACCAGTGCGAACGGCACCCACCCGGTCGATCGCATCGACCGGGCGGGCCGCGCTGCCTTGTAGATGGTCACTTGGCGCCGGCCGGGTTGAGCGGGCGGCTTGCGTTTTGGGGCAGGGATCGACTCGCCCCGGCGCGCTGGTCCCGCCACAACGAGTATCCCAGGCCCACCATTGCGACGCCTGTGGGTATGGCGAACAGCCTTTGATTGAGCTGCGGCAGCAAGGGGATGGCCAGAGTCGCCACGGAACCTGCGGCGAGCAGCACGGCGGCCCAGCGGGCGAGGACTTTGGCGCGGAAGAGCGCGATCCCGAACAGGAGTCCGCCGCCCAGGAATGTGGCCGCGGACGCGAGGTTAAGGACTTGCATCAGGCCGATGTCACCGCTGGCTTGCCCGCCAGTAAACACGGCAAAGACGTCGTTGACGTATCCGGGTGCAGTGTGGGAAAGAGTCGAAAATACAACGGCCCCGATCATTTCAACGCTCGTCATGATGAGGTAACCGGTGCCGAACACGAGGTACCCGATCAGGCCCAACAGCCCGGCTTCCTTCACCTGGCGCAGGTACATCCCGGTGATGCCAGCCAGCGACAACACGGCCATGAGCACCTTCAAGCTTTGGCGGACCGTGTACTCGGTGGTGGTGGCGAACTCGGCATCGAGTTGGGGGTGGTTGATTTGGACGCCGATGAACAGTAGGCCTGCCGCGACGGCGGACAAGCCGGCCACCCGGGTGAGGTTGGTGGTGGTGATGGACATCTTCGACTCCTGGGTGTGGGTTTCCGCATCAGGGCGTTGCGGGATGATTCAAACCTAGGGAAGGGCTGGGTGCGCAGGCATCACCCCATGATGTGAGTGACAGGGTGAGATTTGGCTTTGCCCGTTATGTGAGGCCCCGGTCGCGCACCTGGCTGACCGCCGCCCCTCAACTTCGCTTGAGTCGACGCGTCAGCCGGTACTCCCGACGGTGGAGAAACTGAACCAGTTCATGGGCGGCGGGCTCGGACGAACGTCGCAACACTGGCTGAACGGCCGGACGGGAACCGTAATGGAGAGAGTCCTACGTGACGGACGATGCCCGGCTATGTAGTTTCGACAGGCCTATCGGTGGCGTGTCCGTACTGGGACCAGCCGCCGACGAACAGTCTGCCTTTCCCGACTCCCAGTTGCTCCAGAACCAGCAGGTTGTGGCAGGCGGTCACTCCCGATCCGCAATAAGCAATGATGTTCTCGGCGAAGACGACACCGGCCCCCGCGAAATTCTTGCGCAGCTGGGATCGGTGAGTGGCCGACCGAACCGGGTTCCGCTCTGCCGCGCCGCGGCAATGCCCGCGTTCACGCGTTCGACGATCAGCTCCCGCTCGTACTCGGCCAAAGTCGCAAGCATGCTCAGCATCAGGCGGCCCGACGTTGTTGTGGGGTCGATCCCGTCCGAAATGGACCTCAGGTACACGCCGCGTTCCCGCAGCAGGTTCACCGTGTTCAACACATCGATCAGGCACCGGCCGAGCCGGTCCACCCGCCACACGACGACCGTGTCACCCGGCTCCACATACGCGAGGAGCTTCTTCATCCCGGGCCGCTCAATGGCTGCCTTGCTTCCGGACGTGACGTCAGCGAAAACATCACGCTTCTGCACCCCGGCATCGACATGCGCGTCGAGCTGCAACTTGGCGTCCTGGCCCGACGTACTCACACGCGTCTACCCAAGATGTCTCGCCCGGCAATTGTGCCTCAGAAACCCCTCCCGAGCACCCACCTAAGACAACTTGCGGTGAGACAACTTTCCAAGACACGGGCCGGCCCTGTACGACGCCGATTCCTTAGACCCTCTAAGGCACGACGTCCGTGTCTCGAAAAACTGTTGCTTTCCAAGACGGCGGCACCTGAAGTCGCTGCGGCTGTGTTCAGGGTGGTCATTGGCTCTTCTCAACCGACTCGACCACGAGGACGCGCAGCACCGTTCCTCACGCTGCAGCAACCCGCGGCCTCATCGCGAGGAGAAGTGCAGGCACCTTCGCTCCTGGACACGGGCCCCCACGATCTGTACAGCTTCCCCAGCCGGGCACAGGGTTTAGGGACCCGCCACACGTCCCAAGTGTCGGTTTTCGGTGGGATCTCCGTGACCATGCCGTGGGGTCAGCCTGACAGCTGGGCGCCAGGCCACTCGCCGCAGTAGTCGATACAGTTCCCATGATCCCGGAACCACCAAACACGGACCCAGGGTGTATCAATGGTGCCTTGCTTGAATGCACCAGTGGACGCCATGCGGCCTACTGGTACTCAGCGACAGCGGTAACCATCATCATGCCCGCCGCCACCGCCGCCGCGAGGGCGGCCAAGGTGGTGGCCCAGGTCAGCACGGAGCGTTCTTTGTGGTGTATAATGCTGACCAACCCGAGGGCAGTTGCGGCGGCTGCGGGTCCAATACATGCCTGCCCAAGGGAGTTCCACACCCATGAGTAGGATGGATATTTCATCATCGGCAGAAGCGTGATCCACGCGATGAGGGTTGCCACCACAGTGATGGCAGCGAAGAGCAGGCTCCAGCGCCCGGAGGCTGATCGTGGTGTGACTGCCAGGGACATGTCTTCCGCCTAGGGGTGGGGTGTAGAAAGACTGATTAAAAAGGCGAGATCAAAGAAGGCCAGCTGCGCCGGGCCGGCGACCAGTGCGATGGCCGACAGCACCGAGCGGTCCCGATAACTGATAATTGCCGCCAGCGCCAGGGCTGGTCCGGCCATCACCGCCGCCGGTGTCAGGACGGCCCACGGGCTGAACCCGAGAACCAGGCCGACCGCCAGGAAGGCCGCGGCCCACCACCCTGCCGCAGTTGTCGGCAGGAAGCGAATCGTGGCTCCATCAGCCAGGAACGCCGCGAGAATGCCCAGCACGGCCGCCGCAATGAGCGCAGTGGTACCGGCTGAGATGAACACGTCGGGAGTGACGGGCACCTGCATGCCCGCCGAGATGCCTGCCGAGGCAGCAGTCATAATCGCGGCCGCAAGGATGAGGAACGCCAGAGCCCAGTAGCCAAGCCGCGTCCGGACTACGCGATGCTTTCGCGCCTCGGCTGCGATCGCTGTGGCGGCGCTGAGAACAAAACCGCCGACGACGACGGTGGCCCAGATCGCTGGCCCCGCTGGCGAAGCACCCCACGGCAGCAACGCCGCGGTCAGGGCTGTGATGAACAGGACCACGGCCGTCCGGGTCAGCCAGGCAACCGGCAAAGCACGATGGTGGGTAATTGTGGATTGGATCGGAATTGCCATCTGAGGCTCCACATCGGTCTGGAATTTCGCCTGTGAAAGGTGAACTGGGGATGGAAATAACCGCACAAGGCACAGTCGGAGGCTGTTGGACCCAGATCATTAGGCGACCATGCCACTCGTTCCGAAGGGCACTGCGTTCCTATAAGAGGATCGCCTGATCGATACGCCGAGGCTAGGGCTCAAAGTCCTGTCAGCAGGCGCACAGGGGCTTCATAGTTCAAGACTCAACCCCGGGCACCTCTTAACGCATCAACCATCGGCCAGCGGTTAGCCCGGGCCACGAGAATATCAGTGGGTGGTTTCCACCCCCATAACCCCAGCACCTTCGACCCGCCCGCAGAACCAGACAGCTGACGCGATGGCCAGCGCGGGCAACGTCCTACCCAGCCCAATAATTGAGAGTCAGCAAAGCGACATCTAGCGCTGCGAAAAGACCGCCATTCATTGCCCAAATTCACAACCACTCGCCGTCGTCCGCGGTTCAATGACATCGGGCGGCGATACCCGACTTCTGGATATCAACGCCAGGCTCAGCGACCGGACGACTGCCACCAGCGATGACCCGGATCATGACATCTTGACAGGTACCGACGCCGGGAGACCAGAGAAGGCTCTCGTCGGCCGCATCATGGCAGACGGACATCCCCTTCACAAAGTACGGATCGGAACGCAGGTCTAATACCCGCCCGGCAGCAGGAACTCAATCCTGCATCGCGCGGCCCCTGAGACTGCCGGCGCGGTGGACGCGGACCTACCCGAGGAGGGCGATCTACCAGGTGCTGTGGACCAAGGGCTGCAGAGCGATTGAGAATGCTGCCCAGGATCGTTTGATGGGCTACTGCCGGAACCGTGGCTGGACCGTCACAGATACCCGGCAAGATCGTCCCTACGACGCTGAAGCGGTCCGGGGTGCTGAGCGAATCTACTTGGAATGAAAGGCACCCAAAGCAGGGGAGGCTCGGTCATAGTCACGCGCAATGGTGATCTCGTTTTCTGCGTGTGCTTGTTCCTCTCGGGTGGGGCGCGGCGCGGTCATACCTGTTGTGAGAATGCCCGGGCTTCCTTCGGCCGCAGCTTCATATACTCCGCCAGCAGCAGCAGCAGCAGCAGCAACGACGACGGAGCGTAGATCGTCGGTGGCACCTGAGTTATGGGCAAATCACTTGTTCTTGCTGCCAGACACGCGACCCGTGGCCGTGGTGGGGATTCAGAGGGTTTGTGGCAACCTGCGGTCTAGTCGCGATGCTGGTGAGCGTGGCGCGCGTCCCGGCCCGCCGGCCGCACAAGAGTCCTGGCTGACGTGATCATTCTCGGGACCCTGCGTTTGTGAGAAAGAACCGCGCCGCCGGGGCCGGTTTGAGGAATGGGGTACGGTTTCGAAGTCCTCGAGAAACGTTTGACGGCGGGGTCAGCCGGAGGTCAGGACAGGCAGTAGCCACGAGATCAGGATGACCGATGAATGAGCATGAAATCTTCCACATACCGCGATAACGCAGGTCCCGGTGGCGGGATGGCCCCGGCGAGCCGCCTGCCACCGTCGGGCCCCGCACGGCAGGTGGCGTGGCAGGGGGAAACATCGGCCGCATCCAGCCCGAAGAGCAACAAACGCGCTGGTGCCGGAGTGTTTATTGCCTCACTGGCGTTGGCGGGCTTGCTCGGCGGGGGAGCGGCTGCCGGGGCGGCGTCGATTTGGAGCTCCGTGGCCCCGGGGTCACGGAGCTCCTCAAACGGCCCAGTACACGCCGGTGATCATCAATAATCCCGACGGCGTCAACGCTGTGACGGCGGCCGCGCAGAAGGCCTCGCCCAGTGTGGTTACCATCAGTGCCAGACATCGGAGTCAACGTGGCTATCGCCTCGGCCGACTCCACGTCCTCCTCAACGGCCCAGTCAGGGAACATCGGCGTCGGCTTCTCCATCCCGATCAACGACGCGAAACGTGTCGCCAGGGAAATCATCGCCGTGGGTCCGGCCACGCACGGTCAACTCGGCCTCTCGGTCTGTGACAGGGCCTCGGGAACCTCTTCAGGATTCACGGCAGGGGCTGAGGTTGCGGCTGTGACGCAGGGCGGGGCGGCGGACGAAGCCGGTATCAAGGCCAGCGACGTGATCACCGAACTGGGGGGCCGGAGTATGACGGATGCTTCCGAGCTATCTGCGGCAGCACGCGAACAGGCCGCCGGGGCCAGCGTAAAGGTCACCTTCGTCCTCGGCGGCCAGCAGCAAAGCACTGACGCCACCCTGGGGGCGGCCACCGCGGGCTGACGCCTCTGCCGGGCAGCCAAAGGTAAGGCCGAGGACGGTTGTGAGGTTTCCTGCGCAGGGCGGCAGGGCGTAGACAACCGAGTCGACATGGGCGGTTTGACCGGTGTTGGATTGGATGCTGCAGACCGTCGTGATGAGGTACAGCAGCCTTGAGTCTTCGGAGCCGGTTTTAGACCCGACGCCCCGGGGCGTACGATCGAAAACGCCCGCGACGGCCGTGCCGCGGGCCGCGCCTCGTGCGAGCTCCGGCCCATGGCAGGCGGCGATGGGGCTGAGTCCTTCCATGCGGGACTCCGCGATGCGCTCCAGCCCGCTGCCGCACGATGAACCTTGAGCCTCCCACAATGCCGGCGATTTTGGGGCCATGCGCAAACTGGTTGACATCCGGAATGACGGGGACTATTGGTTGGCATGTCCGACACATACAGACCGGCCAAGGAGTAGATATGGAAGGCACGCCCTACGGAATCGTGCATTTCTTCGCGGGAGGCACGAAGGACCAGTACGAAGCCTCAATTGCCGCTGTTCACCCGGGGGAGGGGCGCCTGCCCGACGGACAGATCTTCCATGCCGGAGGCTCCTCCGCCGGTGGCTGGACCATCATGGCCGTCCACGAATCGAAGGAGAGCTGGGAGAAATTCCGCGACGGCATCCTCCTTCCCCGGATGCAACAGGGCATCGAGGGTGGATTCGCGGCACCGCCCGAAGAGACCGTTATCGACCTGTACAAGATCATGCCCTAGCGATGCGGGGAGGGCGCCGCCAAGGAATCTGAAGGGCTGCCTGTCGTGCGCTTGTGGTCGATGTGGAGGGGACGGCCATCGACGCCAAGGTGAACTACTTCGAGATCGGCTCGGCCGACCCGGTTGCTCCACGGCATAGGTGGCCGCCGAGGACAACATTGCCTGTGCCGGTCTCGATGAGGCCCCAGAGGTGGCGTCCAGGCACCACATGGCCCGGTGCGGCAAGATCGAGATCAGGGCCCGTGGAGGGCGATGGGGGTGCTGGCCAAACGCCCGGGAGAGAAAAGGTCACCAAAGCCCTCATCGCCGCCCTTGACCACGAGGATGCTGGGATCCAGGAGAGTGTCGCAACAGGATCGAACACCAAAGTGCTCTGCGGTTCAGTTGACGAGGACTTGCCGGTTCATCAGGGGGCGGGAAGAAGATGTTCCCGTGGAACCTATATTTGGTGCCCGCGAGCATTGGCTATGAGCTTCTCAACGTGCCCAGAGGGCAGTAAACCCAGGTCGTGCTGGAGCTTGCCTTGATACTTCTCGAAGGTGCGAAGGGCGGCGGCTATGTTTCCAAGATTGAGGTCGGCCCGAATGAGAAGCCTGACGGCGCTCTCGTAAAGCGGCTCAATTTCCAAGGCAGCCTCCGCCGCTTCAGCCGCGATCGCGTAATCGCCGCTGGAGAGGGAGGTCTCCGAAAGGTTAGTGAATGCCCGCAGCCGATCCTGCAGCAGCCGGTTTTGTTCAAATATCACCCAGTCCTCGTACCAGCCTGGCAGCAATTCCGCATCGCGCAAGTTGAGGAGTGGCGAGATGCCGTTCTGCCGCGCCCCGGCAGCCAGTTCCCGAAGCTCAGCCCTGACCCGGTACAGATCAACGTCCACGTCGTCGCTGAGGGAAAGCATTGGGCCATCGTTGACGAGAAGGCCCGGGAGCTGCCGGGACACTATGTGTACACTGACCCGCAGGCTTTCCAGCGCCCGCGCGTCGGGATACTCGGGCCACAACATGCCAACGAGGTAGCTGCGGAGCCTGGGTCCACGCAGCGCCAAAGCGGCAATCAGGCGTTGTTGGCGTGCTGCAACATGCACAGCCCCACAGTCTCCACGTATTTGCCAGGACCTGAGCAGGTCCAAATTCATTCGTCCGCTGGCGTTGTTGCCCATCGAAACCTGATTCCGGCTCGGTCTGACTATTTGAAGCGTGCAAGACATGAGCATCCTCATGTTGTTGGGCATTGTCAATGAGCTTTTCCCTAATCTCCCTCCAACGTTTTATCCGGAGAATTGTCCGTTGCTTATATGGCAAACAAAATTTGAAACTGGCTACTTCAAATTGAGCCTCTGCTATCATTTGTCGACCACCAGGATTGGTATTCTTTGTTAACGATTCCTTGCGCTCCTAGTCCTGCCGGGTCTGGGCAGAAAGCCAGCGGGCGGACAATGTCCAGCATTTCATCCGGATCGGCAGTTGCATCAATGTTGGGCTCATCGTGGGGATCCAGGCGCATCGACATCCGTGCGCAAAAGCCGCGCGGCGTGTCTTGCTCGGCCCGAGTGCGGATAACGAGGGTGCCCAAAGAAGCCATCTCCGCCCCAGTGCTAGCACCATCGGACGCCCCTGCTATATTGGGGTCCCTTCTCAATGCGGCCACGCCCTTCCTCGCTAAGTCTTCAAAGCCCACCGATCGGCTGCATTTTTTGCGAGTCAGGAGGTGCTGGCCGACAAGTCATGCATCCCTGGTTTTGCGAATCAGTGCGACCAGAAAGTGAAGGTTGGTTGATCTTGCCGCAGACGAATCAGGAGGCGCAGGGCTTTTAGGAAGGATTGGTCAAGGTTGCCCATGCTTTGCTAGGTGGCTGTTTCCGGGCCGGGCTAGCTGCGAAGCCGCTCCAGCGGAATTTGACTGAATAGATGGCGTGGCGCGGCAGTATCTACGTTCCAAGACGAGGAACGCTGGTGATATTCCGACGCATGTATCGCGAGAGCCCTCGAGAATGCCGAAGTAATTCGAATAAGGGCCCGCGCCCCATTCGCTGGCAGCGCGTGCTCTGAAGCGTGTCAGCCAACTGCGGCCCACGTTTGGGGACCGACGATCCCGTCTGCGGTCAGTCCATTCGTGCGCTGGAAGGAGCGGACAGCCGCTTCCGTTCCGGGACCAAAAATGCCATCGACACTAAGGCGGTAGCCGAGGGCGGCCAGCTGTTGCTGGAGATACGTTACGTGCGCGCCTGTCGAACCGCGCCGGATCTGGGGTCGCGTCACCGGCGCTGCCGGACCGCCGGAGCTTCCGCCAGACGGGCTGGTGGGCGTGCTGCCGTTGGCCGAGCCCCCGGCGGGGGCCGGGAGGGTGAACGGGCGTTGGGCCATAAAGGCGGGGTTGAAACTGCCCGTGGTGTAGAGGTTCGGGACTTGGTCCGGCGGCATGCCGTTGAGGATCGCCTTGTGAAATGCGGTGTAGTCGCCTTGGAACGAGCCGCTGCCCCATGCTTGCAGCAGGGCGCCGGTGAATTGGCCATTGACTGCGCCGTCGTAGGAGAGCTGTGAATCTTGGCAGCCGGCAATCAGTATGACGCTTGCCGGTATGCTGGCGTCCGACTTGGCTCCGCTGAGGGCTTGAACAAACTGGTAGGTCCCGCGGCGGTTGTCGTTGTCGTGGCCTTGCACGGTGAGCGGCATGGCCTTGGGCGCGCCTTCGGTGACTTTGATCTTCTGCCCGGCATCCTTGGGCAGTGACCTCGCCTGTTCGAGCAATCCTTTGCGGCAGCCCTGGTTAATCATCTGTCGCACGGACGTGCCGCTGTGGCAGCTGTCTGCGCAGACCAGAATGCGCACTCCGGCGGCGAATTGCGACCACATCTGGTATAGCTCATCATCCACAATCTGCCGGTCGTAGGCTACCCAGGTTTCGTCCTGGGCGTCGGTCTCGTCACCGTTGTTGTCGTCCACCTGGCCGCCGTGGCCGGAGTAAGTGATCAGACAGATGTCTCCGGCAACAGCCTGCTGTGCCAGCAGGCTGATTTCGCCGATGATCGCCTGCGAAGTGGCCTGGTAGTCGAGCAGCTGTGTGGGGGTAAAACCCTGTGCGGAAGCGAGTTGCATCATGGAATTGGCATCATTGACACAGCCGCTGAGGGCCCCGTCCCAGCCGTTGTAGGCGTTCGGATCTACTCCATTCAGCCCGATGTGCAGCGAGTATCCTGTCATTGTCCTTGTCCTTTCTTGCTATGCAGCGGTTCCTTGTATGCAGCGGTCGCTGCGTTCGGCCGGCAGCTCATTGGGGCCGCCGAATGGGAATTAGAACGCCCTGTGTACGTACCGGCCAGTTGGCGGGCGGTGCGGCGGTGCGTGTGCCGTCCACTCCCACGGCTGTAACCGTGTACTGAAGCTGCGGATCACCGGCGAAGGCTGTGAGCGGCAGGACGTAACGGCGCTCGGCTTCACGGGCGCTGGAGGTTAGGACCAGGGGTGCGGCATCTGAGATCCCCAGCAGGGAGGTCTGTATTTCCCAGCCGGTCAGCCCCGCATCCCCTGGATCATCCACAGCCACAAACGTGATGCCAAGGTCGAGATCCTCAATGTAGGCCCGGATCTCATCCAGTTTCTCCGCAGTTTGGTCGGGATCGAAAATAACGTCGAAGCCTCCGGTTTGCGGCCCGTCCACGGTTAGGGACTGCTGGGGCGCCAGCACGCTTGCCAGCGTTGAGATCTGCACGCCGCCCGTCGCCAAACCCTGGACTGACAGGCGCTGGCCCGTCCTGTTGGTCAGCTCGAAAGTTCCGTCGCGCAAGGGACCAACCTCGATTGGGCCAGAGTCGAATGGCCCGGTGACGGTAGCCAGCCCAATCTCCAGGGAACTGCTGAGCCGCACGTTTCCGGGCAGTACGGCACCCACGGAGCCCCTCAGCCCGTCACGTTCCAGCAGCGACTTCAGGACCAGGAAACCGGCGATATCTGTGGAAATGACGACGTCGAATCCGGCGCCGGTGGGGACCGCACTGATGCTCGCGTCCGACGGTAGGGCCCACCGCAGGTCCGGATCGACACCAGCGTCCGGGAGGTACTCCAACACCGGATTCGCGGCAGTGTTCTTCAACTCGGCGGTGATTGCGGTCCGAACGAAGGGTGGAAGGTCCGGTTCGAGCGATGCTGCCAGCACGCATCGAATATTCGTGGGATTCTCCACATCGATGGTGCTGTGTAACAGCAGCCGCGGCCGGTAGGCGCGGTCATCCTGGTCGGGTCCGTAGCGGCCAACGCAATAGCGTGCCGGCACCACCAGAAACCTTCCCGGGCTGCGTAGCGACCGGTAAATTCGGGCCCTGCCGGCTGCCGCGGGGAGGGTGATTTCCTGGTAGGTTTTGTATTCCGTCTGGCCGAGCTGAAGAGCAGGCCGGCAGCCAATGGCTGTTTTGCCGGCGTCCGTCGCCTCCCTGTAAAGCGTTCCGTAAGTGGAGCATGGAACGGAGACTGTGAGGGTCCGGACCGCGGCGAATTCGCTCCATGAGTAGGTGCTGCGCCGCCATTCAGCGAGGATACCCGCGTTAAGTTGCCACGGCGGAATCACGTTTGCATGGGCCAGCGCGGTGCCGTGAAGCTGGAGCGGGGCATCCCTCGTAGCCGCACTTATTGTTTGCAGCGACAGAATCTTATGAAGCCCGGCGATAACCGGAGCCTGCCCGCTGGACTGGCGCCAGCCTTCAAAACTGGCCGAAACCGTGATGGTGGCTGGCTGGGCCTGGAAGTCAGGGACCGAGAGTGCCCCATAGGCAAGCCGGGCCCAGTTGTCCATGAGCCTGAAAGTGGCTGTGAGGGTGCCTTCTTCCCCGGGCTGGACAGACAATGAGTCGGCGCTGATCTGCTCGGTCTGGGTGGTCCCGCGCTCGTCGCGGAAAGGAATTCCGAGTTGCACCATGTGACCGGTACTGGGAACCGGATTGAGAACGGGCCTCCCGGCTGCCTCCCATTCGGCCAGGGTGGGAGCTGATTTCCGGGCATGCAGTGTCACGGAAACTGTCGCTGTAATGCCGGGGGAGCCGTCTGCCGTGTGCCCCCCGGCGGGCTCCACATCGAAGGTGAAGGGGCTCGGGCCGGGCGAATCTGATGGTGGCGGAAGCTCCAAGGCGTACTCGGGCGCGTACCAATAGCTCGCGTCCCATCGGTCTTTCCAGATCCCCGCGGCACCGTTGTTGGCGACGGGCCCGGGGCGCTGGACGGGCGCGGGAGCAATGAGCTCCAAGTCGGCAAGGTGATGAGTGATGGGATGTGCCGTCACTCCTGGATGATGCAGCATGAGTGCCGTTGCCGCGCCCGGGCGTGCCGACCCGAGGGCCGAGGCGACGGAGACGACGCGGCCGCCCCCCGCGATGAACGGCATTAGTGCGCCACCTGGCCCGCGGGTCCCACTGGCGGCACGTGCGGGCAATATGCCGTCCAGACGGCCCCCTCCGCTGCTGACAAGGTGGATGAATTTGCCACGGTCGTGAGCAATGACAGGGACAATGAGCGAGGCCAAACTGGCGGAGGTCTCCAGCGCCTCGCCCGGTGTCGGCGGGTGCTGCATCCTTATCTGGACGGTCTGCTCGCCCGGGTACTGGACGGCCAAGCGGTAGGAGGAATCCTCGTCCGCCGGGCGCCCCGGAGGTGCTGCGACCGGCTCCAGGATGTAGCGGGCGGCCTTCAGCAAGGCGTCCAACACGGAGGGATCCTGCGTGGAACCCCGGCCGGGGGAGCCACTTACGGCCACGATCCGTTCGGCCATCATGGGTACCAGGTAGTTCAGCAGGTCAACGCGTGTGAAGAGGCGCGATTCATCGGCGACGTCCGCGAGATGGGTCCACACGCCGCCAAGCTGGGCAGTAACAGTGAAGACTTCCGAACCGCTGGCTTCGGTGTCTGCTACGGCCTTCACTAGAAAGCGGGAGCCTCCGGCCACCAACGCGTCAAGCAGCGCCGCCGACGGCGGCCCTTCCAACACTGACTCCAGGGCACCGTGGCCAAAGGGCCCTGTGACACGCTGGCGTGCCACTTCCAGCGGCGCACGTTGCCCTGGTGCATCTCCCTGGTCCAGCAAAACGAAAGTGACGGACGCCAGTGAGCTGGGGAGGCCGCCGTCGTCCGTTGTGATTTCCAGATCCACGGCAAGCGTGGCTCGGTCGACGAGCGGTCCCAGCCTGTCATCCGGCGCAGGCGCATGGGTCAGCACGAATGTTGCCGAAACCAACGGTTCGCCGGCCGGGTCTTTCCGCAGCCGGAGTCGGATGTCCATCGTCTGCCCCCGGAGTCCCTAGCTTTCCTCAGAGTTTGTATTCGAGGTACGTGGGGGACTCCGCCGGTGCACTGCCCTCAGTTGGCGGGCCAGACTTGGCCCCGTCACCGGAGCCCAGCCCGTTGCCCGACTTCGCTCCGTCTCCGCTGCCTTCCTTGTGCTCGAGTTCCCGGGTATGAAGCTCGCGCAGCAACCGGACCCTTTCGTCAGGGACGGAGCGGGTTACGACGCCGGGAGAATCGGGACGGGGGACGTCGATCAGCAACGGGCCATTGCCGCTGGAACGTGTCCATGGTCCTGTCCAGGCCCGGCCGGGTTCGAACAAGGTGCCTTTGACCGTGACGGAGACGCGGTACCGGTAGAAGGGCCGGAATCCTGGGTCCCCCGTGTAGATCGTCCAAGTTCGGTCCTGACTGTAGTCTGCCCGGTTCCAGCGGAAGCGGACCGGGTCAAATCCCACTGGCTCTCCGCTGTCGGGGTCCACTGGCTCAAATTCCGCCTCCACGATCTGGGTGTCGTCGGTGAGCACCACGCCCAGTTCGACGGGGCCGACGGCGAGCCGGCCGGCGCTGTCAGCCCTGACCTCCAGTGTGGTGTCGTTGATAAGGGTGCCGTTGGGTTCCGGATCGATGGCAATGATGTTTTTTTCGATTTGCACGCGTTTGTACTGGTCCGCGATTTCGCTGTCGGGCTCATTCAGGAAGACCTGGCGCTTGACGAACGTAAGGTCCGGCTTCCAGCCCTCCGGGGCATTCTGGACATCTGAGGCAATCTTCTGCGCCGTCTGGAACTTCCAACTGCTGTCGGCACCTCCGGAGCCACTGAAGGCCGTTCCCTCCCAGTTGATCTCGCCCTTGGTGTTCGGGTACCCCACCTGTATGCCGAGCCTGGCCACAGTGCCGTCACCCCAGGAAGCGACCGGGTAGCAGATCCGTGCGAGCCTGCGGGGCCAATCGTCCATGTACACCGTCAGGAAGTACTTGCGTTCGGCCTCCGGATCGGCCTTCATTTCGTCATACATGCCCGCCAGCGAGCTGGAAATTGTGTGGTCCTGAAGGTAGGCGAACTGCTGGGTTTCGGTGTAGCTGAGGTTGAGGTTGGTGGTGTCGCGGCGGTATTTCAGTGCAACGCCGGCCCCCCAGGGGCTGAAGAAGCTGCCGCCTGAGGAGGAGGCCTGGGCAGCCTCTACCTGGGGTTGCGGCGGGTCAAAGATCACTTTCTTGGCCGCCTCCATGAATTTTTCGTAGACCAGGTTGCTCTTCTCATCCAGGCGCTTGGCGATGGCCTCAGCGCCGGGCAGTGTGGTATCCACCTTGAGGTCCACTTCAATGGTGCCGTTGGTCCGCATGTTGTTGAACTCCGCTTTGAGGTCCACCGAGGCCCAGAGATACCGGCCGGAGGCGGCCGCGGAGAAATGGCTGAAGACCTTGTCCCAGTTGCCCTTGATGGAGAGCGTGCAGACAGGGGACCACACCTTCAGCTTGTAGTTCTGGACCACAACCATGGGCGAGGCGGTGCCATGGAACGCTTCCCACAAAATGGCAGCAGGGTACTTGCCTACGAGCCCGGAAAAGGCATGTGTGCCGGTGGGATCAATGGAGCCGTTGCCCTCGCCGTACATCTGCCAGTAGAACGGGTCCAGGTTGTTGCCCGAACCGTTGGTGAGAACCGGCGGGGCTCCCTCAGGCTGGGTGACGGGCCCGGGCGCAGGCGTTTCGCCGTCGCGCGCTTCGCCCGGCATGGGCCGGGCCCCGCTGCGGCTCCCGGGCATGCCGAAGTAGCGGTATTCGCTGACCGACTTGCCGCCACGGGTTGCGGTGGCCAGGACCGGGAACCCGCGGGTGGTGGGCGCGACGTTGGACACAGATGTGGTGCTCGATGTGATGATAGCGGGGCGGAACATCGGCGGCTTGCGGCTGTTCCTAATGCCCCAGAAGACGTCGTCACTGTCCTTGAACCGGGCCGTGATTTCACTTTCGGACTGCGCTCTCACCGCTTCCGGAATCGCACCCGTGACGGAAAAAGTGACAACTCCGCCGGCAACGTCGCCGCCGCCTCCGATTACTCCTTCACCGCCTGTACCGGCAAACCGGATCAGGTTAAAAAGATAGTCCCCTGAATCTGGTCCGTTCTTGCGGGCCATCCGGACAATATTGGGGATGTAGTAAAAGACCGGAGCTTCGCCTTGGGCGATAAGTTCACGATTATTGACGTCGGGGAGGTACAGCACCGCATACCCGCCCTTGACTACAGGTTGGGTTCCACCAGCGTAGCTGGGGCCCATTGCTTGCACCGCCATTGTCCTGGCCTTCCGTTTGTTCTGATCAAAGACGCCGCACCCCGAGCAGGGTGGCCAGCGTGGTGGTTGAGTGCGGCCACGGTAGTCCGCGGCGCGTTATCCCCGTGTTATGAAGGCGTGATTGGCACGTTATTGCAGCGTTACGGGTCCGCGCTTGTCCCGTAACGCTGCAGTAACGGCCCGTGGGATAACCTGTGAGCTCGTAGGAGGCGTAGTGATCAGGCAACGAAGATCAGGCGGGCTGGTTCCGGATCCTGCCGACGTCGACGGCCTTGTCGAGATACGGGTTCACGGTGTTGGTGGCACGGAACCGGAGGACATGTTCAGTCGCCGACTGGTCGGACCACCCAGATCCGACCGCAACGCGCAGGTCCCCACCCCGTGTCCGGACCCATCTTCCCCATCAGGTTTCGTTCAAGCAAGGACAGATCATGCCTGGCACATATGTAATTGAGGAGTCGGACGACCCGGTCGTCTTCTCTGACAGCCCTGACTCTCCGGCCGCTGAGTTTCTGGTCGAAGAAACTCCGCGTTCGATCAGCGACCTCTACCGCCTCGGAATCATCCACCCCTCCATTCCGGAGGAAGATCTGCACGATATCCAACGCAGTCTCGAGCATGCCTCTGTGCCCGATGTGGTTTTCTCCGACGGCAACCACGGCGTCGTGTCGTCCCGAAAGGTGGAGGGGAGTGCAACTATTCCGCACGAGGTCGTAGTGGTGCGTGACGCGGTCAGGCGCGCAACGTCGATGCTTATTGCTCGTGGCCATTCTCCCGCCCTGGCGAAGTTGACCGCTGAGAAAGGTGCGCGATTCATTTCACCGGTCCGCGACGCATTTCCCGTGTGGAAGGAGGTCCGGCTTTTGGACCGCGACCTCGAAGTGCGAGGTCTGCTGTTCCTCAAGCGATCGATCAACGCGCTGACGGCCGGGAACGTGAAGTTCCACAAGCACGGTTGGATCTTCCCGGAAAGCAGCCACTTCCTGCTCACCTGCAACGAGATGGTCGGTGTCACCACTAACCCATGGGAGATTCCGCTGGTGGTCGAGGAAATGAGCAAGCCGGGCCCGCATCCGCCCATTGAGGGCTACACGGATCGTCTCGCCGTCTCCGAGATCCTCGCTCGAGTTGAGGCGGTAACGGCCGGCTGGCGCTGAGCTTCTGCAGCGAACCATCAGATACTTACTTCACCAGAACAGGAGAACCGTCATGGGCGGCATCGACAAGCGGGGAACGGATGGCGGCGAAGGCGCGGTTGGCGCTGCCGGGGTGGACGGACCGCAGGGGCAGGGGGGATTCGGTGCGGTGTGCAGCGGCTGGTTCTTCGTAGAAGACACTGGTGCCACGCGCGGCGGGCGTGGCGGCGACGGCGGAGTCGGCGGGCCCGGCGCGGATGGCTTGCCAGGCGGCAAGGGCGGCACCGTTGAACTACACGTGAGCGTCCTCGGCAGCGACGTATCTATCGACGCTTCAGGCGGCAACGGAGGAAAAGGCGGCAACGGAGGAAAAGGCGGCGCCGGCGGCAAGGGCGGAAAGGGCGGCGACGGAAACAGCTGCGAACCCGGCGCTTACGGCGGCGGAGGAGGGAACGGAGCCCAGGGCGGGATTGGAGGCCGGGGCGGCGACGCGGGCGCAGCCGGGGACATCCTTGTCTTCTACGTTTCCGACCAGAGCGGTGGGCAGAGCGTGTTCAAGGCGAAGTCAGGAGACCCCGGCAAAGGAGGAGACCCGGGCCCGGGAGGGGCCGCGGGGGTCACCGGCGACAGCGGCGCGCGAGGCGACTTCAGCCACGCCACCACTGACCCTGGCCAGCCATCCACACCGGGCCTCGCGGGGCCCAGCGGCGCCCCCGGTCAAATGGGCACCGCGCGCGACGACAAGGACAAGGTCAAATTCCAGCAGGTCACGGTGATTTAGTGCCGATCATTGCGCCCCAGCACAGTTCGCGCTCAACCGTATTGTCTCCGGGTATGAGGAGACCGCAACTCCCCGGAAAGCTCACGCGTAGGCAGGGGAAAGCAGGACCGTCCTTAGCCTATGGGGTCGGTGTTGCTGCCTGACCAGTGACTGTGGTGATACCGACCCGGTGCTGCAGGAAGTGGCCCGGATCCAGATTCCGGAGTACCTATGCGTGAGTGTGAGCGCTCTGCACTTCTTGGGGGCAGGACTATTGGCTGGCACAGTGTTGTTCGCCGGCGGACGTCGTCGTGCTTGGAAAGAAAGATTAGCTTGAACCTTCAAGTAAAAAGGGATAGGCTGATTTCATGACATCGACCCTCGACCGCCCTCCGGTTCTCTTCCTCAGCCATGGTGCTCCGCCGCTGGCTGACGACGCCACCTGGACCCGCGAACTCAACGAATGGTCCGGCACCTTTGACAAGCCCAAGGACGTCCTTATGGTGTCCGCGCACTGGGAAAACGCCCCGGTCACGCTTAGCGCCACCGGGCGCAACCCGGGCCTGGTCTATGACTTCGGCGGTTTCCCCCAGAAGTACTACGACGTAACCTACGACGCCCCGCAGGCTCCCGGCCTGGCCACCGAGGTGGAGAAGCTCGTGGCCGGTCATGGCCACCACGTCCAGCGCGACGAGAGCCGCGGCTTGGATCACGGCGCCTACGTGCCGCTCAAGGAGATGTTCCCGGACGCGGATGTACCGGTCGTGCAAATGTCCATGCCGACGCTTGATCCACAGGGCCTGTTCGATCTGGGCAAGTCGCTGGCGCCTTTGCGCGACCGCGGCACGCTGATCATCGGTTCGGGGTTCACCACGCACAATCTGCGCTGGTTCAACCCCTCCGGCGGACCGGACAGTGCCCCGCCCTCGGTCTCCCGTGAGTTCGATCACTGGGCAGACGAGGCAATGGCGCGCGGCGACGTCGACTCCATCCTGGACTTCCTGCACAAGGCCCCGGCAGCCCGCGAGGCACACCCTCGCAGCGAACATTGGGCCCCGCTGTATGTCGCGCTCGGGGCGGCTTACGGCTCCGGCGACCTGCATGCCAAGACCGCGATCGACGGGTTCTGGTTCGGCCTGTCAAAACGCTCGTGGACCCTGACCTAGGTGTAATTCCCACGGACGTTGTGAACAGCGTGGCGTGATGTAGAGGGCGACGGCCCCCGGTATCGATTTGGGTTGACACACGCATCCCGACGTCAGGAGGGCCTATGTCCTGCTTAACCCATGCCAACGCCGACCTTACACGCCGGGTGAGGGGGAACTCGCCCGTCTGGTCATCGAGGAGGGCTGGACCGTGAGCCGGGCCGCCACCGCACCCGGACCTATCGTTGGACCACCACCACTCCGTCGAGCAAATGACTCCGCCGTGTACAGCCAAGTTCCCGTCTTCGATGGCGTGCATCATTTCAAGCTCCCGGTACGGGACCTGAACGTCAGCATCGAGTGGTTCCAGAGCCGGCTCGGATATCTTGTGGCGATGGAGTTCCGGGAGGACGGGAAGGTAATGGGTGTCGCCGTGAATCACCCGCGAGGCGGGCCGAGGCTGGCTTTCGGCTGGATCCGGCCAAAGCATCGGCTTCGGCAGGATTCGATTTCTTTTCCATCGGCGTCCCAACCAAGGCTGCGCTCGATGCACTCTCTAACCGGCTAACACTTCTGGGGGACTCTCACCACGGGGTCCGGGTTGCTTCCCTGGGGTGGATTCTGCCAGAGACGCCTTAGCGGACAGATGCTGGCGGCAGGACGGTGAATACCGCCGGGTCTTCGTCCAGGAACATCCGGCGCGGAGTCGCCCCGCCAAAGCGGATCCAGATAATTCTGCCGTCTATCGTCCTCTCCTCAACGGTTCCCAGGCCAAGATCGGAGGGGCCCAGCTGGACATGGACCACTTGACCTGGCAGAAGTGAGCTTCGGCTGGCAGTCGTTCCGGACATTTCTTTGGTATGCACTGTGTGTCCTCTCGTTTGTGGCTGCGGTCCGGGCCACCCTACGCGGCGGACATGACCGCCGCCTGAACGGCCGGGGCAGCTGGGGGTCTTTACGGATCCTCGGTCAGTCGCACACATGAGGTGGGAAGTCGCTGGCCGATACGCGTGTTTGGTATCGGCCACCTCTGCTGCCGGGGGTCACTGCCAAGCAATCGCTGGCAGGTTAGCTGCGCGGCAGCTTCAAGCCGGTCTCGGTCATGACGTCCCGGAGCCGGTTCGGGTAGTCGGTGATTATTCCGTCGACGCCGTCCGCGATCAGGGCGCGCATGGTCGGCTTGTCGTCCGCTGTCCAGGGAATGACCTTTATACCTGCGGCGTGTGCACGGTCGACCATGTCTTTCGTGACGTACGGGACGTAGTTCGCGTCGTCGACGCTGCCGTTTTGCGGCGTGCCGTGCACGGGGGAGATCGCGTCAAAGCCGAGGGAGGCGGCCGAGGCGACGATGTCGCCGCCGAAGTCGTCCGCGTCAATGCCGCCAAGCCAGGGGGACTTCCCCGGCTGGCCGGCCTGCAGGAAGTCCTTGTTGGTCAGAGCCACGGTCGGGATCTGGGGTGCCTGCTGCTGGACGAGCCGCAAGGAGCCCCAGTCAAAGCTTTCGATGGACACCCGGTGCTGCATGTTGGCCTTGTTGATTTCGCGCAGGGCCACCTCTACGAACTGCTCCCGCGGTGCGGTCTCCTCGGGTGCCCCGGCTTCCACCTTGGTTTCGATGTTGAACTTCACCTGGCTCGCGTGGCGGGAGTCCGCCAGGGCGAAGACCTCGGCCAGTGTCGGCAAATTCGCTCCAGGAGAGGCCTCCTGGCCGGGGAACTCCGGCAGGGTGCGGCTGCCGCAGTCCAGGCTGCGGACCTGCGCGAAAGTCAGGTCCTTGATGTACTTGCCGACATACGGGTACTGGGGGTCGCCCGGTGTTACAAGGGCAGTGTCGGCGCACTTCCTGTCATTGATCTTCCGGTCATGGGTGATGACCTCACGGCCGTCTTTGGTGATCTGGAGGTCGAGTTCGAGGGTTGATACTCCCGTGTCGATGCCCTTGGCTAAGGAAGCCAGCGTTGACTCGACAGTGAGCCCGATGCCTCCGCGGTGTGCCTGGAGGTCGAAGTGATTCTCCCCGCCGTTAGGGTTGGTGCCGGCAGCCATGGCCTGGGACGGGAGGGCGAGCAGCAGGGCTGCGCTGAGTGCGGCAGCGCCCAGCTTTGTCGGGTTGAGCATGGGGGTGTTCTCCACTCGGTGGTGTGCAGGGGCACGCGCCACAGTGTCCGTATAGCCTCAACAGCCGATCATCTCCGGCTGGCGCCCAAGCCAACAGAAAGTGAACTCCCCACGCTGCTAACGCTGCTGACGCTGGAAAGCAGCTGCCCGCGCGTCGCGGCGCTGCCTGGCATTCGCGGCGTGGAGCGGTGCGAGCGTCGTGTGCGCGCCCGAATGACGAGTGGCTGTCCTTTTCGAGGTGGCCCGCTCATGGGGGGCCACCTCGGACTGCGCAGAGTTAGATCGTGCCGGCCGTTCTTGTGGCTACCCAAGGTCCGGCGTGGCGATGTCCACCGGGTTCCGGTCAGCTGACGGTCACGATGAATTTGCCGAGCACGTGGCCCTGTTCGCTTTTCGCTTGCGCGGCCCCGACATTCTCCAACGAGAACGTTTCCGCCACCGGCAGCCGAAACTTTCCCTGCTCGAACAATACTGCCGCTTCGGCGCGTGCCTCCGGTGCATGGCCCGGGCCCCGGCCGCCGGTGAACCGCACGCCGTACTCGGCTGCCCTGCTGTCGGCGATGGTGATGACCTTCCCGGCACTGCCCGTGAGCTCAATAAGCTCCGGCAGGATGCCGGAGCCCACCGCGTCGAAGGCGACATCGACGCCGTGCGGGGCAAGCTCCCGCACACGGCCGACCAGACCTGGGCCGTACGGCGTCGGGATGGCACCCAGGGAGCGCAGATAGTCGTGATTCCCTTCGCTGGCCGTGCCGATCACGGTGGCTCCGCCAGCGAGGGCAAACTGGACGGCGGCCAGTCCGACGCCGCCTGCGGCCCCGTTGACAAGGAGAGTCTGGCCGGGCTCCAACGGCAGCAGATTCAACGCCCGGCGCGCCGTTTCGGTCGACATCGGGTATCCGGCAGCCTCTTCGAAGGACAGTCTCTCCGGCTTCTTCGCCCACTCGGCCAGCACTGCGTACTGGGCCGCCGCACCAGTGGCGGCGGTGCCGAAAACTTCGTCCCCGACGGCGACCCCCTCCACACCATCACCGACCTCGTCCACGACTCCCGAGGCGTCCATCCCCACCCCGGCGGGAAGACCGATGGGCATGACGGCGGCCAGTGCCCCGCTGCGAATCTTCCAGTCGATGGCATTCACGCCTGCCGCACGAACGGTGATGCGGATCTGGCCGGCGCGGGCGTGGGGCTCCTCGATGTCGACGACCTTGAGGACTTCCGGGCCGCCATACTCGGCAAACTGAACTGCTTTCATGGCCTTCTCCCTGTGTCAGTTCGCGGCATGAGTGAGTGCATTTCTTATGATGCCCACGACAGGGACGGGGGGCAAGGATTCAGGACGCATGCTGCAGCTCCCGCCTGCCCGAGAGCAGAACGCCGCGGATGTCCCAGACCACGGCCGAACGGAGCGAAACCGCGAGCAAGACTCACTTGCCCCGTCCGGACGGCTTTTATTGCAGTTTGGCCGGGGCCCGAAGTGGGGCACCGGCACGGACGGGCCACTCGACCTATTCCCCCGGAATCGGTTGAGACTATCGTGGAGTCGGGAGGGCGCTCCCGTCCTGCCCGGGCACCCATCAGAGCTCACGCACCGCTTAGGAGGGCCCATGCCGTCGTCCAGCGTCCCGATACCCCAGCCTCCGCCACGGCCGGTCGTTGGCAATCTGCCCGATATCGACTCCAGCAAGGGAGTCCTGGGGCTAGCCGAGGTGGCCGAGCAGTACGGCCCCATCGTCCGCATCCAGTTCTTCAACCGCAGTGTCGTCGTCCTCTCCTCCCAGGAACTGGTCAACGAGGTCTGCGATGAATCGCGCTTTGGCAAGGTGCTCGGCATTGCCCTTCGGCAGGTGCGGCAGTTCGCCGGCGACGGCCTGTTCACCGCGGAAACACAAGAACCCAACTGGAAAAAGGCGCACCGGATCCTGATGCCGGCATTCGGACCCGCAGCGCTGCGCCGGATGTTCACGGGCATGGACGACATCGTCGAGCAGCTGCTGCTCAAGTGGGAGCGGCTCGGGCCCGCGGCCCGGATCGATGTGCCGGACAACACCACCCGCCTGACGCTGGATACGATCGCCCTGTGCTCGTTCAACTACCGGTTCAACAGTCTTTATCGGGAGGAGATGCATCCATTCGTTGGGGCGATGGTCCGCGCCCTGGTTGAATCCAGGGACCGGGCGCGCAGGCTGCCCGTGCAGAACAAGATCATGCTGCGCCGACGCCACCAACTCGAGGACGACAACGCCCTGATGTTTGAGGTTGCCGAGCAGATCATCAGCGACCGGCGGCGCAATCCCAGCCCCGCGGGGCTGGAGGACATCCTCGACACCATGCTCAGCGCTGCGGATCCGGTGACCGGCGAGCGGCTCTCTGACGAGAACATCCGCTACCAGATGGTCACTTTCCTGATCGCCGGACATGAGACCACCAGTGGCTTGCTCTCCTTCACGCTTTACGAGCTGCTGCGCCACCCTGGCGTGCTGGCCAAAGCGCAAGCCGTGGTGGACGAGGTCCTTGCCTCGGACAGCGCCACGTTCGAGCACCTGCCCCGGCTGGGGTACCTCGATCAGATCCTCAAGGAAACGCTGCGGCTTTGGCCCACCGCCCCGGCGTTCAACGTAGCCCCGTTCGAGGACACGACGCTCGGCGGACGCTACGAAGTCAACGCGGGACAGCCCATCCTGGTCCTGCTCCCGCAGTTGCATCGGGACAAGGTGGCGTGGGGAGAGGACGCCGGCGTGTTCGACCCGGACCGGTTCAGCCCGGAGCGGGCCGCAGCCATCCCGGCCAATGCCTGGAAGCCCTTCGGGAACGGCCAGCGCTCCTGCATCGGCCGGGGCTTTGCCCTGCAGGAGGCCATGCTCTTCCTGGCCAAGCTGCTGCAGCGTTTCGAGGTGACGTCGGCGGACCCCGGTTACGAACTCCAGATCAAGCACACCCTGACGATGAAGCCGGAAGGGCTGTACATCCACGTGAGCCGGCGGGACGTCAAGATCGCAGCGCCGAAGCATGCCGCCGTCGAACATGCCCGGCAGGCGGAGTTGCCCGCCGCCGCCCCCAACGGTGTTCCGATCCGGGTGCTCTACGGTTCCAATGCAGGCACGTCCAAGGATTTCGCCCAGCGCATTGCCAACGACGCCGGACGGCGCGGCTACAGCCCCACGATCGGTCCGCTCGACGAGGCCGCCGGCGGACTGCCGACGGAAGGTCTCGTCATGGTCGTAACCTCCTCCTATGAGGGGCAGCCACCGGACAATGCCCGGAGATTTCTCACATGGACCCAGGGCCTGAGGCCTGGCAGCCTCGCCGGAGTGCGGTACGCGGTCTTCGGCAATGGCAACAAGGACTGGGCGCGAACTTATCAGGAGGTGCCTAAAGCCGTCGACGCCCGGCTCGAGGCCGCCGGCGCCGTGCGGATCTATGCCCGGGGTGAGGCCAACGCCCGCGGCGACTTCTTCGGCGATTTCGATGAGTGGTACGAGGGATTCTGGCCCGCAGTGGACGCCGCCCTCGGACAGCGGACCAGTTCACCGGCCGCGCAGCCCCAGCTTGAACTGCAGTTCGTTGGGAATGTCCGGGACCCGCTGCTGCGGCAGAACGGTCTGGCACTGGGTACCGTCGTCGCGAACCGGGAACTGGTGAACCTCGCCAAACCCGGTGCCCGGTCCAAACGGCATGTCGAGATAGCCCTCCCCGAAGGGATGAGCTACCGGACCGGCGACTACCTGGCGGTGCTGCCGCTGAATCCCAGCGGGCTTGTAGAGCGGGCGTTGGCGCGCTTCAACCTCGACTACGACGCGAACGTCCTGCTGAGTATGGAGCGGGGAGATACTTTCCTGCCCACCGGTTCGCCCGTAGCCGTGGGCGAGCTGCTGAGCAGCTACGTCGAACTTGCGGTCCCCGCGACCCGTGCCCAGCTCGAGGACCTGGCCGATGTCGCCGCGGACGCTGAACAGCGGAGGGGGATTGAGGCCTTGGCGCAGGACCCCGGGCGGTACGTGGCCGAGATCCTGGACCAGCGCGTCTCCCTCCTGGATCTGCTGGAAACGTACCCGTCATGCCAGCTGTCGTTCACCTCGTTCCTGCAACTGCTGACCCAACTGACGCCCCGCCGGTACTCCATTTCCTCGTCGCCGCTCTGGAGCCCAGACCATGCCACTTTGACCTTCGCCGTCATCCAGGCACCGGCGTGGTCCGGCCGCGGCACCTTCGAAGGGGCTTCCTCCACGTATCTAGCACAGGCCAAGCCCGGGTCAAGGATCGCCGTGACCGTTCGTCCTTCGAATGCCGCTTTCCACCCGCCAGCCTCTTTAGCGGTTCCACTCATCATGGTCTGTGCCGGGACCGGGCTGGCGCCATTCCGCGGCTTCGTCCAGGACCGCGCATTGCGGGCGCAGGCCGAGGGTGTGACGCCGGCACGGTCCCTGCTGTTCTTCGGCTGCCGTGCCCCGGACACCGATTTCCTTTATCATACCGAGCTTGCCTCCTGGGCGGAGGACGCCAACCTCGACCTCAGGCCGGTCTTTTCCACCGCACTCGGGGACGGCCCGAAGCACGTCCAGGACAGGCTGTGGTCGGACCGCAGCGACGTTGTGGAACTCGTCAAACAGGGCGCCACGGTCTACGTCTGCGGCGACGGCGAGTACATGGCGCCGCAGGTCCGAAACACGTGCGTACAGATTTACCGGGAGGCGACCGGCGCCTCGGCGGCGGACGCCGGGGCGTGGATGGATGAGGTGGAACGCACCCACGGCAGGTACGTGGCGGACCTCTTCACGTGAGGGAGATTAGACCTTCGCGCCGCCGCTAGAGGCGAGCGGGGAACGCGGTGCGGCGTCCGCAGAGGGTCAGCATGAGCGCGGCCAGGCCGGCGACGATCATCACGACCGCAAGTACCAGGCCGCTGAAATTCGTCAGCAGGGCGGCGCCGAGGATGCCGGCGGTGAAGATGGCGAGGTTGAACGCCACCGGCAGGAACGAGTTCGCGACGTCGGAGTCCGCGCCTCCGGTGGTGGTGAGGGCCGCTTGGAGCTGGGCGGCCACCCCGCCGAACGTGATCCCCCGCAGCACGGTCGCTGCGATGAACAGGGCGGCGCTTCCGTGCAGCAACGGGCGGGGGTGGCGGTCCAGGAGCGCGCCGGTGGTGATGATTCCGGCGATCGAGGCGATCCCGAAGATGAAGAGTTCGACGTCGGCGCTGAGGCTGCTGCCCCCTGTGTAGACGTTGATGCGCAGTCCCGGGTCTGCGGGGAGTTCCAGCGCTTCAAAGCTCAGGTCCAGGTCGCCAACGATCGGGTGGTGAAACCGTTTGCGGCCGGTGCGGTGGTGCTTCACGTCGTGACGGGCCCACCGGGTGCGGAACTCCTCGCTGCGGGTGGAGAGTTCACCGATCAGGTCCGTGAGGTCCTTGTCGTACGGGTTTTCCCGGCTGGGGACCGCAGGACAGCGACGATGTCATCCGCCGCGCGTTCCCAATCCGCGAAGAACTCCCGCGCCTTCGGGTTCAGGAAGGTGAACCGTGCGCGGTTCGGCGGGGTGGTCTGTTCGGCCATCAAGTCCAGATAAAGGGCGCGGCCGAGTTCGTTGGCGGCGAGGACGTCCCCGCGGTCGTTGCGGACCCAGGCCGGAGCCGTCGTGATCGCGTCAATGACGCGTTGCACGCTCGGCCGCACCGTCCGCGGGCTGCGCTTGCGCCGCACCCGGGGGGAGGCGGTGGCGGCGCGGGCCAGGTCAAAAAGGTGGGCCGTTTCGGCGTCGTCGAGCTTCAGGGCGCGCCCGAGCGCTTCGAGGACGCTGTCCGAGGCGCCGGAGAGGTTTCCCCGCTCCAGGCGTATGTAGTAATCGATGCTCATCCCGGCGAGCATCGCGACTTCCTCCCGGCGCAGCCCGGTAACGCGCCGGTTGCCGCCATTGGCCGGCAGCCCGGCCTCTTCCGGAGTGATCCTTGCGCGGCGGGAGGTCAGGAACTTCCGCACGTCCTCACTGTGTGTCATGGCATCCACGCTACGCAGCGGAAGGTGCTCCAGGGAGGGACTGGCAGTAACCCGAACGACAGTGACTCCCGGCCCATAAGGAATCACGGTTGCATGGAAAGCATGAAACCTGCACCTGCAACCGCTCCCCACCCGGCAGCGATCCTGGCGATCATCCTCGTCAGCTACTTCATGATCCTGCTGGATAACTCTGTCATCTTCACCGCCCTGCCGAGCCTGCAGGAAGACCTGCGGCTGAGCACCGGTGAGCTCTCCTGGGTTCAGGACGCCTACACGCTGGTCTTCGGCGGCCTCCTGCTCCTCGGCGCCCGGGCAGGAGACCTGCTCGGACGCCGGCAGGTCTTCGTCTTCGGGCTGGTGGTGTTCTCGATCGCGTCGTTGCTGATCGGACTGGCGCCGGCGGGCTGGTGGGCGATCGCCGGCCGCGCGGTCCAGGGTATCGGGGCTACGATCGTCGCGCCCGCCTCACTCTCCCTGCTCACGGCGAGTTTCCCGGAGGGCCGGGAGCGCACCCGGGCCGTCGCGTTGTGTGGTGCGACCGCAGGGATCGGCGCCAGCCTCGGTCTGGTCATCGGCGGGGCGCTGGCCCACTGGATCTCCTGGCGGGCCGGGTTCTTCGTCAACGTACCCATTGGCGCCACGATGATTGCACTCGCACCGCGGTTCATCCCGGAAACAGGCCGGGCCCGCGGCCGCTTCGACGTATTCGGCGCGCTCAGCGCCACACTGGGTGTCGGCGCTCTCGTGTTCGGCATCATCAACACCGCCGACGAAGGATGGGCCTCGCCGGTCACCGTCACAGCCGTCAGCGCCGGCGTCGTGCTCCTGGCCGCGTTCGTACTGATCGAGCGCAGGGCGGCCCAGCCGATCATGCCGCTGCGGCTGTTCGCGAGCCGCCGTCGCACCGGCGCCTACGTTGCCCGCTTCCTGTACCTGGGCGCGATGATCGCATTCTTCTTCTTCACCACCCAGTACCTCCAGGAAGTACTGGGCTTCGATCCGCTGCAGGCCGGCATCGGGTTCCTGCCCATGACGGCGGTCAACTTCGCCGTCGCCATGGCCATCCCGCGGCTGCTAGGGCGGATGCCGGGTTCCCTTCCACTCGTGGCAGGCATCCTGGTCACCCTTGTCGGGATGTTCTGGCTCAGCCGCGTCGGCATCGACTCGGCCTACCTGACCGGGGTGGCTCTGCCGATGATCCTCATCGGCGCCGGTCAGGGCCTCGCGTTTGCGCCGCTGACCTCGTTCGGCATCATCGGCGCCCCCGCGGCAGACGCCGGCGCCGCATCGGGTCTGGTGAACACCTTCCACCAGGTCGGTACCTGCCTGGGGCTTGGTATCGCGGTCGCGGCCGCAGGGACCGTCCCGACCACGGGTTCTTCCGTAGCGCACCTGGCCTCGCAGGTCAGCGTCGCACTCACCACGGGCAGCGTCCTTCTGCTCCTTGCCCTTGCCGCCGCCGCGGCCCTCATCCTGCCCGCAGACTTGGCCGGCCGCCGCGCGAGGACACCGCAGGCGGCCGCCCCTGCGCCGGAACTCCAAGAGGTCCGATGAACCAGCGATGCCATCCACCTCAAGGGGGTACTGACGTGCACTCCCACAACGCCACACATCTGAATACCGTGAAAGGCATGAACATGGAACTTACACTCAACAACGACGTCACGATGCCAGCCCTGGGCCTGGGCGTCTTCCAAAGCGCCCCGGAGCAGACCACTTCTGCCGTCGAGGCCGCGCTGGCAACGGGCTACCGGCACCTCGACACTGCCGCAGCCTACGGCAACGAGCCGGAGGTCGGGCAGGGCATCCTCAACTCCGGCCTGGATCGCTCGGAGGTGTTCATTGAGACCAAGGTCTGGGTCAGTGACTACGGCTATGACCAGACCCTGCATGCCTGGGACAAAGCGACGGGCAAGCTCGGTGTCGACTACCTGGACCTGCTCATCCTGCACCAGCCCGCCCCCGACCGGTTCGAAAAGACCATCGCCGCGTACAAGGCGCTGGAGACCCTGCTGGCTGACGGGCGCGTGCGGGCGATCGGCGTCAGCAACTTCATGCCGCACCATCTGAAGCCACTGCTGGACTCGACCGACGTCGTCCCGGCCGTGAACCAAATCGAGCTGCACCCCTACTTCAGCCAGCCGGACGTACAGGCAGCTGATGCCCGGCACGGGATCCTCACCCAGGCGTGGTCGCCGATTGGAGGGATCACTTTCTACCCAGGCTGGGGCGAGGACCGCAGGAACGTGATGGAGGACCCGTCGCTCGCCGCGATCGGGCAGGCACACAGCAAGACCCCAGCACAGGTCATGATCCGGTGGCACCTGCAGCACGGCCGCTCAGCCATCCCGAAATCCACCAACCCGGCACGGATCGCTGAAAACTTCGACGTCCTCGACTTCGAACTCAGTGCCGAGGAACTCACCGCCATCGACTCGCTCGACACCGGCAACCGGAACGGTCCGGACCCGGACGAGGCCCGCGAGGAGCGCTTCGCCATGGTCATCCCCGAATCCTAAGACAGAGGTTAACGGGCGTCGCCAAGCAACTTTTCTCAGACAACAGGCAAGGAAAATCATGAACATCGAACCCAATGTACCGACTACCAAAAACCCCCCACCCCAATTCGCTGGCGACGTGTGGCTGGATCCGATCGCGCTACCCCACGAGTCCGACCAAACGATGGTCGTCGCGACAGTCCGGTTCGCTCCCGGCGCCCGCACCGCCTGGCACTCCCACGAGCACGGACAGTATCTTCGGATCACCCAGGGCGTCGGCCGCTTCGGCGGCCGGGACGGCAAGATCATCGAGGTTCACCCTGGCCAGACGCTGTACACCCCTCCCTGCGAGGAGCACTGGCATGCTGCCGCCCCCGGCTGCTTTATGGAACATCTCGCCATGCTCCAGAACGGCGAGGACCCCGCCAAGACCACCATCTGGGGCGAGCACATCACCGACGACGAATACAACGGCACCGCCCAGGCGTAGCCCCTCCCTTTGCTTCGACGACGAGCCCGGCATGTTCCGGTCTCGTCACATCAGGAAGCACATGGCCAGCGAGCCGAATCGTCAGCCTCCCGAAGAGACGACGGGGACGCCGAATGGCAGCAACCGGTACTCGAGGGCTTCCACCACGGAAGAAGCCTCAATCTGCAGCCAACTGCACTCCAGGCCGGCGGCGCAGCCCGGTGTTGCTCCAATACTCGAGCGACGGCGCCCAAGAGGCTCACGCGGTGGGAACCGGCTCAAAGACTGCCCTCAAAATGCTCCGCCGCCCCGTCACGGACGGGACCGAAGTCCACTCGCGAGGCCATGGCCGGTGTCAGTGCGTGCGCGGTCCGGCACCGGGCGGGAATTTTCGGTCCGGGCCGGCGTTAGGACACAGTATGAAATCAATCGTGTACCGTTCCACCGGCGATCCGTCTGTTCTCGAGCTGGTCGACCGCGAAATCCGCGACCCGGGGCACGGGGAGGCACGCGTGCGGATCATGGTCTCCGCGGTGAACCCCACCGACTGGAAGTCGCGCCGCGGCGCCAAACCGGGGGAGCCCTTGCCCTTCGCGGAGGTTGTGCCGAACCAGGACGGCGCTGGAGTGGTCGACGCCGTCGGACCTGGCGTCGAGCACCTCCGCGTCGGTGACAGGGTGTGGCTGGCCCTGGCCGCCTACCAGCGCGCCGACGGCGGGACAGCGCAGGAGTTCGCCGTCCTGCCGGCCGAGCGGATCTTTCCGCTGCCGGAGAATGCCGGGTTCGACCTCGGCGCAAGCCTGGGCGTTCCCGCGATCACTGCCCACCGGGCCCTGACCATCGCCGAGGACGGCCCGCGGCGGCTGCACCCGGGAGCCTTGGACGGCAAGGTGGTTCTCGTCGCTGGAGGGGCCGGCGCGGTGGGCCATGCGGCGATCCAGCTCGCCAAGTGGGCCGGCGCCGTTGTGATCACAACCGTGAGCGGACCGGCGAAGGTCGCGCTGGTCACCGCCGCCGGCGCCGATCACGTTATCAATTACCGGGAAACCCGCGCGGCCGCGGAGATCCGCCGGATCGCTCCCGACGGCGTCGACCAGATCGTGGAGGTGGCACCCGCGCAGAACTCGGAACTCGACCTGGCTGTGATCCGGAACCGCGGTTCCGTCGCGGTCTACGCCAACAACGGCGGCGATCAGATGAGCCTGGACGTGCGCAGGCATTTCAGCCTCAACGTCCGCTACCAGTTCGTGCTGCTCTACACCGTTGGCATGGCGGCAGTGCACGCCGCCGCCGAGGACATCAATGCGGCCATCGCCGACGGCGCCCTTCCGGTGGGAGAGGCCGCAGGCCTGCCGCTGCACCACTTTGACCTTGCTGACACGGCTGCAGCCCACACGGCCGTGGAAGAGAGCATCGTCGGCAAGGTTCTCATAGACGTGTCAGCGGGCTAACCGAAGACGCTGCGGGGGCCTCCCGGGGGCCATCACGCCGTGCAGCCGAGAGAGGGAGCGGGCCGAGCACCCCCGGACTGCGCACCGGTAGCCTGGTCCAGAAGGCCTCAGCCTATGAATCGCCGTCCTGGCACCGTCCGCCAGTTCCGGTATGCGCCCGGCCGGGGGAGTACGACGTGCAAGGGTGCGGCTCCACAGGAGCCGCA